>NZ_JNIL01000001.1:1357827-2036741 GCF_000702485.1 Alicyclobacillus macrosporangiidus CPP55 | reverse complement strand
GGAAGGTCTACGCGGCTTATGAGGCTCTCAAGGCAGAACGCAAGCAGCTTGACTTTGAAGACCTGCTCATGCACGCGATCAGGCTGTTCCGGTCCGACAATAAGTTTGCAACGCAATGGCGGAATCGCTGGGATTACGTGCTCGTGGACGAGTTCCAGGACACGAATACGGCCCAGTGGCTGTTTCTCCTTGAACTCGTCAAGCGCACAAAAAACCTGTTCGTGGTGGGGGACGACTGGCAATCAATCTACGGTTTTCGCGGGGCAAGGCCAGGTCTCATTGCAGAGTTCATGCGGCAGTTCCCGCAGGCGAAAAAGGTGTTTTTGACGGTTAATTACCGTTCACATGATCTCATCGTCGAACTGGGCAACCGCGTCATTCAACTGAACCGCGGCCACCAGGTGCAAAAGCGAGTGGTTGCGAACCGGGAGATGCCGGACGACGCGGTGACCCAGGTGATCACGGTCGAAACAGACGTGGAAGAAGCGCGGTTTGTCGCTGAAGAGATTGAGCGCATGCGCAAACGTCATCCTGACGTACCGTGGCACGAATACGCCGTGTTGTACCGGACCAACATCCAGTCCCGGGTGTACGAGGAGGCCCTGGCGGAACGGGGCATACCCTACCATGTCGTAGGAGACACGCACTTCTACGAGCACCGCGATGTGCAGGTGATCCTGGACTACCTGCGTACCACGCAGGACACGTCCGATCCGTCTGTGTGGGGGCATCTGCTGAATCGGCCCAAGCGATTCATCCCCATTTCCGTCGTAAGAGAAGTCCAGCAAGCCGGCTGGGAAGCCGTGGTGCAACACGAGAAATGCCGTTCGTTTGTGCACACAATCGAGTCTTTGAAGAAGATCCCTAATCCAGGAAAGGCCATTCAGTGGCTGGTCCAAACCCAAAAGGGGCTAATCCGCCAGCAGGACGAGGATGAGCCGATCAAGTGGGTGGACGCGCTCATCGCGTCAGCCTCGCGATACAGGACCATTCCTGAGTTTCTCCGGTTCGTGGACTGGATCATCGAGAAGTCCAAGGAGCCCAAGGACGACGCGGTGCAGCTGATGACCATTCACAAGAGTAAGGGACTGGAGTGGACGACGGTGTTTGTGGCGGGCCTCGCCGAAGGCTTGCTTCCGCACAAAAAATCACGGGCAGGCGAATCTTTGCGTGAAGAGACTCGCCTGTGTTACGTGGCCATCACGAGGGCAAAGGAAAACCTGTATCTGTTGGCGGCAAAACAGTACGGCGACAAAGAACGGCAGTTGTCCCGGTTTGTGAAGGCACTTCAGGCATAAACAAGTGCGTTAGACAAGTCCTTGTTCCGTGTAATTCTCTATGGAGATGTTAACTTTCACTTGTTCCTGGACAAAGGTGGTGAGAGACGTGTTGGCAGGTGCGGTATGCGGTCTCGTTATTCTAGCGATTGTAGCCATGAACAAGCGGTTCCGTGTTATGACCGCGGACTTGAAGCGAAGAATGGAAAGGAGGGATTGAAATTTTGCTCTAAAGTTGCAAACGCGCTGGATTCAGACATGGTAGGTTGGAATCGTAGTGAAATTCCACTTAGGAGGTTAGCTCATGAACAAGTCGGAACTGGTTCAAAAGGTTGCACGGCAGACAGGATTGTCTCAGAAGCAGTCCGAGGCGGTTGTCGGCGCGGTGTTCGGGGCCATCGAGCAGGCCTTGGAAGCCGGCGAGAAGGTCCAGATCACCGGGTTCGGTACGTTTGAGGCGAAAGAACGAGCCGAACGGACCGCTCGCAACCCGATTACCGGCGAGACCATTCAGGTGCCGAAACGCCGGGTGCCGACATTCAAGGCGGGGTCTGGCCTGAAAGAAGTCGTCCGGTCCTGATTGCACAGGGATGTCCCTGTGCTGGCAGCGCATAGAGAACATAGATGCGAACAAGACACGCAATACGGGGTTAAGCCGGCGCTGCCAGCAGAGTGACATACCAGAAGGGTGAATTAGCAGTGCATTACAACCACACAGCATACCACCACGCATACTCCAATATGGGACATGAACTCGGGCGATCCATTGTTCACGGGATGGGCTGGGGCATAGGGTATCAGTTGATCCGCCACCTCCCGTTCATGCTCGTCGTGATCATCGCTTTGGCGGCTGTTTCCTGGTATGCGATGCGGCGCCGCAGGTGATGGAGTCGAACGTAGAGAGGGAGGTGATTACTCATGAATATCCAACTTCGTCCTTACCAGCAGGAGGCGGTGGAGGCCTTCTTTGCCGCCTTGCCCGAGCATCGCAGGCAATTGATCGTACTGCCAACAGGTGCCGGAAAAACAGTGGTGTTCGGCGCAATCGCGCGGCGTTTTTACCACGAGATCGATAACACTTGTCCGATTCTTGTGATAGCGCACCGCACAGAACTCCTGGACCAGGCCGAACAAAAGATCCAGTACGTCTGGCCCGGAGTGTTCATCGGTCGAATCCAGGCTGGCCGCAACGACCAGCTTGGAGAAGTCTTGATTGCCTCTACTCAAACACTCGTGGCCGGACGAAGAATCAAAAGACCAGGCCTCATCATCTACGACGAGTGCCATCACAGCCGGGCCGAGGGGGCGCTTGGAGTACTTGAACGCCTCGGAGTGTTCCGCGAAGACGGACCACCGTTGTTGGGCGTCACGGCCACGCCTTCCAGGGCGGATCGGACGGAGCTTGGGGACGTATTCGAGCACCTGACGTATGAGCGCACTATTCTGCAGATGATCATGGATGGGTATCTGTCAGACGTACGCGGAATCAAGGTTGAAGTCCCAGGACTGAATCTTGGTTCCATTCGAACTGTTGGCGGGGACTACAACGCCAAGGATCTGTCGTACGCCATGAACATCGAGGAAGCGCTGGACGCGGTTGCCGACGCAGTGTTGACGTATGCCCCAGGCCGCAAGGCGCTCGTTTTTGCCGTCGACGTGAAGCATGCGCACGCCTTGGCCGAGCGGTTTCGGACACGTGGGATCGCTTGCGCCGCGGTGGACGGTTCCATGAAGGCGGAAGACCGGGCGGCCATTCTGCGGGCATTTTCTGAAAACAAGATGCGTTTGTTAGTCAACTGCCAAATCCTGACCGAGGGATACGACCAACCGGATGTGGACGCGGTGGTCATCGCCCGGCCCACGCGCTCCCAAGCGCTGTACGTGCAGATGGTCGGGCGCGCACTGCGTTTGCACCCGAACAAAACCGACGCACTCGTACTGGACCTGACCGGTGCGACCGAGGACAAGTCCCTGCAAACCTTTGCCCGGCTGATGCGCACTCAACGAAAGGAACGGTTAAAAACTGTTAGCCTTCCAGCCGGGAAAGATGAGCAAGCAGAAGATGATCTACCTATGGAGCAGGGCGAGACGGTGATTGAGTGGCTTTCACGGATCGCGCAGAAGCAGGAGAAAGCTGCCCAGGTTGCCCAGGCGATCAACCTTTTCGCCAACCGAAGCCGTTACCGTTGGCAACAGGTCCAGGACAATTTCGCTATTTGCTTCGAAGACTCCCGCTGGGCGTACCTGTATCGGGATGGCGACGAATACTGGCCCGTGCTCGAACTCAACAACGAGAAATTCATGCCCCTGCACGACAGGTCCCTGCCCCTTGAATACGCCCAAGGGATCGCGGAAGGGTTTCTCCAGCTGCTCGAATCCAAGCTCATCGAGAAAGAAGCCGACTGGCGCAACGCTCCGATGTCGACGCGGCAGAAATACGTGCTGGACAAGTACCGCATTCAGTACGACGACACTTGGACGCGAGGGATGGCTTCGGACGCCCTGGCCCGAGCCTTCGCCCGTAAACGGGTACGGACGCTGTGCAAGAATTTCAATGCCACAGCATGGAGACAGGTGTTGGAAACTGATAAGGGAAAATTGTGGTTGTCACAGCGTATCGAGCGTTTTCGCTCGTATGCCCAGTCGCGGCATGTGCAGGAAGCCTGATAGATTTAGCAAGTACGTTTGACAAGTCATGGGCACTTGTCTAATAGACATCAGTTTTCTCCGTGTAATTCTCACTGGTGATTTCGGCTGTAACTTGTGGCTTTCTATTGTCGCTATTGACATTGGCTTTGAGAGGTGGATTAAGCATGCCCACGGCAGCGGATGACATAGCTCGGGCCACCATCGAGAAGATCCGAGCGCATCTGAGGGAACAGCGGAACAACCAGCTCAAGTCCGCACCCCGGTTGTCTCCGGAGGAATTGCTGATCCGGCAGACCCTCGCAGACGTTGCCCTCTTGTATCGCACCGTGCGCACGCTCGAAAAAGCACTCACGGCCGCTCAACAGCGATTCGACGACCCGTTCATTGCCGAATATGAGCAGGCCGAAGAGGCACTACGGGAAGCTCAAGTGGCTGAGGAGCTAGTCCAGGCACATTGGCGGCAACTGCCTCCAAAACTGCGAACAGGGATCGACCTGGGACAATGAGAAAGGACCCGGCAGTCGTATGACTGAGGGGTCCCGTACACGCTGGGAAGAGGGAGCGGTCCTCTTCCACTTGTTATTCTATGTGCATACCTCTAACCCATTGCCAACTCGCGACATGATAGAATGACCAGTGGGAGAGGGGAAACCTTCTCCGCGTCCACTCCCTGACGAAAGGGGGTGAACGGGATGAGTGTGTTTCTCGCCCTGCTGGGGATCGCTGCCGTGATTCGTGCGGTGGCGTACCTGGTGTGGGCAATGAGAAAGGACCCCACAGGCCGCCAAACCAAACGGGGTCCCCACTCATACCCACGCGGAAGAGGGTGAATCCCTCTTCCGCCTTTTATTCTATGCACATTGTACCACAACATACGCGAATGCAAACATGTTCCGCAAACTATCTCCGTGTCCAAGCGTCAATGTTGGCACAAACATGGCGCAATTTCCCCCACTGTCCGTGCTAATCTCCTCTTAAAAGTCATTTCCAAAGCGACCAACGCGCCCCTGAAACAGGTGCTACGTTAAATCACGAAAGGGGGCAAACGCATGTTAGGACGTACGCACATGGGAATCGGCGCGGTTGGGGCGGTCGCGGCCACACCGCTCATTCTCCATTCGCACTGGGAAACTATGCGGCAGCTGCTCGACAGCAATTGGAATACCATCCCGCACGTGGTCGTCGCGCAAGCGGTTTTTGTTGGCGCGTCAATGGTGGGTGCAATTGTGCCCGATCTGGATCAGCCTGATGCACTCATGGCACGCAAAATCGAAGTATTCTTCGGATTGCCGGTGTTGGTAATCACAGCAGTCTTGATCGTCTTGCTCCATCACGCGACTTCACTGACGGCCTGGGGTTTGGCAATACTCCTGACCGTGCTGTTCGGAGCTGCGAAAAACACCACGCGCATCTTGGGCCTCGGCGTAATAGCGGCTGGTCTTTTGTATTTGGGGTGGCACAAGCAGATCCCGCTCGAAGCGGCGGTTCTTCTTGCCGTCTGGATGATCGGGGCCGCTTTCAGCAAACATCGTACGTTCACCCACAGCCTGATCGGAGTTGGTCTCTTTGCGGCTGGGATGAACATGTGTGTCCACTTACTCGACACCCTGCACATTGGCATGGTAGCGCCTGGACTTATCATGGGGTACGTCCTGCACCTGGCCGCGGACGCCATTGCTGGCGGAGTACCGCTGTTGTGGCCTTGGGGACAGCGTTTTGGTGTTCGGTTGATTCAAACAGGCGGTGCCGTCGATTACATGGTTGGAGGACTGGCTCTCTTTGGGTTTGCCGCCCTTGCGATTATCTGAACCAAACGAGGCGACGACGGAAATGGCAATTCCAATCAGTGAACACACCAGTATTTACGACCGCATGACCGATGAGGAACTGGCCTCCCTGTCGAAACGGGGAAACCAACAGGCATTTGAAACCCTATTGTCCAGATTCGCCAATTTCATACGGTGGAAGGCCGGTTGTTATTTTGCCAGGGGCGCAACGGCAGAGGATCTGTACCAAGAAGGCTGCCTTGGCTTGTACGAAGCGGTCGTCGCCTACCAAAGAGGCAGGCCGTTCAAACCATTCGCGTTCATGTGCATCTCCCGTCAGATCGTACAGACGGTGAAACTCGCTGGAACCCAAAAACACTACCCACTCAACACGGCCATTTCATTGGATGCTCCAATCAAGAGAGGAGAGGAATACAGCTGTCTGGTTGAAATACTGCCCGACGAACGGGTCCAACTTCCGGAAGAGCATCTGCTAACGGTTCAAACCCTTCTTGCCAGCACACGAGATGGTCGAAAGCTTCCGTTAAAAGGAAGAAGTCGCCACGACATGCGGTTGACCCCGTTCGAGCGCGACGTTCTCCTCCGAATCATCGCGGGATACTCGTATCAGGAGATATCTAAGGATTTGCAGCGGGATACGAAAGCAATCGACAACGCTCTACAACGTGCCCGACACAAAATCGCCACTTGGCTACAGATCGATGTACAACGTCGGACGAGAAGGAGGGGATGAGACGTGCCGCCACAACTGGTCCCGGCTTCATGGCTCAACTTCATGCACACTCCATTGGTCCTGGTCCTGCTGGGCGCAGCCGCACTGTTTGCGATTCAACGGTTGTTTTTCCAAGCGCTTGGACAGTTAGCCATGCTCGGAACCCTGGCCGGTGTTGGAATGGTCGCATTAGCTGTGTACAGGCTTCACGGGATAATTAGCGCGTGGCAGAATAAGACGCTCCATTCCAGTTCACCGTCGCCGACACCTGTTCAACCGCACAACGTTCCAGCCAACGGAATCGTAAATCCGCTTACATCAGGCAAGTCACCCACGGTCGCATTGCCCAATCTCAACGCAACCAGCCCACTCGCGCACGAAAACCCGTGGGTGGTCTCGGCGTTCCTTGTTGCCGCCGCGTTGTGGTTAATCGGGTATCTCATCTACCGCAGCATGTCTCCCATCACACGGGCCAAGCTCCTGCAACGTCTGCGTTCCTCATCATCCGGGTACTCTGTCCGCCAAACGTACCGGAATGACCCGAACAAGTTTCCGCTGGTAGGGATCGAGATCGGCGTCCGCAAGGACAATGGTAAACCCATCACCATCGACGGGAAAGACCGGTTCATCAACACACTGGTGCTCGGGAGTATCGGCACCGGCAAGACCAGTCGAATTCTAACCAAGGGCGTCTACCAGGACATTCGAGCCATTGCGTCCGGAGTTCCAATGGACGTCATCGTGGTGGACCCGGACGGTGGATTTGCGCAAAGTGCGGTCAACATGGCGGAACGGTTCGGCGTGCACACCGACATCATGGACCTGCGCGGAACGATGAAAAGCACGGTCTCGTTCAACCCGTTCGGCGGTGAAATCGCGGACATCATCGACAACGTGCGCGCCGCTCTGCAAGAGAAAATGGGCAGGCAGGACGGTTTCTTTCAGAACGCACAGGACGACCTGGTTCGCACCGTCATTCAGGTCCAGGTGCCCTTGTGGCCGGAAGCGGACTTTTTGCAATTCGCGGATCTTGTCACCGACCCGCTTCACTTCCGGGCCATATGCAGCATGGTGAATGATTGTGCCGGGCAACAAGCAGGCACTCCGCAGAAAAAGAAACGAAAGGCAGACGAGATGGACGAGATTACGGGCATGTGGGAGCATGAACGCCCGGAAATCGAGGCTCGTTTTCAGGCGCTCAACCACCGTAATCGAAGCATGGTACTGTCCGCCGCTCGTTCATTTCTGATGGACACCCGCACAGCTCAACAGATGGAGAAACTAGAAACCATCACGAAAGGCCTCAAGATCGTCGTCAACGAGTTGGCCACCAACCCCCGTCTGCGGGAAGTGTTCAGCACAGATAGCCTGCCGCCGTTCGACTTTAAGGCCTTCCTCGAAGCCGGACGGGAACAAAGAGGTCGTCTCATGGTTGTGGTCACCGGAAACCGGCCGGCCGGCAAGCTGTTCGGGAAACTGTTTCTCGTCACGCTCAAGATGTACAGCCTGGAGCGGGGCGGGACGGAGGACACGCGCCGCCCGGTGTATCTGTACGTGGACGAGTTCGCCGTGTATGGCACCGAGTCGTTCACAGAGATGTTCTCCCAAGCGCGCAAGTACCGGGTTGGGATGATGCTCGCGATTCAGGCCAGGGCCCAGCTGCTCGACGTGAGCAAGAAGTTCATGGACGTGGTGGAGGGGAGCTGCCGGAACAAGGTGTACTTCCCGGCCCCGTCCCCGGATGATGCCCGGTTCCTCGAACACTCGCTGGGTTCGGTGAAAAACATCCGGGAAACCGTCTCAGAGAACAAGCTGAGCTGGTTCTGGTTCGACAACCGTATGCTCGACCGTCGCGTGAGCACCCAGGAGACCATAGACCCGCGTTACCGCTTGGAGGACATCGCCTACGGGCTGAGTAAGGACGAGGCGATCTTTGCGATGACCGTTGACAACCAGGTGCAGGTTCCGTGTGTAGGTATCACGTCATTTGCAGACGAGTGGGTGAACGAACGTCGCGGGTTTTTTGATGTGGGCAAGGACACTGGACAGCCAGGTTTGTCGGACATGCTCAAATCGGCACAGAGATGGTTTGCGCGCGGACACGATGCGGGGCAGGCGGAAAACGCGCAGATGGCCGGACCCAACGAGGTACAAGGCGCTGGTGCAATATCCACTGAGGTCAGCCAGAACAACACACGACCCACGACAGCTGTGACCACACCGTCCAAGCATGTGCTTCCGACTGCCGACCCGAACGCTGTGATCCCAATCGCCCAGTTACGCACGGTCGAAGTGGCGGAAGCGGCAGTCACGCAAGAGACGAACGAGACTGTTGGCCTTCAGCCTGAAGCACTTTCACAGGACGAAATCAAAGTCGGATCGTCGGCAGTCGAACTCGAGAACGTGTCTGTCAATCCGCCGGATAACCAAGAGCAGACCGCAGACGCAGTGCGGAATCCAAGCCCGGATGATTCGCCGGCGCAAGACGGGCACAGCGGTTCCCCCAACGTGATCCGGATTGACCTGCGCCAACGCAGGCAACCAAAACTGTGCCCGCAGTGCGAGGCCGCTAATCTCGAACTTACTTCGGACCTGCGCAAGTGGCGCTGTCCAAAGTGCGGGTTCGAGCGCAAGAACCGATGAGGTAACCCACACAACAGATAAAGCCGGGGGACCCCGGTGCCGGATCACAATTTGTTGGCGCAAAGATGGCGCATTTATACAGAGAACGAATGGTAAGGTTTAAGTGTACATTCAGAGAATCGGAGGTTGAATGCATGGATCACGTGGTGTATCTCAACACGTTGGCCGAGGGAGCCAGAATAGGCAATCCGGAAGAGATCACGAGGGAACAGCTGCCTGCCATCGCTCGAACTTGGAAGCGAAGTGGAGCAATTGCACACTACAAGCTGTTCGGTACTCAGACCGTGCAATGGAAGGGACTGCGCAAGACCTTTCTCATCGGGGACATCGGTTCTGCGAAAACGATGTTGCCGGTCGATCCCGAGTTCTCAAGCCTTGGTGAACGGGAAAATCCAGAGCGACTCCTAAATCACTGGATTTCTGCCGTTGTCGAGGATTACGACTTCGAGGATGAAGCCAATCCGGTTCTGATTCTGAATCGGAAAAAGGCCCTCGAACGATTGCAGGAGATCAACGCGCGCCGTGCAGTCAAGGGGCAACATGCCTTCGGTGTCATCCAAGGCATCACCCGGGGTGGATATCGTCTGAACGTGGCCGGGTATCCAGCCCTGATGCCGCGTCTGTGGTACGACTGGGATACCTCGAAGACTGGTGAAATCGGTGAAGGATTCGATGTCGAAGTCATTGACAAGAGGGAAGCTGGGCTGGTGGTTTCGCGCCGGGCTCTGCTGCCCAATCCGTTCGCCGAATTAAAAGACCGGATCTCCAGAGGCAGCCGCGTGCGCGTGAAGATCACAAACGTGCACAACAACATGTTCAAGGGCGAGATTCGTCCGGGCGTACGGGTCCGTATCTTCACGCCGACAATGTTCCGGTTGTTGCACATCGGCCAAGAAGTGATGGTCGAGATCAAAGGCCACGACGAACGGGAATTCTTCGGCACCTTTGTCTGATACCGAATCAGAACTGTATTATGAGCCCCGCTGCCAGCGGGGCCTTTTTGGGTCTTGACAATCTATCACAGGCAATTCAAAATGATAGCGTAGTCAATTCCCCATAGAAAAGCCCGTAAGGGTTCCGCTTTTATCGAGCGGGGCACGTGGGTGGAGGCAACAGGGATAAAACGTATCTCCCGCCTTGTTGTCAGGAATCCGCGAAGAAGTGACGGAGTACCGGGAACGGGAAGAAGTCATGGAGTAGCGGAGTTCCCTCCAGCGCACCCCTGAGAAAGCGCCGTGCCTAATGGTTTGGGAGAGCCCGCTGACATCCATTTGGATGTCCCCGTACAACCTGACTGCACCGGGTAGACGCGTGACAGAGCTTGTACGGCAGGGTGAGTCCGGTGAGACGCGTAGGGGCCAGCGTCAACAATGTCCGGCGTTTGATTCGGATGCGTACCGACCATGCGTATGTCGTGTGCATGGAGCGCGTCCAATGAACCGCGAAACCGTCGCGGAGGCCGTATTGGCCATTCTTCCAAGCGCGAAGAAGCGATGGAGTACCGGTGGAGTAGCGAAAGCGAAGAAACCGGGAAGAAATCGTGGAGTAGCGCCAACGGACGACAGCCGTAGTGTGCTTGTCGGACGTTTAACTTCATAGACGCACCGTGTACCACGGTGCAACCGTGCACGCCACGGAGACACGAACAAGACTGGTTTGTCCACCATGGACAAGCGAGTCGTATTTGTGTTTCCGTGGCTTTTTTCGTTGGCGCGGAAACCAAGCGAAAGGAGGATCGAACGGTCTTCTGACCAGCGCGTCCAGGCGCATGAAACCACACAAGACAAAACTGCGAAGGGAGGGGTGCCGTCGTGATCGGCATCGAGGAAGTTGCTCAACGCAACCAGCTCGTGCTGTACAAGACGTCCCGCCCTGGCCAGTACAAGGCCCATTGCCCGGTGTGCGGAGATCAGGGCCGAGACTTTCATCTGTACGTGTCCGCAGTCAAGGACACGTTCTACTGCCACAAGTGCGGGGCAAAAGGCGGAGCGGTCGCGTTCCATGCGTGGCTTCGAGGCATTGACTTCGAGGCGGCGAAAGCGGAACTGTACCCGCAGGACGGCCGTTCCAAGCGTCTGTTGCACCCGGCTGAACGTCTGACCAAAGCTCAACTCGCGGAACTCGGTTTCACGCTGAGAACGCCGCGGCGAATTCCGCCAGCAGGGGTGAATGCCCTTGATTGGCAACGTCGCCGTAAGGCTGAGCTGGACTGGATCTGGCGTGAGTGGCAGTCGCATAAAAAATTCAAGCGCGAGCAAACCGAGCGACTGATGAGGCTGCTCGCGGAAGGAGAAAACGAAATCCAAGCTGACCATACCCGCGCAGAACCTGTATGTGAGGGAGCGGTCAGCTAAGCGAAGGAGGAATCACCGTGCCTATCAAAGGCTGGTGCGATGTTCCGCGTGTCCCCAGGGTTGGAAAGATTCACTTGGGGATTCGTACGACCAACAACGAGGGCAAGGAGTATCCCAAGGCTGTCGACTACTTCGTGGTCAAGCCTGACGAGTCCACCTCTGAGGCTGCTGCGGCTGCTTTTCATTCCGTCTATGGAGACAAGCCACAAGAAATCACGGTGGCGTTTCCCACTAACGACCCGGAGCAGTTCTTTCCGCAGTACCTGGCCGCGTACCAGGGGGGAGGCGGAAAGTACAAGCTGTTTTGCAAGGGTGATGGGGAGACGGCTTCACGTTCGGACGGTCAGGGTGGCCGTGTACAGATTCAGTGTCTGTACAAGGATTGCCCGATCTACCAGCAAGGAAAGTGCAAGGAAATTGGTCGGCTGCAATTTTTTCTGCCTGACGTTCCGGGCATCGGAGTGTGGCAGATCGATACGTCGAGCTATCACACTACCTCAAACCTCAACGGCTCCATCCAGATGATTCGCGCCTTGACGGGCGGGCGGATCGCCATGATTCCGCTCAAGCTGCGGATTGTACCGAAGGTGGTCAACCCGGACGGCTTCGCGAAGACGGTGTACGTTCTGGAGCTTGCAATCCAGGACCTGAAGCTGACCGACTTCCTGCGTCAGACGCCGCTGCTCACCACGGGGACGCCGCTCGTCGAGCCGATTCCGCAAGACGAGTTACCGGAGGACCTGTACACCGACGCCAGCATGGTCTCGGACACGGACGTGGCCGTCGATGTTGACATCTCTGAGCCCGAGCCACAGCCGGACGTCGAGGACATGACGGACGCCGGTGACGTGGCGGCGGTGGCGAAGGTGGAGGTCAAGCGCAACAAGTCCAACAAGGAAGTCGCCCGAGCTGAATTGGCCACGTTGGCCGGCGAACTGGTGGAAGTCCTCACGGATGAGCCTAAGTTGGTCCACCAGCTGAAACGTATCAAAGCAGGCACCGCGATCCGGTTCCGTACGGCTCCATCTGAGAAGTGGAGAAACCGCACGGAACTCGTCGATTTCGCGATCGTGTCCTGAAAGGAGATGGGGTCGTGCTTAACCGCGTGATCCTGATCGGCCGTCTTACGGCTGACCCGGAATTGCGTTACACCAACTCCGGTACGGCCGTGGCGACATTCACCCTGGCGGTGGACAGGCCAAGACCGAATCAGTCCGGAGAACGCGAGACGGATTTCATCAACATCGTCGTCTGGCAGAAGCTTGGCGAGTTGTGCGCCCAGTATCTGCACAAGGGACGCATGGCCGCAGTGGACGGGCGATTGCAGATCAGGACGTATGAGAACCGGGATGGGCACAAGGTGCGCGTAGCGGAAGTCATTGCCGAGTCTGTTCGGTTCTTGGATCGGGCAGACGGAAACGGCAAGACCGCGCCGGCTGCAGACGCTCAGAAGAGCAAGCCTGCGCCAGCCAAACCGGCACCACCGGCCAACCGATTCGAGGACGATCCGTTTGCGGATGACGACCCGTTCGCAGGCGACCTCGTTCCAGACATCTCGGACGACGACCTGCCCTTTTAACGACACCAGGAAAGGGGGACAGGCCCCTCTCGTTCAACACGCGAGAGGGGGGACCCTCTCGTCGGTGTTGGACTTAGGGCGCATGCATGAATCGCTTAACAAGGAAGGATTTACCACTCATCAAGGTAATGCTCCAGCGCAAACTGACCATTTCTGATGAGGAAGTACCGATTCATCCGCGGAACAAAAAGGTGATGAACCGATACGGCATCTCATCGAAAGTCGTTATGCGGATTATCAATGATGTTCCAATTCATACAATCAGAGCGGTTGACCGCAAGGGCACCAAGTACGTGCTCAGCTTTGCGGAATATCCTTTCCGCACGGTTAAACTGCTGGTGGAATTGGACATGGTGGTTGACCGTCATGGACTAGATGTCGAGGTCGCCAGAATCAATGTCAAATTTTGAAGCCTCCCCGACGTTGACCAGGATACAATGGTCATGAAGGGGTGGTCCTCATGGAAAAGAGGGTGCTTATGGTCAACGCAACGATCAACGGCGTCAAGTTCGTGAATCTGCCGATCTTGGTAACAGACGAGGGTCAGATCCGATATCCGTTGAATTCCTTCGCGATTGCAGAGGAAATCGCAGATGGCATTGCCGACTACGCCAAGCCGTATGTCACCGTCGATTTCAACTCGATAGACAGGCAAGCCATTCTGCAACGGATAACCGGAAACGACGTCACTACACAAACGTATGACCCCAATGATGACCCAGAAAAGAAGCTCCTGGACTACATCTTTGGGGAGCCTGGCCACAAGTAACATCATCCTCATAATATCCCGCACGATGCGCGGGGCCTGTTGTACACAAGCCCCGGCATCGACCGTGGGCTTGTGTTCAAAACACAACCCACGGGAGGGATACCACATGAAACTCCAATCGTTGGTATTGGAGAACTTCCGATGCTTTGAACGCGCCGAGTTCACCTTCGGCGACGTAACCACCGTGCACGGGCACAACGGCGCGGGCAAGTCCACGCTGGCCGAAGCGGTCGTGTGGTGCCTGTGGGGCACCAACATCTACGGCAAGGCCAAGCAGGACGAAAGCCTCATGCGCCTGGGTGCCAAAAGCATGGCGGTCACCGCAACATTCCTCCTCAAAAGCCACAAACGCCCGGTCACCATCTCACGCACAAGGGTCGGAAGTAAGGGCTCGGTGCAGCTGGTAAACGGAAAGAAGCCAAACCCCGGCCAAATCGAAGGTTGGTTCGGGACGGTCCAGGAGTTCCTCTCGATCTTCTTTCCGGGCTATTTCAGCAGCCTGGAGCCGAAGGACGCCAAGACCGTTCTATCCCGCTGTGTTCCTGACGTGACAAAAGACGAGGTTCTTGCCCGGATGAGCCCGGACAACGCGGCGCTGCTGGCCAACGACCACTTCGTCATGGGCCTGGATTCCGTCGATTACGCCGCCCAGCGGCTCCGACAGGAGATCAAGGCCTGCGAGGACAACGTGATGCGCTTGGAAGGGCAGCGTAGTGTGTACCTAGCGGCCATTGAGAAGGGAGTACCGAAGCCTTTTGTCAGCCAAGTCACGGACGAGGAACGCCAGCGGTACGAGGCGGCCAAGCGCGATCTCATCAAGCGCGAGACGGAAGCCGAACATCGGCAACAGCGCTTGAAGGAGTTGCGTGAGCGGCGCGAGTCGCTCGGGAGGACATACCGTGCGCTTCGAGACAGCCTCCCGCAAGTGGACACCCACTGTCACACGTGCGGACAACCGTTACCGCCGGACAAAGCGGAGCAAATCCGTCAGAAGGTAGCCAAGAAGCGCAAGGCGGTTGAAGAAGAACTGGCCGAAGTGCTTCAGCAAGGCTACCAGGTGAAGGCGGAGATTGAGCAGCTTGAGGCGCTTCCGCAACAAGATGCTCCCAACCCTGAGCTTGTTCGGTTCGTGCAGGACGTCGAGAAGCGTTTGCAAGATGAGCACTTCCTCGAAGTTGCTTACGCCACAAACGTCAGGCTCTACGAGCAGGCCCGGGCGAACATCGAGCAGGTCCGCGTCGAGATCGAATCGGAGCGTCAGCGCCTGGATGGCTTGCAGCGCAAGCTGAAGGCCTTGCAGGAGTTCCGGTTCGAGTATCTGCGCGCCCAGCACGATAAGCTCAACGGCCTTTTCGAGCACGTCCGCATTCACTTGACGGACGCGAACAAGGAAACTGGCGAGATCCGCGAGACCTTCCGCATTGAGTGGAAGGGCCGGCCGTACCGGCTGCTGTCGTTTTCGGAGAAGGTGCGTTGCGATCTTGAGATCGGCCGCGTCCTCGCA
This sequence comes from Alicyclobacillus macrosporangiidus CPP55, assembly GCF_000702485.1. Lineage (GTDB taxonomy): Bacteria > Bacillota > Bacilli > Alicyclobacillales > Alicyclobacillaceae > Alicyclobacillus_H > Alicyclobacillus_H macrosporangiidus_B. Next base: position 2,021,467 of record NZ_JNIL01000001.1, on the reverse strand, counting down.
CAGGCAAAGGGTGAGCCGATGCCGGTGTACGTGGACAACGCCGAATCCGTGCAGCGACTTTTCGACGAGACGTTTGGCGGTCAGGTTATCGCCGCGTATGTGGCGGACAGTCCGTTGCAGGTTGAAATCGTATCTGACGTCGCACAGGCGCAGGGGGCGTAATGGATGTTTAAGATTCCTGCGTTCTTCGCGTCGGACGACGACGGGTACGTGCTTGACCAGATTCTCAAACACTACGTCGATGGAACTCTGCCGGATGTGCTTACCGCACGCCGAGAGGACATCGACGAATGGAAGGTGTGACACCATGAAACTGAAAACCATGTGCAAGCCCGTGTTTGACGGGCACGCCGTGCGGCGCATTCTCGAACGCCGGTTACCCGTTGAAGCGGTCGAGCAGATCGCCCAGGTCGGCGTGACCGTACAAGAGAACGGAACCCGCGTCATGAAACGCGGGGATGTCAACGGAAAGCCGGTGCACGTCGTGCTGGCTAAGCCCAACACGATCATCACGGTGTACTCCGCGGATGAATGGGAGTCCACTGTAGCAGTGCGGCGTAAGCGCCAGTAAGTTGTACAACCCCACCCGCCATACGGGGGTTACTCATCACCCTCGGGCGGCGGGTCCCGTGGGTGAACGACACCCACGGGGGGATGGCAATGCGAATCAAACGATACGCCGGAATTGGGCTGCTTCTCGCGGGGATCGAAACGATCCTAGTCCTGCGGCTTCTACCACCTGAACTAACAGGGTGGAAACAGGTCGTGGTTAACCCAGGGCAAACGGTTTGGTCCATCGCTGAGACACAATGCCCGGCGGACACGCGGTACGTGGTGGATGCTATCGTTCAGCACAACCACATCCGCGATGCCATGCAACTAAAACCAGGCGATGTCCTGGAGGTCCCCACGAAAGCGGAGCCTCTGTGGAATCGGCTGGTTTTTCGTTGACCTTTTTCGGTCAAACGAATCGAACGACAAAGGAGCGATTGAACGATGAAAGTGAGCTTCAACAACACCGAACTGGAAAAGGTGTTGCGCGACCTGGTACGTGTGGTCCCAACCTCGACCACAAAGGCAGTTTTCCGCCATGTGCTCATCCAGGCGAACAAGGACGAGGACCGCGTGGACTTCTACGCGAGCAGCGAAGACATGTCGGTCCGCCGGACACTGTTCCAGGAGGCGGCGAACTCGCCAGTCACCATCGAAAAGTCAGGTACGTGCCTGCTCCCGGCAAAGGAGTTGCACGAGATTGTGAAGCGAGCCAACGGCCAGATCACTCTGCACCAAACCGCAGGGAGAACGTCCGTCACCTTTGGCAACGCCAAATATGAGCTTGCAGGACTTGATCCGAAGCTCTTTACGCCGTACGGTGACGACCCGGCCGAGTCAACCACGGCCGTCATCCTCGCTCCGGACTTGTCTCGGTTGCTCCGGCGTACCACATATGCCGCAGCGAAGGGAGAAGCCCGTCCGGCGTTGACAGGTGTGAATCTCACCATTTCGGGGGCCACGCTTCATGCAGTGGCCACAGATGGGACACGGCTGGCCCAGTACACCGTGCCGTGCCAGGAAGTATCCGGGGACGACACGAGCCTGCCAGTACCGGCCACACTGCTGGACAAACTGGCCGCAGTGCTCCCGGCGCATGACGATGACGAAGAGGTAACGGTATCTATCGGATCATCGTCGTGCACGGTCTCCTGGGGAGATGACGCATACCGCATGGTCATTCGCGGATTGAGCACGGGTTACCCGGATGTATCCCGCATCATTCCGCAAAGCCAAAGTGGGGCTGTGATCATCGACCGGGCGACTTTGCTGGAGGCCTGCGAACGGGTATCAATCCTTTCCGAGACTGAACACCAACGGGCGGAGTTCACCTTCTTCGCTGATCGCGTTGTTGTGTCAGCCACATCGGCGCAGTACGGTACTGCGAAGCACGACGTGGATGTGGTCAGCAGCACGATTACGAGTGAGCTATCGCTCCTGTGCAACATCAACTACTGGATCGGCTTGCTCCGTTCCTTCGACGGTGTAAAGCAGGTTGAGGTGGGATTGGACGGGCCAAACCAACCATTTACGGTCAAACCAGTGGGGGACGGCGGCCTCGGTCTGATTGCTCCATTCCTGCGCGCACAAGTCGAGCCAACGGAACGCGCTGCAAGCTGACACTCTGAGCCAACCCGCTGCACCGGGTAAATTCTCTCCACCCGGTGCAGCCGGGTGGAGCTTGGAGGGATTGCAACATGTCATCAATCACCGTCGTACGAGTGGAACTTGTGAAAGAGCGGACGTTGAAATACGAAGGTTCGCGGCGAATCCGATGCGCCGAAGACGCGGCAAACATCTTTCGGGATTACATCGGCAACGCGGACCGTGAGATGTTCGTGGTGATGGTCTTATCGACCAAGCACAACGTCAACGCGATCCACACCGTTAGTCTCGGGATACTTGACGCGTCCATCGTGCATCCACGGGAAGTATTTAAGCCCGCAATTCTGAGCAATGCCTCGTCGGTGATTGTGGGACACAATCATCCGAGCGGTGACCCTGAGCCAAGCCCAGAGGACGAAGCAGTGACACGCCGACTGGTTGAAGCAGGGAAAATCCTCGGCATTGATGTGTTGGACCACATTGTCATCGGAGACGAAGGCAGGTTCGTCAGTCTCAAGGCAAGAGGATTGCTCTGAGACCTGAGACCACTGAAACGAAACAAAAAGGAGGAATTCAACAGTGTTGCCACTGGAGAACCTCGTTGCGAACACGAACCAGAACGAAGGTCGCATCGGCCAATTGTTCTGGTACAAGATTGGAGAAACCTACACCGATCAGGTTACGATGGCACGAGCGTTCATGGAATCAGGTTTGCCTGACCAATACAAGCTCCCGCCCATTCGGGCCGTGGACGCGTACCGGCGGGCGAGCAAGTCCATCGAAGGACGCGCTACTCTGGACGGTGATCGGCGCATCGAGCTTTTAGTTCGCGACGTCTGGCACAACCGCGACGAGGTGGTCCGTCACCTTGTCGTGGAAATCCGGGATACCAGCGGACACCGGCTGACCTACGATCCGAAGGCCGCCCTATTGCGGTTCGATCACAACTACAAGACCGTGGATGTGGAGATCGTGAGGGACGAGCCGTTCATCGTGGACGCGGTAAACACCTTCCGCAAAAACTACGAGCTGTTCCTCACCACGTATGATGACGGGGCCAAGCGTCGGGCCGTATACGCGGTTCTGAACGACTTGTCGGCCACCGCGCTCAAGGAATCGGGAGGAGTTTACCTGATTCCCCGCCAGAACGAGGAGCTGCTATTCCAACTCATCGCGTTCATCAACCGCCTGGCTGGATGCAAGGCATACCACCTACCGGTTGAGAACACGGAAGAGGCCCGGGACATGGTTCGGGACGTCGTGACCAACAAGGCCGAGACAATCCTGAACGAAATTCGGGCCACGCTAAAAGCAGACGTGGTTACGGAGGACACCATCCAGACGTTGCTTGAGCGGGCGAAACAGATCCGGCAGGAAGTGACTCTCTATCAGGAGATCCTGAAAGAGAGCATCGGAACCCTGGAAACGGACGTTGACCTGCTCGAACAGCAGATGATGTCCTTGATCGAAAAGCTGTAACTCCTTTTCCCCCGGCTGTGCGGGGCTAACCAATCTTAGCCCCCGGCACAGCACGGGGGCGAAAGGAGATTTCTGATGAACATGAACGCCATTCAAAAACTGAACGACATTCGGACGTACCTGCAGGGGCAGTTCAAAGAACGCGAGGATGTTGTGGATGGGCTCATCACGGCCCTGGTCGCCAATGTTCACGTGCTTCTTATCGGCCCGCCCGGGACGGCGAAAAGCGCGATCACGGTGGCGTTGTCGCAATTGATCGAGGGGTGCAACTATTTCCAGTGGCTGCTCACCAAGTTCAGCACGCCGGAAGAGTTGTTTGGCCCCTACGATCTGGCAAAGCTGAAGGCTGGCCAGTACGAACGAATCACGCACGGCAAGCTGCCCACGGCGCATGTGGCCTATCTCGACGAGATTTTCAAGGCCAACAGCGCGATCCTGAACGCCTTGCTCACGCTGATTAACGAGCGGGTGTTTTACAACGGCACACGGCAAGAGGCGTCTCCCCTGAAGACGCTCATTGGAACTTCCAATGAGTATCCGCAGGAAGAGGAACTCCAGGCCGTGTTCGACCGGTTCATGCTGCGATACGAGCCAGGCTACGTCAAGGATGATGGGAACTTTGCGGCGATGCTGATGCAGACGCCGATGCAGCCTCCCGCTCCAATTACCTTGGCGGAGCTGGACCTATTGCAGCAGATGGCCGAGCAAGTTCGGATTGACCAATCCGTCGCGGACGCGCTGGTAACACTTCGAGCCGATCTGGCGCAGGAAGGGATTTTCCTCTCAGACCGCCGTTGGGTGCAGGTTGCAAAGCGCCTGCTTCCTGCCCGGGCGGTGCTTGCTGGACGCGACCACATTGTCCTGGAGGAAGACGCAGAAATCCTGCAGCATGCGCTGTGGGATGACCCGTCGCAAAAGGCGACTGTGGCTGCCATTGTTCGCAAGCGACTTGACCCAGTGGCAGGGCAGGTGGCCGAGTTGCTCGAAGATGCGCGCGACATCGCAAACAACGCAATGAAGGCTCCGGACGACCAGGCGATTGCCGTGGGAACCGAGGCGATTAAGAAGCTCAAGAGCATCCGCACACAGATCCAGGCGTTTATGTCCGCTGGCGGTTCTCCGTCAAAACTCCAACGCACAAAGGAGGCCGACAGCAAGGTTGAGGAACTCCTGAAGGGAGTGACTCACAAATGCCTTGGGATCTGAATGATGCGGGTGCAATCAAGACGGATCGCTATGACCGCCGGATATGGGCTCGTATTCTCGAGGAATCCGAGCGCATACAGTCGGCGGTCAACCAGGAACCTTACACCGGATTGATGCGAGATTTGTGGGCTAGCCTCTATAAGGTTAGCCCGCAAATCGACCCCAACGGCCCTGTTGTCAATCGCCGTATCATGGAACAGGTCATGGGCCAAAGCGCTTGGAAGGAACTGCAGCACACAACGCAGATGGATGAATACAGTGCGGCGCTCGCGTCACTCTCGCTCAGGGAGGCCGTAGAACAGGCCTTGCCTGATGATATTCGGGATCTGGCGCAACAGGTACAGGACTTGGAGAGGCAGGTTCAGCGATTGCTGGACCAGGCTGACCTGTACAACGACGTGGCGCAGACCCAAGGCGACGGCTCATCCAATGCTGCTGGACAACAAGCCGAAGTGCTCCGTCAACAGGCAGCACAACTGGCGCAGCAGCTGCAACAGACCGAGGCGCAGTTCTTGGAAGCCGTCGATGCACAAAGCGGATCCATCGGCCGGGCTGTTCGGCAGGCGTTGGAACAAGTGGCGGAAGAGACTCGCGAAACGAAACTGATGATGCAGTCGTTCGGCGTGGGCGCTGGCGACGGGAAACCCGTCAGCGGCAAGGAACGGCTGGAGTTGGCCGAGGCCCTGCGTACGCTCCCGAAGCTCCGCGAAATCGCGAAGATGGCGGGGCGCATGCAGACAATCGCATTGCGGAAGCGCAAGAACCGGACTCAGCACCCACCCTCGGAGGTCGTCAACATCACGCTTGGAGATGATCTCGCGAACCTGTTGCCGTCCGAACTGGTGCTATTGGCCGACCCGCAAACGGAGGATGAATTCCTCCGTCGGTTTGCCGAGAAGCAGCTCTTGCAGTACGAGCTGAACGGTTTTGAGCGGGAAGGCCAAGGCCCGATCATCGTCTGTATTGACGAGTCGGGCAGCACACAGGGACCGGTGGAGATGTGGGAGAAGGGCATCGCCTTGGCCCTCTTCGCTATTGCGCGCCGGGAGAAACGGGCCTTTGCCGTGGTCCACTTCGGCAGCAGACATGAGATCTTTGTCCAGAAGTGGAATCGACCGAAGGAAGCCACGCCAGCGGAATTGGTTGAAATGGCCAGCCACTTTTTTAACGGCGGGACTGACTTCGAGCAACCGTTGCGAGAGGCTGTGCAAGTCATGGACGAGGCGTCGTTCAAGAAAGGCGACATCGTGTTCATCACGGACGGGGAAAGCCGAGTCTCCGACGAGTTTTTGCACGGGGAATTCGCCCGGGTGAAAAACGAGAAGGAGTTTCAGGTAATCTCCGTTGTGATTGGATACGACGACCGTTCTGTCCGGCCATTCAGCGACGTGATCGCCAAGCCGCAAGTGGCCAATGATGCGACGCTCTCGTTCGTGATTGAAAACTTGAATTGAAATCTCTCCGGGGCTCCCCGTGGAACGCGCACGGGTGAGCACCCGGAGCGGCTACACGGTGGAGCCCCCATCCTTGACCAGGAAGGGGGTGATGAAAATGGTGGAGTTGGTCCAACTCCTGGCTGCGATAACCGCACTGCTCACTCAAACGGCGAGCTTGCTGGTCGTCATCCAGAAGCTACGAAAAGCCGCCGGAGCAAGCCGACGAAAAAGCGGGCACCCCGCCACCACCGGGATGCCCACTGACCGTCGGTGCGGGAGGGAGGACTCATCCTCTCTCCCCGCTCCACCAATCAGTGTAGCACATAACGAAATCCCCTACACCAACTGGACGACCTTGTTTCAGACGGACCATTTGGATGAACCGGAGGGGGAAAAGCATGAACGTACTTATTACAGCGCTGTTGGTTCTCAACGTAGCGCTCAACCTTGTCACGCTGGCCCTGGTCAGACGTTTGACAGCACGTTGAGCAACTGACGGACCTGTACACACATTTCAGAAAGGGGGCTAAGCCCTCTGTCTGCAAGCTAGGGGACAGAGGGCGAAAGCCTTCTACGTCCCCTGCTTGTAGGGCGAGAGGGGACGAAAATGAGAGCAATCGCGGACGGACTGCTGTGGACAGAGTGCGCGGATAGCTGGTACGGACAGTTTGTGGCCAAGGTGGACCAACGGTTGAACCGGCTCGTTCGTCGGTCTCGAGTGTTGGTTGGCCGCGAGGCTGCTGTCGTAAAACCAGATGAGCCCGAATTGCCGAGGCCGAGGCTGAAGATGGTGAAGCCGGTTGTATCAGAACCGGTTTGGCACCCGACAGCATTTGTCCGATGACGGGGAGGGGGGACCATCGTTGGCAAGCGGTAAAGAGGAGTTTGTGATGGTGGCCGCTTTGTGCTTCGACGGAGTCTGGGTGGCAATCAGCCTCCCCGATGACTGCGCGGAATGGTGGGATAACTTTCACCAAGACAATCCGTTCGACACGGACAACCTTCCCACACAGTGCGGAGTTTATGAACTCAATTGCGTCCTGTATTGGGAAGACGGACATATGCCGATTTGTGAGCAAACCGAGTCTGAGTGGAGAGTGACTGTAACGGCGTATAAGCCCATTTGGGTGTCCGCAAACAACTAGGAGGAGGTGAACCCCTCCGTCTTGCACGCTTGGGACGGAGGGGTGAGGCCTCCACATCCCAAGCGCCAGGCGTGAGGGCAGACATGCGATACGCAGGAGTGGCAAAGATGGGCTACTACGCTACTCCACTCAGCATGGTGGAGAAGATCCGCAACCGTCTTGTCCCATCCGGTCCAGGACGTTGGTTCGATCCCTGTTGCGGAGAAGGCGATGCACTGGCGGCTGTGGCACCATCAGGAGCGGTGACATACGGCATCGAACTCGACGGACAGCGCGCTTTGAAGGCGAAAGAGCTGCTTAACCATGTTGTCCAGTGCGGATACGAGCGGGCCCGGGTTGAACCTGCCAGCATGCAGCTGAGGTGGCTCAATCCACCGTACGATTCGCAGTTTGGCCTTGGGGGAGAAATGTTCCGCAAGGAACTCATCTTCCTGCGGGATCTGTCCAAGTATTTCGCCCCGGACGGCGTGCTTGTGTTCATCATCCCGCGGTACACACTCGGCTCAGAAATGGTGAGCGCACTGGTTCACCGTTACACCGACTTGGCCGTGTACCGGTTCGATGCCGGGGAGTACGAGGCATTCAAACAGGTCGTGGTATTCGGGCGTCGTCGTCAACGGAATGTCACCAGTGCCAAAGAGGGATGTCCGAAGCCGGCCGTAACAATGGATCTGCGGGGGCCTTCGTAAAATTTGCGAATGCACTATTTCACGTTAACGGGCGAACAGGGCATCAGGCTCCCAGGCGGCGTAAAAGGCGATATACTGTTCTCGGCCCCTACCTTGACATCTTTTAACGCATGGCTGGTGGAGGATGAGCTTGGGAGCAGCACCAGTAGCTGTGTCTCCATCACCTTCGGTTTTTTGAACGCGTCCATTACGGACGGTACACCCACGAAATATGGTACCAAGTTGTTAGGGCTTCCATTCATTCGCCCTATATAGACCTATATAGATAAGACCGCTACGGCGATTGACGCAGACTGTGAGAGTCTATTCTTTGCCGTTGTCAGAAGCTGCTCATCAAAATTCCGTCTGTCGTTCAGCTAGGTAAAAGCGGTGCATACTTTGACAGATTGTCTCTCAATAAACGACCGTGTGGACCTGATAGCAACCTAAGTACCAATTTCACGTATTCTCCATTCTTTAGGCCGAATATCTGAGAAATCCTGCTTACGATGCTTTTCCGATTGTAAAGTCGGAGGCATTCGACTAGATCTTTACTCGACATAGCTCGTCGATACATTTCCTCATACTTGGAATATATTACGTGGGCATCTATCTCTGAAACCGCCTTCTTTAGTGCCTGTTCGATGTTGGATGATCCAACGCCCTTAGGGGAAAGCATTGTAAGGCGTTCCTTTATCTCATGAATCGTTCTACTGGATATCTGACTATCCATTTCATCACGCAGGTTGTCGACTACAAAATCAGTAGCTTCAGCCACCTTTTTTACGGGGTCGTACCTCAAGTGTTCTGCGACCATGGAAATTACTTCAGGAACGCAGAATATATTTTCAATTTCTGCAACATCAAGGTACAAAATCCCGTGGTGTGAAAGGGCGTCGAGTTCCTCCTGAGATCGAAAATCTCGGTCGATGATGCCATAGGCCTGAAGATGATGCAGCCTCGGATTGTCACGCATCGCCTTTGTAGATTCGATAACCTTTACGCAACTCCCCCGTGGTATCACAGTGCAGTCGGGATATAGGGCCGAATAGATTATGTAATCCAGAGAATCCTTTGTTCCTTCAACAAACAGTATCTGTTTTCTTGAACCTAAAATTTCTAAGACAATGGATTCTGGGAGATTGTCTACGTCGGGTACGATTTCCCAATCCCACTGCTCACCATGGGAATAACTTTTAACCCAAATCTTTGTCGAGTTACTTCTTGAAGCTGCAAATTCAAGGTCATGGGTGATATAAACAAATAGGCAATCGTCTCGTGCCTGTTCCAAGCTGGTCCACAGTCTAGACATAAGTGCGCGATGGAGGTGAATCTCGGGCTCGTCGATCACAAGTATTGCATCAGGTGGGGCGCATAAACATTGTGCCATCAGATAAAGGGCTACGCGTTCCCCGTCGCTCATTTCTCTGCCGTGGTATATATTTCCTGTATTGTCAACGACAGATACCTTGGCATCCCGTAGAATGAGAGTGCGGTGCGGAAGTAGATCTCTCCATATAGTCAAGAGAGTGTCCATGGGTGATACAGGAATATCAGGTTTTGTATCACTACCACGTGCAAGTTCTACATATTCAGCATTTCTCTTGGCTTCTGTAGCAAACAGTACCGAGAGCACTTTGTCGTAGTCATTGAGCAGCCCTGTGGTATACCGACTCTGCCAACGTTGGCGGATTTTATCTGGATAGAGGGCATTGCCATAGAGAAGGTCCATTAAGGCATCATCATAGCTTTTCAAAATGGCTGTGTCTGGAAGTGTTAAAGCTCTCTGTGCAGCGATTCTGTGAACTATTCTTCCGTTCTGATTGCTACTCGTATCAATCCACGCGCCCAGTCTGCTTTTACCTGAACCGTTTGCCCCAATGATAACAACAGTGCCTTCGGTTTCAATAGTTTGGGCATCTTGACAGGAGCGATTGGGAGGTAATACCAGCCGTTTCAACACGTTCATCCCCCATAGGGAGTAAACTCTCTAATTTTCAATCTACATCCGTTGATACAACATCATCAACTCGCCCGCTCCAAATCCTATAAGATAGACCCGCCATATGGGGTCTTGTTGAATACTATCCTTAGAGAATGATCTGGCCTAAAACAGCCTACATTTCTCTTCAGTAACGGAGTGGATGAACATGGAACAGTCTCAACTGACCTGTATTGTCAATTTTATCTGGAAAATAGCAGACGATGTGCTTCGTGACTTCTATGTGCGTGGTAAGTATCGGGACGTGATTCTGCCTATAACGGTATTGCGTCGTCTCGACACAGTCTTGGAGCCGACCAAGCAGGCCGGCCTGTTCGTTTGGTCACGCCTTGTACATCATCATCCGCACACGTTCATTACAAATACATCCATTCGGGTACAGGGCGTCACGGATTTTGCGTAGACTTCCGCTGTGGATGTTCCATCGGAAAGAACTTTTAACCGAAGACACCCGTGTATTTCGGGCTCCAAGACGAACAAGGACGTCACGGCACTGAGGGACAAGTGGCCCTGTGATTGTCAGGCGATATCGACCTGGCGTCTCAATTCGGAAATGGCTGTGTGTGTCAATGTATCCGCGCACGAAGTCTACAGTGGGAGAGAAGGAATTATCGACAGTATAAAACCGTTCTAAACCGGTGACGAGATACGTGTCATACAGGCGCACATACAAGGTGGGCTTGTGCTTGTTGGACGGGTAGACTTGCATATACTGGGCGAAGGACTGAAGCACTTGTATCTGTTCCGTGTCTCGCGTTGCAAGACGGACATGGAAACGCCGTCCACTATGCACCACCTTGGCACGGTAGGCCAGTACCCCGAGCAAGTAATCGGGCAATGGGCATTCGTGTACAGAGACATATGTCTTGAGGAAGGCTTCCATGAAATGGTTGAACGTGCCATACTTATCCATCAATTGGGCAACAGATGGGTAAGACGTTACGCGTGCCGCTGAATGGTAATCACGTTTACTCGGAAACCGTTGATTGTAATTGGTCACGCGTTCCATCAATATGTATTCTGGATCGAATGGATTCACATAATCTGCTCCTAAATCGATGATATATCTCTAGTGTACAGACAAACCAGTAAGTTGGATACGCCATCTTTGTGCCATTATTTTAGGTCCGATAATTGGGTATTATCGGACTCAAAAATATGGCCTAAGTCGAAAAGGGTGGGAAGTCCGATGTGTGGAATTACAAAACAAATGTATCCTGAGTGACCACCAAGCGGAACGGTTACTTGTGGGTAATCCGCTTTCGAGTGTTTCAACTTAGAGGACAACTTGACACGGGGTAACGCAAGGGGAATACATAACCATTCATTTTCCTTGTGTCATCCTTATGTCAGTAATGGGCAGTTAAATGCAATAATGTTGCAATTAAGAATAATGTTATGATTGTCATTCTGGGGGTGTTCGTTTAGCACCGATTTTGCCTGTCTCACTGGAGAGGAGGGTACACACGGGAAATATGGTCAAATCTCTATTTAAAACAGGGGCACTCTCTAGTTCCCTGTTCCGATGGTTCTACTGGGGTCGTACCGTTTCCTTATTTGGTAGTGCCATGACACCCGTGGCTCTCGCATTTGCCGTCCTTCAGGCTCGACAAGGGCAGAATCTGTTGGGGTACATTCTTGCTGCAGAAATCCTTCCCAACGTCTTGATGGTGCTTATCGGTGGCAGCATTGCAGATCGTTATCGTCGAGACAGGCTGATATTTCTTAGCAACTTAGGTTCTGGGTTATCTCAGACAGGAATTGCCGCTATCGTCCTTATCGGAGCGAATCCGTATTGGATTTTCCCACTAGCAATTGTAAACGGCGTATTGGGAGCCTTCACTTCCCCAGCTATGCGAGGCATTATCCCAGAGATAGTTAATAGCAAGGATATCAAGCAGGCTAATTCGCTGCTAAATACATCGCGTAGTGCTGCTAAGATCGTCGGACCAACAGTTGCCGGGGTTTTGGTCGCGACTGTCGGTGGGGGCTGGGGGATTGCCATAGATGCCGCCAGCTTCTTCATCGCCGCTGTTTGTCTGACTCGAGTCCGTATTCCTTCCCATCCTTCGGTTACTGATAGTTCACTTATCCAAGAGATGCGTGAGGGCTGGTCGTACTTCCGACGTCGCCGTTGGATCTGGTCGATAACCGGGGCATTTGCATTGATGAATGCAGTACAGATGGGTGTGTGGCAAGTACTTGGACCGATCATTGCCAAGAACACTTTTGGCTCGGCTGGATGGGGATTGACGCTGGGCATAAAGGCAGTCGGTCTCTTAATAGCAAGCTTAGCAATGCTCAGATTCCAGCTGCGGCGTCCGCTTCGCGATTGCATGATAGCCGTCGCTGTCAGTGGCATACCGATGATTGTTCTTGGTCAAGGATACGCCTTGCCCTATTTGATAATCGCCGCTGCGTTGGCTGGAGCTGGGCAGACGATTTCGGGAATAGCGTGGGATACCTCACTACAGCAAGCTGTTCCACGAGACAAACTCTCACGGGTATGTGCCTTCGATGACTTTGGCTCTTACATCACAATACCCATAGGCGAGATATTGGCAGTGCCATTGGCTGACATTTTCGGCTATCACACGGTTGCCACGGTCGGAGGTATTGTGTTCATTGTCGCCTCGCTTCTTCCTTTGTCAGAACGACTGGTCCGCCAGATGACACCAGAAAACATTCGGTCCCTCAACCTGTAAGCAGAGGATTTTGGATAGAAATCTTATTGCACATAAGGGGGCGAATTTTTAATTTGGGCTAAGACCGCCGACGTGCATGAATATACACAACGCGGTATATCAGAGCGCAGCGTTTTTCTGCATGTTTTAGCTGCGGAAAACAGCTGACGAATGGCGTATGCTCTTTGCTTGCACAGTACATGACACATGACATGACACATGGCTGGCGATACGTTTGTCTGGGAGGCCTGGTGATGGAGGAGACACTTGCGCAACACCAACCAACAGCCGTTGACATGCAAGCCGAGTTAACCGCCAGCGCGAACGAGTATATTCGCCGGTCGAAAGCGAGGAATACCATTAAGGCGTACAAATCCGATTGGCAGACGTTTTCCCGATGGTGCGACGAACGGGGTTTGTGTTCACTGCCTGCGGAACCGCCCACCGTGGCGATGTACCTGTCACACATGGCCGACCAGGGCTACAGGGCCAGCACGATTGGAAGGCACATGATCTCCATCGGTCTCGCCCACAAGGCCAAGGGATTCCCGTCACCCGCGTCCGACGAGACCGTGAAGACCGTTTGGAGAGGCATACGAAACACGATTGGCGTAGCCCCAAGCGCGAAGGCTCCAGTGCTGGTGGAGGACCTGCGCCGCATGCTTGCACATACGCCAGACGATCTCCTGGGTCTACGCGACCGGGCCCTGCTTCTCGTTGGATTCGCGGGAGCTTTTCGCCGATCTGAGCTCGTTTCGTTGAATGTGGAAGACGTCGAATTCGCTCGTGAAGGCCTCATCATCACAGTTCGACGAAGCAAGACCGACCAGGAGGGTGAGGGAAGGAAGATCGGTATCCCATACGGGTCACACATCGAAACGTGTCCTGTGCGGTCACTACAGGCCTGGCTGGAGGCCGCCGATATCCAGGCAGGCCCCCTTTTTCGGAGTGTAACGAAAGGCAGAGAAGTTGGTGCTGCTCGTCTTTCAGACAAGACGGTGGCTCGTGTCGTGAAGAAGTACACACAACGCGTCGGGCTGGACCCAGACAAGTTTGCCGGCCACAGTCTACGAGCTGGCCTTGCTACATCTGCAGCGATGGCAGGAGTGTCGGAACGGGAGATCATGGCTCAAACCGGTCATCGAAGTGTAATGATGGTCCGGCGTTACATACGAGACGGGAACGTGTTTCGCGAAAACGCCGCCGCGAAAATTGGACTGTAGCGATACTATTCCTTCCGTGATAAATGCGGTGGAGCTTTTTCATCCAGGGTCGGCGAACGGTAAGGGGGGGTGAAAGTGTATTCAGTTAGACGGTTACGCATGTTCGCGAAGGTAAAGCGGCTGGAGATGTAGGATCCCGGCGCAATCGATTGACAACAAAATGTGAAAAATTGGAACTTCCTCACCACCGAGCAGTGGGAGGAGACCCTGCAAAGCCTCGTACAGTTCCAGATCCTCTAATAACCCAGATCCAAAGTCTTGAATGGCGACGTCCATCCTTTGAGGAATTGTCATGTCGCTCCAGCCGTGGCACACTGAGAACAGAAAACCTGCATCTTGAGGTGGGAACCTGGTTTGGTGAGTGCGTACGTGGGTCTGCTCGCATGCGTGTTGGTATGGGGGAGCAACTTTGTGGCGAGCGGTTGGTTGGATCAACAGTTCACCCCTCTCACCGTTCCCGCCCTGCGGCTGGTGTTCACAGGCCTGTTTTTGCTCGCGGCTGGTCTCACGCTGCACCAACTGCGGCCCGTGTCGAAACGGCAATTGTTGGCGCTTGCGGTCATCGGCGTGGTCGGCACCCTGCTCAACCAGGTGTGCTTCTTCCAAGCGGTACGTTATGTATCGCCCACCGAGTCCGCCCTCATCATGGCCGCCGCTCCGTTCGCGACCGGGATCTTTGCGCGCTTCTTGTTACACGAGCGGCTCACTACGCGGATGGTCGTGGGTGCGGCTATCACCATCACCGGCGTATACACCCTGTTGTCCGCCGATGGCCACCGATTTCACACTAGCGTGGGGGATCTGTACGCCGCTGGGGCTATGCTCACCTTTTCGCTGAATCTGGTTCTGATCCGAAAACTATCAGACGACCTCAGCCCATACACGGTCACCGCCTATGGGACTTGGTTAGGCACAGGATTATTCCTTCCCGTTTCCGCAATCGCGGTGCCTCACCCGGTGCTCGCGCACACCGCGTTGGCCTGGTTAATCCTCGCGTTGTCTGGGATCCTGTCCCAAGGTGTAGCTGGCCTGGTTTGGAACCGTACCATGCAGATCGTCGGCGCAGCCAAGTCGTCCATCCTGTTGAATTTGCAGCCGTTTGTGGCCATGGCGGTGGCTTACGTGGTGCTCGGTCAACCGATCACCGGCGGTCAACTGCTCGGCGGAACCCTGATTGTATTTGGTGTCATCCTGGCGTCCGCGAACATCCGCGGCCGCCATTTTCACTTCGGCCTACCATCGGTTTAAAACACTTACCCCTTGGACCGTTCAGTGTGTTGGGTAAAAATTGAGAGATAGTACTACTTGATTTATCCAACATTTAGGAACCGACAGTGGCAGTACAAGTGGGAGCGGCGCCTGCGCTGGTATCGGGAGCAGGCGTGGCAGCAGCGCCCGGCGGTTGTGCTGGTCGATCTCACCGGCCAACAGGAGTCGACGATTCAGCTACCGCGAGGTACGATTCATGTGAGGAGCCTCGAGGCGGTGCCACGTGCACTAATGAGGCCCCCACGGATGTGAGGGCCTTTTGTTTTTGCTATTCGTGTGTGTACAATGCAGGCAAAAGCATCAGATGATGTGTTTCACCTTTCGGTATAACTTCTCGTAATTCTGCCGGTGCACCTCCGCCAGGTGCGGATCGTCCTTGAACGCCGGCATGAATTTCATCTCGGTGACGATGGAACAGAAGATTTGCTCGGCGTGAATGCTGCGCTCCAGGTCATGCAACACTGCCGCATATATGCCGTACATGGCCGGGTATGCCATAGACACCCCTCCCTGCGAAGTCTTGGTCATCCGTTTGGGCGGATGGGTATAGTTACATATATGGCGCCCGCCGGAAGGTGTGCCTCGCGGGGTGGGGGTATCCCAAGCTCTGCTACAATGGAACCGGCTGGCGCTCAGTCGGGGATCGCGGCGAGGCTTCAGGTCATACACGAGGTGCGGAAGGTGGGAACAGGATGGAGATTCACGTGCTCGGATTTTGGGGGACGTACCCTGGCCCTGGCGAGGCGACGACCGGATTCCTGCTGCAGACGGATGAAGGGCGGCAGGTCCTGCTGGATTGCGGCTCGGGTGTGCTCGCCCAGTTGTTCAAAATCACATCGGTACATGCGTTGGACGCCGTGATCGTCACGCATCACCATTTCGATCACGCCGCCGATCTCGGTGTCCTTCAGTACGCGCTGCTGTTGGCGCGGCTGCGCGGAGAACGGACCCGTCCGCTGGAGATCTACATGCCGCACGGACCGGCGGAGCTGGAGCGGGCGTTCCACAACGAACCGCTGGCGAACCTGCAGCGGCTGGACGCCTCGTCCCGGCTGGAGATCGCGGGACTGAAGGCGTCTTTCGCCCGTACGGAGCATCCGGTCGAGTGCCTGGCGGTGCGCCTGGAGGGGGACGGAAAGGTGTTCGCCTTCTCGGCCGATTCGGCGCTCTCCCCTGTACTGGAACAGGTGGCGCAAGAGGCAGACCTGTTCGTGTGCGAGGCGAGCATGTACGACGGCCAGGAGGAAGAGGCGCGGCAAGCCGGCCATGTCACCGCCCGGCAGGCGGGCGAGGTGGCGAAGCGGGCGGGTGCAAAGCGGCTCGCCATCACCCACTATCCTCACTACGGGGATTTGAATGTCTTGCAGCGGCAGGCCTCTGAAGGCTTCGGGAGGCCGGTCGAGCGGCTGCACACGCTGCAGCGCCTGACGGTCTGAAACGGTGAGGGGGTTCACCCCCGAGCTGTGTCGAGGATGTCCTTCACCGCCTCCGCGGGCGTGGTGGTGTCGTAGCCGATGTCGATACGCGGGATGGCGTCCGGTGCCGTCCAGGGCGTGACGGGGCCTGGGGTGGTTGTGTACAGGTATCGATAACCGGCCGACAGGGCGGTGTGCGTCGCCGTCAGGGTTCCCCAGCCGTAGGGCCAGGCGAGTTGCGTGCACGGCGCGCCGAGATGCTGCTCGAGTTCTTCACGGGCTTTCAGAAAGTCCCCCTGGATGCGCGCCAAGTACTCCTTGTGCGTCTCCACACGGCCGTTCACGGGGATCGGCGTGTTGAACGCCGCCACCAGGTGCCCGTTCACGTTGACCAGGTAGTGGCTGTTGTAAGTGTGGCTCTGGATTTCCATACCCGCCCGGTGCATCGCTTCCAGCTGAGCCCACGTCATGTATCCGAGGTTTCCCGCACGGTTCGCGGGTTGGTCGGCCTTGCCGACGATGACGAAAAATGTCCCTTCCATGTGGTGCGCCCGCAGAATGGGCAGGGCGTATTGGTACATGTCTGTATACCCGTCGTCAAAGGTGAGCAACACCGCATTGTCTGGAATGTGCGCCCGGTGCTGCAGGAATGCTATGAACTGACGGTTGGTGATGACGTTCAGATGCGCGTGTTCCATCGCGTCCAGGTCGGCTTCGAACTGCTCCGGCGTGATGGTGTAGCGCGAACGGAACGACGGCGAGATGTCGTGGAAGGTGACGACCACGACGCGGTTTTGATAATACACGCCAGGCGGAAGGGTGTCGTAACCCGCGTTGCCAGGCCGAACGCCCAGGTGGACCTTGTTGGGGCCCGCATCGTTCATCGGATCGTGCGGCGTTCGGTGCACGGCCGTCGCAATGCCTGCGTCGAGAGGGTTTTCAGCGCCCGGAGGGCTGATAGTCGAAGTGGTCCCAGGCACCGGCGTGGCACCGGCGACTGCGTGGGACGGGTTGCCCGTCCGGGTCTCCGTCGTGATCGCGCGTTGGTCCAGCCACAGTCCCAGCGTGCACATACCGCCGAACAGCGCTGCCGCGGCCAATAGGATATGTCTTGCTTTCATGAATGATGATTCCTCTCCCCAAGGCGCTTTTCCCGTGTCATGGGGTGATCCGCGGCCTCTGTAGCGTCATTATAGAGACGGGATGGTTTGTTTGAAAAGGGGGCGAGGGCGCGGGATTCTGAAATATCACAGGGCACTGGTCCGCCCTGCAGGAGTTCGCGCCTTCTCCCCAGAAATGCACGTCTTGTTGAGGAGGCTGGCACGCCGAACGAGCCAGACGTCTTTGCGGGGGCTTCGAGGAGGGGTGGCATGTTCGCGCATTGGATGCACGTCATCCATCAGGGCGGCGCCATGGCAGCCGTGGTGGGCTTCGCGCTGATTGTGGTCGTCTCCTACGTCCCGGTGCTGCCCATCCCCGTCATCGCAGCAGCGATGGGAGCGGTGCTCCCCTATTGGCCGGCGCTGCTGGTCGCTTGGGCGGCGGCGACGCTGGCCGCGGTGAGCAAGTTCTGGCTCGAGCGCCTGTTTTTTCAGAAACACGTCCAGCGCTTGTTTTCCCGTTACAAAGGTTGGGATGCGCTCGTCCGCTTCCTCGATCGAAACGGGTTCGCAGCCGTCCTGCTCACGCGCCTGGTGCCCATTTTCCCCTCTGCGCTGATCAACTTCGCCAGCGCCGTGACCGGGATCTCCATGTCCGCGTTCACGCTGGCGACGGCCCTTGGCAAATTACCCGCCATCATGACCTTTACCCTGGCTGGACATCACTTGCATGAGCATGTGTGGGTCACCGGCGTCCTCGTCGGATTGTACATGCTGATTGTCGGATGGGTGGGATGGCGCCTGAAACGCGCGCTGTCGGAGCGGCCGGCTGCGAAGGAGGCCGCGCAGACGGAGGCGAAGGAGGACACGGGTGCCCCATCCCAGAAGGATGGGGCACCCCGGGACCCCGGGGACGGGAGCGGGCCGACCGAGGGGTGACCCGCGTGTGGCTCAGCGCCGCCCGGCGCTGCAGAGATCGGTGACGTGCCGCAGGACGTCGGCCACGTCCGCCGGGCGCGCCACCTGCACCGTGACCTCCGGTCTGGGTTGCTTCAGATAGCGGTCGATGTACACGGTCGCCATCCCAAGTGCCGCGGCGGGCGCAATCTCGTTGCGATAGTGATCCCCGATGCTCACCATCTGTTCGAACGGCACCTGAAATTGTTCTTGGAACCGCGTGAAGTGCTCGCGAGCGCGATGCTGCTTGCGGGCGTTGAACACCTCCACGTCGAACGCGCCCGTCAGGCCGAGCTTGGCGAGGATCTTGCGGCTGTCCGGCTCCGGACTGTTGGTGGCGAGGGCAAACCGGCGCCCCAGCGCGCGCAGTCCGTCGATGGCCGCGCGCAGGCCGGGAAGCGGCTGCATCCGAAACTCGGGCGATTCCATGTGGGCGCGCGTGGCGAGAAACGCTGCCTCAACCTGATCCGGTTTGGCACCATGGTGGAGGCCGGCGGCCATGTAGATGCCCCACGGATCGTCCATGTGCGCGAGGTGGGCGGACGGGGAGGCGGACATCGGCTCGCCGGTCCAGGTATAGGCCTGCTCTCCCTTGAAGATCAGGTCCTGCTCTACATCGTAGCTCGATCCGTAGGTCAGCGTATGCTGGCCTGATAACGCCGCCTCGACGTCGGCGGCAAAGGCCTTTGCCCGTTCCGGGGTCAGCGCGCGCGCGATCTGCTCCCCGTAGAAGCGGAAGTGGTCCGTCTCCTCGTACACGGTGCCATCGAGATCGAAAATGAACAGCCGGCAGCCGGCCAGGCGCTCCAGGCCGGCCGCCGGCACCCCGGCCCCCGTCATTTGCCCGCCAACGCCTGGTTGATGGCGTCCACGCTCTTCTTCAGGGTATCGTCCACGCTCTGCTTACCAGCCAGCATGTTGCCGATCTGTGTAGACACGTTGTTCTGGCCGGAGTACAGCTCGGCGAGCCGGGGTGAGAAATAGGCATTGTCCAATTCACCGGGCGCCACCCCGAGGTTCGGGTTCTGGCTGACGACGGCTTTCCAAGCCGGGTCGTCGAGGGCGCTCTTGCGCACCGGCAGGTAGCCGGTCGCCTTGGCCCACTCGATGGTGTTCTCCTTCGAGATCAAGAAGTCGAGGTACTTGGCGGCCGCCTGCTGCTGCTCAGGCGTGGCGTCCTTGAACAGGACGATGTTCGTCCCCGCGGTGGGAACCGCCTTCTGCACGTCTCCCGGCAGAGGCGCCACTTTGAATTTGACATTCTTGATGAACGACATGGAGGCGGTGGAGTCGAGGTCCATCGCGTATTTGTGGGTGTTGAACCCATCCGACAGATAGGCGTTGCCGCCGATGGCCGTCGCGGCCTTGTCGTCGATGACCAGCTTGCGCATGAACGACAGCGCCTTCTTACCCGCGTCGTCTCCGAACGCCGCCTGCTTCTGGTCGTCTGTCAACACCTTGCCGCCCGCCTGGCGCAAGAGCATCTCAAAGGTGTAATAGCTGCCCTGGAAGGCCAAGCCCGGGATGCCGGTCGCCTTGGTGATCTGAATGGCGTCCTTCTCCAGCTCGTCCCAGGTTGCCGGCGGCTGGGTGATGCCGGCCTTCGCGAAGTCGTCTGGGTTATAGAACAGGACGTAGGCCGACTTGTTGAACGGGACAGAGACCAGCTTGCCGTCGTATGAATTGTCGTCCTTCCAGATTTGAATGAGGTCGTCGACGGTCTCCTTCGGGAGCAAATCCTGTACGGGTTGAAGCAGGCCGTTGTTGTAGTACTCGGTCTCCCACGTCTCCTGCACCTGGGCGATGGTCGGCGGCTTGTGGGCCGCGATGGCGGCCGTCAACTTTTGTTTCTGAGTCGTGTAGCTGCCGTTGTACACCAGCTCCACCTTGATGTTCGGGTTCTGTTGCTGGAACTGGTCGGTCAGTTTTTTCAACTCGTCTCCCAACGCGCCCGGCATCGCCTCGTAGAAGGTGATGGTCACCTGGCCCGCGGGTGCCGTACCGGCCGCCGCGTTGCCGGGGGTGTTTGCCGCATTGCCGGGCGCCTGGCCGCCGCACCCGGACACCAGCGCGGTGCCGAGCACCATCGTTGCACCGGTGGCAAACCAACGCTTTTTCATCGGTCACAACTCCTTTTTGCCCTCAGGTTCCCCGTCACGGGGAAGGGCATTCTATCGGCAAAACGCGCTCACTTGATACCGGAGCGCGCGATGCCCTCAATGAAGTACCGCTGTCCGAACAAAAACAGGACGATGAGCGGCAGTACGCTGAAGGTGGCGGCTGCCATCAGCTGGTTGTACACCGTGCCCACGTCGGTCGAGAAGTTGATGAGCCCGACGGGCAAGGTGTAGTAGTCGGACGAATTGGCGATGACCAACACCCACAAGAAGGCGTTCCAAGCCCCGACGAATTTGATCAGCGCCGAGGTGATCCAGATGGGTTTGGAGATCGGCATGATGATGCCGAACAGGGTGCGAAGCGGGCCACACCCGTCCAGCTCCGCGGCTTCGAACACCTCTCGGGGCAGTCCAAGGAAGAACTGGCGCATGAGGAAGATGGTGAACACGCTCACCAGCCAGGGGACAATCAGCCCCTGGTAGGTGTTCAGCCAGTTCAGGCTGCTGATGGTGATGTAGTTCGGGATGAGCAGGACTTCGCCGGGCACCATCATCGTCGCAAGCAGAGCGACAAACAGTACGTTCTTGCCGAAGAACTCCATCCGGGCGAAGGCGTACGCGGCCATGGCGCCGAACGTCAGGTCAAACACCGTCTCCACCGCCGAGATGAAAAAGCTGTTCCAGAAATAGCGGGCGAAGGGCGCGGAAGCCCAGGCTTTGACGTAGTTGTCCAACGCCCAGTGCTCCGGGAACAGGTGCGGGACGGCGCTGAGGACCTCCGCATCCGGTTTGACGGAGGTGGAGAGCATCCACAAGAAGGGTCCCAGGACGAACAGGGACAACAGGATCAAGACCAGGTACACCCAGACCTTCTTCATCTCCTCCACCCCCTAAGCCTCATAGTGGACGCGGCGAGAGAGCGCCATCTGCGCCAAGGTGAACACGAACACGATCAGGAACAGCACATAGGCCGAGGCGCAGGCGTATCCCATCCGGTAGTCGCCGAATCCTTTGGTGAACATGTAGTACAGGAGCGTCATGCCGCTGTTGTTCGGCCCCGCGGTCTCCCCGTACAGCACGTAGATCTGCAGGAACACCTTGAAGGCCTCGATGGTCGTGAGGATGAGCAGGAAGTAGGTCGTCGGTGACAACAGCGGCAGCGTGATGCGGGCGAACTTCTGCCATGGCGTCGCGCCGTCCACGTCGGCTGCCTCGTAGTACTCCCGGCTGATGTTCTGCAATCCCGCGAGAAAGATGACGGCGACGTAGCCGAGATTTTGCCAAACGCCGATGGTGATGATGTTGAACAATGTCCAGCGGGGGTCGTTCAACCAGTCTTGCGCATGCAGGCCGGCGCGCTCCAGAAGATAATTGAGGAGTCCGAACTGGTCATTGAAGATCCACTGCCACACGATTCCGGTTGCTGCGAGAGATGTCACGTACGGGATGAAAAAGGCGGTGCGGAACAGTGGCAGCAGGCGAATCTTTGCGTTGAGCAGCACGGCCGTCAGCAAACCCAGCGCCAACACGATGGGGACGAAGAATACGACGTACAGCACCGTGTTTTTGAGGGCGGTGTGGAATAACGGGTCTTCGAAGATGTAGATGTAGTTCTGCAGCCCCACGAACGGTTTGCTGGCGGACAGCATGTCCCACTTGTAAAAGCTGATCACAAACGAGTCCACGATGGGATAGACGACAAACACGCCGATCAGCACAAGCGTTGGCAGCAACATCAGGTACGCCGTGACACTCCGTCGCAGCCGGAAGCTCATCCAATTCCCCCCTGTCTGTCCACCGACTTTATCCTAGTGCACCCGCTTGGGGCCAGGCAAGAGAAAATTTCGTCCGGAAGGCCAAATTTACAACAATTTAATATGATATGGTGGTATAATAAAATGCTACCCGTATTTCGTTGTTTCTGTGGAGATGAGGAGTGACGCGATTGAGCCGTGTGACCTGGCAATTCTTCAAGGGGATCGACACCATCGGTGGCACGGTCATCCAGATAGCGGTGGACGGACATCGCCTGTTGTTCGATATGGGCCGCGTCTTCAGTCCGGCTGTTCCGGTGTTCGACCATGTGCTGGCCCCCCGGGGTATTCGGGACTTGCAGCGGATGGACCTGGCGCCGCGTATTCCGGGGCTGTTTGAGGGAGACGGTACCGACGCCCCGGCCGGCGTGCGGACGATGGTGGCCATCAGCCATTCCCATCTGGATCACACCGGACTGATGCCTTACCTGCGCGAGGACATCCCTGTCCTGCTCACCGAGGACACTTATCGGCTGCTTCGCGCGTTGGATGAGGTTCTCGACGGGCCCCGGCGGAACCTGGCCTATCAGCCCGTCTCCTTCGGAGAGACGGTTCACTTTGGGCCCATGCGGATCACGCCGGTGGCGGTCGATCACGATACGCCGGGTGCATGCGGATTTTTCATCGAGACGCCGGAGCTTCGCTTTGTGTATTCGGGAGATCTGCGCCTGCACGGCGCCCATCCGGAGTGGACCCGGGATTTCGCCAGAGCGGCGCGTGCGTTCCGGCCGGATGTGCTGTTCATCGAAGGGACGCGGGCGGACACCGAGGACAACAGCCAGACGCTGTATGAGGACGAACTCGTCCGGCATGCGGCGGAGGTCATGCAAGCCGCGGAGGCAGGCGTGTACTTCACCTTCTATCCGCGCCACCCGCAGCGCGCGGAAGTGTTTCGCCAGGCGGCTCGCGCGAGCGGCCGGCGGTTGCTGTTGTCCGCGCCGAGCGCGTACCTGTATGCCGCGTTCGGCGGCGAGCTGTCGGACATCGCGATCTACGGTGGCGGCGAGGCGCAGTGGACGAAAACGGCGAGGGCATTCGTGGCTGCCAATCACCTCGAGGTGGTGCGTCCCGCTGATCTCCGCGGGCGGGAGCACGCGTTCGCTGTCGAGCTGGGGTACGAGCGGTTCATCGACTGGATCGACATCGACGCAAAGCCGGGGGGCGTGTTCATCCATTCCAACGGCAGCCCGCTCGGGCCATACGACCCGGCGTGGAACAACATGCTGCACTGGCTCGAGGTGTTCGGGCTGAGGCTGGTGTTCGTCGGGTCCACCGGGCACGGTGCGCGGGGCGACATCCTGTCCATCGTGGAGACCATCCAGCCGCGGGTGTTGATGCCGATCCACTCGATGAACCCGGCGCGCATCGGATTGCCCACCGTCCCGCGGATCATGCCCGCCCGCGGGCGCATCTACACCGCGGACGATTTGGAGGGGGCGATCCCGCCCACCGAGGAGGAATTGCAGTGAACCCGTTTGTCTTCGCGTGCATCGCGCCGCACGGCTCCGAGATCATTGAGCGCCTGTCCAGACCGAACCCTGGGCTCATGGAGCGGACGCGGCGGAGCCTGGAGCGGCTCGGGCAGCGGATGCAGGAGGCCGCCCCAGAGACATTGGTGGTGCTGACCCCGCACGGCATTCGCCTGGACGGGTTGTTCGCCGTCTCGGACAGCGAGCGCATGGCGGGGGAGGTGGAGGACCACGGCGAGGTGGTCGCCATGGAACGGCGGGTCGACCGAACCTTGGCGCGCGCCATCGTCCAGTCCGCCCGCGACCTGGGCTTGCCCGCGGCAGCGGTCAATTACGCCACGGCGGAAGGGCCGCTGTCCTGCCTGCCGCTCGATTGGGGGGCCATCGTACCGCTGTGGTTCATGCCCGAGGTGCCCATCGTCGCGATCACGCCGACGCGTCAACGCTCCTTCTCCGATCAAATTCGCTTTGGAGAGGCTCTGGCCAGGGCCGTGGCGGCCTCCGGTAAGCGCGTTGGACTGATCGCCAGCTGCGACTGGGCCCATGCCCACCGCGAGGACGGGCCGTACGGTTTCCATCCGGCGGCCGCAGCGCTGGACGCGCAGGTGGCGGCGTGGCTGCAGGCGGACGACCTGGAGGCGTTGGCGGGTCTCGATCCGCAGTTCGTCGACGATGCCAAACCGGACGGGGTCTGGCAGACGTTGATTCTGGCCGGCGCCATGCCGAAGGGATCCAGGCGGGTCGAGGTATGGTCGTACGAGGTGCCGACGTACTTTGGCCTGATCTGCGCCGCCGTCTATCCGGTGGCGGGATGAGGTGCTCCTCCTGGGAGTCGACATAAAAGGTTGACGTCACCGGAACCATCTGCTACGATAAACCATAAAATCCTATAGCAGAACATGCTGAATTCCCGAAAGGGAAACGGGGGAACCAAGGTATGGGGTGAATCCGCGCTGCAAGGCGCGGACGGGCAATCTCCTAAGCCCGAACCCGACAGCTAACTTCGTAAGCATTTAGGAGACTGCTTGGAGAGTATCAAGCGGATGCGTTCACGTGCAATCTGCACAACCCCGTAGGCGTGCCTACGGGGTTTTTCGGCATCCGAAAGGAGGGATGGGTCCCATGTTGTCGTTCCAGGACGTGTGCAAGCGTTATCCAGATGGCACCATGGCGGTCGATCACCTGTCGCTCGACATCGCCCGCGGAGAATTGGTGGCGCTCATCGGTCCATCGGGATGCGGCAAGTCGACCACGCTCCGGATGGTGAACCGCTTGGTGGAACCGTCGTCAGGCACCATCCTGGTGGACGGCCGGGACAACCGGGCGTACCACCCGGTGGAGCTGCGAAGGCGCCTGGGTTACGTGATTCAGCAGATCGGCCTCATGCCTCATCTGACCATCGCGGAGAACATCGCCTTCGTACTGCGGCTGCAGGGGGTGGCACCCAAACAGCGACGAAGGCGGGCCCAAGAGCTGATGCACCTGGTCGGGCTCGATCCCGAACTGTACCTCGACCGGTACCCTCGCGAACTCAGTGGCGGACAGCAGCAGCGCATCGGCGTCCTCCGGGCGCTGGCCCACGACCCCGACATCATCCTCATGGACGAGCCGTTCGGCGCCCTCGACCCCCTCATTCGGGAACAGCTCCAAGATGAACTGAAGCGGCTGCAGAAGACGGTGCAAAAGACCATCCTGTTCGTCACGCATGACATGGACGAAGCCCTGCGCATCGCGGATCGCATCGTACTGATGCGCGACGGGCGCATCGTGCAGGCGGCGGAACCCGAGCAGATGCTGCGCGCGCCGGCGGACGCGTTTGTCGCTGAGTTCATCGGGCGGCACCGGATGCTTCGGCAGGCCAGCGAAGTAGCTGTGGCAGATGTGATGATCGACAACCCGGTGACCATGGAGGCGCACGCGGGACTCGCACAGGCGCTGGAGCGCATGCGCCAGCGGCGGGTGAACAGTGTGATGGTGATTGACAGCGACGGCCGGTTTGCCGGCGTCGCACGGCTGGAGGACGTCACGCGCGCGCTGGAACAGGGCCGCCAGATGCCCGTGGGCGACGTGGCGCGGTTGGCTCAGGCGGTGGTGCACCCGGATGATCCCGCGATGGGCGCGATGCGCCAGATGCTGTGGTACCGCGTGGACGCCGTGCCGGTGGTGACTGAGGACGGGACGCTGGCGGGGCTGGTGACACGAAGCGCTCTGGCCGGGGTATTGGACGACGCCCTCCGCGTCACGGGGGCGGAGCCGTTTGCGAAGGCTCAGTGAGGGCCGGTGAGGCCTGGCGCGGGAACGCGCGCGGGAATGCGTACGGACTCACGTTCATGGAAGGAGGGGATCGGCGTGTGGCAGGACCTGTGGCAGTACTTTTCGACGCACGGGTACGAGGTGTGGATGCTGACGCTGCAGCAGCTGTACATCGTGGCCATTCCGATGTGCGCCGCCATCCTGGTGGCGGTACCGTTGACCATTCTTGCGACGCGGGTACCGCGGCTGTATCCGTGGGTGATCGGCATCAGCAACGCCTTTCAGACCATCCCCAGCATGGCCCTGTTGGTGCTGATGATCACCATTGGGCTCGGCATCGGGCTGGTCCCTGCGGCGGTGGCCCTGTTCGTCTACGCCCTGATGCCGATTGTGCGGAACACCTACGTCGGCATCGCCGGGGTGGCGCCGGAGGTGAAGGACGCGGCCATCGGAATGGGCGCGACGAAGTGGCAGCTGCTGTGGCTCGTGGAGCTGCCGCTGGCGTTGAAGGTGATCATCGCGGGTATCCGCTCTTCGCTGGTGGCGTCCATCGGTTTTGCGACCTTGGCGGCGCTCATCGGCGCTGGCGGGCTCGGATCCCTGATTCTGCAGGGGCTCGGCATGGCGGACAACGCCATCGTCCTGGCCGGGACCATCCCGGCGGTGATCATGGCGTTCGTCGCGGAGTTCGTCATGGGGCGCGTGGAGCATTGGCTCACGCCCAAGGGCCTGCGGGGGTGAAGGGGGACGCGAACGGGACACGCCACCGCGTGCAGGGTGTGGATGGCGTACACGGCGTGGAGGGCATGCACGGCGTGGGTTGCGCGCAGCGCGTGCATCGCGCGCGAGGAATTCTGTTGGGGGTGAGGATTTGAAACGTCGAACGCGGGCACTGGCCGTCTCAGGGGTGTTCACAGTCGCTGCGGTGACGGCCGCGGGGTGCGGGGCCTCCGCTCAACCCGGCGGCGAGGCGAAACCCGGGCAGGTGACCCAGATCACCATCGCAGCGCAGGACTTTTCGGAGCCGCTGATCGACGATTACATCATCAAAGATCTGATTGAGGCGAAGACATCCATCCGGGTGACGGTCAAGAAGACATCGGGTGCATCTGGGCTGATGCACTCCATGCTGCAGCAGGGAGACATCCAGATGTATCTCGGATACGACGGGACGGAGTTCACGGGTCCGCTCAAACAGTCCTATACCGGGGAGTACGCCGGTCACCCAGATAAGGTCACTCAATACGTGAAGGATCAGGAGATGAAGCAATTCCACGCATGGGTGTCGCCGTCGCTGGGCTATGAGGACACGTACGCGCTGGCCGTGACCGAACAGACGGCGGAGAAAGACCACCTGAAGACGGTCTCCGACGCCGTACCGTACGCGAAAGATTGGGTGCTGGCGACCGATTCGACCTTCCAGGCGCGCCAAGGAGACGGCCTGCCCGGATTTGAGCAGGTGTACGGGATCCAGTTCAAGTCGGCCAAGTCGATGAGCTACGACATGATGTACCCGGCGCTGCAGCAGGGGGCGGTCGATGCCGCCATCGTGTACTCGACCGACGGGCGCCTCAAGAAGCTGCACGAGGTGCCGCTGGTGGACGACAGGCATTTCTTCCCGCCCTACCATGCAGTGATCATCGCCGACGCCAGTACGGTCCAGGCGGCGCACCTCGATCAGGTGTTGGCGCCGCTGTGGGGCGCTATCACGACAGACGACCAGATTCAGATGAACTACGAGGTCGACGTGCTGAAGAAGAATCCGGAAGACGTGGCACACGAATTTCTGGTCCACAAGGGGCTCATCCAAGGATAGCGCGCCACAGCAGGCGCGGGTGCCGGCCGCGGACGCGGCCGGCGTTTCTTATGGCGGCGCATGGCCGGTCCCCGAATACCCTTATGAACGTCCTTGCTGCCCACGTTCCTGGAGATACGCTTCGAGCCCCCGGTTGCGCAGGATGCACGCCGGGCATGTGCCGCAGCCGGAGCCGATGATGCCGTTGTAGCAGGTGAGGGTCTTGTCGCGAACGAGATCGAAACAGCCGAGCTCGTCCGCCAAGGCCCACGTGTCCCGCTTGCTCAGCCACATCAGCGGGGTGTGGATGACGAACTCATAGTCCATCGCCAGATTGAGCGTGACGTTCAGCGATTTGATGAACACGTCCCGGCAATCGGGGTAGCCGCTGAAATCGGTCTGGCAGACACCGGTGACCAGATGCCGGGCTCCCCGCTGTTTGGCGAAGATGGCGGCGAAGGACAGGAACAGGAGGTTGCGCCCGTCCACAAAGGTCGAGGGCAGTTCGCCTTCCTTCTGTTCGATCTCGATGTCGCGCCGGGTCAGAGCGTTCGGCGCCAATTGGCTGAGCAGGCCCAGGTCGAGGATGTGATGCGGCACACCCAGTTCTGATGCAATATGCTTGGCGCACTCGATCTCCAGTTCGTGCCGCTGGTTGTAGTCGAAGGTCACCGCCTCCACGTGGCCGAAGCGGCGCATGGCCCACACGAGGCACGTGGTGCTGTCCTGGCCGCCGCTGAAGACGACGATGGCGCGCTGGTCCTGGTCCATTCGGATCCCTCCCGACGATCTGCGCCCATTATGCACCATCCGTCCGGCCACGTCCATGCATAGCGCTGGCGGTTGGGATACAATAGCCCTCGGGACGTTGCGCAGCAAAGTGGTGTGAAAAGGTGACCGTCATGTGGTTGTGGTGGCTGCTCGGAGGACTGGGATTGACTCTATTCTGTTTGGTGGCCATGTTGGGTTGGCAGGCCCGCCGGTTTCGGCGCGAGGTGCCGCATCCGCCTTACAGGGCGCCTGCGCTGCACCCGCGGGCGGACGCATGGCGGGACGACCGCGTGCAAGTGTGTTGGGTAGGGCACTCCACCCTGTACATCCGATGGAACGGGCTCGGCATTCTCACGGACCCCGTATTCTCCGAACGGGCCGGTGCGTGTCTGCCGGGCGAGGTGGTGATCGGTGTACGCCGTCACACGGCACCCGCCTTGCGCCTGGAAGACGTCGCCGGACGGGTGGACGTCATCCTGCTGTCCCATGCGCATATGGATCATTTCGATATCCCTTCTCTGCGCCGACTCGCGCGTCCTGATGTGACCGTCGTGACGGCGTCGGGGACCGGACGGCTGCTGCGCCGGATGCGGTTCGGACGGGTCGTCGAACTGTCGCCTCCGGAGTCCGCCGAATTGGAGGAGGGCCCCGTCGTCACCGCGCTGCCGGTGCGGCACTGGGGTGCCCGGTTCCCGTGGAACCGCGGGTACGGCTGGAATGGGTACCTGCTGGAAAAAGACGGCGTCCGGTTGCTGTTCGCCGGGGACACCGCGTACACGCCCGCGTTTCGGGATTTGGCGGAGACGGGACCGGTGGACATCGTCTGCATGCCCATCGGGGCATACAATCCGTATGTGTACAACCATTGCACACCGGAGCAGGCCTGGAAGATGTTCGAGGAAGCGGGCGGTCGGTGGCTGATCCCGATGCACTGGGACACGTTCGTGCTCTCACGCGAGCCGGTGGAGGAACCGTTGCAGAGGCTGTTGGCGGCCGCCGGCGCCCGGCAGGACCGAGTGGCCATCCGCCGCCACGGGGAGGTGTTCACCCTTCCGGGGCCGGTTCCGGAGAGCGATCGGATGCAGGCGCCGTCAAGCGTGAAAGCGTGACTCGAGCGCGGCCACGATGGCGGTGTCGTACCAGGTGCCCGATCGCTCGGCGAGTTCCGTCATCACCTGGCTATGGGTGAGGTCGCGCAGGGTCACGCCGGTGGCGTAGTGGTCTGCCACCGCAAAGACTCTGGACAACGGGTGGATGTCGTCCCCCCGTTTGCCCGCGGGATAACCGGAGCCGTCGACGTGTTCGTGGTGATCGGAAATCACGCTCAGGACCTGGCTCGGAATTCCCAACGGGAGGAGCATCCGGACGGACAGCAACGGATGCTGCTGGTAGTCCCGCCACGCTTCCGGGGATCGCAAGGGATCTGCCAGTACTTCCGGTTCGACGGCGGTGAGTCCGTAATCGGCAAACCGGCAGGCATACGTCAATACTTCGCGATCCCGGTCAGGGAGGCCGAGGGCCTCGGCGATCTCGAGGGCGTACTGGACCCGCGTATCCAACAAGGCCGAGAATCCGGGATGCAGCACCTCCTGTGCGTTCAGCACCTCCAACCAGGTGAGAAAGCGGGAGACGTCCTCGCGGCCCAGTCCGGGGAGAATTTGCCCGCTCCCGCACGGGGGGCTCGGCCGTTGGCGCAGGTGATCCAGTTCCGCTTGCACCTGCATCCACTCTCGCCACATTTCCATGCGACCGAACATGAGCTGCGACTTTTCCATCAGCCGCATCGCCAAAGCGCGCTCCCCGGCTCGTTCCGCAAGCAGGGCGAGCAGCCGGCAGAAGCGGGAGATCTCGCGCTTGGCGTTGTGCATCACCGACGACCACACCTGCGGCAAGGCCGCGCAGGCCCAGCGCAGGCCCGACTCGACGTCGTTTTGCAGCAAGTACAGCCGGCTCAACTCGGTGTACGCGTGCAGTGCGAGCTCGCCTTCCGAAGCGATTGCGCGCATCAGAAACGTCTTCGCGTCTTCGTAGCGGCCCAACTCGAGGCAAAAGACGCCGAGATTGAGGTACAGTTCATCGTGGCCGTTCTTCAGACCGGCATCGGTGAACGCCTCCAAGCTCCTGAGCGCACTCTCGTATCCCTCCGAATAAAAGCCGTTGATCCATTGGAGGTCGCTCAGATTGTTGTACAACACTCCGCGCAGATCGGGAGTGAGGTACGCGTCGTATTGGGACAACACTTCGGTGATGAGGCGGTGGGCCCGGTCCGGATCAATGTAACGATAGGCCACCGCCAGGTTGGTGTTATACCGGACGGCGCACGCCGGGGGAACTTCCGCAGCGGCAGCACGGGAGAACCAGCGCACGCTCTCTTGGTAGCGGCCCAACCCTAAATACGCGCGTCCGATGTGGTGATACACCTCGGCGCGGACGCTCGGATCAGGGCAGTCAGGCGCTTCATCGGGGCGCAGTTCGTCGAGCGCCGCGTGGAGCAAGTAGCGGCGAATGAGAGACACGCCGCGGTGCAGGCGCACCTCCCAATCGGTTGGGGTGGACACGGCCATCATCCTCATCCCTCTCCGTACACCGGGATGCCAAACGTGAACTGGCTCCCCTGCCCGGGTGCGGATTGGATAACGAGCCGTCCGCCGAGGTAGGCGGCTCGCTCTCGCATACCCGCGATGCCATACCGGCCTGCTGGGATGGATGTGGGGTCAAATCCTTTGCCGTCGTCCTGAATCCGGATGAACAACTCGGGCCCGCAACGCGTCAGGCTCACCTGCACCCGAGATGCCGCGGCGTGCTTATGGATGTTTTGGAAGACCTCCTGCACCAGCCGGTAGATGGCGACCTGTTTCGCCGGTGCAAAGTCATCGTGCACATCGGGCGCCACCGTAAGGTCAATCGCCACGTGCCAGTCGTCCTCCAGACGGCGGCAGAGTTCGGTGATCGCCTTCACCAACCCGACTTCGTCGATGGCCACCGGACGCAGGTCGTAGATCAACCGGCGGATGCTGTTCACGATGCCGATGACACGGCTGTTGAGCCTGGCAAGTTCGGCTTCCGCGAGTTCTGGATTGGTCTTGAGCATGCGCTGGATGATCTCCAAGCGCATGCTCACGTTCGTGATGTCCTGCGCCGGGCCGTCGTGCAGATCACGCGCGATGCGGCGGCGTTCTTCTTCAATCAGGCGAATGGCTTGATCCGTCCGGTCGTAGACCGGCAGCTCCCCATGTTTCATGTTCACACCATACCTCTGCGGCCGGCAGGCGGCCCGCTCTCTTTGTGCTCGACTTCAGTGTACAGCACAAAGGCGGATGGTGCGAACTCATTCGACGACGATGGGCAGGGTGCTGTCCGGTGTGTACGTGCCGGAACTGGATGTCTGTGATGTCGTGGTGGATGTGTGAGTCGTGTTCGCGAGTGCGAACGGCGCATTGGCGGTGAGAAGCGACAGGGCGGCAAATGCAGAGAGGAAGATTCGTTTCATGGTACATGCTCCTTTCTAACGGGTAGGAATCCGACAACCCGGCTGCCATGGCGGTTCCCGGGATACCGCTGTAGGCCCGTGGCTTTGCGTCCCAGCCTTTCGGACTGGTTTGCCTTTGTCTATTATCCTAGCTTGGAAATCATTCACTGTCAACAAGAAATCATAGAATTCTGAGGATGCTTTTTTCGACATGGATCGAGTACAGTCAAACTAGGACATGCCATCCCTTGGCCGGGCGACGTGGCGACAGAACAGGTGGGGGACATCGTGGGGATGACGAGGCGATTCGGCCGACCAGACCGGAAAAAGAGAATGCCTGGAGCAGCGTGTGGCACAGGACTGCTAGCTGACAGGAGCGTCGGTGATGCGTGTGAAGGACCTGGTGGAAACCGGGATTCCAGGATTGGATCGGATACTGCACGGCGGTATCCCCGCCGGTTCCGCGGTGGTTGTCGAAGGCTGGCCTGGGACCGGCAAGACCGTGTTGGGGATACAGTATCTGTACGCGGGTGCATTACGCGGTGAAGCGGGTGTCTACATTACGTTCGACGTACTGCCCGAACAGCTGTATACGGAAGCCGCCAACTTCGGGTGGGACCTCAGAGCGCTCGAGGACAGCGGCGTACTGCGCGTGGTCTGCACCACACCTGAGGCGTTCATGGCCGTGGCCCGGACGGATGAAGGGTGGTTCGAAGCGCTGGTAAGCACGCCTGCTTGCCGGCGGATGGTCATCGACAGTGTGAGTGCTTTGCTGGAGCGGGTGGCGGCAAGGCCGGGAGAGCGAGACGTTCTGCGCGGCTTGCGCGGCATCCTGCGCCGTTACCGGTTGACGACGTTGTTGATCCGGGACGGTGTAGCGGATAACCCTGGTCCTGAACACTATCTCGCCGACGGCGTCCTTCGCCTCGGTACACGCCCTCAAGGGGAGAATGCCTGCGAGAGAACCCTGTCGCTCGTGAAGATGCGCGGTATGCCCGCCGAGGTGCGCACCTATGTGATGCGCTTTACAGACGGCGGGATCACGGTTGTGCCGCCGGCCGATGTGGACAGTCCACCGGCTTTGCCGGGCGATGTTCACCCATTGGGGCGCGACGGCGACAGTACCGGCTCCACTCGCCCTGCGCACGGTGTACTGGCGGGCGGCCCGGACTTGGACCATCTGCTGGCGTGGACCCTACCACACGGGAGCGTCCTGTTACTCGACGTGGACGGACGCGTTCACTACCGCCCGTTGCTGCCGTGGACGATCCGTCACCGAGCGGCGGCGGGAGACGACTGTTTTCTCATCACGCTGACGGACTGGGCAGAGGTTCCGGACATGTTGGCCGAATACGCCGACCTTGCTGCCTGCTGGCCTCAGGGACGCTTGTATGTCACCGGACCGCCCGGCGGTCGTGGGCGTCTGCCGGGGAGTGCGGTGATCCATCACGCGCTCTGTGCGGCAGGTGATTCATGTGAGCGGTTACTCATACGTCGGATGTTCCGTCTTCTCGTGCGTGAAACGCGCCGCGGGAGGCGTTGGTTTATGTGGCTAGACACGAATGCCGCCGTCGGTTGGTGGAGCGTCGGCCATTTCGCCGACCATCTTCCCGCCGTCTTGCGCGTCCTGCGCTCGCTCGGGGTGACCACGGTTTTGGTGGCCGATTCCAGAACGCTGGGCGACGGGGTTGCGGAGCGGATCACGGGGCTGGCCAACAGTGTGATCCAGATGTGGTCGACGGTCGACTATCAGTATCTGCAGGTCGTCAAGTCGGCCAACGGGCGCACGTCCGCCCCGTACATCGTGCAGATGGACGAGGATCTCGCGGTGTGTCTGGTGTAGGGCCCGGACGTGGCCGGACGGGAGTGTTTTACGTACGGGGGAATGTATGTGCACGCGGGACAACCATCCAGGGACATTTACCACCCGCAGGCTCGCTCGGACGCACGAGCCGCGGCGGCGTGCCTCGATTTGTTCCAGAGAAATCCATCGTTGTTCGACACGGTGGACGGCATCGCGTCGCGCCTCGGCCGTGAGGAGACGGTGGTGGCCCGGGTCTTGGAGGACTTGGTCCGGCAATCGCACGTGTGGGCCTGCTGCGTCAGCGGTCTGACCTTGTACGCCGCCTCCCTTCGGAACGCGGCACCGGAGAAAGTCCAGGAACCTTGTCTCACCTGCGTACCGGGTGACAGCAGGGAGTCGGAGGCCGGCATACAGGCGCGCAAAGGGTGCATGACTGGGGCGGTCACTCCGGTAACAGAGGAGACGGCCGTCAGTCTGGAGTCGGCGGGTGTATCTCTCTGCGCCGCGTTGACGGAAAGGGAACGGGAGGTCCTGTCGCTGGCAGGGCAGGGCTACACCAACCGCGAGATCGGCCGGAAGCTGCACATCAGCGAGCACACCGTGAAAAACCACATGAGCACCATCTTTCGGAAATTAGGGATCCGCGACCGGAGACAGTTGATCCTGGCCTGTCAAGACCGGCCTTCCTAGGAAACCAGGGACAGGAGGACCGCGGAAAATAGGAAAGATGGCGGATGGGGTAGTCACACAAAATCGACAATAATCGACGATGATCGACACGGTCTCGAGAACCACAACTTCATATCGCATCAGGGCAAATCAACGGAAACGTTGAGACGCAAAGCCACGGGTCTACGGACGCGCGTCGTCTATGATCGCCGGGTTGCCGCAGGTATGATGCCTGTGTACCACGCACCACCTGGGCGATCCTTGTCGACGGACAAGGATTTTTTCATGTGTGGGAGGATGAGGGATGTTGGCGTTCGTCTTGCGGAAGCTTCGACGTTGGATCCCTCTCTTGCCGAGAGGCGCCCTCTCCGCAAGGGAAAGAGGGGGAGGGAAGATTTCTTGGCCGAGGGGTCATGC
This sequence comes from Alicyclobacillus macrosporangiidus CPP55, assembly GCF_000702485.1. Classification (GTDB taxonomy): domain Bacteria; phylum Bacillota; class Bacilli; order Alicyclobacillales; family Alicyclobacillaceae; genus Alicyclobacillus_H; species Alicyclobacillus_H macrosporangiidus_B. The sequence continues at coordinate 1,986,148 of NZ_JNIL01000001.1, read as the reverse complement.
GGGTGTGGACGATCGTGAACCAGCGGCCTCCATATCCGTGCCGCGTCCCAGGGATGGTGCAGCATGGGTGAAATCCGGGCGGATCCACGTCACCGATCCAGACGCCGGGGGGATGTATGCTGTACTGCACGTTCCGGCGGACGAACGGATTCAGGTTTGGATGAACGGTACACCTGTGCGGGGCGAGGTGATTGTCGACAAGAGTATGGAGCTGCTCGTTGAGCTCCAGACGGTTCCACCAAGGGTGACGTACGAATGGGTCGTCTCCGAAGACCGCTTAACGGCTCGCCTGCGTAAACACGTGCAGACTGGCATGGCTGTACGGCTTCTAGATACCGCCCCAGCTCGTATGTTGACCCTGCGTCTGAAAGCGGTGCCGATTCCGCCGGACCCGACCCCGCTCGACGACATGATGGCCTTGTTGGATGCAGCAGGTTTTTCCGGGGAGGTCGATCACGCCGCCCTTGCGGAGCTGGCGCGCGCCGTTGAGACGGAGGAACGCGTGGTGGTACGTGGACGGGCGCCCCGTCTGCCCGAACCAGAGCGGTATCAGCGCCTGATTCCAGAGCCTGAAGGACACGAGCGGATCCGGGTGACGTCCGTGGCCGTGGGGACGCCGGTAGCGGAGGTGTTGCCCGCTGTGCCCGGGGTGCCGGGGAGAGACGTGTACGGTGCAGAAATTCCTGTCCCAGGTCCTCCCAAAGGGCCCGTATTGGGCGATGGGGTGACGGTGGTGCAAAACCGGCTTGTGGCCCTCCGATCCGGCCGGCTGGTGTTCAGCCCACAACGCATCGACGTACACCAGGAGCTGGTGATTGAACGCGATGTGACGGCCCAGGATGGGCCCATCGTCTTCGATGGATGCGTGACCGTCCACGGTTCACTGCTGGACGGCGCGTCCATCCGCGCCGCGGGCGACGTGGTGGTACTCGGCAACGTGCTGTGTGCGACCGTTCTCGCAGGCGGCGGCGTGGATGTAGCGGGCAACGTGGTCGGGTCCCGCCTGTGGGCCGGATACCACGCCTCGGTGTACGATACGTTGCTCCCGTTGGTGCGGGAAATCTCCTCCGCGTTGCTGACCTTCCAGCGGGACTACACTATACTGGTGGCGAATGCGGCCAAGCGGCCCGACGCAGCGCGTATTCTCCCCCGCATTCCTGCCGCTCTCCTCGATGGCCGTCACACGCTCCTGGCCGCGTCCCTCCAGGTATTCGTCGATGACGCGCAACAGTTTTCCGAATTGGACTGCAGGTACCGGCGTATCGCGGACATGGTGAAGAACAGGTGGATTGGCATTCAGCGCAGCCGCCTGAATGCCGAGGATGTGGAGGCGCTGATCGCGGCGTTTCGCACCTATGAGCAGGAGGTCGAGTTGGCCTCACAGGCGCCGCGGGCGACGTTGACCGCGGCGAGCGCGGCGTCGAGCACCCTCAACGCGACGGGGGACATCGTGATCACCGGTGCGGGCGTGTTCTCCAGTGCCCTGGAGAGCGGGGGGAAGGTCACCGTGGCCGGACGTGTGCGCGGTGGCTTTATCCATGCGGAGGTGGCGGCCGACATCGGTGTGCTTGGCTCGGAATTCGGTGCGGAGTGCAGTGTGCGGGTTCGGCGCCAAGATGGTTGGATTCGCATTGGCACGCGCCACCCGCAGACGTTGGTGGAATGTGGGGGCCGGCGGGATCGAAGCCTGGTCACCCAGTACCAGGTTCGGTTCTCCTATGAGCCAGCGGAAGGAGGATGCCCGTGATTCGCATCCTGTTGGTCGATGATTCCCGGGAGACGCTGGACGTGCTGGCGTTGCAGTACGGGGCATGTCCGGATTGTGAAGTGGTGGCCGGGGTGTCGAGTGCGGAAGAGGCGTGGGCTGTACTGGCGGCGCACCAGGTGGATCTGGTGTCCATCGACATCCAGCTGGAAGGTTCATGCGGGCTCGAGCTGTGCAGGGAGATCGGGATGCGGTATCCTAATGTTTTCCGCGTCATCTGCTCCTTGGACGGGAGCGACGCCGCACGTTCGGCGGCGCATGCGGCCGGAGCGGATCTGTTTTTGGCGAAACCAGTTCATACGAAAGATGTGGAGATTGTCGTACGCGCCTGCCGGTCCGGAAGCACGCACGAGTGGGCCCGGCGTGAAGCGGCGGTGTGGCTGGCTCGAGTCGAACGCGGGGATTCCCGATCCCTGACCCACTTGAATGTGGCGGGGAGGCAGCAGCGATGAATCGGCCGATCGTACACGTCGGGGCGACGTGGAAACCCGCAGGTGCCGTCAACTGGGTGCCGCGCCGGGCCCTTTTGGAAGTGATGGAAGACCGGGTGTCACAGACGATTCAACGTGGCCGGCACGCGGTGACCCTGTGTTTGGACCTCGACCAGTTTCGGATCGTCAATTACACGCACGGGTTGGCGGCGGGGGACCAGGTCATCTTAACGGTGGCGGAACGCCTGTCCCGTTGCATCGGCGAACATGGCGTGGGCGCCCACATGGGCGGGGACGAGTTCGCGCTGTGTCTTGTGGATTGCGACACGGCCGAGGAGACAGCGGAGTGGGCGGAGCGGGTGTTGGCCGCCGTCGAGACGCCCATCCGGGTGGCGGGCAGGGAGGTGCGGTTGACGGCGAGCATCGGGATCGCGTCGACGATGGAATGTGGCCCGGCTGCGCAGCGGTTACTGCGGCATGCGGCGGTCGCCCTAAACGAGACGAAGGAGGGTGGGCGGAACCCGTTTCGCCTGCACACTCCTCAGGCGAGCCGCCGGTTCGCGGATCACGCCCTGCTCGTACACGACTTCGAGCGGGCGTTGGCCGAGCGAGAGTTCTTCTTGGAATTCCAGCCGCGCGTCCATGCGGAGACCGGGATCATCACCAGCGCCGAGGCGTTGTTGCGGTGGCGCCACCCGCAGCGCGGACTGGTGACGCCCCGAGAGTTCATCCCCATCGCCGAGCGGACGGGATGGATTGTCCCCATCGGGAGGTGGGTGGTGGGAGAGGTGTGCCGGCAGATCCGGGAATGGCTCAACAGCGGTCAGCCGGTGGTCCGGATTGCGGTCAACGTGTCCGCGCGGCAATTTCGACGGGAGAGCTTCGTCGTGCACGTCACCGAGGCTTTGAAAGCACACCGAGTGGATCCGCGTCTCTTGGAGATCGAGCTGACCGAGACCGCGGTGGTCGAGGATGTCGAGAGCGCCCGCAAGAAGCTCGGGAGACTGCGGGGCATGGGGATCACCGTGTCTATCGACGACTTCGGCGTCGGCTATTCATCGCTCAGTTTCCTCCACCAGATCCCCGTCGACGCGCTGAAATTGGATCGGAGCTTCATCCAGGAGGGCGGTGTGAGGGGGTGGTCCGTAATGGAGACCATCATCGACCTGGGGCATCGCCTGAACCTGTGTGTCGTCGGGGAAGGGGTAGAGACGGAACACCAGCTCGATCTGTTGCGCGCTCGCCGGTGCGACGAGGTCCAGGGATTCTTCTTCAGCCGGCCCGTCCCCGCGGCCGATTTCATGCGCCTCCTCGCCGCCACTCCCGTCCATCCGGTGAAGGGCGGGGCGATGGTGGTCACCCCGAACCCGGGTGTATAGTAGAGTCGTGAGACAAGGGCCATCGGGCCTGAGGAGGGATAGGGCGTGGAGAAGGAACTGGCGGGCAAGGTCGCCGTCGTCACCGGGGCGGCGAGCGGCATCGGGCTGGCCATCGCAACAAGGTTCGCGGAACACGGGGCGCGGGTGGTGTTGTCCGATCTGCGCAAGGATGCGGCAGAGACGGCGGCGTCCGGCCTTCGGGAGCGGGGCCTCGACGTGGAGGCCTTCCAGGCGGACGCGAGCCGTGAAGCGGACATCCAGGCGCTCATCGCGCACGCGGCGGATCGAACGGGCCGCCTGGACATCGTCGTCAACAACGCGGGCATGCAGCACGTGGCCAGCATCGAGGAGTTCCCGACCGAGAAATTCACGCAGATGATCCAGTTGATGCTCGTCGGGCCGTTTCTGTCCATCAAGTACGCGTTTCCATACATGAAGCGGCAGCGATTCGGACGGGTCATCAACATCGCGTCCATCAACGGCCTGATTGGTTTCGCGGGTAAGGCGGCGTACAACTCGGCCAAGCACGGGGTCATCGGCCTGACAAAGGTGGCGGCTCTGGAGGGGGCGGAGCACGGGATCACGGTGAACGCCCTGTGCCCGGGATACGTGGATACGCCGTTGGTGCGCAATCAACTGCAGGACCTGGCCACCAACCGGGGCGTGCCACTGGAGAAGGTCTTGGAGGAGGTCATCTTCCCGCTGGTCCCCCAGAAGCGCCTTCTGCAGCCGGAGGAAGTGGCGGATTACGCGGTATTCCTGGCGTCCGACCGGGGCCGGAGCATCACCGGCCAGGCGGTCGTCATCGACGGCGGGTACGTGGCGCAGTGAAGGACGGGTGTGTAGCGCAGTGAAAGACGGGGGCGGCGACCGCCAGCCAGCGGGTGCCGCCCCTGTGCATTCTCCGTTCGATCCGCGTGGTTCCATGCATTTCCGTGTCCGCGGACTCAGCGCCGGAAGAACAGCCAGCGCACGAGTTTCCACAACACCACCAAGAGGAGGATGTCGAGGATCAGCCCGAACAGCGAGAACGAGTGATAGACGCCCATGCCGTAGTAGCCGAACGGGTGGAACATGCTCCCCAGGAGCCAGCCGGCGCCGAAGGAGAACAGATGCGACCCGATGCTCGGCCGCGGCGCCGTGTACACACCGCTGGACCCGATGCCGCCCGATCCGTACGTCGATCCGTAGGTCCGCGTCGTCCCCACGCCGGGAGAGGGCGACCGGAAGCCGGAACGGTACGCGGTGGGCTTCAGCACCACCGGTTGCGGCGCAACCGCGCTCGTCGCGTCCGGATGGCCGGATTCGGTTATCTGTACAGCCGCCGGGGACTGCGCCGGTACGGCGGCGTCCGTCGGTGCCGCCAACGCAACGCCTGGCGTGCAGGCGAACAAGAGCGCAATCCACCATGCGAACAGTCGTTTCATTCGTCATTCCCTCCATTGGAGACGCCCGCCATTCGGGCAATTGGCGCAGTGTTTTGCGCCGGTTGTTTCCCTCTTATCGTATCGTGGGATGGGGTCGCTTGACAATCCCGCGGATCGCCGTTCTCACACCCGGCCGGACGGTGCGCGGCCGTCAATCGGCCACCGGTGTTTCCTGCGCATTCAATCGCGCGCAGACGCGTGACGCCGCATCAGGACGGCCGATCCCGCGCCAACCGCCGCAGCGACCCACCACAGCAGCCCCGGCATCCCCATTCGGGCGCCCGCGTCCAGGAGCCAACCGCCGATGCCCTGCCCGGTGCCACCGCCCAGCGCCAGCGCCACGTACCCGAATCCGAAATAGGTGGCGGTCATGCCCGGTTTGGCGAGGCGAGCGGTGAGATCGTAATTCGCCGGCTCGGTGATCATGACGCCGGCGGCGAACAGACAAAACCCGAGCAGGAATCCCGCGAGGTGTCCGGCCTCGCCGATGCCGATGAGTCCCAGCGCCATGAACGCCAAGCCCGCCATCATGGAGGGGGCGGGGTGAAAGCGAGACACCAGGGCGTTGACCGGGTACTGGAACAACGCGACGAGGACGGCCAAAGTCAGGAACACCATGGACACCGACTGAGTACGGTGGGTGAGCTGCGTGACGCGGACCGGTATGGTGAGATACAGCTGCATGTACATGAAAAAGTACCCGGCGTTGGCGAGCACCAGTTGGAGGAATGGCACGTCCCGGAGCACACATTCCGCCATGGCGCGGAGGGGAATCGGCGAGAGCTGGACGCGAATGTCCGGCAGCGCCAGGTGCGTGAGGATGCCCATCGATGCGAAGACGGCGCCGCACGTCCAGGACAGGAGCCGGAAATCCAAGGTGATCAACAGCGCGCCCACCAACGCCGACAGGACCATCCCCAGGTTGCCCACGACCTTGCTGACAGCGTAGGTCCTGCGGCGGTCTGGCTCGGGCGTGAGCGCCGTCAGCGCAGCGGCGCTGGTCGGTTCGAACAGCGCTCCGCCGATGCCGGACACCACCGCGGCGGTGAACATCCAACCGGGCGCACCGCTCGCGCCGAAGAGGGCGAAGCCTGCGCCGCGCAGCAGAAATCCGGCCGTGATGACCCGCCGGTAGCCGATGCGGTCGGCCACCAGCCCGGTGAACAAGGTCAAGCCCTGCTGGCTGATCTGGCGCACCATCAGCAGGGTGCCGGCGAGCCATGCGGGCCAGTGCAGGGATTGCGTGAGGTGGACAGACAGGTACGGGATCAGCGCGTAGAAGCCGAGGGACATCAACATGGAATTGAGGAACAACAACGGCACGCCCCGCGGCCAGCCGCGCAACCCATTGAGCAAGCACGATCCCTCCCATCGGCGGCAGGAAAACCGACTTCCGTTGTCTATCCTATCAGACCGCGCCGGATGATTCGGCATGGGAGATCCAGGCGTTGACACCGATTGCGGGACCTGATAGATTTTTATCGAAAATGATTTTCTATAAAAGGCAGGCGGTGCGTTTGGGTCGCCTGTGTCTGGAGGAGGATCTGTGGCGACGTGGGTGTTGCCGATGGTGTTTTGCGCTCTGGCGGCTTTGGCGGACGTCATCGGCGGGATGTTGACGGTGTTGCGCAAGCTCACCCCGCGTCAGACGGTCTTGGTCACCGCGCTGGGGTCCGGGTTTTTGCTCGGCGCGACGGTGCTCGACCGGCTGCCGGACGCCATGGTGGAACTGCCCGGTTCGGCGCCGCTGTGGATTGTCGCGGGGTATCTCGGCATGCTGCTGCTCGACCGCTCCGCCGGACGCAATCCGGCGCCTGACCGGGTGCCGGTGCCGGCCGGCGAGGGCGCCTCTCACGGGCACGGACATCTGCACGCGGCGGTGTTGTCACAGCGGGCCGGGATGGCGGTGCTGGCCGGGATGCTGGTGCACACCCTGATGGACGGCATCGTCATCGCAGGTGCGTTTCAGGTCAGCCGCAGTGCCGGGGTGTTGATGTTCCTGGCGATCACACTGCACAAGCTGCCGGAGGGGTTCAGCATGGCGACCGTCGCGCTGGCGGCGGGCCAGACGCGGCGGCGGGCGTTCACCTATTCCACGCTGTTGGCCGTCTCCACGCTGGCAGGAGCGGCCTTGACCCTGTGGCTCGGGCAGGCGGATCCAGCCGCCGTGCACGTGGTGATGGCCGTGGCCACCGGATCGTTCTTGTTCATCTCGACGACCGGTCTGATACCAGGCGTCCGCAGTTCCGGCGAGCGGATCGCACCGTACATTGTCGTGGCGGGCGTGCTGTTCTTTCTGGCTTCGCTGTACTTGGTGCGAACGGTGGGATTGCAGTGAGACAAGGCGGCGGGCCGCGGGTGGATCTCCAAACCCCCGCGGCCCGCGCGTTCATTTGTCAAGTTTATCTACATGCCGAGATAGGCGCGTTTCATATGCTCGTCGTTGAGCAGCGCGCGGCTGTCGCCCGAGAGGACCACTTCGCCGTTTTCCACGACGTAGGCCCGGTCGGCCAGTTGCAGCGTCTGCATCACGTTCTGCTCGACGATCATCACCGTCACGCCCTGCTCCTCGCGGACGCGGCGGATGATGTTGAACATCTCCTGCACGATGACCGGCGCCAACCCGAGCGAAGGTTCGTCGAGGATGAGCAGCTTGGGCCGGCTCATCAGGCCGCGGGCGATGGCCACCATCTGCTGTTCGCCGCCCGACAAGGTGCCCGCCAACTGGCCGGCGCGCTCCTGCAGCCGGGGGAACAAGGGGTAGATCTCGCGCTCCAGCATGTGCCGCCGCTGAGCGCGTACCCGCGGCAGGTGAGCGCCGAGGAGCAGATTTTCCTCCACGGTCATCATCGGGAACAGCCCGCGCCCTTCGGGGACGTGGCTGATGCCGAGATCGGCAATCTGATGGGGCGGCAGCTGGTGGATGGGTTTGCCCTCGAACCACACCTCGCCCTGCTTCGGCCGGAGCAGACCCGACACGGTGCGCAGGGTGGTCGTTTTTCCGGCCCCGTTGGCGCCGACGAGGGCGACGACCTCGCCTTGGCGCACTTCCATCGAGATGCCCCGCACCGCCTGCATGTCGCCGTAGTACACGTGAATGTCGCGGATCTCGAGCACCGGGTCACACCTCCAGTTTCGCGCCCAGGTACGCCTCGATGACGTCCGGATGGGACGTGACTTCCTGCGGCGTGCCCTCGGCGATCTCTTGCCCGTGGTGGATCACGATGACGCGGTCGGAAATCTCCATCACGACGCGCATGACGTGTTCGATCCCGCCGATGGCCGACACGCCGCGATCCCGCAACTGTTTGAGCAACTGGATGGTCTCCACCGCTTCCGTCGGCGTGAGCCCCGCGCACACCTCGTCGAGCAGGATGAGTTTCGGGCGCGTCGCCAGGGCGCGGGCGATCTCCAGCCGTTTCCGCCCGGCCAACGGGAGCGACCCGGCCATCATGTCGCGCCACTTGTCGAGCCCGGTCAGGGCAAGGATCTCCTCTGCCTCGCGGCGCGCCTCGTGTTTGGAGGACGTGTGGGCGAAGGCGCCGAGCATCACGTTGTCGAGCACGCTCATGTTGGCGAGCGGCTTGACAATTTGGAACGTCCGGCCGATGCCGCGCCGCGCGATCTGATACGGCTTCAAGCCTTTGATGGACTCGCCTTCGAACCGGATGTCGCCCTCGTCCGGCGTCACGAACCCGGTGATCAGATTGAAGATAGTGGTCTTTCCGGCGCCGTTCGGGCCGATGATGAACAGCACCTCGCCGTGCTGGACGGAAAAGCTCACATCGTTGGTCACGAACAGGCCGCCGAAGTGCTTCTTGACGTGATCAAACACCAGCAGGGGTGGTTCGTTGTGCTTGGACACGCGCCGCCCTCCCTTTCCACCACTTTGCCACCGTGCCGACGATGCCGGCCGGCATGTACATCACGACGAGGACAATCAGAAGGCCGTACAGGAAGAACGCGAACGCGTTCGGATCGCCGAGCCAAGTCACGTTGGCCACCGAGTTCTTGAGCCAGTCGGACGCGAATTCGAGGATGAACGCCCCCACCAGCGGGCCGTACAGGGTGCCGGCGCCGCCGAGGATGGCGAGGAACACCACCTGGTTGGAGATGGCGCCGCTGAACACGTCGTTCGGCTGGATGGTACCGAGGTTGGCGGCGAAGATGCTGCCGCCGATGCCGGTCAACAGCGCCGACACCAACAGCGCGTACAGCTTGTACAGCGGGGTGTTGATGGTCACGGTCTGCGCCGTGTCCTCGTCCTCGCGGATCGCCATCAGGTAGTAGCCGGTCTTGGAGGTGGCCAAGAGCGCCGTGACCGCGAAGGCCACCACCATGAACCCGAGCGCAACCCAGTAATACAAGGAGGGATCGGGCACCATTCCTTGAACCAAGAGCCCCGCGGCGCCCTGGGTGAGGTCCTTGAACTGGTTGGTCGCCAAGACCAGCAGCAGCTGCGCGACGGCGATGGTCGCCAGCGCGAAGTAGGGTCCGCGCAGGCGGAAGCAGATGAGCCCGATGGGCGCGGCGCTGACGGTCGAGAGCACCGCCGCCGCCAGAAGCGCCGGCCACGTCCCGATGTGCGGGGCCAGAAGCGCGTACGCGTAGGCGCCGATGCCGAAAAACGCCGCGTGCCCCAGGGACAGCTGCCCGGCGTAGCCGCCGACCAGGTTCCAGGCGAAGCCCACGCCTGCGAACAGGAAGATGTAGAAGAAGATCTGCTGATAGTAGGTGCTGGCCGTGAACGGGATGACGGCGAACAGAATCAGCACCAGGATCGGCAGGATCCAAGCCCGCATGCGCTTCATACGCGGGACCTCCCGAGCAGCCCGGACGGTTTGAAGAGCAGGACGAGCAAAAACACGATGTAGGTCAGCACGTCCGAATAACTCTGTCCGAGGTAGTAAGACGCCAATTGTGCGATCACGCCGATGAGCAGGCCACCGATGGCCGAACCGAGGATGCTGCCCATGCCGCCGAGCACGACGATGATGAACGCCAGCAGGCTGAAGGCGTCGCCGACCGACGGATCGACATAGTGGATGGGCAGAAGCAGCGTCCCGGCGACGCCGGCCACCGCGATGCCGAGGCCGAAGGCGAGCATGGTGACCCGCGTGACATGGATGCCCGACAGGGCCGCGGCGGCGTCGTTTTGCGAAATGGCCCGGATGGCGCGCCCGGTCTCCGTCTTCATGATGAACCAGAACAAGAGCGCAGCGACCACGGCCGCGATGACGAATGAGATCAGGTACGCGATGTTGATGCGCAGCCCGCCGAACACCAGGTCGCGGTGGCTGTAGGACAGGTTGATGGTCAGCTGGTTGGTGTTGTACACCATCTGCGCCAGGTTGGTCAGCATCAGCCCGATGCCAGCGGTCAGCAGGATATGGTTCATCTCCGGGCCGCGAATGATGCGGTGGATGGCCACCCGGTAGACGGCCATCCCGAGCAGGAAGCACAGCACGAAGCTGACGATGGCGGACACGTACGGATCGAGCCCGAGGGTGGTGAACAAGGTATACGTGATGTACATGCCCACCATCACGAACTGGCCGTGCGCGAAGTTGACGATGCGCATCGTGCCGAACACGATGGACAGCCCCATGCCGACGATGGCGTACAACGCTCCCAGCAACAGGCCGTTGATGATGGTCTGCAGAAACATGGGTGACCTCCCTCGTTTCAGGAAAACAGGGGCGTCGGAGGACGCCCCTGTGTCATCCGATTACTTGCGCTGGCTCCACGGCGGCGTGGGCAGGATCTTGCCGGTGGCCGCGTCGGACGGGAAGACCGTGACGAACTTGCCGTTCTGGACCTGGGTGACGATGACGGGGTGCGCGTTCTGACCGGTGCTGTCGAACTTGATGGGGCCGAACGCGGTGTCCATCTGAAGGCCAGCCAGCGCGTCGCGGATCTTCTGGGCATCGTACGATCCCGCCTTTTCAATGGCCGCTTTGGCGACGTACAGGGCTGCATACGCCTCCATGTCGTGGTAGGACGGATAGTCGCCGAACTTCTGGTGCACCTTGTCATAGAATTCCTTCGAGCCCTGCCACTTGGCGGACGGGTCCCACTGGCCGGCGGCCAACGTGTACTCGGCGGCTTTGCCGGCGTCCTGCGGGAAGGTCGCGACGGAGAAGCCGGTTCCCGCGGCCGTGAAGTACTTGGCATTGAGGTCAATCTCCTGGGCCTGCTTCATCAAGGCGACCGCGTCCTTGGAGTAAGAGGCGAAATAGATGACGTCCGGATGTTTCTGCTTGACGCGCTGGAGCATCGCCTTGTAGTCCAGGTCCTTCGTGGAGTACGACTCGTCGTCGACGACATCGAACCCGTACTGTTTTGCGTACTTGAGCATCGCCTTCTCGGCGCTGCTGCCGAAGTTCTGGTCCTCGTGCACGATGGCCATCGTCTTGGCGTCTCCTTGCTGCTTGAGCAGGTCGCAGATGGCCTTGGCGTAGTCATCGCTGGTGGCGCACAGGCGGAACACGTACTTGGATCCCGTCTGCGTCACGTTCGCCGCGGTTGCTGTTGGAACGATATCAGGAATTTTGTACGTATCCGCTTTCTTTACCACCGCAAGAGCAGAGCCGGAGCTGTACGGGCCGAGGATGAGCTGGGCGTGGTACTGGCTGACCAACTGATCGACGTCCTTGGCCGCCTCCTGAGCGCTCGACTTGTCGTCGAGGTAGACCAGCTTCACCTGCTTACCGAGGATGCCGCCCGCGGCGTTGATCTCGTCGAGAGCCACCTCGTATCCTTCCTTTTGCGCCTTGCCGAACTCGGAGTCTGCTCCCGTGATGGAGGTGATGACGCCGAGCGTCAACGTGTTGTCACCGGAGCCTGTGCCCCCGCCGCCGGTGTTGCCTGAGCCACCGGACGCGCCCGAGCCGCTGGTGCCGCAGCCTGCGAGCGCGAACAACCCGGCCAGGGTGAGCGTCGCAAGCATGCGTGCGGGCCGTCTGTTTCGCAATCATGACACCCCTTTTCACAAAATCTATTTTTCTGTTCCATGACACAATTTTATTGAAATAGGAGTCCCCCTGTCTATCGAAAGATAAAGGTTTCCACGAGATGTATGAGGAAAGGGCATGAGGAAACGGTAAGATGAAGGTTGACGGGATTGAGAAACAGGGTGCATCTGTCGCCAGGAAGCGGGCGTCAGCCGTCTGAAGGGAGTGGACATGGGATGAAGGCGGTGTGCATGAAGGGCTTCGGAGGCCCCGAGGTGTTGTACCTGGGCGAAGTTCCGGACCCGCAACCGGGCAGCGGCGAGCTGTTGGTGCGGGTCAGGGCGACGGCTCTGAACCGGGCGGACCTGCTGCAGCGGCGCGGCCTGTATCCGCCGCCGCCCGGGGCGTCGGAGGTGCTGGGTTTGGAGATGGCGGGTGAGGTGATGGCCGCGGGACCTGACTGCGCGGGATGGCAGCCGGGGGACCGGGTGTGCGCCCTGCTGCCGGGCGGGGGTTACGCGGAGTTGGCGGTCATCCCGGCGGGGATGGCCATGCGCTTGCCGGACGGAATGTCCTTTGAGCAGGCCGCCGCCATCCCGGAGGTGTTCCTCACGGCGTACCTCAACCTGATTTGGCTGGGCCGGATGCAGCCCGGGGACTGGGTGTTGGTGCACGCCGGCGGCAGCGGGGTCGGGACCGCCGCCATCCAGCTGGTGCGGGAGACGAGCGCGGTGGCATTGACGACCGCGGGATCGAAGGAGAAATTGGAACGGTGTCTGGAACTCGGCGCGCGCGCAGGGTGGAACTACCACGACGGGCTCTTCGACGATTGGGTCCGCGAGCAGACGGACGGGCGAGGCGTGGACATCGTGCTGGATTTCATCGGCGCACCGTACTTTGCGGCCAACATCCGGTCGCTCGCCGTGGATGGGCGGGTCATCATCGTCGGGACGATGGGTGGTACGAAAGTGGATGGGGTCGATCTGGGCGTCCTGCTGGGCCGTCGCCTGCAGGTCATCGGTACGGCCCTGCGGTCCCGCCCGGTGGCCGACAAAATCCGCCTGTCGCAGGAGTTCTGGCGGTGGGCGCAGCCGCGGTTCGCGGACGGAAGGCTGGTGCCGGTGGTGGACACGGTCTTCGACTGGCGGGACGTGGCGGACGCCCATCGGTACATGGAGGCGAACCGGAACTTCGGGAAGATTGTGCTGCGGGTGTCGGCGTGAGTTGGGCAGGGAATGCGCGCCGGTTGCGGTGTCGGAGCTTTGAAACGATGGGGAGGGACGTCGAATGGCGGACCGGTTGACGGACGCCGAGATCCAGGCGGCGCTGGCGAAGGTGCCGGAGTGGCGGTTGGAGGAGAAGACGATTTGGCGGCGGTACCGGTTTCCGTCCTTCATGGAGGCGGTCGGGTTCGTGAACCGGGTGGCGGAGGTGGCGGAGCGGCGCAATCACCACCCGTTCATCTCGTTGGACTACAAGTTGGTGACCCTGCGTCTGACCAGCTGGCACGCCGGCGGATTGACCCAGGCGGACTTCGACGAGGCGGCGGAGTTCGACGCGTTGTACGGGAGCGCGGGACAGGCGTGATGGGCGTGATGGGCGTGATCGGTGCGGTGGGTGTGTGGGGTGGTCGGTGTGGCGGGCCGGCGGTCCAGGTAAGAAATGGTTAGTAAACGATTTGGCTTTAACGTCCGCGCCGACGGGGTTCGTAGCATCCGTTTGAAACTAAATGTGAGTTGGACGAGTAGGGATAGCGTCAGGATTTGATTTATCCGTTGCCGGCGGGGCTGGAATGACCACGGTTTACACCAAAACGTTTTCTATGACGCGGGCTCGGGTGGTGGTTTAAATGAAAACCGATCGAAACAGGGATCCGTGAGGGGATAATAAGGTACAAACGTTTTTTATCGGGCCATCCGCACAGGCGAGCGGCCTGACGTCTTCGACCGCGGGGCCGGACAACCGGTCCCGCGTCGCTTGTTTCAGCCCCGACACCGCGTTTCTTTTCCCGGCCGAACGCACAGCTCAACGGAGGAGGATCAGGCCGGCGGTGATGGCAAGGGTGATGGCGATGGCTGCCCAATCGCGCCGTGACCATCGTACGGTGCCGCGCTCCGCTGGGGCAAGGGGTTGGAGTTGGCTGTATCCGCGCGCCTCCATCGCCAGGGACAGGTCCTCCGCGATCTGAAACAGCGCCGCCAGTAAGGGGACGGTCACGGCGGGCAAGTCCCGAGGCCGGATGCGGCCGGGCGGGGCGGGTGACTTCGCGCGGGCACGGGCGATGCGGGAGAACCGGTCGAGCTGGTCCCCGATTACGGGAATGAACCGCATGATCAGCGAGGCCGCCAGCGAAAGGACGGCCGCCGGGCGCCGCAACCCGGGCAGGCGGCCGAGCACCTGTTCCAAGGCCTGGCGCAGTTCGAGGGCGGTGGTGGTCCAGGAGAGCAGCCCGCTCAACCACACCATCAGCACGACCCGGTAGAGGGTGGCGAGGGTGCGGGCCGCCCCGGCGGGGTTGAACCCGAGGCCAAGTGGGCCCGCCTGCCCAAAGCGGATCCCGGACAGCGCCGCGGAGAACAGGGTCAACCCCAGGATGGGGCGCGTCCACCGCCACAGGGTGCCGAGCGGCACGTTGGCCACCGCGCTGAGGATCGCGGCGATCCCAGTGGCGGCGATGAGGCCGGCGGGCTGGCTTTGAACCATCACCCCCGCCGTCAGGAGGGCATAGCCCGCCCACTTGGCGCGGGCGTCGAGTCCCTGCAGCACGCGGGCTGTCCCAGTGGGGCCGGGACGCAGGAGACGTCGCCAGGCGGTCTGCACGAGCGGTCTCGGCGCGGGCACCAGTCCCGGGGCGGCCGGTGCAGGGGGATGAGAGTGTGCGGACTGTGGTCCTTCGGGCCGCGCGCGTCGTACGGGATGCTCCCATGGCTCCTCGGCCGCGGACGGTGCCGGCCCGGACTTCGCAGCCGAGGGCGCCGGAGAGGGCGTCGCCGTCGAGGGCGCCGGCCCGGACTTCACCGCCGCAGGTGCTGGCGAGGGCTTTGCCCCCGTCATCGACGCCTGCCTCTTGACCCCGGGCCATTGATCGGCGATGGCGGCCGCCGCCTCCTTCGCGGAGAGCGGGCCCGCCGGAAGACGCACGCCGTAAGCGGCCAGGGCGCGTCCCAGCGTGAACCCGGGCGGGGGCGTCAGGCCGGCGTCGAGCAGCGGGCGGGGGTCCGTCCACAGGCCGGCGGGATCGACGTCGGCCGTGAGGCGGCCTTCCGCGACCACCCACACCCGGTCCGCCACCGGGAGAAACGCCTCCAGGTCGTGGGTGGCGATGAGGAGGCCGCCGCGGCCGCGGGATCGACGGTCCTCCCGCAAGGATTTCAGGGTGTCGAGGAAGCGTTGTGCCGCGGCCGGGTCCATTCCGGCCGTCGGCTCGTCAAATAGGAGCCAATCGGGGTTGGGTGCAAACGATGTGGCGACGGCCACCCGCCGGCGCTGGCCCCCGCTGAGAGACAGCGGCGCGCGGGGGAGGAAGTCGTCGCCGAGGCCCACCCGGGCCAGGGCAGTTCGCGTCCGATGCGCGGACTCGGCGGCGGACAGGCGGTACGGGCGCAACGAGTACCGGAACTCCGCCGCCACGTCGCGCGCGAAGAGCTGTTGCTCCGGCGATTGAAACACAACGCCGATCCGCCGGAGCACCCCTGCGTCGGGGCGCCGGCCCCGCCACAGGGGCTCATCGTCGCAGCGGACCTCCCCCTCGGCGGGCCGGACGAGGCCGGCGAGGGCGTGCAGCAGCGTGGATTTACCCGCACCGACGGGGCCCGCGATGACGATGAGATCGCCCGCCTCAGCCCGGCAGGTGACCGCGTTCAACAGCGTCCGGCCCGATGTTGCCGTGACCGTGAGCCCCCGCGCCTCCAGCGCCATCGACCTCACCCTCCCTCTCGCACAACGCCTGAAGGTCCGCGGCCAGTTCGGCCTCCGTCAACGCCACCCGCGGCAAGGGGACGCCTTTGTTGCAAAGGTCAATCGCGATCGCGCTCGCCCACGGCAGCGGGAATCCGAACCGCTGGCAGGGCGCATCGTCACCCGCCTCCGGCGTCACGAACTGCCGCGGCGTGCCTTCAAAGACCACGCGGCCTTCGTCGAGCAGGACCATGCGGTCGGCCCACGCCAGCTCCTCCATGGATTGCGTGATCCACACCACCGCCACGCCCGCGGTGCACAGGCGCCGGGCCACGGACCATAACGCCTGCCGGGCGCCCGCGTCCAGCATGGCGGTCGCCTCGTCGAAGACCAGCACGGCGGGTTCCAACGCCAGGGCGCTGGCCGTGCAGAGCAGTTGTTTTTGTCCGCCGGACAGGTGGGTGACGGATCGATCCCGCAGTTCCTCCAACCCCACGGCCCGCAGCGCGGCTCGGCTGCGGCGCTCGATCTCGCTCGGCGCCAGCCCCTGCACCTGCAACCCGAAGGCGACATCCTCGGCCACGGTCTGGCCGACGAGCTGGGCGTCCGGGTTCTGAAACACCAGGCGTACGGTGGCACCGGGCCGGCGGACGACCTGTCCGCGGGACACGCCGCACAGGCCGGCCATCACCCGGCCGAGCGTGCTCTTGCCACTGCCGTTTCGGCCCATGACGAGCAGCCATTCACCCGGGTGGACGGCGAGGTGCACCCCGCGCAGAGCAAAAGTGATCGGATGTGTCTCACCGGCGAGAGCGACGGAAACATCGTGGAGTGCCAAGAGGGGCGTGCAGAGATCGGATCTCTCGCCGGCCGGCGGCCCGAATTCAGGGCTTTCGGCAGCCGGTACTCCCAGGATCGGTCTCTCGATAGATTTCGGATTGATGGCAGGTTCGGATGCGTGATATGTTAACGTCATGGTACATACAAGTTAACAAATCCGATGAGGAGGTTTCAATGGTGACGGTACGCGGCGTGGTCTTTAGCGCGCTGTTCGCGGCGCTGTTGGCGGTGTTCAGCAACGTGCGGATCGATCTCTGGTTCACCCCGGTTCCCATCACCCTGCAGACGCTGGCGGTGATGATGGCGGGCGCTTTCCTCGGCCCCGGGTACGGCTTTCTGAGCATTCTGCTGGTGGTGGTGCTGACCGCCCTCGGCCTGCCGCTGATGGGCGGGCACGGCGGCCTGCAGGTCATCCTTGGCGCCACGGGCGGCTACATCGTTTCGTGGCCGTTCAGCGCGCTGTTGATTGGCTGGTTCCTGCCGAGGATCCGCGCACAAGGTTTTCCTCGTTACGTCTGGACCTTCATCGTGGTCGAGGTCTTCGGCAGCCTGTTCGTGTACCTGATCGGCGTGCCGTGGCTGGCGGTCGCCGCACACATGTCTCTGGGCAAGGCGCTGGTGGGCGGTTGTTACCCGTTCCTCCTGGGCGACGCCATCAAGGCGCTGGTGACCACCCTGGTCGCGGTGCCGTTGGCGAAGCTGTATCCGCCCGCGCGGCTGACGGGCCGAGGCGGCACCCCGGTGATTCCGCTCGAGGACGCTTGAGGACGCTTGAGGACGCTTAATGGAGGCGTGGCGGGCCAACCCTGCGATGAGATGCGGCGCTGACCCGTCTGAAGCTCGGGTGCATAATCCGCGCGTCTTGCGGAGAAGTTGAAACGCAGATGTGGATACGGCAGGGAGCCGTTCGCTCCGGCCGCAAGACGCAAGAGAGGGGGAAGCCAGCGTGAAGACGGTCGCCGTGGAACGCGGATTGGAACCGGTCAAACGGTATCTGCAGGCGCAGGGTTTACAGGTGGTGGAGCTCAACAACGCCGTTTCGGACGCCACGAACTTGGCATGCTGCTGCGTGACCGGGGCGGATGAGAACATCATGGGCATGCAGGATGTGCAGATGAACTGCCCCATCGTGTCATGCGAGGGATTGACGCCGGAAGAGGTGTACCAGCGGGTCCAGCGGTACGTGCACTGACACCGGCCGGACGAAACCAAACAGAGTCTTTCAGAGGGCTCAGCCGCCGCCACGCGGACGCTGGGCCCTTTTCGTATGCAGCCTCCGGGATTGCCAGCCGGGGCGGGGGGGCGTACAATGCCGGTATACGGACGCAGGCAGGCGGAAACCGGCCGGAACGCGTTTGCACCGGTGATTTCGAGGATTCTGAGCGGAGTGGAGGAGAGCGCATGGAGACGTTCGCCGGAGAGGTATTCGTGATCGGCGCGGGGGCGATGGCCGAAGCGTTTGTGAAGGGTGTCATTGAGAAGCGGGCCATCTCGCCCGATCGGCTCATGGTGACAGGCCGGACCCTCGGCGGACGGGCGGCGGGATTGCGCGAGAAGTACGGCGTGCGGGTGGCCGGGACAGAGGCCGCGGCGGGCGCCAGGATGGTCTTTCTCGCCGTGAAACCGGCGGACGCTGCCGAGGCGCTGGCGCAGGTCCGGCCGTATCTCCAGGGGCAGCCGTTGGTGTCCTTTGCCGCCGGCGTGACGATGGACTGGATGGCCGAGATCATCGAGCACCGCTCCCCGGTGGTTCGCACCATGCCGAACATCCCGGTCGGCGTGCAGGAAGGGGCGACCGCCGTCTCGTTTCCGGAGGCGGGGCTCGCCGAACGGGATCGAAAGGATATTCTGTTTCTGCTCGGACAGCTCGGCGAGGTGGTGGAGATCCCCGAGCGCCTGATGAACGCCGCCACCGCCTTCTCCGGCAGCGGCCCCGGATTTGTCTGCTACTTCCTCGAGGCGATGGAGGCAGCGGCCATTCGCCTGGGGTTCGATCCGGAGTTGGCCCGGGCCCTGCTGCTACAGACGGTGGTGGGGACGGCGCGCACCCTGCGCGAATGGGGGCTCGCGCCGGATGAACTGCGCCGGCGCGTCACCTCTCCGGGTGGCACTACCCAAGCCGGCGTGGCGGTGATGGAGGCAGGCCGCCTCGCCGACGTGGTGGACGCCGCGCTGCAGGCGGCCGCGCGGCGGTCGGAGGAGATGGGCCGCGCGTACGCCGTCGTCCGGGACTGACCTGTTGCCCCGCCCTACTCCTGGTGCTGGGTGCGGCCAGCCAGCAGGTCCAGCGTGTGCCGCAGGACAGGAGCCACCACCGCCAGGCATTCATCGACCGCCTTCGGATTGCCGGGCAGGTTGAGGATCAGGGCCTGCCCGCGGGTCCCCGCCACCTGGCGGGAGATCATCCCGAATGGGGTCTTTTTGATGCTTTCCGCCCGCATCGCCTCAGCGATGCCGGGCACGGTCCGATCCACCACGTCCAGCGTCGCTTCCGGGGTGACGTCGCGCGGACCGAGGCCGGTGCCGCCCGTGGTCACAATCAGGCGGACGCCCTCCTCATCCGCCAATCGTCGCAGGAGCGCTGCAATCTCTTCCCGCTCATCGGGCACCGCCACGCGCACCGCTACGGCGAAACCCATGCGCGCCAGGGCCTCTTCGGCGCGCTGCCCGCCGATGTCCGTGCGGAGGCCGCGGCTGACCGAGTCGCTCACCGTGATCACCGCCGCACGGGCTGGTTCATGCGCCATGTCCATCCTCCCCTCTCCTTTTGAGCCCATGTTACCCCATCCACTGGCGGATTGCGTACGATCCGCTGCCTTCGCTACAATTTTGTTTGGATATCCGAAATGTCTCCAGGGAGGGATGCGCGGTGAGTTTGATCACGCAGTGGGTTCGTTACGGCGACCGCAACCAGTACAGCGGCTACCTGGCCAAGCCCAGGCGGGCTGGGGGGCCGTTGCCGGCCGTGATCGTCATCCAGGAGATCTGGGGGGTGGACGCCCACATCCAGGACGTGGCGGAGCGCTTCGCCAAGGCCGGGTACACGGCGTTCGCGCCCGATCTGTACGCGCCGGGCGGTGAGCGGCCGGCGGTGTTGGCACCCGAACGGATCGAGGCGGTCAAGTCGTTCCTCGACAGCCTGCCGCCGTCGGCGTGGCATGACGCTCAGGCCAGGGAAGCGGCGCTGGCGAAACTGCCCGGCGAGGAGGGCCAGCGGATCACGGAGACCTTCACGACCCTCTTCGGCGGGCTGCAGATGGAGAAATACATGCCGCAGCTGCTGGCGACGACGGCGTATCTGCGCGATGGCTGCGAGCACAGCAAGGGGCAGCCGGTGATGTCCATCGGCTTCTGCATGGGCGGAGCCCTGTCCGCGCGGTTGGCCTGCCAGGACGAGGCGTTGAAGGGTGCCGTCATCTTCTACGGCCACGCGCCCGATCCCGCCCTGGTCTCGGGCGTCCGCTGCCCGGTGCGCGGCTTCTACGGCGGGCTCGATCACCGCATCACCGACCAGGTCCCCGGCCTGGCCGAGGCGATGCGGGCGGCGGGCAAGGACTTCCAGTACACGGTCTACGAAGGGGCGCAGCACGCCTTCTTCAACGACACCCGCAGCGCGTACCATCCGGAGGCCAGCCGGGACGCGTTCGCGCAGGTGGTTGGGTTTTTCAACGGGATCGCCAAGGCCGGCGCGTGAACGCTCCGCGGCTCTTCGCGGCGCTGGGCGGCTCTCCGTGGCCACGCGAATCCCAGCGACCCGAGGTCGGTGCTCTGGGGGCGGCCCGTGCGGCGGGCCGCCCCGCCGTCAACCGGTGACCACCGGGGCCGCCCACCACGCCTGCGCCACCTCGGTCACCAGCCGCTCGAGCGCGGCTTCGTCCAGCCCCTGCGTCTTCCCTGGCACCGGCGCAACCTCGATGCTGCCCCAGGACGGATACAGGTACAGGATGGGCACCCGCAGGGTCGCCGTGTGCGCCGGGTCCATCGTCCGCGCCACCCACAGGTGCGTCGTCATGCCCTCGTATTGCCCCACCCTCGGTCCTTCCACGTTCGATCCCGATGCACGATCCATTGATGCCCGGTACACCGCCAGGCTCTCCGAGGCCGGGATGAGCGACCACAGCGTGCGCGACTCCGTCACCGTCAGAGTCACCCCGGCGGCGTTGGTCAGCGTCAGCTGCACCGCGTACGGCGTGGCGCTCCGGTCGCCCGACAGCGGCGGGCGGAAATCCGGCGTGACCGACACCTGAACCAGGCGCCATCCGGCCGGGACGCCGTGCACGGGCAGGCCCGACAGGCGTGCGGCATCGGCCAGGCTGGTGCCCGTGTAGACGCTGGCGTCTGGCGCGCTCCCGGACATCGGGGCTCCCGACTGGGCCGAGAGCGCCGGCCCCCACTGGGGCTGTTGGCTGGACCAGGCTGGCTGGCGCCAGGGCAGCCGCCAGACCCGACGGTCCGATTCCACGACCAGCGTGTAGACGCCCGCGCGAGTGAGGGGCGGAAACTGGGCCGTGATGCGACCGCCGGATCGTGCCACCGCCGTGGGGCGCACCGTGTCTCCGCCTGGCCCTTCCACCCGGTACTGGGCGAAGTTCTCCGGGGTGTCCGCAGGGAGACCGTCGGTCGAGAGCTCTATCCGGGTGCCGCTGGCCGTCGTCCGCACCGAGGTCAGGGTGAGGGTTGCGCCCCCGTCCGCCGCGCGCACGGCGGGGTTGAGGGCAAGCACCGGCCCCGGGGCGGGCAGGGCGACGAACGGGATGTCCCACGGGCCCGTCACCGTGCGGAAGGTGCGGGGGCCGAACAGATCGCCTTTGGCCAGGGTGTCGCCGACGGCCTCAACGTGCAGGGTCAGGTGCAGGCCCAGCGGGCGGAGCCAGCCGGGGAGGGGCGGGAAGACGATGTACCCCAGGTTCCCCAGCCCGTCGATCTCGGTGGCGTCGTGCGGCCACCCGAACGGATCGCGCAGGGTCACGCGGTACCGCTCGGGGACGGGGGGCTGTCGTCCCGACAGCGCGGCATCGGCGGACTCGCGGGCGTTGTCGATGCGCACCTGCCAGGGCTCGGCCTCGAGGGTTCCCTGGGGTGCCGCCGGGCCGTCGATTTGATAGACGACGACGGTGCGGTTGGCGTCCGCATAGACGTCGAGCACCGTCAAGGTGACGCCGCCGTGGGTCGCCGAGAGCTGCACAGGTTGGAACGCGCCCTGCTGGAACAGTTGCCACAGGCCCGGGTCTCCGCGGAGCACTTCCCCCTCGGCCGCCGGGGACTGCCCGTGCAGTGAGGCGGCCGCCGCGATGACCCAGCGCGGGGCGAAGTGGACCACCCCCGCGATCACGGCGGCGGCGCCCGCCAATCCGGCCACTCCCCGCACCGCCCAGCGGCGGGCGCGCCGCAGGGGCTGCGCCGCGCGGCGCCCGCTGGATTCGCCGCTCGAGCTGCCGCCCGGCGATAGGTTGGGGCCACGGGTCTCCTCCAGGCCCAGGCGCCCTGCGATCCCCGCCCACAGGCCCGCCGGCGCCGCATCCCCGGCCTGTTCGGCCTCGGTCCGGTAGTGCTGCCGCAGCCGATCTTCCAAAGACGTGCGCGATGACATGACGCCACCTCCCTTCACCCGTTCCGTCTCTGTGCGCGATCCGCCGCACCGTCCGCCCCAGCGTCCTCCGCCAGGAACCGGCGCAGCTTCGCCAGGGCGCGGTGGATGCGGGTCGCGACCGCGCCGGGCCGCAGGTTCAACCGGCGGGCGATCTCGTGGACCGCGAGATCGTCCCCGAAGCGCAGGGCGAGGATCGCCTGGTCCAAGGGGGACAGGCGGTCCAGCGCCTCGCGGAGCGCACCCAAGTCTTCATCCCGTGCGATCCGGTCCTCCACGGGCGGGGCGAATCTCCCGTGGCGAAAGGTCAGGCGCTCGAGGCGCTCTGGTGCGTCGGCGACAGGCACCTCGCGGCGCCCCCCGCGTCGGCGCCAGTCGAGATGCGCCCGCCGGAGGATGGCGTGGAGCCACGGTGTGAGGCGCTCCGGGGTCCGCAGCTGACGGCGATGGCGCCAGGCGCGGACGAACACCTCCTGGACCAGGTCCTGGGCGGCCGCGGGATCGTGCGTGAGCCACACCGCCAGCCGATACAGCGCGGGGCTCTCCCGTTCCACGATGCGCCGGAACGCGCCGGCATCCCCTTCCAGGAAACCCCGGACCTCCTCCAGTCCCTCCACTGGCTCCGCCCTCCTTCGAACGCAAGACGCTCCATCCTGCGGTTTTATTACAGCGGATGGATTCCATCGCTGCACAATTGGGACGCTGTCCTCCGTCATCCGCACAGCTTCCCGGGGCTACCCGGTCATACGGTAATGGTACAGTCCACAAAGTGAGGATGGGATGCCCATGTGTGCGACGTGCAAAGGCGCGCACCGGTTCCTCGGCCAAATGGTGTGCTGCCACTCGGTGTACGGCTGGCATCGCGGCGTGTTGACGCGGGTGACGCGGACGGGGATCGTGCTCGCCAACCCGGTGCGGTTGGCGGCCTCAGATTCCCGGGAGGCGGTGGACGCCGAGGTGGGTCTGGACGCCCCGTTGCATCCGGATGAGGACCTGGCGCAGGTCCAGTTCTTCGGGGGGCTATTCGTGCCGTTCGGCGGGCTGTACGGATTGTACCCCGGATTCGGGCTGGGGTTCGGATTCATCATCTAGCGCATCGCGCAGGCTTGCACGGAACCGCGGGTGCCGCGCGGGTGCCGCCGCCACCTCGCCGGCGTCGCGGGAGCCGAGACGCCGGACCGGCCGCGCCGGATGGAAGGTTTCGCCACGCAAGTCGTGACAGGATTCTCGCGCCTCTCTGTGGAATTCCGATAGGAATCCGCTTCAGGAATCCACGTACGGAGGCGTACCATGACGTCCAGACGACTTCACAAATCATCCATCCGGCGCGTGGCTGCGGCCGTCACGGCCGCTTTGGCTGTGCTGCCCTCGGGAACTGGACTGGCGCAAACCCTGCCCGCTTCGCCCGCCTGGTTCCCCTCTTCGCACGAGCCCCTGGCCACAGAGGCCGCGATGGCCCCGATGCGTTCCCTTGCGCCGATCGCGCCCGCGTCCGTGCGGACCGCGGGTGTCCGGACCAGGCTGGGATTGAAGGCCAGGCCGGCCGTCCAGAAGGCCGCGGCGACGGTGCACGACGGCCCCGTCCTGGTGGCGGGATCGGCTTGGCGCACCGTGCCATACCTCGTGTACGGAGGGACCACCTATTTCGGGATCTGGTATCTGCAGCAGCTGCTCCGGGCGTACGGCATCGACTCCACCTGGAACGGCACCCGGTTGACGCTGACGGGCTTCCCGAAGGCCGTTGCGGCCACCGTCACCGTGTCCGGTTCGCCCGCGCCCGGGGTCGGTGCGCTGTGGGTTCAAGGGGAGGCGTACGTCGACGTCAGCGCCATCGCCCGCCAGGTGGGCGGCACGGTTTCGGCCTCGGGACAAGCCCTGTCGATCACGCTGCCTCGCTCCACCGCTCCTTCGCCCCTGTCTTCGGGCACAGCGCATCCAGTCGCCCAGACGCCGGTGCATCCGACGGTGGATCGGGCGGTCGCCGTCAGCGGCTTTCAACCGAACGGCGAGGTCTATGTCGGGTCACAGTTGTGGAGGCGGGTGCCCGTCCTGTACAGCGGCGGCACCACTTTCTTCGGCGTCTGGTATTTCCAACAGTTCCTGCTGGCGTACGGCATCCACAGCACATGGGATGGAAAACAGTTGGCCATCGACGACCTCCCGCGGGTGGTCCCACAGGCGTCCATCACCGTCGACGGAGCGGACCCGCTCTCCGAGGCGGCCGTGGAGTGGCAGGGGGATTGGTACGTGCCTGCCTCAGCGCTGACGGCGGCCGGAGTGCCGGTCCAGGTGCAGGTGGACGCCGGCGACGCAGGCACGGGGGATGGCGCCGCCGGCGGCACGGAGCACGGCGTGCAGGATGGCGCAGCGGGCGGCACGGGGTCGTCCGACAGTCCGTCCGGCATAGCGAGCGGCCAGATGGGGCCGCAAGTGACCCTCCACGGGCGTCTCGTGTTCGACGGAGCGTCGTATCCCGTCAAGCAGATCTCGCTGCGCGACGTGCAGACACACGCGCACTACTACGCCGATGTCCAGGCGGACGGGACGTTTTCTATCCCGGTGCCACCCGGCCAGTACGAGGTCTTCGCGGCCATCGGGCAGGACGAGGCGGTGTACCTGTTGCAGCCGTTCACTGTCCCGGCGGGATCGGCACGGCAGCAGGCGCTGGACGTGCACCTGCCCGCCCTGCCCCAGGCGTCCCGGCTGGCGACTGCGCATGCCGACGTGATCGCCGGGGACACAGGCGTGTCGGCCATGGATCTCCAGTCGGTCGCCGACATCTTCGAGCACGTGTATCCCGAGGTCGCTTCCGCCACGGGATTGGCAGAACAGAGCCGCATCCAGGTCACCCTGTACAGTTCCGCGGACGCGTACAAGCAGCACTTTCTCCAAGAGGGATACACGGTCGGAGATGCGGCTTCGCTGGCCGAGAACTCGGTGGCAGCCGAGGAGGGGCTCAACCAGATCAGCGTGCTGATGCCGGCTTTCCATCAGACGGACGGCCTTAACGTGATGGCGCACGAGCTGACGCACGCCCTGGTGGCCACCGTGTCCAGCGCGATCCCCAGTTGGGCCAACGAGGGGATCGCCTGGGAGATGGGGGTGGACGCCGAACTGGACGGCAGCCAGGACCCGGTGTTGACCACCGGGATCCCGTGGTCCAATTGGGTAGACACCTTGACGCACCAGCGGGCGGGGGATCTCCGGCCGCTCGGCCAGGCCGATCCGCTGGATTCCGCCTACAACGTCGAGCTGCAGGATTACTGGGCGGTCCACCAATTGATCACGCGCTTCGGCCTGCCGGCGGTGATGCGGTATGTCCGCGCGATCGATCACGATCCCGACGCCTTCACCCACACCTTCGGCATGTCCTTCGACACCTTCGCGAATCAGGTGCAGGCGAGTCTCGCCCAGCAGGCCGCCCAGTCCGATTCGGGCTTCACAATGCGGCTGGCGGTCCTCTGGGGCGGGCCGGAGACGGTGTACATCACGTCGCCGGACGGGCGCGCGTATGAGGTGTCGGGCCTTGCGCCAGGGCATACGTACGACATCACCTGCCGGGCCGACGGGACCGTGCAGGCGGCCGCTGGGCTGCGGGTGGCGGCCGCGTCCGACGTCACCGGGCCAGACGGGGTGTGGTTCGTACAGCTGAAGACGAGTGGAAGTCTGCCCCGGCAGGGCATCGCGCTGGACGACCAATTCGGCGTTCCCTATCTCGTGGACGTAGTACTGTACGATGCTGCCGGGCAACCGGCCCACACCTATCCGGCCACCGCCCTCCCGGGCGGACTGCAGGTGATGGGGTTGACGCCGCTGCATTGAGCTGAACTGGACGCCGCTCCCTTCAGGCGATACACTTTGGATCGGAACTTGAAAGGAGGGCAGTGGCGTTGGACGCACAGAAACGGTATCAGGCTTGGCGGGCTCATGCGGAGCATCCGTCCGACATCGAGCGGGAATTGGAGTGGTTGGCGGACAAACCGGAGGAGATCGCGGAGCGGTTCGGGTACGATCTCCAGTTTGGCACGGGCGGCCTGCGCGGGATCATCGGCGCGGGGACATCGCGCATGAACGTGTACACCGTCCGCCGGGCGACGCTGGGGCTGGCGCGGTACCTTCAGGCGGCGATCCCGGACGCGGCGTCGCGCGGCGTGGTCATTGGTTACGATTGCCGGCGCATGTCGGCCGAGTTCGCCCTGGAAGCGGGCTGCGTGCTGGCGGCGGCGGGGCTGAAGGCGTATGTGTTCCGCCATCTGTGCCCGACGCCGGAGTTGTCGTTCGCGGTGCGGCGCCTGCAGGCGGCCGGCGGAATCATGATCACGGCGAGCCACAACCCGCCTGAATACAACGGATATAAGGTGTACGGCGCGGACGGGGGCCAGATCCTGCCCGACGTGGCGGATGCCATCACGCGCGAGATCGAAGCAGTGAAGGACTGGTTCTCCATACCCCTGGCCGATCCTGCAGAGGCGGAGCAGACCGGCCGCCTCGTGTGGGTAGGCGATGAGGTGGACGAGGCCTACGTGGAGACGGTCGTCAGGACCATTCGCGTGGCGGGCGTGGAGGACGCGGACCGAAAGGCGCTTCGCGTGGTGTACAGCCCGCTGCATGGCACGGGCGGGAAGCCGGTGGAGGCTGTGCTGCGCCGGGCCGGCTACGCGGATCTGCACCTGGTGGCGGAACAGATGCAGCCGGACGGCGAGTTTCCGACGACTGCCAGCCCGAACCCGGAGGAACCGGCGGCGCTCGAGCGGGCGCTGGAGACGGCGCGCCGGGTCGGGGCGGACATCGCCATGGCGACGGACCCGGACGCGGATCGCGTGGGGGTCGCGGTCCGGCTCGCGGACGGCGAGTACCGGCTGCTGACGGGCAACCAGACGGGGGGCCTCCTGGTGGACTTCGTGCTGGGGCAGCGGAAGGCGGCGGGGACTTTGCCGGCCGACGGGATCGTCTTCAAGACCATCGTGACGTCGGAGCTGGGCGCGGCCATCGCGCGCCAGTACGGGGTCGCGGTGGAGGACACGTTGACGGGGTTCAAGTATATCGGGGATCGGATTGGCCACTATGAGCGAACGGGCGAGCGGACGTTCCTGTTCGGGTACGAGGAGAGCTACGGCTACCTGGCGGCGGACTTCGTGCGGGACAAGGACGCGGTCCAGATCTGCCTGTTGGTGGCGGAGATGGCGGCGTATCACAAGCGCCGCGGCAACACACTCGTGGACGCCTTGGAGGAGTTGTATCGGCGGGCGGGGTACCACGAGGAGAAGTTGATCAGCAAGACTCTGCCGGGCCTGGACGGCCTGGAACGCATCCGAGGCCTGATGGCGCGCCTGCGCGAGCGGGAGGACGGCCTCGCGGTGGACGGGGAGCAGTTAGTTTGGACGGAGGACTACCAGGTGCTGCGGCGCCGCTATGTGGACGGCCGGGAAGAGGCGATTGACCTGCCGCGTGCGGACGTGCTGCGATACGGGTTTGCCGGCGGATCGTGGCTGGCCGTGCGCCCGTCGGGGACGGAGCCGAAGATCAAGTTCTATCTCGGCGCTCGGGGGGCTTCGGAAGCGGCTTGCCGGGAGACGCTCGCCCGCATGCAGCGCGCCGTGGAGCGGGTGCTGTCCGAGGTGTGAGGTTCGGCGGCAGATGGCGCTGAAAAGAAAACCGACAGACGAAAACGCCCTGCTTTCGCAGGGCGTCTTGCGATCTCAGACTTTAGAACGACAGCTTTGTGACGTTGGCCGCCTGCGGGCCGCGCTGACCTTCGACGATGTCGAACTCGACGCGCTGGCCTTCTTCAAGAGTACGGAAGCCTTCGCCATTGATGGCCGTGTAGTGCACGAACACATCGTTGCCGCCTTCCACCTGAATGAAGCCGTAGCCCTTCTCCGCATTGAACCACTTTACTGTACCTTGCACAATATTGCCCCCTACTGAAGTACCGTTCATGCACTGGCACTACCGAATACCATCCGTACTCTGGCCAAGCACTTGCGTTACTCGTGTGATTTGGGAATACCCAACATGATCATAACGTGGTGGTGCAAAAAAGTCAATACAGCGGTCACGAAATTTAGATGCCAGATGTTTCAACCGCGCCGCCGGCTGTCGAAACTGGTATTGTAGGGATGAAGCGCACGGCCATTGGAACGGTCATTGGAACGGCCTTTGGAACACGTCTGCCATCCGCTGAACCATTCGATCGGTTTCCGCAATCGAACCCCCGTTTCGAACAATGATCTCCGGCAAGGCGAGGTGAACGCTGATGGCGAAGCGGTCCGACCGGGTATTCCATCTCACCGTGACGGTGTTCGCGCTGGCTCTCACGGCCGTATCCGCCGTCACGCTCGAGTATCAGCACAATCCGGAGCGGGTCCGCTCTTGGATCACGCCGTTCACCCACGTGCCTCCCGTGCCGGTGCGCAATCAGACAAGCCCCCTCCCGGCGGCGAACGGAAACCGGACGGTGGAGTCCACTGGGCATGCGGCGCCCTCGGGATCGAAACCGGTAAATCCCGGTTCGGGAAACACCGCGGCCAACCAACCCACGCTCGACATCCGGCGGGTCGGGGACGATGTGTCCGACGCGGATGTCACACGGGTTCGGCAATTGGTGGTCAACCGCCGGATGACCGACACCATCTCGAACGCTTTGCAGATTCGGCTCAGGAGGCCGATTCACTTGTATCTTGCCCAGTCCGCGGCCGATTATAAGGAGGCCTTGAAGACGCTCGGCGTGTCTCCCGATCAGGCGCAGCGGTTCAGCCGCGATACGGGCGGATTCACCCAGGGAGAGAACGTCGTGATTCCACTGTATCAAAACAAGTCCGATGCCGACCTGGCCAATACCCTGGCGCACGAGTTGACGCACGTGTACCTGAACGCCGGCGTCGGGCCCGAGTTGCCGAGTTGGGTCAACGAAGGATTGGCGGTCACCCTGGGGATGCATTTTCAGCAGGCGGTGGCCAGCGGGATCGCGTACGACGGGTATGCCAAGCAAATGGCCGAAAGCGTGCTCGACGCGGTGAAGAAGGGGCAGCTGCTGCCGTTGACGGACGACGAGACCAAGGTACTGGCGGGAGATGCGGCCTACGATCTGGAGTTGCAGGACTGGCTCGCCGTGTCGTGGCTCGTGCAGCAGTACGGCTGGAAGGCGTGGGCCGATTACTTGAATCGGATCAACAGCGGGATGACCGATGGAGACGCCTTCGCGCGGACGTTTGGCGTGTCCGAGTCGGTGTTCAACGATCGGTTCACACGGCTGCTGCAGTCCGCCGCGGATCAGGCGGACGCCGGAGTCCAGGTGACGCTGGAAGTGTCGAGCCAGTTCCACGGATACGCCCGCATCCTTCAGCACGGGACGCAGACCTGGACGGGATTCGAACTGGCTGGGGGCGTCAACAGGTTCGTCGTCACCCCGTCCGGCCAACTGCAGGGCCCAAAGACGACGGAGCCCGCCACCGATCCCAATCCGCCGGACAAGGTGACGCTCTATATCGATCTCGATCCCGCCACCAACCTGACCTACAACGGTCAACCGGTGGAGAACAGCGGGTTTGCCATCGACTACCACTATGGGATGTACGCCTTCGTCAATGCCTGGGTGACGTACCAGAACGGGAAGTCGGTGTATTTGCAGGACCCCGCCCTCTTTGGGGTACGGCTGACCGGTCTGCGTGAAAACGCACAACTTCCGCTGTTGCCCCTGCTGTCCGTTTCGGTGCCGGGCTGAATCCAACCTGACGGCGGGACGCCCGGCACTGAAATTACTGAAATGAAAGCTCGCGTATCAATGCGTCAATGCGCCGCGAAGGCATATCCCGTTGAACCTTGTCTGGTTGTCGTGTCGTGGGGTGAAAAGGCGAAACGGGTGACGATGGTCGCAGGTGAAGTGGCTTGACAGAGGATCGACTTCCAGTGTTTGTTGAGTGCTCTGTCCAGCGCCTGGCTGGCCTGTAAAACGACTGGGTGTAGCAGATCTCCTCCGCACTCCTCAAAAACCCTGTGCATGGTCGCTCGTAGTCGCTCAATCTCCCGGGCCGACGCCTCGTCCACGGGGGGCCCTCCTTCCTGACTTTTCCCTCGCGTCCGAACGCTGTTTATACAGTCGACGGACGACCACACGTTTTGAAATATAACCATGTCGAGCCATGTCTGCAATCCAAGATTTTCGACAATGCCGCGCGATGGGTGTCGAATCCAATCGAAATCAGGCGATCGATGTCGATCACGGTCGGAATCCGGCGAAACTTGTTTTTCTCCGCCAACTTCTGGTGCCTGCCCACCCCCTTCTCAGGGCCTTTCAGGCTGTTCACGCGCTTGTTGTGCCGCCGCCGCACGCTTCGCCCGCCCTTCATCCGCCTTTGACGCGCGGGTACGATACAATGATTATGATGGACAAACCGGTCGCAGACCGGCCCGGCGGGGTTCGGTTTGTGACAGATGGATGAGGGATGTGTGTGAAGGGATGGAGCACCCTGCCCGAGCACGACACCGTGGCCCACGTGCTTGGCGTGCGCTTCGATTGCCTGACCCGGCGGGAGGCGGTGGAGCGCATCCTGCAGTGGATCGATGAAGGCAGCCGGCGGATGGTGATCACCGCCGGGCCGGAGTTTGTGATGATGATCGAACGGGATCGAGAATTGAAACAGATCGCCCGCGCGGCCGATCTCGTCACACCGGACGGCATCGGCGTGGTGTGGGCCGCCCGCAGGCAGGGCCACCGCGTCCCCGAGCGGGTGACCGGCGTGGAGCTGGTGGCCGAGTTGCTCGACACAGCGCAGGCGCGCCACCTGCCGCTGCGGGTGTATGTGCTCGGCGCCCGGGAGGAGGCACTGCAGGCTTGTCTCACCCGTTTCCGCCACCGTTATCCGCACCTGACGTTCGCCGGCCGCAACGGATATTTCGAAGCACGGGAATGGCCCGGCATCCTCGGCGAGATCGAATCGTTCGGGCCGAACCTGTGGCTGGTGGGGCTCGGTCAACCCAAGCAGGAGCGGCTGATTTTCGAGTCATTGGGCGGTCTGCCGCCGTGCGTGGCCATCGGCGTCGGAGGCAGCATCGACGTGTGGGGCGGCGCCGTCAAGCGGGCGCCGGCGGTATTCCGGAGGTTGAACGTGGAGTGGCTGTACCGGCTGTTGCGCCAGCCTTCCCGCTGGCGGCGTCAACTGGCGCTTCCCCGGTTCGCCTGGCGGGTCCTGCGCGGCCGCTGACTCGAACCGTGCGCCCTCGAACCGTGCGCCACCGATTGACCGGTTCACCAGAAATTAAACCGGGTCATCCTCCGCGGGCGGCGCAGACTAGAGGTACCGGGGCGGCTCCCTCGAGGAGACGGCCGGCCACATCTGGGGGAGGTGTGGCAGATGCCGAACAACAACAAGAAGTTGGTGGCCGCTGCGTACCAGGCGCTGCACGACATGAAGTACGAGATCGCGGCGGAGATTGGATTGCCGGTGCAGCCGGGCAGCGGGGAGGACTATTGGGGGCACATCACGAGCCGGGATGCGGGGCGCTGCGGCGGACAGATCACGCGCCGGTTGGTGACTTTGGCGGAACAGGCGCTGGCGGGAGGACAGGTCTGAGCCGGGTTTGAAACGGTCTTGCTCAACCGCATAGGATGTGTTCGCCTCAGGGGAGCGGGATCCAATGTCCCGCTCCCCTGATTCGATCCGCCCTTGACCTGCAAGGCCGCCCAGGAATCGTTCATTGACGCGCCCGGGCGATTATAATACCATATTCCTTGATTTTTTTGGCCGTAGGACAGGTCCGCGGCTGCACCCGGGAGAGAAGGAGGGGACATCCCGTGGGCAAGCGTTTGTTCACTTCCGAATCGGTGACGGAAGGGCATCCCGACAAGATTTGTGATCAGATCTCCGACGCGGTCCTCGACGAAATCCTGGCCCAAGACCCGTACGCGCGGGTGGCGTGTGAGACGGCTGTGACCACCGGACTGGTTCTGGTGGCCGGCGAGATCACGACCACCTGTTACGTCGACATACCGAAAGTGGTCCGGCGAACAGTCGCCGAGATCGGCTACACGCGCGCCAAATACGGTTTTGACGCAGAGACGTGCGCGGTCATCACCTCCATCGACGAGCAGTCGCCCGACATCGCCCAGGGCGTCAACCAGGCGCTGGAGGCGCGGGCTGGAGAAGCGTTGGATGTGGAGGCCATCGGCGCCGGCGATCAGGGATTGATGTTCGGCTTCGCCTGCGATGAGACGCCGGAGCTGATGCCGTTGCCCATCTCGCTGGCCCACCGGCTGGCGCGTCGGCTGTCCGTCGTGCGCAAGGACGGCACGCTGCCGTATCTGCGCCCGGACGGCAAGACCCAGGTGACCATCGAGTACGACGGGGATCGACCGGTGCGGGTCGACACCATCGTCATCTCCACCCAGCACGACGAGCACACCGACATCAAGACCATCACCGCCGACATGCACGAGCACGTCATCCGCGCGGTGGTCCCGCCGGAGTTGCTGGACGAACGGACGCGCTACTTTATCAATCCGACGGGCCGCTTCGTCATCGGCGGGCCACAGGGCGACGCGGGCCTGACGGGCCGCAAGATCATCGTCGACACCTATGGCGGCTACGCCCGGCACGGTGGCGGGGCCTTTTCTGGGAAGGACCCGACGAAGGTCGATCGCAGTGCCGCCTACGCCGCCCGCCATGTGGCGAAGAACGTCGTCGCGGCTGGGCTCGCGCGCAAATGCGAGGTGCAGGTGGCGTACGCCATCGGCGTCGCGCAGCCGGTGTCGATCTCGGTCGACACGTATGGAACCGGCGTGATCGGCGAAGACGAGATCGTCTCGCTCATCCGGCAGCACTTCGATCTGCGCCCGGCCGCCATCATCCGCGACCTCCAGCTTCGCCGTCCCATCTACCGCCAGACGGCGGCGTACGGGCACTTTGGCCGGAATGATCTCGATCTCCCGTGGGAGCGTACGGATAAGGCCGAGGCGCTGCGCCAAGCGGCCGCCGCGTACGCCCGGGGCTGAGGACGAAAAAATTTCTGCACAGGACCCCCACAACGGGGTGCCGGCGGATCGAAATGTTGTACCATCACCCTTACCCCATGGAATGGCGCTCGCCAAATTGGACGGGCGCCTCTTTTTTACGAAAATCCGGATGGCCTGGGCGGAATCGGCAGGAAATGGGCCTCAAGAAATCGAATGGTTTCTAAAACACTCCTATCCTGCCGTGAAGGGGCGACGTCCTTCCTTTGGATTCGCGGATATCTGCATTGAGAGCGGCGATTGATAAGGCGCTGGCGGCGATTTCGGAAGGCTGGGATCAGGTCGAAGCCATTGCCCGGAGCACCCTGGACGAGGTGAAGCGGTTGGAGCAAGAGCTTGCCCGCGTTCAGAGCGAGTGTGCAGAAGCCATCGAGCAGGTCGAACGCCTGGAGGGAGATGCACGCCTGGCCCGCCAGCGACTGATGCTGGTCAACCGCGAGTTTCAACGGTACTCGGAGCAGGAGATGCAGCAAGTTTACGAAGAGGCGCAGGCGCTGCAGGCGGAGCTGGCTCGCTGGCGTGAGCGCGAGGCCCAGTTACGCTATTGGCGCGACGACCTCGAGCGGAGGCTGAAGGGATTGCATGCCACGGCGCGACAAGCCGAGGTGCTGCTCCATAAGTTTCGCCACACCACTGACTACCTGACGGCCGAGTTCGGGGACGTGGCCGGTGTGCTCGAAGCGGCGCAGATTCAGTCTTTGCTCGGCCTGCAGGTGTTGCAGATGCTGGAGGAGGAGCGGCGGATGCTGGCGCAGCGGCTGCACGACGGCCCGATGCAGGCGCTGGCCAGCGTGGCCATGCGGATGCAGGCCGCGCCATCCGGCCGGAACCCGCAATTGGCGGCAGGAGAGGTGTGGTCGCGGTTGAACCACGTGATCTCCGATCTGCGCCAGATGGTGTTCGACCTCCGCCCGCCCCTGCTCGACGACCTGGGCTTGGTCCCGACCTTGAAGCGGTACGCGCAGCAGTGGTCGAAGCAGACCCGGGTCAAAACCCAAGTCCAGTTGGTGGGTTTGGAGGTGCCGCTCACCCAGACGGAGAAAGTGACGGTATTCCGCGCCGTACAGCAGTGCCTGGAGAATGTCGCCCGGCACGCGCGGGCGAGTGTGGTATCCATCGCGCTGACCTTTGGGCCCGACAGCCTGCGGGTGAAGGTCGTCGATGACGGGCTGGGGCTGCAGGAGGCAGACTGGCTGGGGTGGCTGGAGCAGGGGAAGCTGGGGTTGACCTTATGCCGGCAGCGGCTCAGCGTGATCGGGGGATCGATGGACATTTGCGCCGGTGAACGGGCGGGCACTCAGGTCACCATCCAGTTGCCCATCTCAAGGGGGGACACGGCATGACGGAACCCATCCGGGTGGCCATCGCAGACGACAATGAGAATTTTCGCGAAACCTTGCGCGAGGTCCTCGAGTACGAGCCGGACCTGCAGATAGTCGGGGTGTGGCGCCACGGGGCGGACGTTTTGCTCGGGCTCGAAGAGGTCCGGCCGGACGTGTTGTTGCTCGATATCAACATGCCCTTTTTGAACGGGGTGGAGACGACCAAGCAGCTCCAGGTGCGCTATCCGGAGGTGCGCATCATTATCCTGACGATGCACGACGATGAGGGGTACGTTTTAGAGACGCTCAAATCGGGCGCCTCCGGGTACCTGGTCAAGGACGGTTCGGTGTCGGAAGTGGTCCGTGCCATCCGCGAGGTCGCGGCCGGGCGCGCGGTGGTCCATCCGCAGGTGACGCACACCGTCATCGCCCAGTTTCAGGAACGCGCCGAGATGAGCGAGTCGTGGCGTGGCTTGTTGACGGAGCGGGAGATGGACATCCTCCGCGAACTGGCCAACGGCAAGAGCAACGAGGAGATCGCGACGACGTTGAATATCACGACGAAGACCGTGAAAAACCATATTTCGAGCATCTTCACCAAGCTCCACGTACAGGACCGGACGCAGGCGGTCGTCCTGGCGATGAAAAAACACTGGCTGCCGTCATGACGCCGTGACGGCTTCTCCCGCGGTGACTCGGACGGCCCAGTCCGCGCGGGCCCCGTCCGCGCGCCACCTCCCGTCCGGTGGCGTCCCTCCCTGCAGCGCATATATTGCAGCAGGGGGTGAGGGCGGTGGTCGGGGCTCTTTTCTTCTGGGCACTGGCCGTCTATGGCGCCTTGACGGTGGTGCGGCAGGTGAGCCGTGGTTTGAGGCGCCGGATCCGGCAAAATCTGCACCCGGTTGCGGTCGTGTTGATTGTACAGAACTCCGAGGCGCACATCGAAGGAGTCCTGCGATCCATCTTCCTCAGCACTGCGCTGGGCCACCGGGAATGGCGGATCTTGGTTTTCGACATGGGGTCCACGGACGACACACCGCACATTGTCCAGCGCTTGGCGATGCAGCATGACGGGCTGGAATACGTGCGGATCGAAGGAGAAGGCGAGTTCGTCCAACAGTTGGCACGGGTGTGCGCGGAGGGCGGTCTGGTTGGCTGCATCTACGACCTGCGCGTCAGCGGGATGCTCTGCGACGTGGCGCGTGACATCCGGCTGCTGTGCGGGTGAGAAAGGGTCTGTGCGTGCGCATGACCTCGCGATACTGTACACCGCACGTCGCTGTGGCGGCACGGCGATGTGATGGGATCATGCGGTGATATGCCGCGGTGGATGCTGCTTTGGATGGTGCGATTCGGCTGTCGTGGGAGGTCGCCTTCGTCCGGACCCGCTCGATGGGCTGCGGGGGCGGGCGAGGGTTTTCGTGTGAATGGCGACCAGAAACGGGCTCAGATATGGAGAAGATTGGTGGAGAATCGGGACAAAAGTCCTATACGAACAATCTAGCATTCTTCCTAGAAGCAGGGATATAATTTTGCCATCGGGGTGTGACTCCTGCAGCAACCATCGCAGCAACGGCTTGTCCTCACTGGCATTCTAGCAGCGGCCGCCTTTTGAGGTCCTGCGGGGATCGTGAGTGAGGCAGGCGACTCATTCGACCCAGCACACATCACAGCACTCAGAATGGATGATTCCAATTCTGAGGAGGAACCACCGATGCAGAAGGTTAAGGCTGGACTCATTTTTGGGGCTATTGTGTTATTTTCCATTGCGGCGCAGGCTGGTTTGGGCATAGCCCCTGGTTCCTGTTAAAGAACATAGGCCGGTTCATGGCCGGGTGGACACGCCCGGCCTGTTTGCCACTCAGAAACGTTGTCGAATGAGGTGGGAATTTGGCGTTTCAAGTCCTCCCTATCCTAGCCGGTCTTATCGTTGGTTGGGCACGCAAGGGGAGCCTGTGGGCAATTCCTAGGATTAACCTTAAGCTTGTGTGGGTGCTACCCATTTCATACCTCATTCAGGTTGTATCAATCCACGACTTGAATGGGATCTCCTATCAAATAACACTGGTAGTGAGCTATATTGGCCTTCTGATATTCTGTGGAGTGAACTATCGTGTGCCTGGTGTTCTGTGGGCCATGGGTGGTACGGCGGCAAACTTTGTAGTCATGCTTTGTAATGGGTTACGTATGCCCGCATACATACCGGCTGTTGAGAAAATGGCACCGCAGTTGGTTCCCTTATTGATTAGGGGTCAGTACGGAAAGAGTATTGCAATGTCGGACAGTACTCACTTAAATTTTTTGGGCGATATATTCTATTTCAAAATTCCTCCACAGAGTCTGGTCAGTGTCGGAGACATACTCATCGCGATCGGGCTTGTTTTGTTCCTCCAGGATGCAATGCGTGTGGAAAGAAGGGTTTCGTCGAGTGGCAAGCACACATCCGAAATGGTTAAATAAGGCTGGTACCGTTTACGCCGTTGCGACATGGGTGTGTGTAGCCGCTTGGCTCAAAGCTAATTTCGCTGGTCCGACCATCCCGGAGTGGGTAGTGCTGTATACCCTCACTGGTTTGCTCCTACTGGTCGAAAGGTTCTATATATCGGTGACTAAGGAAGAGCAGTTGCATTTTGAGTCTGTGTATCTTATCGGTTTCATACTTGCATATCCTCCGGGACCTGTCGCTTGGGCTGGTCTGGCGTACGCGCTAATATCGTCTGTAAGATATCGACGGTTCTGGTATATGCAATTAATGAACGGTGCCGTTTGGACAGCCTGTGCTCTCATAGCACACTATGTTTACTTCCACATCGCAACCTCAGCAGATTTCTGGGTTTTAGATATAATTCCGATACTAGCAACTGGAGTATCGTACTTTATTGTAAACGTAATACTTGTATCCATATTCCTGTTATTGAGGAAGGGGATTAGCGGCATCTCTAGTGTGCTGCAAGGCTTTACCCTTCCATTCTTCATCGTCTATGCCGTCACCGTGATGATCGGTATCCTGTTGGCGGTCGTGCTGCAGCACTCCGGCCTGGCCGGAGCCCTGTTGTTCACCGGGCTCATTCTGCTGGTGTCATACACTTACCGCGATTACTTCAAGATGGCCAACCACTTCAAAGAGTTGGCTATCAAGGATGAGCTGACCGGGCTGCACAACCACCGGTACATTCAATCCCGCGTGGACCAGCTCATTGAGGAAAAGCGTCCGTTCGCGTTTCTGATGATGGACATCGATCACTTCAAACGCTACAACGAGGTCTGGGGACACGTACGGGGAGACGAAGCCCTTAAAAAGGTGGCGGACGTGTTGCGTGAGAGGCGGCTGCCGGGCGAGGAGATCGCCCGGTACAGCGGCGAGGAGTTCGCCATCGTGCTGCCTGATTACGACCTGCCGCAGGCCCAATTGAAAGCAGAGTTGCTGCGCCGCGCGGTCGAAGAGACGAGTTTTCCGGGTGCCGAGCGGCTGCCCGGCAAGCGTGTGACCGTGAGCATCGGCGTGGCCCATTATCCGCAGCAGGCCAAGGACAAAAAGGAACTCATGGTGATGGTGGACGACGCCTTGTACAAAGGCAAGTTCACCGGCCGCAACAAGGTGTCCCTGTACACATCCGTGCTCGACGAGATGAAGAACGATCTCGCCGTCCAGGAAGGGGACGAGGAGATCATCCGGACCATCAAGGTATTTCTCGCGATTCTCAACTCGAAGGATCGATACACCTACGCGCACACCGAGCGTGACGTCATCTACGCCACTGCGCTGGCACGCCGCATCGGCCTGCCCGAGCACCAGATCCGTTATCTGCGGTTTGGCGCGTTTTTACACGACATCGGGAAGGTCGAGATTCCCATCGAGGTGCTGACCAAGCGGGGGCCGCTCACCCGCGAGGAGTGGCAGATCATGAAGAGTCACGTCGAGATCGGAGTCAGCATCGCAAAACCCATCCGCAGCTTGGCCCCGTGTCTGCCGATCATCCGTCATCACCACGAGCGGTTTGACGGCAACGGGTATCCGGATGGCCTCAAAGGATATGACATTCCGCTCGAGGCGCGCATCCTCACCATCGCCGACAGCTTCGACGCGATGACGACCAGCCGTCCGTATCAACGCAAGCGTTCCATGGAGGAGGCATTCGTCGAGCTGAGATCGTGTGCGGGACGACAGTTCGACCCGGAGTTGGTCGAACCATTCATCGAGGTGGTTCAGGAGATTGGGTTGCTGTCGGAGGACGCCGAGGAGACATACGCGTAAGATCGGCGGGCGATTACCCGTGAAGGCATTGATTCGGATCCATACCGTACATCACCGGCCTGCAGGCCGGTTTTTTGTTCGCGTCTCGGCCCGTGGGTCCGACAGGATCCCCACGGCCGCAGCCAGGGCGGTTAGAAACGAATCGTGTTTATTCGACGGGATGGGCGGGGCGATAACAACGGATTCGTGTCTATGCAGCCATCTCAAGGGACCGATAGGAACTGTTTTGCACGAATCCAGGCCGACGGACGGCATCGATGACATGAATAAAATAAACTTTGACATTATTTCATCAATCCGAGCCCTCGATAACATTGAAATGTTGTTTATCTTGCCCTTCCCCCGCCTTGTTAACACCAAAATGTTGTATATGGTGCTGTTCTGCAGCTATAGCACAACCTTCGGCCAGTCTCCCCTTGCCCACACCGCCGTCCGCCCAGCCTCGCCGATCCCTACAGCGCCCCCGCAGAGCCCTCGCCAGTCCCGGGAGATCACACCGGTCGCGTGCTCGCGTCCAACAGGGTTTCGATCCGCTGGGAGACGCCCTCCACCAGATCCTCCCGGCCTTGCTCCGTGTACCACATCATCACCTGGGCCAGTGCCGCCGCGGCCTCCCGGGCCGAGTCCTGGCGTTGCAGCGCGTCGGCAACGCCCAGCATGCGATCCACCGCGCCGTCGACCTCGCCCTTCTGATACTCCGCCATGGCTCTCGCCGCCTCGATGCGGATGCGGTACGCCTCCACCCAACGTGGGTACGCGTCCGGCTCCTTCGCGTAGTCTTCGAGGATGCTCGCGCACCGGTCGAGCCGCCGAAGGGCCTCGTCCACATCGCCCGTCTGCAGCAGCCGGTCCACGCGGAATAGTTCCGCGTCGAGGAACGGTCCCGGGGCGGCCGCCACGGTCGCCCTCGCGGCGTGATTCCAGGCGTCCGGTTCGGGGCCGTGACCGTGCTGGCTGAGGCGGGTCTGCAGTGCCACGTACAACTCCGCAAGGCGGAGCCCATCGAGCAGTGCCACCGCCCGGTCGACGGCGTCTTTTGCGCGGACGGCGTCGTGATCGATCACGGATTGCGCCTCGTTCACCAGGGCGTCGGCGACATCGTGGAGGCGGGTGAATTCGCGGCACAGCTCGGCGCCCCGTTGCAGCACAGAGAGGGCCGCAGACCATTCGCCGCGCTGCGCGTGCAGGGTGTACAGCGACAGGCACAACTCGCCCATGTCTGCGCGCAGCATCACGGGGGCCGGCGGATCGTCCTGCGCCAGTTCCTCTCCCAACTCAAGGGCTTTTCTCCATTCATGCATTGCACCGTCGAGGTTGCCCATGTCATACTCTAGTCGTCCGGCTTCCTTGCGCACATGGAACAGCAACCGCTGATCCTGGGCGCGCAGCGCGTGTTCCCGCAGCTCTTCAAGGCAGGCGGTGGCCCGCTGTGTGTCGCCGACGCCACGCCATG
Source organism: Alicyclobacillus macrosporangiidus CPP55 (assembly GCF_000702485.1). Taxonomy (GTDB): domain Bacteria; phylum Bacillota; class Bacilli; order Alicyclobacillales; family Alicyclobacillaceae; genus Alicyclobacillus_H; species Alicyclobacillus_H macrosporangiidus_B. The sequence continues at coordinate 1,945,831 of NZ_JNIL01000001.1, read as the reverse complement.
CCTGCGCGAAGCTGAGCAGGTAATCCTGGCGCATCAGCCCAGGCGTTTCTGGAGTGGGCGCGGCCTGCAGGGCTTCCACCGCCCGGGCGGGCTGCTGCCGGCGGACGAAGTATTCACCGAGGCGCAGATAGGCCTGAAGGGTGAATTTGTCACCGAGATCGTCGAGGAAGTACTCCACCGGCATCCCCAACCGGTTTGCGAGGGCCGTCAACAGGGGATAGGAGGGCCGCGTACGGTCCGCTTCAATCTGGCTGATCATGCTGGAGGAGACCAACCCTTCCCCGAGATCACTCTGGGTCATCCCGCGTTGCAGTCTGATTTCGCGGATTTTTTCGCCGATGCTCGGCATGCCTTCTGTCACCTCGTGTACAAGTATCCGTACGGCCGCCTGAGAAGCGGCGGGGACGCGAATCCCAGGCTCTTTACGTTGAGATTATCACAGAATGGTGGATTTGTGGGAGATTGTCCTGGGATTCTCGGAATTTATTCGTCGAGGATGAGGGATCGAATGGAACAAATTGCATTTGTCACGGACAGCACAGCCTACCTGACTCCTGAACAGGTCAGGGCTCACGGGATCACCGTGGTACCTCTCAGCGTCATCTTCGGGGATGTGGCGTACCGCGAGGGTGTGGACATCACGGCGGAGGCGTTTTATGAGAAGCTCGCGGAGGCCAAGACGCTGCCCTCTACGTCCCAGCCGCCGGTGGGCAAGTTCGTGGAGGTGTTTGAAAGGCTTCTCCAAGACCACGACACCGTCCTGTGCTATCTGTTGTCCGCCAAATTGAGCGGGACGGTGCGCGCGGCGGAGACGGCCGCGGGGATGGTCGAAGGCCGGGTGCGGGTGATCGACTCGGAATACGCGAGCTATGGCATCGCCGGCCCATTGCTCGACGGTGTGCGGATGGCGGAACAAGGGGCGTCCTCCGACGAGATCGTCGCGTATTGGGAACGCATCCGATCCCAGGTGAAGTCCCTGTTCATCATCGACACGCTGGAGTATCTGCACCGCGGCGGGCGCATCGGGGGCGCTGCAGCGGTATTGGGATCGCTGTTGCAGATCAAGCCCATTCTGACCGTGGTGGACGGGCGGTTGGATCTGTTTGACAAGGTGCGCACCCACCGGCGCGCCATGGAGCGGATGTTGGCAGAGTTCGACGCCGCCGCGTCCGGCGGAGCTCGCCTGCGGGTCGGGGTGGTGCACAGCCGGCGGTTGGCGGAGGCGGAGGATCTGTGCAGGCAGCTGACCGCCAAATACCCGAACATCGAAGTGGAGATCAGCGAACTGGGCCCCGTCATCGGGACGCACACGGGTCCGGGCGTCTTGGCTATCCTGTACTACCCTGCGCTGGAGGGGTGATCGGTGCCTTCGATCACGTGGCCGTTTCGAATCCGCCGGGGGTGGAATACGGCCCTGAATTGGGTGTTCCCGGGTGATCACCTGCCGTGCGTCCTCTGCCGGCGGCCTGTACCGCCGGACGTGGCGCAGACTGGGGACGTTCACCTCTGCCCGTTCTGTTTCCAGGACATCGCCCAGATCCGGGTGTCTTGCCGCGTCCGGCGCCTGCCGTTTGCAGGCGAAGGCCTTCCTGTGGTGGCGGCGGTGCGGCACGACGGCTTTGTGCGCAACCTCATCCGGCAGTGGAAATACGATGGAGCCATTGAGTTGACCGAGTGGTTCGCCGACTGGGCGTCGACGGCTTGGCGGGAGGTGCAAGGCCTCGCGTCTCTGCAAAGGAGGGGCCCGGCGCCGGTCCCGGGGCAGTCGCCGGTGCGCGACGCGGTGTCGCAAGGGAGAGGCCCGGTCCCGCTGTGCCTACCCGGGATGCCGGATGCCCTGGTGCCTGTCCCGCCGGCGCCCGACCGGCTTCGCCAACGGGGGTACGATCACACGGCTCTGCTCGCCGCCCGTCTCAGCCGGCACCTCGGGGTCCCGGTGCTGCACGCGCTGACTCGTGCGGTCGCAGCGGGAGCGGTCACGCGTTCACAGACGGCGAAGGCGCGGCGGGATCGCATGAGAAGCCTCGAAGGCGCCTTCCGCCTCGCTCGCCAGGCACCGTCGCTACAGGGCCGCCGGTTGCTGTTGGTGGACGACGTGGTCACCACGGGCGCCACGTTGAGGGCTTGCGCCAAAGTGCTCACCGCGGCAGGCGCGCGCAACCTGGTGGGACTCGTGGTGGCCGAGGTGGCCTAGTCTGTTTGGCCTATGGTGCCCTTGCCGGAGGCGCGATATAATTTGGGCACAAGCGGAAGGAGGGGATGGGGGTGCCCATCGCCAATTGCAAGCGATGCGGCCGGCTGTTCAACAAGGTGCGCCGCGACATCTGTCCAACTTGCGTGGCGGAGGAGGACAAAGCCTTCGAGACGGTGCGCCAGTATCTGCGTGAGCACCGCGATGCCACCATGGCGGAGGTGAGCGAGGAGACCGGCGTCACGATCGATCTCATCATCTCCATGATCCAGGATGGCCGCCTGATTCTGCGAGACAATCCGAACCTCCACTACCCATGCGAGCGATGTGGACAACCCACGCGGGCCGGACGGTATTGTTCGCGATGCACGAAGGAGCTGTCCGCATCCTTGAGCGCGGCCGCGCGGGACCTGCGTAAGAAGACGCAGGAGGCCGAGCGGGGCCGAGGCTACTATTCTCGCTGAAGGCGGGGCTATACCAAAATTAGATAGTTGTTCATACAACCTCCTGGTGCAGACGGCGACGAACCGATTATACTGGGGCAAAGGGGGAGTATTTTATGAATATTCAAGTTCGCGGTGACCATTTGGACGTAACCCCGGCGATGCGCGAGTACGTCGAAAAGAAGGTCAGCCGACTCGAAAAGTTCTTCGATGCTCCACCTGAACGCGAGGTTTCAGTGACCATGTCGGTCGAGCGCGGTCTGCATCGGGTCGAGGTCATGCTGCAGGTTCACGGCGTGTTGTTCCGCGCGGAAGAAGCATCCAACGACATGTATGCCTCCATTGACCTCGTGGTCGACAAGCTGGAACAACAATTCAATAAATATAAGTCGAAGTTGAACAAGCGGTTCCGGGATCAAGGCGTGCGCACCCGGATCGCAGCGAACGGATGGATGTCGGACCGGACGGAGGAGGAAGAAGCGGGCCCCGCTGAGCGAGTGGTGCGCGTCAAGCGCTTCCCCATGAAGCCCATGGATGTCGAGGAAGCCGTGATGCAAATGAATCTCCTGGGCCACGACTTCTACGTCTTCACCAACGCCGCCACCGATGAGGTCAACGTCGTCTATCGCCGCAAGAACGGGAACTATGGATTGATTGAACCGCAGTGACCCCGGACGTGCATAGGGGTCCATCCGTCGGCCGCCCGGGACACTTCCCGGGCGGCCGCGTTTTACGCACGCCCGGCGTCCCAGTGGCATACGATGTAATACCGATGGGCGATTGCCCATGTGCACCAGGATCCGCGAAAGGGGCTGGCTCAAATGGTCGTGTTGGCGTGGATCGGCCAGATCCTCCTCTTTTTCATCGCGTGGAAGGCGCTGCATTGGGCAGTGGTCGGGGCGAAGCGGTGGCTGGGGCCGAGCCCGCTCATCCGGGAAGTGATCGTGAATGTGGTGCTGGCCGTCCTGCTGTTGATCATCCTGCACAGCGTCGGATCGGTGTGGTGGGCCATGCTGCTCATCGGCGCCATCATCGGGGTGGTCACCGGTCAGATGGCCTTGCGCGCCTCGTGACGCGGCGGGCTCAGCGGCGTTTCCCAGGGGGCGTTGCACGCGAACGATGTTTTGAAGATGCGAACAGGTCGTCGAATGGACCGGCGCCACTCGGGAGAGTGGCGCTCTTTCATGGTGCGCCCGGCATGGGGCGTCCTGATGCGCCTGTGCACCGATGGTTTCATTTGGAGGATGCTTCCTCTCCGCCTTCGCGGTGTTGTGATATCCACCCCCGGATTGTACAATGTTCTTTTAGAAGACTTCGCCGGGTGTGGTATACCCGGGTTGGACCATACAGGAGAACTGTGGGCCACCGGCCCATGGATTGAAAGGGCGTGACCTTCAGGTGGCACTCCTGAAACGGCTTGTGGATCGAAACGAACGCGAGGTGTACCGGCTGCGCAAGATGGTGGCGCGCATCAATGCGCTGGAGCCGGAGATGCAGAAGCTCTCGGATGAGCAATTGCGCGCCAAGACGGCGGAGTTCCGCGAACGTTTGGCCAACGGGGAGAAACTCGACAACCTGTTGTTCGAGGCTTTCGCGGTGGTGCGCGAGGCGTCCCGACGGGTGATCGGCCAGCGGCACTTCGACGTGCAGTTGATGGGCGGCATCGTCCTGCATGAAGGGCGGATCGCCGAGATGAAGACCGGCGAGGGCAAGACGCTCGTCGCCACCTTGCCTTCTTATCTGAACGCGCTCGCCGGCAAAGGCGTTCACGTCGTCACCGTCAACGACTACCTGGCCCGCCGCGACGCCGAGAACATGGGGCGTATTCACCAGTTTCTCGGCCTGACGGTCGGACTGAACATCCCGGGGATGGACTTCAACCAGAAGAAGGCGGCGTACAACGCCGACATCACTTACGGGACCAACAACGAGTTCGGGTTCGACTACCTGCGCGACAACATGGTGATGTCCCTCGATCAGATGGTGCAGCGCAAACTCCACTACGCCATCGTCGACGAGGTGGACAGCATCCTGATTGACGAGGCGCGCACCCCGCTCATCATCTCCGGTCCCGCGGAGAAGTCGGCCGATCTGTACTTCCGCGCCGACCTGTTCGTCCGCTCCCTGACCGAGGGCGACTACGAGGTCGACGAGAAGATGCGCACCGTCAACCTGACGGAAGACAGCGGCGTGCAGAAAGCGGAGCGGTTCTTCGGTGTGGACAACTTGTTCGATCCCGAGCACGTCCAGCTGATGCACCACATCACCCAGGCCCTGAAGGCGCATCACCTGATGAAGCGCGACAAGGACTACGTGGTGCGCGGCGACGAGGTCGTCATCGTCGATGAGTTCACCGGCCGCTTGATGGAAGGCCGGCGCTACAGCGAGGGCCTGCACCAGGCCATCGAGGCCAAGGAGGGCGTCCGGGTCCAGAACGAAACCAAAACGCTCGCCACCATCACGCTGCAGAACTACTTCCGCATGTACGAGAAACTGTCCGGCATGACCGGCACCGCGAAGACGGAGGAGAAGGAGTTCGTCGAGATCTACGGCATGGACGTGGTCGTCATCCCGACCAACAAGCCGATGATCCGCAAGGACCTGCCCGACATCATCTACAAGACGGAGCGGGCGAAGTTCAACGCGGTGGTCGAGGAGATCGTGCGCCGTCACCAGACGGGCCAACCGGTGCTGGTCGGGACGACGTCCATCGAGAAGTCGGAGATCCTCTCCAACCTCCTGCGCCGCCGCGGCGTCATGCACCAGGTGCTCAACGCCAAGCACCACGAGCGCGAGGCGGAGATCGTGGCGCGCGCCGGCCAGCCCCACGCGGTGACCATCGCCACCAACATGGCCGGCCGCGGAACGGACATCCTGCTCGGCGAGGGTGTGGCGGAACTGGGCGGACTGCACATCATCGGCACCGAGCGGCATGAGAGCCGGCGGATCGACAATCAGCTGCGCGGGCGCGCCGGGCGTCAGGGAGACCCGGGATCGTCGCAATTCTTCCTGTCGCTCGAGGACGACCTGTTGCGCCTGTTCGGGTCGGAGAACATCTCACGTATGATGGACCGCCTGGGCCTCGAGGAGGACCAGCCGATTGACGCGAAGATGCTCACCGGCGCCATCGAGCGGGCACAGAAGAAGGTCGAGGCGAACAACTACGACATCCGCAAGCACGTGCTGCGCTACGACGACGTGATGAACAAGCAGCGCGAGGTGATCTACCGCCAGCGGCGGCAGATCCTCGAGCAGGAGAATCTGCGAGACATCGTCGAGGGTATGGGCAAGGACCTCATCGATCACATGCTCGACGTGTACTGCTCGGAGGAGCAGGTTCCGGAGGACTGGGACATCCCGGCGATGATCTCGTACGCCGAGCGGCACTTCCTCAACCCGGGCCAGGTGACGGAGGAGGAGTTACGCCGGCTCGATCGCGACGAACTGCGGGATCGACTGTATGAATTGCTGTCCGCCAACTACGATCGGCGCGAGGAGGAGCTGGGTCCCTTCCTGCGCGACCTGGAGCGGGTGGTCGTGCTCCGCACGGTGGACTCCAAGTGGATGGATCACATCGACGCGATGGACCAGTTCCGCCAAGGGGTGCACCTGCGTTCCTACGGCCAGGCGGATCCGCTGGTCATCTACCAGAAGGAAGGCTTCGAGATGTTCGAGGCGATGATCCACAGCATCGAGGAAGAGGTCATCCTGTACGTGTTCAAGGCGACGGTGACGATGGCTCCGACCCCGGTGCAGATCCACGACTCGGTGCCGGTGCAGGGGGGCTGACCGGGTTCGCAGCGTCGTTCGGGGATCGATCCCGCGGCATCCTTCCGGGGCCCGCCTGGCGCTCGTCCGGGCCCCGTCCAGGTCTGGTCATCCAGGAGGGGCTCCCGGTCTGGCTGCCGTTGCGCGCCTGCACCGGCTGGGATATCATGTAGTCTCGACGCCGGCGGATGGCTGGCGATGGATGGAATGAGGTGATGGTCGTGGCGGAGACGTTCGGAGAGCTTCGCGCGGAAGTGCAGAGTATGGCCAAGCGATTGGCGGAAATCGGGAGGTCTCTTTGACGTAGCGGGCAAATCGTCCCGCATCGCTGCACTAGAGGAGAAGATGGCCGCTCCCGGGTTTTGGGATGACCAGTCGGCGGCGCAGAAGGTGATCGCCGAGGTCAACAACCTGCGCAGCGTGGTCGATCGGATGAATGAGCTGCAGCAACGCCAAGAGGACCTGGAGGTGGCGCTGGAGCTGGCGGCCGAGGAGGACGATCAGGACCTCTTCGCCGAGGCAAACCAACTGGCCGCCCAGCAGCAGGAGGCCATTGAGAAGTTCGAATTGGAGCTCATGCTCAACGGGCCGTATGACGCCAACAACGCCATTGTCGAGTTGCACCCCGGGGCGGGGGGCACCGAGTCCCAGGACTGGGCGGCCATCCTGTTGCGGATGTACACCCGCTGGGCGGAGGACAAGGGCTTCAAGGTGGAGACGGTCGATTACCTGCCGGGTGACGAGGCGGGCATCAAGAGCGTGACATTGCTGATCAAGGGTCATAACGCGTACGGGTATCTCAAGGCGGAGAAGGGCGTGCATCGGCTGGTGCGCATCTCGCCGTTCGATGCTTCGGGCCGCCGGCACACGTCGTTCGCCTCGGTGGACGTGATCCCGGAGATCAACGACGACGTCGAGGTGGATATCCGGCCGGAGGACCTGCGGATCGACGTGTTCCGCTCGTCGGGTGCGGGCGGCCAGCACGTCAATACGACCGACTCGGCGGTGCGCATTACCCACCTGCCCACAGGCATCGTGGTGACGTGCCAGAGCGAGCGATCCCAGATCCAGAACCGCCAGGTGGCGATGAACCTGTTGAAGGCGCGGTTGTACGAGAAGAAGCGCCAGGAGCAGGAGGCTCAGTTGGCGAGCCTGCGCGGCGAACAGAAGGAGATCGCCTGGGGCAGCCAGATTCGGTCGTACGTGTTTCACCCGTACTCGCTGGTCAAAGACCACCGCACTGGGTACGAGGTCGGCAATGTCCAGGCCGTGGTGGACGGGAACCTGGACGGATTCATCGACGCGTACCTGCGCTGGCAGCTGGCCTTGCAGCAGGGCAAGGCGGTGGCGCAGAGCCAGGCCGATCTGGACGTGTAAGGACAGGGCTGTGTGAGGATCAGAACGAGTGAGGACAGGGCCGTATGAGGACAGCGGCCTGGGCCAGGGATGTGCTGAGAATCTGGACGTGCTTTCGAGATTTTGTGGACCGTCATCCGACGGTCCTTTTTGTTTTTGGGCACAATGAAACCGCAGGAGAGAAACCGCCACGGAAGCTTACGTCAGACCGACAGTTCGGTCATCCGGTGAAATGCCGCAGTCCGCACTTCGTAACGACTTGGGATTCCTGATTTTTACCTGTTGATCTCACGGCGTGGGCGTGGTATATTACTCGACGTCGCTGCTGCGACGGCTGTGGCGTCGGCACCGTTGCTGGCGGCATGGCTGCGACGGCCACGGCGCCGGTCAGGCGATCGGGTGCCGTACGGCGGAACCATCCAGAGAGGGTCATCCGAGTGGAAGCCTTCCAGAGAAGGCTGCCCAAGCGAAGGTCCTCCAAAAACCCCCACTTTCCATCGAGGATGCGGTGTGGTAAGATGGATGGCGCCGCTGAGAGCGGCGAAGTGAGAAAGCGACTGGTTCCTTGAAAACTGAACACGCCATGAGAGCGAACGTACGAAGTGATTCGCGAGAATCACAGGATAGGTTTGAGAGTTTGATCCTGGCTCAGGACGAACGCTGGCGGCGTGCCTAATACATGCAAGTCGAGCGGGTTTCAAGGGGCTTGCTCCTTGGAACCAGCGGCGGACGGGTGAGTAACACGTGGGCAATCTGCCTGTCAGACCGGAATAACGCCTGGAAACGGGTGCTAATGCCGGATAGAGCAATGGGCAGGCATCTGCCTGTTGGGAAAGGCGCAACTGCGCTGCTGACAGAGGAGCCCGCGGCGCATTAGCTAGTTGGCGGGGTAACGGCCCACCAAGGCGACGATGCGTAGCCGACCTGAGAGGGTGACCGGCCACACTGGGACTGAGACACGGCCCAGACTCCTACGGGAGGCAGCAGTAGGGAATCTTCCGCAATGGGCGCAAGCCTGACGGAGCAACGCCGCGTGAGCGAAGAAGGCCTTCGGGTTGTAAAGCTCAGTCACCCGGGAAGAGCGACCTGCGGAGTGGAAAGCCGCAGGGGAGACGGTACCGGGAGAGGAAGCCCCGGCAAACTACGTGCCAGCAGCCGCGGTAATACGTAGGGGGCGAGCGTTGTCCGGAATCACTGGGCGTAAAGCGTGCGTAGGCGGTCAAGCAAGTCCGGGGTGAAAGACCGAGGCTCAACCTCGGGGTGGCCTTGGAAACTGTTTGACTTGAGTGCTGGAGAGGCAAGGGGAATTCCACGTGTAGCGGTGAAATGCGTAGATATGTGGAGGAATACCAGTGGCGAAGGCGCCTTGCTGGACAGTGACTGACGCTGAGGCACGAAAGCGTGGGGAGCAAACAGGATTAGATACCCTGGTAGTCCACGCCGTAAACGATGAGTGCTAGGTGTTGGGGGGGTTACCCTTCAGTGCCGAAGGAAACCCAATAAGCACTCCGCCTGGGGAGTACGGTCGCAAGACTGAAACTCAAAGGAATTGACGGGGGCCCGCACAAGCAGTGGAGCATGTGGTTTAATTCGAAGCAACGCGAAGAACCTTACCAGGGCTTGACATCCCCCTGACAGCGCTAGAGATAGCGCCTCCCTTCGGGGCAGGGGAGACAGGTGGTGCATGGTTGTCGTCAGCTCGTGTCGTGAGATGTTGGGTTAAGTCCCGCAACGAGCGCAACCCTTGACCTGTGTTACCAGCGCGTAAAGGCGGGGACTCACAGGTGACTGCCGGCGTAAGTCGGAGGAAGGTGGGGATGACGTCAAATCATCATGCCCTTTATGTCCTGGGCTACACACGTGCTACAATGGGCGGTACAACGGGAGGCGAGGCCGCGAGGCGGAGCAAAACCCTGAAAGCCGCCCCCAGTTCGGATTGCAGGCTGCAACTCGCCTGCATGAAGCCGGAATTGCTAGTAATCGCGGATCAGCATGCCGCGGTGAATACGTTCCCGGGCCTTGTACACACCGCCCGTCACACCACGAGAGTCGGCAACACCCGAAGTCGGTGAGGTAACCCTCGCAAGAGGGAGCCAGCCGCCGAAGGTGGGGCTGATGATTGGGGTGAAGTCGTAACAAGGTAGCCGTATCGGAAGGTGCGGCTGGATCACCTCCTTTCTACGGAGCAAGGAGCTCTCAGGCGTGTTCGGTTTTGAGGGGGCGAGACCCGTGGGAGACCATGGGGGGTAGCTTTCTCGATGTACCTTGGAAACTGGATACCGAGAGACGCTTCTGACGTGGAAACGTCAGGGGTGACCTGCGACAGGTGAAGATAGGAAGGGCGCACGGTGGATGCCTAGGCGCCAGGAGCCGATGAAGGACGGGGCGAACGCCGATACGCCACGGGGAGCTGTAAGCGAGCGTCGATCCGTGGATGTCCGAATGGGGGAACCCACCGGCCGTCATGGGCCGGTACCTTGCACTGAATGCATAGGTGCAAGGGGGCAACCGGGGGAACTGAAACATCTCAGTACCCCGAGGAGAAGAAAACAAGCGTGATTCCGCAAGTAGTGGCGAGCGAACGCGGAGGAGCCCAAACCAGCGCGGTGTGAGAGGTTGCAGCCGTTGCCGCGTTGGGGTAGCGGGGCATACAGGCAAGCCGCTGCAACGGCTTGACGGAGTGAGAAACTGCATGGGTAGCCGAACGGCATGGGAAGGCCGGTCGTAGAGGGTGAGAACCCCGTAGGCGAAACCGATGCAGCTCCGGAGTATGACCCCAAGTACCGCGGGACACGAGGAACCCCGTGGGAATCTGGGAGGACCACCTTCCAAGGCTAAATACTCCCTGGCGACCGATAGTGGAGAGTACCGTGAGGGAAAGGTGAAAAGTACCGCGGGAGCGGAGTGAAAGAGAACCTGAAACCGTGTGCCTACAATCAGTCGGAGCACGCGTTGGCGTGTGACGGCGTGCCTTTTGTAGAATGAACCGGCGAGTGATGTTAGCGGGCGAGGTTAAGGCGAAAAGCCGGAGCCGAAGCGAAAGCGAGTCTGAAAAGGGCGCAAGTCCGCTGACATGGACCCGAAACCGGGTGATCTACCCCTGGCCAGGGTGAAGTGCGGGTAACACCGCATGGAGGCCCGAACCCACCGGCGTTGAAAAGCCGGGGGATGAGCTGGGGGTAGGGGAGAAATTCCAATCGAACTCGGAGATAGCTGGTTCTCCCCGAAATAGCTTTAGGGCTAGCGTCAAGTGGACAGAGGCGGAGGTAGAGCACTGATTGGGTGCGGGGCCCGGCCAGGGTTACCAAGCTCAGTCAAACTCCGAATGCCGCTTTGTGGGTGCTTGGCAGTCAGACTACGAGTGCTAAGATCCGTGGTCGAGAGGGGAACAGCCCAGACCAACAGCTAAGGTCCCGAAGTGCCAGTTGAGTGGGGAACGATGTGGCGGTGCACAGACAACCAGGATGTTGGCTTAGAAGCAGCCATCATTTAAAGAGTGCGTAATAGCTCACTGGTCGAGTGTCGCTGCGCGGAAAATGTAACGGGGCTAAACTGGCCACCGAAGCTTTGGATACGGAGACGTATGGTAGGGGAGCGTTCCGCTTGCGGGGAAGGTGAGCTGTGAGGCGAGCTGGAGCGAGCGGAAGAGAGAATGCCGGTATAAGTAGCGAAAAGACAGGTGAGAATCCTGTCCGCCGAAAGCCCAAGGGTTCCTGGGGAAGGATCGTCCGCCCAGGGTAAGTCGGGACCTAAGGCGAGGCCGAAAGGCGTAGTCGAAGGAGAACTGGTGGAAATTCCAGTACCACCTTGGCACGCTTGAGCGAAGGGGTGACGCAGGAGGCTCAGGGGAGCGGCCGGATGGAAGAGGCCGTCCAAGCAGCGAGCGGGGTGTGCAGGCAAATCCGCACACTGGTAACCGTGAGCTGTGATGGGGAGGGAAGGAAAGTACCGAAGCCCTGGGAGTCACACTGCCGAGAAAAGCCTCTAGCGAGTGACAAGGTGCCCGTACCGGAAACCGACACAGGTGGGCGCGTGGAGAACACGGAGGCGCGCGGGAGAACTCTCGTTAAGGAACTCGGCAAAATGGCCCCGTAACTTCGGGAGAAGGGGCGCTCTGTGAGAGCAGAGCCGCAGTGAAAAGGCCCAAGCGACTGTTTAGCAAAAACACAGGTCTCTGCGAAGCCGAAAGGCGACGTATAGGGGCTGACGCCTGCCCGGTGCTGGAAGGTTAAGAGGAGGGCTTAGGGAGAGATCCCGAAGGTCCGAATTGAAGCCCCAGTAAACGGCGGCCGTAACTATAACGGTCCTAAGGTAGCGAAATTCCTTGTCGGGTAAGTTCCGACCCGCACGAATGGCGTAACGACTTGGGCGCTGTCTCAACGAGAGACCCGGTGAAATTGTAATACCTGTGAAGATGCAGGTTACCCGCGGCTAGACGGAAAGACCCCGTGGAGCTTTACTGCAGCTTGATATTGGAGATGGGTATGTCATGTACAGGATAGGTGGGAGGCAGAGAAGTGTGGGCGCCAGCCTGCATGGAGCCGGCGTTGGGATACCACCCTTGAGATACCTGTTTTCTAACCTGATACCGTGGAGCCGGTATGGGGACAGTGTCAGGCGGGCAGTTTGACTGGGGCGGTCGCCTCCTAAAGGGTAACGGAGGCGCCCAAAGGTTCCCTCAGCGCGGATGGAAATCGCGCGGAGAGTGTAAAGGCAGAAGGGAGCTTGACTGCGAGACGGACAGGTCGAGCAGGGACGAAAGTCGGGCTTAGTGACCCGGTGGTTCTGAGTGGAAGGGCCATCGCTCAACGGATAAAAGCTACCCCGGGGATAACAGGCTGATCTCCCCCAAGAGTCCACATCGACGGGGAGGTTTGGCACCTCGATGTCGGCTCATCGCATCCTGGGGCTGAAGTCGGTCCCAAGGGTTGGGCTGTTCGCCCATTAAAGCGGTACGCGAGCTGGGTTCAGAACGTCGTGAGACAGTTCGGTCCCTATCTGCCGCGGGCGCAGGATACGTGAGAGGGGTCGTCCTTAGTACGAGAGGACCGGGACGAACCGACCGCTGGTGTCCCAGTTGTTCCGCCAGGAGCACCGCTGGGTAGCCAAGTCGGGGAAGGATAAGCGCTGAAAGCATCTAAGCGCGAAGCCAGCCTCAAGATAACGTATCCCATCCCGAAAGGGAGTAAGACCCCTTGAAGAAGACGAGGTAGATCGGTCCGGTGTGGAAGCGTGGTGACACGTGGAGCAGACGGATACGAATCGGTCGAGGGCTTCACCAGAAGCAGGGAAACTCGGTATCTGGTTTCGAGGGTGCAAGGACACCCTGAAGTCTGGTGGTCATAGCGGAGGGGAAACACGCGTACCCATCCCGAACACGACCGTTAAGCCCTCCAGCGCCGATGATACTCGGGGCGGGAGCCCCTGGGAAAGTAGGACGTCGCCAGGCGAGAGGAGAAGGCCCGGAATGCACGGAAGGTGCAGGCCGGGCCTTTTGCTGTGTGGTGTGCGGCAGGCGTTGGCTTGTCGTGGGCAGACCGCCCATGCGGTGAGCTGTAACAAAGGAATTGCACTTATATGGCACCCGAGTCTGGAATGGATACCAACGGTTTCGCATTTATTCGCGGGCCTTGGGGCCGTGATAGTGACTGTTTTGCACGTAAGCGGGCGGACGGGGAGTGGGGATGGAGCGGATAACGCAACGAAACCACCTTATGGTGTCGGCGGGGGTCCGAGTTAAGTCCGAAACGTCCACTATCATGCCGGGTCCCCAGGGGATTAAGGTGGAAATCGTTTTTACCCACCAGCGCCACCGGCGCGGTCGGAGTGCCATGGTCTTGGAGACACCGGAGACACCGGAGACACCGGAGACACCGGAGACACCGGGTACCGACCAGCGCTGTCTGCGCACCGCTCCGTGAACCCACCGCCCCGTCTATGCGTCTACCTGTGAGCCGTCCACCCATCGCGTCCATTCGTGGACCGGTCCACCCGAGCGAGGTCCGGCTTTTTTCCAGTATATCGATGGAACCGTTCGGTGGGACTTTCAGCAGGTTCAACCGATGAAGGTAGCGCCCGCCTGCCGTCGCAGACTGGATTCACCGCGGAATCCGGAAGAGAATGGGCAACAGGTTTTTTCAGTCCAGTCGCTATTTTGACACCTATCGACACACGGAGCGTGATAAGTTAGTACCTGTGCGCCGACGGGAGCACAAGGCTGAAGGGGATGAGGGGTTGCAGGATTATCGCGAACAACCATTCCGGAGCCCGTGCATTTGGTGTATCGTGTGTAAGGCGCTGAGATCGTCCGATGGTGCGGTGCGCGTCATGAGGACTGCCTTCCACGTCTGTCGCGACGGCATCTACCCGTACGGCGTGTGTAACCGGCATCTGGGAACCGCACAGGATAGGGGGGACTAAGGTGAGTCCCCCGTGATGTTTGTCCAGGCCGCCGGCATGCGGCAGACTTAAGGTGCTGGAATGGGTCTTTAATGGGTCGTCGCTCGAAAGTGCGGATCTTTCGTGCGTGCGGACAGGTGCCTTACACCGCTGTGTGCTGATGAGGCAACGGCGTGGAGGCTTGGAAAGATTTTCACGTTGCCCGAACCGGGTATCCGTGGTACACTAATATGTGCTCGGACGTCATTGGGCAAGTGTGCGGTAGTGGCTCAGGGGTAGAGCACCGCCTTGCCAAGGCGGGGGTCGCGGGTTCAAATCCCGTCTACCGCTCCAGAATTGGGCCCATAGCTCAATGGTCAGAGCGGCCGGCTCATAACCGGTTGGTTCTAGGTTCGAGTCCTAGTGGGCCCACCACGGTTTTCGCGTGGGACTCGGCCGTGCAGAGCCGGCGGATCCAGGCCTGGATTCGTCACGATTCAAACCATGCGGGTGTAGTTCAGTGGTAGAACTCCAGCCTTCCAAGCTGGCCGCGGGGGTTCGATTCCCCTCACCCGCTCCATGAAAAGGCGAGAGACCATCCTGAGTAAGGATGGTCCTTTTTGTTTTGAATGTGCCTTCATTGCAAAGAGTGGTGGAATGGCCACAGCGCACAGTCAAACGGCGAGAATCTTCTCGCTCGGCCAACGGAATCGCGAACAGGAAGTTCCGCCGCGCGCCTTCACCGCACAGGAGCTCGGAAGGAACACAGGAGTCCGGAAGGAAGCAGCATATTTGAACCGCCCCTTCCGGCGCCGTTGTTGGATCACTTCAGCAGCGGCAATATCTCCTCGCCGATTTCCTCCAATACTTCGTCCGCAGGGCGTTGACCGTACTTGAAATTGAAGATGACGTGGTTCACGCCGATCTGCTCCAGTCCTTTCAAATAGGCCAGCATGGCCGTGCGGCCGCCGCGGAATCCGAGGTGGATCGGTTCTGGCGGAAAATCGGGATCCTCTGTGAGATCGACATAAAACGACTGAACCATCGGCTTGAATTGGCCCGGAGCCGCTTGCGCCAATGCCTCCTGCCACCGGCTGGCGATCTGAGATTGCACAGAAAGCGGCCGCGGATACGTGATCCAACCGTCTGCTTCCCTGGCGATCCAATCCAGGCTCTGCTGGCTGTGTCCAGTGACCAGAATGGGAATCCGCCCGGACGGCTTCGGAACCAAGTCGGCGTCCTGCAGGTGACCGTAATACTGAGAGGAGAGAACAGGGAACTCCCTGGACCAGGCCTCGCGTAATATCCGCAGATTGTCCCTGAATCGTTCACCACGCTCGTCGAAAGGCACCCCGAAGGCGGGAAACTCCACCATTCGATCGCCAGAACCGACGCCCAGCACCAATCGCCCGCTGGACAGTTGATCCACGGATGCCGCAGCCTTCGCGGTGTGCAAGGGGTGGCGCAGCGTCAACACGATCGAGCCAGTGGCCAAAGCAATCTCCCGAGTGTGCGCCGCGATCCAGCCGAGGTAAACCCATGGATCGAACACTTGGCCCACATCTCCGAAATTGGGATCGCGCAACGGTACGTCCCGCACCCACAGGGCTGCGAACCCGAGTTCCTCCGCGCGACGGGCAAGCCGTTCTTGATTCTGCATCGTCGGCTCGTCGCCGGGAAAGGCTTCGATGGGGAAGAAGACGCCGAGCGTGAGTTTCTTCGGAGAAAACATGTGGCGGTATCCCCGGCTTTCTGTCACGTGCGAAGAGATCGGCGGATGGAACATCAGTCACTCCCCCTTGGAATGCTGCTGACCGAATTTAAAATTCGAGATATATCGATATATGGACCACGAAAACCGATCTACCCCAAACGCTTCTAAGCCGCCTCCACTAAGACGAATCGGGTTTCCCTGAACCGATTGCCCGCTCCAATTCGTCAAGAAACCGGCGAATGCCCTCTTCATCCCGGCGGTAATAGGTCCACTGGCCCACCCTTTTGGATTGTACGAGTCCTGCACGCTGCAGATCCGTTAAGTACTGGGATACGGTGGACTGGGAGAGATCCGCCCGTCTTTGGATCACGCTGACACAAACGCCGTCGTTGTCCAAATCACCCACCTGTTGGTCGGCAAAGTAGCGGTGCGGTTCTCTGAGCCAGTTCAGGATCTGCAGGCGGACCGGATTTGCCAACGCCTTTAATGCCAACATCAGGTCCATGCCATCAATGTATCGATAATGATCGATTTGAGCAAGGGCTCAACCCGTGCATGATAAAATTGACCACACGCTCAATCTCTTCATCATCGTTCCAGTCGTATTCCGGAAAAAGAAAGCATCGCGTCAGAATGTAGCCAAGGACGGCCGACGCGCTCATTCTCACGACCGCGAACGGGGGCATCTCAATGATTTCCCCCCGAGCCTGAAAATGCGTGATGATGCGCCTGAGTCGTTCGGCGACCTGAGGGAAGAGCTCCTCCTTGAATTTATTTCGCAACTCGGGATGAAACGGGATCTCGTGCAGCATGATCTTCACAATCGGCGCATTCTTCTTCACAAACTCAAGCCTGTTGCGCATGGCGGCGCGCAAGAAGTCCTCGAAGTGTTGGTATTCCGTGTCCAGCACCTTAACAAAGTCCCTGAGCACGAACGGTGCCACCAGTTTTGACATCATCGGCGTGACAATCGACAAGAGGAGGTCTTTCTTTGTCTTGTAGTGACGAAAGATGGTGCCCTCCGCCACGCCGGCTTTCTGTGCGATCTCGGCCGTGGACGTCGACGCGTACCCCTTTTCCGCAAAGGCGTCCACGGCGGCCTGAATGATTCGAATCTGCTTTTCGGTCATCTTCTCGTCTTCATCGATGAGACGGAGAAGTGAGGACAGCCACTGTTCCATCTCGTCGGTCATGTTGTCCACTCCCAAGAACGGTCCATTGTGGGCGAGAAGACTATTCGCGCAACCACGGACGAACCCGCTACACCTTCCGATACTTGCGCAGCGTCAACACATTCAGCACCATGAAAACGATGGAGAACCCGAGAAGCACAGCCAAATCCACCGCGATGTCGCCAAACGACTTGCCACGAATCATGACGTTTCGCATGGCGTCCGCGCCGTAGTAGAGGGGCATGATCTTGCTCAGCCAGCGGAGCCACGTCGCCATCGTGTCGATGTTGAACAGTCCCGAGAAGAACACCTGCGGTACGATGACGAGCGGGATGAACTGCATCATCTGAAACTCCGAGTTGGCAAAGGACGACAAGAAGATCCCCAGCGTGAGTGCGGTGATGGAAAGCAGCAAAGTGACCAATAACAGATGGATGAGCATCCCCTTCATCATCATGCCCAATACGTCCACACAGTACCAGGCGATCAGAATGGATTGAATGGTTGTGAAGAGACCAAAACCGATGACATACCCTGCGACGATCTCCCAGCGTTTAATGGGCGTAGCAACGAGGCGCTCGAGGGTGCCTGTCGTGCGTTCCTTCAGGAACGAGATCCCGGCCACCAAAAATACGAAGAAAAAGGCGAAGAACCCGATGAGGACTGGGCCAAAGTTGTCGAAGGAGGACATGTCGGCCGATCCGTACAGATACGAGATCTTCGGCTGGACATACCCGGCCGGCCCTCCCGGAGAACTCTGTGCGATCCGCTGCAGGTCAAGCAGAATGGCCTTGTTCTTGGACGGATCGCTCCCTTCCAAAACAATTTCCGGCGTTCCGTTCTGAATACTGATGTAGGCATCGATGGTCTGCGTCTTCAGGGCATCGAGTGCGCTGGTCGTTGAGGCATATGGAATCAGGTTTACGTCCTCCTGTGACAGGCGTTGCGTGATCGATGCGGGGACGTCGACAATGCCGATTTTCGGCTTATAGGGGCTTCCGTTGAAGACGAGAGATACCAGTGTAAGGATCAGGATGGGTGCCACCAGCATGAGCATCAAGGTGCGCTTATCGTGCAGAAATTGACGCCATATCCGGACAGCCAGGGCGCGAATCCTCATCTGCGGCCACCTCCAAAGGCGAGGAATGCTTCTTCGATTGTCGTGGAATGGGTGTGCGCCTTGAGTTCGTCTGGCGTCCCAACGGCAAGGAGCCGTCCATCGCGAAGCATGCCCAAACGATCACATTTCTCCGCCTCGTCCATCACATGGGTCGTCACAAGGATGGTGGTTCCGGCCTTGCTCATGGCTCGCAATTCGTTCCAGATGGACGCGCGAAGAGCGGGATCGATCCCGACGGTCGGCTCATCCAAAATCAGCACGTGTGGCCGATGCAGCAGCGCGATGGCGAGGGAAAGCCGTCGTTTCATCCCGCCCGAGTAAGCGGATACCAGCTTCTTCATGGAATCGGTGAGGTTGACGAGTTCCATGACTTCCTCGATTCTGCGTTTTCTCTGTTTGTTCGGCAGGCCAAACAAGGATGCGAAAAAGTCCAGATTCTCTTTCGCGGTCAGTTCCGTATACAGGGCGTCCGATTGAGCCATGTATCCGATTTTCCCCAGCATGTCGAGCCGTGGCATCTTGACGCCGCCGACGACGACGGTCCCTCTGGTCGCTTTATCGATTCCGGCGATGAGCTTGACGAGTGTGGTCTTTCCAGATCCGCTGGGGCCCAACAGTCCGAATACCTCCGCCGGTTCGACCTCAAGGCTGACGTCCTGCAACACCAGTTTCTTGCCAAACCTACGATCCACGTGGCTGACCTGGATTCCCCATTCCCCTGTGCGATCCGCCTGGCCGAGCATGCCATCCACTCCCTGAAGTGAGTAATCACTCACATCCATCTATACCGCAGACATGTGGTTTTTGCAATACGGAATTTGGCTGGGGGTCGATTGTTCTATAAACGTACGAGGTCCTATAATATACCAGAGCAAGCAAAACACGTTGTGGCAGTATGCGGTATGTTGCAACAGTTCCTGGTTATCCTGCAAGACGGCTCAGAAGATTTCCAAGGGGTTGCCGCACCGTGCTGGTACATCTTACGGAGCGACAAAAATCGATGGCTGTCCACGTGTATGCTGTCAACATCTATGCGTTCTCGCTCAACTTCCACACCTCGGCCCTGCTCACCATCGTCGTGCCCGCGGCCTTGGAACGCTTGACCGGGCCTCGGCACACCCAGGTCCTCGGTCAACTGGCCGCCATCAGCGCCCTCGTCTCCATGCTGCTTCCGCTCATCGCCGGGATCTGGTCCGACTCGGTCAAAGCGCGTGGCGGAAAGCGCCGCCCGTTCATTCTGTACGGAGGCCTGATCAACGCCCTCGGGCTCTTTGGCATGTACGATACCAATGACTTCGGCCTTTGGGTGATCTCGTTTTTGTTTTCGATTGTCGGCCAAGGGATCACCATTGCGGGGTACCAAGCCCTGTGGTCAGACGTGGTTCCGGCGGAGTCGCGCGGCGTCGCGGCCGGTGGACAAGGCGTCGCCACGCTGCTGGGCAACATCTGCGGGCTGGTTTTGTCGGGGATACTGGGACCGCGCAGGGTCGTCGCCGCCATGGCCGTAGCGATGTTGGCAGGGATGCTGGTCACGGTGTGCTGGGTCCGTGAGCCCGACTCCAGCGGGATCGAACGGGAACCCACGGGGGGACAGCGACGAGGCTACCGTTCGGACGCCGGGAACAGGCCACTGTCGATCACGCGGGCCCTGCGCCCGCCTGCCGCCAACCGGCGTGACTTTTTCACCGTCTTCTGGGCGCAGGCGTTTGTGACCTTCGGCATGACGCTGCTGATGACCTTTGTGATGTACTTTTTCCAAGACGTCCTGCACATGCACAACCCAACGGCAGGCACTGCGGGTGTCGCTTCCCTGGCGTTGTTCGGGGCAGTCCTCTCCAGCATCTACCTGGGTCGCATCTCGGATCGGATGCAGCGCCGCAACCTGGTGGCCCTCTCCGGCGCTCCAATGGCGCTTGCCGCCATCGGATTTGCGTTCTTGCAGTCGCCGTCGTGGCTGTACGCGTTTGCCGTGATGTTCGGCTTCGGTTACGGCGCCTTCCTGTCCACCGGTTGGGCGCTCACGGTGGACGTTCTGCCGGACGCCAGCAGCACCGCCCGCGATCTCGGCATCTGGGGCGTCGCGTCCACCCTTCCCGCCGTCATCGCTCCTGTGGTCGGTGCCTGGCTGCTCGGGCGGTTCGCGGGGCCGAGCCATGGGTACCAGGTTTTGTTTGTGCTGGCGGGCGTCAGCCTGGGACTGGGCGGCCTGACCGTCCTGCGCGTCGGGACCCGGACGCGGTCCCCGCTCTGGGGTGTCCCGCTGCGGTTGTTGATTGCCGTGATCGTCGCGGCCGCTGTGCTCGTCCAATGCCGCGTGCGCATCGACGGCCGGTTGCCGCGGCGGCGCGGATCGACACTCGTCATCTCCAATCACCTGCACGACCTCGACGGCATGATCATGCCGGCCTGGCTGACTTTAGCCGGACCGTGGCGGCACCCCGTCTATTACGCGGCATCCCAGCGCCTGTTTGAACCGGGCTTCCTGGCGATGCGGTTCCCCAAACTCAAGCGTTTCTTGCGCCGCGTCAACCTCGGTCCCCTGTTCGCCGCGGTTGGCGTGCGCCCGATAGAAAACCAACCGCTGTCCCGCCCTTTGGCCAGTTACGGGTATCAGGTGCTGCAGGCGGCCGGAAACCGGCCACTCGGCGAAGTGTTTACCGGGCAGGCTCTGCAGGAGTTGGGCCTCCGTCCAGAGGACCGGCTCTCCGCACTGTGGAGCGCCGCCGCTTTCGACGCGGCACAACGCCCCGCTTCGCTGACCGCACTGCGGCGCGAGGTTCGAATCCAGGTCCGTGAGGCGGTGCGCGCCGTTTTGACGGAACAAGTGAACGATCTGTTGAAGGAAGTGGAGACAGGCGGAACCCTGTTCCTCACGCCGGAGGGCAAGTACAGCGATGACGGCCTCCTGCACCGGTTCCGGCTGGCGTATCAGCCGCTGTTCCGCGCAGCCCGCCAACATTACATCGCCGCCATCTCATACGATCCGTTCGCATACAGACGACGCCTCGGCGTTTGGGTGCGCATCGTGCCCGTGCCCCCGGCTCAGGATGTCGTCCAAATGTTGCGCTCCCACCGCGTGATCACTGTCAGTCAGGTGATCCTGCATGTCCTCACGGCAGGGGTCCCGCGTCAGCCCGGTTCCAGGGATGAGGAATCCCTCCCGGCGCGGATGTGCGGCCAATCACAGGCGCATCGCCCGTTGGTGGCGGCCGGTCGGACACACGCGGCCGGCGCCCCCGCGGGGCTCACCCTAGCCGATGTGGAACGGGGCGTCATGCACTTCTTGGAGCAGTTGCCTGAACCCGTGCAGGCGGCCGCGGATCTTCGCGCCAACCCGCGCCGTGCCGTGCGCCGTGCGCTCAAATCCATGGTCCGCGCGGGCGTGTTGCGGGAGACAGCCGGCCGGTACTCGCTCCGGGCGTGTAAGACCGACAGACACTTTCCCAACGTACCGGACATCGTGTCTTTTTTCACCAACTCACTGAACGAGACGCTGCAGGCGGCGGACGGTGGCCGCGGTTCCCCTGGGGATGGCGGAAGAGCTCCAGATCCGCGCGACGATGTGTGACCAGGTGTTTCGATAGGACGCATACCGCAGAAATGAGGGAAGCTGAGTGACGTATGACGGCGTGGTGTACGGGCAGTGGATCGAACGGATCAACCGGTTCGTGGCGCGGGTCCGCCTGGGCGGGGAAGAGTTGCGGGTCCACGTGAAGAACACCGGCCGGCTGCGGGAGCTGTTCGTACCCGGGGCGACCGTGGCCATGGAGCCGGCGAAGGACCGGACGCGGGCGACCAGGTACTCCGTGATCGCCGTTCGGGCTCCGAGCGGATGGGTCAATGTGGATTCCCAGGCGCCTCACCGGGTGGCGGGCGACGCACTGGCCGCGGGTGGAATACCCGAGTTCGGCGTAGTGACGGACGTTCGCCGGGAGGTGCGGTACGGCCATTCTCGCTTCGATTTGCAGTACCGGTCCTTGGGGAGAATGGGCTTCATCGAGGTCAAGGGCGTGACCTTCGTGGAGGACGGCGTGGCGAAGTTTCCGGATGCGCCGACGGGCCGCGGATCGAAACACGTGAACGAGTTGATGGCCGCGGTGCGGGAAGGGTACGAGGCTGCGGTGCTCTTCCTCATCCAACGCGAGGACGCCCGGGCATTCGCGCCGAATGGCGCGATGGATCCGGTGTTCGCCCGCGCCCTGGAGGAGGCGGCGGACTGCGGCGTGCGCGTGTTGGCCTATCGCTGCCGGGTGGGTCCGGATGCGCTGGAGCTCGATACCCCGGTGCCGGTGGTTCATGCCTGGGCTTGGACGTGATCGTGGGACGCCTCCCGTGGACACCTCTTCGGATGGGTCAGGCTGACCGGGCGGGGGTCCCCCCTGCGGGGCCTCTGCGGGGCACTCGTGGGCTGCCCCGCAGGGCGGACCCACCGGGTCACGCCTGGGCCGGTTGACTCGGTTCGGCCACCTTTACCAAGAGCTTGCCAATGTTGTCGCCGCGGAACAGGCCGAGGAAGGCATCGGGCAGGCGCTCGAATCCGTCCACCACCGTCTCGCGGCACTTCAGCCGCCCCGACTGGTGCCAAGCGGCGAGGCGGCGGAGCCCTTCGTCGAAGCGGCGGGCGAAGTCGCTGACGATGAATCCCTCGGCGCGCAGCCGCCGCATCACGAACAGCGGGAACAGGCGCGGGCCCACCTCGGGTCGCTCCAGATTGTACGCCGCGATCTGGCCGCACAACACGATGCGGCCGAAGTCGTTCATCTGGAACAGCACGGCGTCGGTCACCGCGCCGCCGACGTTGTCGAAGTAGACGTCGACGCCGTTCGGGCAGGCCTCGCGCAGGGCGGATCGGAGGTCGTCCGCCTTATAGTTGATCCCCGCGTCGAATCCCAGCTCCTCGGTCAGATACCGGATCTTCTCGTTCGATCCCGCGACGCCCACGACCCGGCATCCGTTCATCTTCGCCAGTTGGCCGGCCACGCTTCCGACCGCGCCGGCGGCGCCGGAGACGACCACCGTCTCCCCGGGCTTCGGCCGGCCGACTTCCAGGAGGCCGAAGTAGGCCGTCAGCCCCGTCATGCCGACGACGCCGAGTGCGGCGGTCACCGGGCGGAGGTTTGGATCCACGGGGCGGATGCCGCGGCCGTCCGACAGGGTGTACAGTTGCCACGGCAGATCGCCAGTGATCAGATCTCCCGGGCGGTAGGCGGGATGGCGGGATGCCACCACCTCGCCGATGCCGCCGCCGCGGATGGGTTCACCGACGGGAAACGGCGGCGTGTACGACTTGACGTCGTTCATGCGGCCGCGCATGTACGGATCGACCGAGAGCCACAGGGTCCGGATCAACACCTGGCCCTCGCGCGGCTCGGGGATGTCGGAAGACACGAACTGGAACGTGTCCGGACCCGGCAGACCGACCGGACGTTTGGCCAAGAGAATCGCCTGGTTTTTCACGGTGCAACGCCTCCTCACGGACAACGCCTGATTGGGGAAATGCGAGTGCGACTGACTGTGCGGATGCTGTGTTTGACACAAAAGATAGCACAAAGATCCACACGATGACGAACGGTCCTGTTCGAGGGATGCGCCGTGCTCTTTCTGGGCGTCGGCCTCTGGCGTACGCTTGGAATGTGGCGGAGCGGCCGGGCCGGGGGATCGACAGGCCCGGCCGTTGCCTTCGGGGTGGCGGTGCGGCGGAGGATGAAGAGGGCGCGATGATCAGTCACATCACGCGCTTGCCGAGCAGCGACTCCACCAGCTCCACGGCCATGCGGCCGGTCTGATTGCGGTGGTCGAGGATGGGGTTGACCTCGACCACGTCGACGGACAGGAGGCGTCCGGAGGCGGCGAGCAGCTCCATCGCCAGGTGGCCCTCCCGGTAGGTGACCCCGCCGTTGACCGGGGTCCCGACGCCGGGGGCGAACATCGGATCGATCGCGTCCAGATCCAGGCTGAGGTGAATCCCGTCCGTGCCGTCTCCCGCGATGCGGATGGCCTGTTCCATGACCGCGCCCATGCCGAGGCGATCGATCTCGGCCATCGTGAACACGGTGATGCCGGACTGGCGGATGAGGCGGGCCTCGTCGGGATCGATGGAGCGAGCGCCGACGAGCACCACGTGTTGCGCCTTCACCTTCGGCGCGGGGCCGCAGAGTTCCGTCAACGACGGGTGGCCGAGGCCGAGGCTCGCAGCCAGGGGCATGCCATGGATGTTGCCGGACGGGGTGGTCTCGTCCGTGTTCATGTCTCCGTGGGCGTCGAACCAGATGACGCCAAACCGCTTGCCGGCCGCCGCGACGCCGGCCAGGCTGCCGATGGCGATGCTGTGATCGCCCCCCAATACCAGCGGGATCTGGCCCGCGGCGACCACCTCCCGCACCCGTTCGCACAGGGCCGTGCAGACGGCGACCACCTCGTCGAGGTACTTCAGCTTCTCGTTGTCGATGTGGCGCGTCTCCGGTGTCGGGACGGGGACGTCGCCGAGGTCCATCACGTCGATGCCCATGCGGCGCAGATTCTCCCGCAGTCCGGCGTAGCGGATGGCGCTCGGCCCCATGTCGACGCCGCGCCGGCCCTGCCCGTAGTCAGACGGCACGCCGATGATGCGGACAGGTTTCATCCTCGGATCCCTCCCTCGCAGGCGTCGTTCAACACCCGTTCGATCCGCTCGAACGCCCAGTCCAGCGTCTCCTCGTCGATGACGAGCGGTGGTGCGAAGCGGATGGTGTGTTCATGCGTCTCCTTGCACAACAGGCCCTCTTTCATCAGCCGCTCGCAGTAAGGCCGGGCCTTCGTATGCAGTTCGATCCCGATGAACAGCCCCCGCCCGCGGATCTCGCGGATGACGGGGCTGTGCAGGGTCCGCAGGCGCGTCAGGAAGGATTCGCCGAGCCGGCGGGATCGCCCGGGCAAATCCTCTTCCTCGATGACCTCCAAGGCGGCGATCGCGACGGCGCACGCGAGCGGGTTGCCTCCGAAGGTCGACCCGTGCGATCCGGGATCGAACACGCCGAGCACCTCCCGGCTTGCGGCGACGGCGGACACCGGGAACACCCCGCCGCCGAGGGCCTTGCCGAGGATGTACACGTCCGGCTTCACCCCTTCCCAGTCGCAGGCGAACATCCTGCCGGTGCGGCCGAGGCCGGTCTGAATCTCGTCGGCCACAAACAGCACCCGGTGGTCGCGGCACAGCTCGTACGCCTGCCGCAGGTAGCCGTCCGGCGGGATGACGATGCCGGCCTCGCCCTGGATGGGTTCCACGAGGAACGCGGCGGTGTTCGGCGTGATGGCCTGGCGGAGGGCAGTGATGTCTCCATACGGGATGACCTTGAACCCGGGCGTGAGCGGACCGAAGCCGCGCTGGTACTCGGGGTCCGACGAGAAGGAGATGACGGTGGTCGTGCGGCCGTGGAAATTGCCCTGGCAGACGATGATCTCCGCCTGCCCGTCGGGCACGCCTTTGACGTCGTACGCCCACCGGCGCACCGCCTTCACGGCTGTCTCCACCGCCTCGGCGCCGGTGTTCATCGGCAGGACCATGTCCTTGCCCGTCAACTGGGCGAGTTTCTCGTAGAATCGGCCGAGCTGGTCGTTGCAGAAGGCGCGCGAGGTGAGGGTGATGCGATCCGCCTGCTCCTTGAGCGCCCGGATAATTTTCGGGTGCCGGTGGCCCTGGTTCAGCGCCGAGTAGGCGCTGAGCATGTCCAGGTAGCGGTTGCCCTGGTCGTCCCACACCCACACGCCCTCGCCGCGCACCAGCACCACGGGCAGCGGGTGGTAGTTCTTGGCACCGTACTGTTCTTCTAACCGCAACGCGGGGGATTGCGTCTGCATGTCCGATTCCTCCTCTGGATGAAGCCAGCCGCCCATAGTATTCCAAATGGCGGCCTGCAGACACACGGTATGAGCAAGAAACATGCCAAGGATGGGTCAGCCCGCGGCGGGGTCAGCGCGGCCTCCGGCGGGCTTGCCGCGGGCGGTCGTCCTTTGCCAATACGAGGGTGTGGTCGCTGACGAAACACAGTCGGTACCCTCGCGCCAGGATGGTTTCCAGGGCGTATGCGACGGTGCGGCCGAGGAGATCGGCGATCACGATGTCGGGGTCCATGCTGCTGCCGGCGGTGACCACCATCTCGGCGCTGCCGGTGGTGTTGATTGAGAGGAAGATCACTTTCATCCTGCTCCCTCCGTTCATCTCCCATCGGATGCGCGGAGGGAGGGATCTGCCCGGGCGGAGGGCGGAGCCGGGCGGTGCGAGGGGCAGCTGTGCGGGTTCACTCGAACGTGGCATCCCTTGCGCAAACCGAATTTGCGCAGAAAGCCGCATGCGCGCAAACAGAGTTTGCACAGGCAACCAATCGAGCTTACCCTGGAAGGAGGAACCGGAAACGGAGGGCGGACGATGGAAGACTGGCAAGCGTGGCGAACCCTGGTGGCGCAGCTGTTGGATCACCTGGAGGAAGGGGTGCACGTGGTCGACGCGCAAGGAAGGACGGTGTTTTACAACGCGAAGATGGCGGCGATGGAGCAGATGCGGCCGGAGGACGTCCTGGGGCGGCCCATCCAGGAGGTGTTCCGGTTCCAGGAGACGGACGGGAGCACCCTCCTGGAGGCGGTACGGGAGGGGCGCGTCACCCGCAACGTGCGCCAGACCTACTTCAACAGCCACGGGACGCGCATTACGACCATCAACCACACGTATCCCCTCCGGATGGGCGATCACGTCGTCGGCGCGGTGGAAATTGCCCACGACGTGACCCGGGTGGAGCGGCTGCAGGAGCACCTGGCGGCAGGAACCGGGGCCCGGTACACCTTCGATGCCATCATCCGCGCCAGTGCGGCGATGGACGAAGTGGTGGAGCAGGCGCGGCGGGCCGCGCGCACCGATTCCTCCATCCTCATTGTCGGGGAGACCGGGACCGGCAAGGAACTGCTGGCCCAGAGCATTCACCAGGCCAGCCCGCGCGCCGCGGGACCGTTCGTGGCGCAGAACTGCGCGGCCCTGCCCGAGGCGTTGATGGAGGGGATCCTGTTCGGGACTGCGAAGGGCGCGTTCACCGGCGCGATCGACCGGCCCGGCCTGTTTGAACAGGCCCACGGCGGGACCCTGCTGCTCGACGAGCTGAACGCCATGAGCCCGGTGCTGCAGGCGAAGCTCCTGCGCGTCCTGCAGGAGCGCACGGTGCGGCGCCTAGGCGACACGAAGGAACGGCGGGTGGACGTACGGATTTTGGCGACGATGAACGACGATCCGCTGGACGCCCTGTCGGCGGGGCGTCTGCGGCGGGACCTGTTCTATCGGCTGAGCGTCGTGACGCTGGCGCTGCCGCCCCTGCGCGAGCGGATGGAGGATGTGCCGGTGCTGGTGCGCACCTTCATCGGCAAGTACAACCGGCTCTTCGGGCTCAACGTGCAAGGGGTGGCGCCCCATCTGATGCGGGCGTTTTTGCGCTACCACTGGCCGGGCAACGTGCGCGAGCTGGAGCACACGATTGAAGGGGCGATGAACCTGGTCCAGGGGGAGGAGTGGGTGCAGATGCACCACCTGCCCCTGTACCTGCGCAGGCGGTTCGAGGGAGAAGCCGAAGCACCGGCCACGGCAGGCGTGGGCTCCATAGCGGAGAGACGCGGGCGCCTGCGGGATCGACTGGCTGGATACGAGCGGGCGGTTCTGGCGGACGTACTCGCCCGCAACGGGGGCAACATCTCGGCGGCGGCGCGGGAACTGGGGACCACGCGGCAGAACCTGCAGTACCACCTGCGCAAGGCTGGGCTGCGGCCGCGCGGGTGAATCCACCAGGTCATGTTGCGGGGGGTGCCAGTGCAAGAACTCGTGCCGAGGACCCGCTCCGGGACAGGGGCGTCCGGTTGGAGAGGTCCGCTCGCGCTGGGCCAGGTTCGATGAAGGGAGTCAGCGGGGACGGTGAGCTGAGCGGCCCGGGCCTGCCGTACCTGGTGAGCCTCACGGGCCACCCGGCCCACGAGCTCTGGACCTTCGTGGCCCCATCGGCACCAGGCCCGGGCGCTTCACGAGACGCGGGAATTGACGCGTGCCAAACCGCGATCAGGGGCGATGCGGTGTCTGGCAACCGGGACAACCGGGATCGATCGTCACCTGCTGCTGGGCAGGCTGCGTGTAGTACCTGGGCACGTTGACGATGACGTTGCGCTGCACATGGATCACGGGTTGAACCACCGGCTGCTCGCGGTAAACGTAGCAGTCATGATAGACATAAACCGGCGGACATACGATCGGGGGACACGGTTTCATGGGTGTCAACCTCCTTTCTGGTTTGTATCATGACATGCCGGGACAAGCGCTTGTTGACAGGGACGGATGGCTGAAGGCAGACGCCCTGTTCGCTGCAAACGGGCCCTGGAACCGCCGGAATCGTTTCCGTATACTGGTGGCAAGAGAGCGTGACAGGCCCCGCGTCTCGCGCCGTCGATCCGCCTCCTCAAGCAGGGTACCGGTCTGCGGACGGTGTCCTATCACCAGTTTACGAGCTTACGGGGACCTAGATTGGATGGGGGTGGGCGTATGGACCTAGATCAGGTGCGCGAGGCGCTGCCAGAGCGGTACGAGGTCATTGGCGGCAAGGTGTACGACCTATCTCCGCCGCCAGCTGAGCCGCACCAGCGGATCGTCGGCGCAATCTATGCACAACTCTATGCGTTTCTGAAGGGAAAGACGTGCCGGGCATATGTGGCCCCGTTCGGCGTCTGGCTGGACGAGGCGAGCGGGGATTACGTCGAGCCGGACATCACGGTCATCTGCGATCCGGCGAAGATTCAGCACAAGGGGTGCGTGGGGGCGCCGGATCTGGTGATTGAAGTGCTCAGCCCGTCGACGGCGGTCAAGGATAAATCGGTTAAGCGCGACCTGTACCGGGAGAAGGGTGTGCGTGAGTACTGGCTGGTCGATCCGATGCACCAAACGGTGGAGGTGTACCGGTTCGAGGGCCCGGCCGGCGGCCCGATGGCAGCGCCGGCGGTCTACGGCGTGGAGGATGTGGTGTCAGCCGGCGTGTTGGACAGCGTGTCGGTGGACCTGCGCGACGTCTTCGAGCCGTGACAGCCGGGCTCACGGGGCCCGGATTTTCTCCAGGGAGCTCGGCCTGCCACGCGGCTCAGCCACCCGCGAGGCTCAGCCGTGTAAGCGGCTCCGCATGCCGCGTTGCTCAGCTCTCCGCCAACACCGCCCGCAGCGCCTCGGCGTACACGTCGTAGTCGGCGCGCGTGAACAGCACCATCCGGACCTCCGCGATCCCGCCCGGCCCATGGTGGCTGGTGGCTGCGTCCCGTGCCTTTGCCTCACCCATCCCGGCCCTCTCGATCCGCTCGGCTGCGTCCTTCTCGCTTGCCCCAGCCGCATCTCCGCTGCCACGAAGGAAATCCACGATGGTCCCCAGCGCAATCCGCGATGCCCAGCGCACATCGCATCCGAACGCCCCCGTGCTGATGGACGGGAAGGCGACGGATTTCAACCCCGCTTCCGCCGCCAACTGGAGGCAGTTCCGGTAGGCCGCCGCGAGGAGGCGGTCCGGGTTCGGATCGATACCGCAGATGGGCCCGACCACGTGAATGACGTGCCGGGCCTTGAGCCGGTAACCGTTGGTCATCACCGGCTGGGCCGTCTGCACGTACGCGCCGCCCAGCACCTCCTGGCGGATGCGCTTGCATTCGGTGAGCAGCTCCGGCCCCGCCGCCCGGTGGATGGCTCCGTCCACGCCGCTGCCCCCGAGCAGCGTCTTGTTGGCCGCGTTGACGATGGCATCCACATCCTGTTCGGTGATGTCGCCTTGAACCAATCGGAGGGTGCGGCCTGCCACATTCACCTGCATATCGTTGCACCTCACTTCCGGCATATCGTCCCCGGTCCATCCTGTCGTCTGTCTGAATGATAGCACACGTACCTCGGCACACCACCGACGCGTGGCCTTTGGCCTGGTCCCGAGGATTGGAGGATTGGAGTCTCTTGAAATAGACGCCCATAGTCGGGGCCCCGATTGTGAGAAACCACCCCTTATATGGCAGTCCACAGAGCCACCCCGACTGGGCTTCTGGCAGATTCGGGACAGCCTCCGGGAGTACAAGCGTCCGCGCCGCGACCGGTTCGCCCGCAACTTCCCGCGCACGGCGACCAACAAGGTGTTGCGGCGCGAACTGCACGAGCGGGCGTAGGGGGTGAAGACGATCTCCGTCATCACCCTGATCCGCCCAGTTATCTGGTGCATATGCCAACGAGATGTAAATATGTAAATAGAGGATGTTTCGCCACGACGAGCGAAGTCCGCATCATCCCGCGTGCGTATAGGGATAGAATCGTGAACATCTTCGATGAGCTGACGGGAAACGCGTTTGAGGATGAGGTTGCACAATACAGAGAGGTCTATAAGGAAATCCTCCTCGGCGTGCACAGGGATATGGAGACCCTGCGCAAGCGGGTTCACGAGTCCGGAAGTCGGTGTGGTGGGAGTATGCAGGGGCAAGTATAATAAACACAAGATGGGGTAATAGATGCATGCATTGGAAGACGTGACCATAGCCGTCAGTCTTCAAGCGCATGCGCCGGGTCATCTACTCGACGCGCATTTCTTAACTCGGCAAGGTGTTACGGCGCAGTCCGTGCGTTCTCGATGAAGGAGGCAGCCGATGAGCCCGCACATCTCTGGGGAGAAAGCAAACTGGCTGCGTTGTGACAACAGGGATTCAGAAACGCAGATGTTCGTCAATTATCTTCACCTCGTGGATCGGGTGGCCCATCAAGTCAAGCGCAGACTTCCGCCTCACATCTGTTTGGATGATCTGCGCGCGGCAGGGATGGAGGGACTGTGGACAGCCATTCGCGCATACGACCCCAACCTCGCGGTACCGTTTGATGCTTACGCCCGTGTTCGGATTCGGGGTGCCATTTTCGACGAACTGCGCCGCATGGATGAACAGTCTCGCTACAGCCGGCAACGGCAACGACAGGCCTACGCCGCCTATTCCACCCAGACTCAGGCTGTCACCCGCGTTTCGCTCGATCAGGAGGAGCGGCATGAGTGGATTGTGGACGATTCGGTAATCCAGCCTGAAGAGGCTGTGTTGCGCTCTGCTGAGGTGGCCGCGTTGAACCGCGCGTTGGCCAAGTTGTCGCAGCAAGAACAGTTGGTGCTGGCGATGGTGTTCATCGAGGGGCTCAGTCTCACCGAGACAGCCGAAGTGCTGTCGCTTTCGCGCAGCCGCGTGAATACAATCTATCACGGTGCACTCAAGAGCCTTCGTGGTTCGCTCCTCCGTGCCCGTGCCCGTTGAACACAATTCTACGAAAATCGACGAAAACGACGCCTACCGGCGTCGTATTTTTGTGTATTCGGCCGAAATAAACAGTAACGCTGGAATTTGACCGAATTTGACAAGGTCACTTTCGCCCCGATCGTCCGATATGGACGGCGGAAGGAGGGGATGACATGAACGGACCAGAGTTCCGGCCCGTTTCTCCGGAGCCTGTCAAGACCGATTCCCTCGATGCGAACATAGCGAAGCGCAGCGCAGAGCGGCAGCAGAAGATTGCCGAATTGAAGGCTCGCGTGGAGTCCCAGCAGTATTCGATAGATTTGCAGAAATTGGCACAACGCATTCAAGAGAGCGGTGTCCTGGATGACAACATCGCTCGTGAGTGAGTTGCAAGATTTGTTGGTGCGGATGGAGCGTGCGGTGTTGGCACATGACGTTACGGAAGTACAGCGACTGACCGTGGCACAACAGGCGTGCGTCTCGAAGCTGGCGGAAGTGGCGAAACACGATTTGGACGTGCGTGAACAACTCCGCCGCTGTGCTCCAGAACTCCAAGACCGGCTTCGACATGTGCTGGAATTGCTTCAACAGGGGATGGATCTGGCGGATGCCGCCGTCCGCCTGCTGTATCACCGCCAAAGGGACGCGGCCGCGTCCGGAAAGACGCGAGCAACCTACTTGGTTTGACTTCGTGTGAAGGAGGTTCCACATGCCCTCCACGTTTCTGCCATTGCAAATCGGCCTGTCCGCGCTTCAATCGTCCATGTTGGGCGTCGAGACTGCCGGGCACAACATCGCGAACGCGAATACACCGGGTTACGCGCGCGAGGTGGTGGACAATGAGACTCTGCCGTCCCTGGAGGTCTATACAGACCATGTTACATACATCGGAACGGGTGTAAACGCCCGCGGCCAGATCCGAATCGACGATACGTCTTTGGACAAGCAGTACTGGGACAACAACACCCAGCAGTCGTACTGGCAGACGCTGAGCACGGAGTTGAACCAGGTGGCGCAGGTGTTCAATGAGCCCAGCGGGACCACTCTCCGCCAGAGCCTCCAGGACTTCTTCAACGCCTGGAACCAACTCGCGCAGTCACCGTCGGATATGGGTGCGCGGGCGGCTGTCTACGAGGCCAGCGTACAGGTCGCCGGTGCTTTCCGGACTACTGCCGGTCAATTGCAACAGAATTACACGCGTTACCAAACGGAAGAAACTGATGCTGTCAACCAGTTCAATACGCTTCTCGGCGACCTGGCGGCTGTGAACCAGCAGTTGATAGTGTTGGCGAGCCAGAACGGGATCAATGGTTCCTCAGGGACGTCGACCTCTTCCGGGCCGAACGACTTGTTGGATCAGCGCGATGCATTGCTGGATCAGTTGTCCCAGTACGCGAAACTGGACGTCACGTACCACAACGATGGATCGGTCGATGTCGGCGTGTACATCCGTGCGAACGCGACGGGCGGCTTCAACAATACGTCTCCTATACCAGTGAGCATGGTCTCCGGCGGGACTGTAAACGGGAACATCATTTCGGCGAGCCCGAGCGACGCCACCACCAACACGGTCAGCGTCCAAGATTTACTGGACAGCGCCGGTCAGTTGCGGAGCCTGTACGACATGGCGCAGTACATCCAGAACGCAGACGGCACGAGTGGTGTGCTGGACCAACTGAACACGCTGGCCCAGGAATTCATGACCGCGGTGAACAATCAGGTCGCGCAAGGGTACGGCCTCGACGGCCAGCAGTATTCGCAGTTGTTCACCGGCACGTCCGCGAGTGACATCCAGGTCGACTCGACCAACTTTACCGCCGACCATTTGGAACGGTTGCCTGCGGCAGGACCGAACTCCAACAGCGGCGCGGACCAGACAGACGGGGACAACGCGCAGGCCATCGCCAATCTGATGACCGATTACGACGTTGTGGGTGCCGGTGGTGGGGCGGTCGTGACGTATAACGGGATTGTCACCCGACTGGGCACCGACGGCCAGGCGGCGAATCAGCGCAATCAGACATTCACGTCGTTGACGACGCAGGTGAGCAACCTCCGCCAGTCCGTCCGCGGCGTGGACATCAACGAAGAGATGGCCCGCATGATTGAGTACCAGCAAACCTACCAGGCGGCCAGCCACTTCATCGCAGTCTTCAACGAAATGCTGTCAACGCTGATTCAGCAGGTGTGACGGACGCTGACGGGGAGGTGACGCGTGATGAGAGTGACCACGTTTGGGATGAATGCGCAGTATCTCAGTGATTTGGACCAGATCGTGTCCAAATATCAGGACCTGTCGCAGCAGCTCTCGACAGGCCGCAAGCTGAACCAACCCTCGGACGATCCGGTGGCCATGGCGGCCGATATCCAGACCCAGACAGTGCAGGCCCAGGTTTCTCAATGGTCGAGCAACGCGGGAGCAGCTCTTAGCCAGATGCAGACTGCCGACGCCGCCCTGAGCACCTTGGAAAACATCCTTGGACAGGTTCGGACCGAGGTCGTGCAGGCTCTCAACGGTACCAATACTGCGCAGGACTTGAACCAGATCTGCGCCGTCGTCCAACAACAGACGGCGGCCGTGGCGAATGTGGCGAATACGTCCGATGGCGGCCAGTATATCTTCGCTGGCACCAACGGCACCCAGGCGCCTTGGGACACCAGCAGTGCCACGTGGAAGGGGAACTCCAATCAACGCACGGTCGTCATCGGCGGCAGCGTCACGGTCGCGGTGAACGTCGACGGGGAAAGCCTGTTCGCGACCGCTCCATCGGGGGCCAGCAAAGGACTCCTGGCCACGGGCGGTGCAGGGGCACCACCCAACTCCGGCGTGCTCCAGCAGATTCAGGCAGACCTTGCCAATGGGGATATGAATGGTCTGCGCACGGATCTATCCGATCTGGATGCAAACATCAATCAGGTGATTGCTATGCGGTCCGACCTCGGCGGACGGATGACGCTGGTACAGGCTGCACAGACGCAGCTGTCGCAGGCGTCCAATCTGTTGCAGCAACAGAAGGGCAAGCTGGAGGACGCGGATCTGGCCCAGGTAATTAGCCAGCTCACCACACAGCAGACGGTGTATATGGCCGCTCTTGCAACCGGTCAGCACCTGATTCTTCCGACTCTGGCGGATGTTTTGAGTAATACGCATTAAGGTTGGTCCCGCCAAGCCGCAAGGCTTGTTGGACATACACATCTTCTTTTAAGGGAGGAGCAGAGTCATGAGCTTCGCGATCAACACCAACGTGACGGCTCTGAACGTGTTGTTCAACTTGAACCAGAGCCAGTCGAGCCTGCAGAAGGTCTCGAACCAACTGTCGTCCGGCTATCAGATCAACAGCGCGGCGGACGACGCTGCGGGCCTGTCCATTGCCACGAAGATGCTGAACCAGATCAACGGTCTGAACCGCGCGGCTCAAAACGCGCAGGACGGCCTGTCCATGCTGCAAACGATGGAAGGCGGTCTGAGCAGCATCCAGGACATGTTGGCGCGCATGCGCACATTGGCACTGGAAGCCGCCAACGGTACGGAAACGACGGCGGACCGCTCGCAAATTGTGGCCGAATTGCAGCAGATTCAGCAGGAAATCACGCGGACAGCGCAGACCACCCAATTTAACACGCAGACGCTGTTGACCGGTTTGGCGAATGGAGGAATCACATTCCAGGTAGGCTCCCTGGCTTCCGGTACGCAGGTGATTACTCTGAAGGCCAATGCCGCCACCATGACGGCGACAGCTCTGAACATCACCGCGACCGCCATTAACAATATAGCCGCCCTTACCAGCTTGGCTTCACAGCAGGCGGCAGCATCCGCATTGGTGTCGATTCTGGATACGGCAATCTCCACCGTGTCGAAGTTCCGCGCCACGGTCGGTGCGGTGGAAGACCGCCTGAATTTTGCGGTCAGCAATCTGCAGACCGAAAGCACGAACCTGTCTACAGCACGTTCGCGCATCATGGACACCAACATGGCAGCCGCGATGACCAACTTCACGAAGGAGCAGATCCTCGTGAACGCCGGTATTTCGATGTTGGCGCAGGCCAACCAGATGCCCGGTATGGTGCTCAAGCTGTTGGGTTAATGGAGCATTGGGCGGCGGGGCGCGGAACGGGCGCCCTCGCCCGCCTACTTTTCTCGGTGCAGGAGGGATGAGGGATGTCCATCAACCTTGGGGGGATGCAGTCCCTGTCGCTGATGTCCGGGCAGATCGATTACTCCCAGATCATTCTTCAGTTGGACCAGATCAACCGTGCACCGGGGGACGCTCTTAACCAAACCATTCAAACGTTGCAGAAGAAGTCGGACGACTGGTCGCACGTATCCAGTCTTGCACAACAGGTGCAGAACGACCTCGTCACGCTGGCGTCTGTAAAGACATTTCAGGCCTACACCACCTCCGTTTCCGGTGTGGATTCAGAGTATCTGACAGCCACTGCAAGCAGCAACGCGGTTCCCGGAACGTACACCATCAGTTGGACCCCGGGACAGGTGGCGAAGTTAACCTCCGGGAACGGTTTTCAAATCGGAAATTCCGCCTCCGGGACCGATGCGGTCACCGCTCAAAAGTTTAGCCAACCGGTGACGATGGGCACCTTGACCGCCACGGTCGGAGGGACGACATATACGCATACCGTCACAGCTTCGGACACGATTCAATCCATCATGAACGCGCTGTTGGGCACCACCAGCGGATCGGATCCGAACAGCGGATCCAACGCCATCACCGGAGTCAGCTGGTCCTTATCCGGAAACAAGATCACGGTAACCGCTCCCTCTGGGTTGAATGTGGTGTTCGGCAGTGCAGGGGATTCCAGTAACTTCTTGCAGGTGGTGGGCCTGGCGGGCCAATCGACCACCCAATCGAACCCCGTTGTCAGCGGGATTGTCGGGCATGTGCAGTTGAACACGTATCTCGGGAGTTCCAATTTTGGGCAGGCGCTGACGCCGACAACGGCCGGTCAGTTGTCCATCAACGGCGTTACCATCTCTTACAACACCAGCACCGACACGCTGCAATCGGTCATTTCACGCATTAATTCGTCCAAGGCGGGCGTAACCGCAGCGTACAATCCGTTGACCGACACCGTGACGTTGACCTCGAACACGTCGCAACCGATTACAGTGCAGGACCTCACCGGCAACCTCGGACAAGCGCTTGGTTTAACCAGCAATGCTTCGGTGGCACCGAACGCTCAGGCGGGACAGCCCTGGACCTACACAGTGAATGGGGCTCAACAGACAAGTCCATCGCCCACCGTGCAGAATGCTATTCCGGGCGTGAGTTTCACGCTGCAGGATCCATCGGAAGGAGGGTCTTCGAGTTCGCCTCCCTATTCCGCCACGATTACCGTGAGTCAGGACACGACTGCGTTGACCAAAGCTGTCAACGCGTTCGTCACCGACTTCAATACCCTGTACAACACCCTGCAACAGCTGACGGGTAAAGGGGGCGACCTGGAGGCGGATCCGGCCATGTCGTCGCTGGCGTTACAGTACATGAACGCGGTTTTGGATCCTGTTCCGGGAGCCTCGCAATACGCACAACAATCCGTGTTCGGCATTGGCATCACCAACGGATCGATTGGATCCACACCCGGTTCGACCAACAGTTTGCAGGTAGATTCGACGGCCCTGACCACCGCATTCCAGAACGATCCCAATGAGGTGCAGGCCCTCATTCAGGGGATGGCCGCGCGGCTGAATGGGTTATTGACAAACCTCACGGGCCAGGTGAACACCCTGAACCCCAAGGGTTCGCTGAGCAGTACATATACAGGAATTGCCCAGTCAGAAAAGAATATGTACTCTGCGGAAATCCAGAGTGTGCAACGACAGCAGCAGCAGATCTACGATATGGCCACATCGCAGGAGCAGATGATGGTGCAAGAATTTACGCAACTGCAACAGTACCAGGCGCAGATGGCAGCCCAGCAGAGGGCGTTGCAGGCGTTGTTTTCCAGCCTCGGATGAGAGGGCGGTCATATGAGTGACGTGTGGGCGGCGAACTACACGATTCTGAAACAGCGTTGGCCCGTGGTGGCGGACGTTCTGGCGTCGGTTGCCCCCAGTCCACAACGTCGCGCTGTGGTCAATTCACGCGGTGTGTGTGTTGTCCAGCACGAACAGACTGGGCGTTGGTTGAACTTGACGAGCGCGTACGACCCTGTGGGAGAAGCGGTGCGTCAGGTTGCGCGCGCCGATATCGCTTCCGCGCGGCACGTCTTCGTCGCCGGAGAGGCGGGCCTGTATCATCTGGAAGCGGCATTGCAGGCGGCTTCTTCGGATAGCCGTGTCTATCTCATTTCAGCCTGTCCCGAGTATCTCCGCGCGGCTCTTGAAGCACGCGATATGGCGGACGCTTTACTGGACCCCCGGTTGGTGCTGATTGTAGACGATGACGTCAAACGCATTCGCTCACAGCTCCATGTGCATCTGGGCGGGGACACCTTTCAGGTGCCGACTTTCGCATGGGTTTTCCATCCTGTGGAGGCGGCGATTCAGCGGTCTTTCTTTGACGAATTGACGTTTGCTCTTTACCGCTCTGTACAGACTGTATTCACAAACCAAAACACTACCGCCTTCTTTGAACGGGCGTGGACGCGCAACTTCTTGTGCAACCTTCCCGCTGTTCTGAGCGGTGTGTCGGTGTACGATCTGGCGAACACATGGCGCGGTAAACCGGCCATCGTGATTGGTGCCGGTCCGTCTCTGAACAAGAACATTCACCTGTTGGGAGAGTTCCGTGATCGCGCTCTGCTCCTCAGTACAGACACTGCCTACCGCGCCCTGCAGCGTAACGGCATCTGTCCGGATGTGATTGTGACGCTCGACGGTGGGGATCTCAATGCACTCAATATGGAAGGTTGCACGTATGAAGATATCCCGCTGCTGATGGAGGTGTGCACCCACCGCGACATCGTGCGCCACAGCAGGGCGGGGAAGGTGCTTGTGGCAGGAGGAACCACGTACCAGGGGTGGCTGGACGAGATCACTGGCGAGCGACGCCCTCTTCCGGTGTTTGACACCGGGGGTTCCTGCGCCACGGCCGCATTTGCCTTCGCACGGCTGTTGGGTGCTGATCCCGTCATCCTTGTGGGGGAGGACCTGTCCTATCCCGGTGGCGCCTGTTATGCGGAAGGGACCGCGAATGCCTCTCGTACCGTGGAACAACTGAAGGGACGGAAATTGTACGAGGTGGAAGACATCTTCGGCCAGACGGTGTACACGACCTACGACTACCTGTACTACCTCAGGTGGTTTGAAGACGCAGCCAAAGTACACGACCGCACTTACATCGACGCCACGGAGGGCGGTGCGCGAAAGCGCGGATACGAAGTGCGAACCCTGTCTGATTGCCTGCCACTGTGTCCGCGTCGCCCCGAAGAGGCCGCGGAGTGGCGCGGGCGTCTGCAACCTCGTACACTTGACGGTGATCGGATTCAACATACGCGCGCTCGACTGCGCCGTTCCCGACTGGAACTTAGGTGTGTGGCGCGTCTGCTGGCTATCTTGGCCCGGTATGGCCAGGACTACCTCGATGCGTTGGAGGCCAAGGACCCCGTATGTGTGGATAAGGCCACGCGTGCCATCGCGCGGGGACAGGCCAGGTTGTCCTCACATCGTTTGGCCATGAGGCTCTTGGACGCCTATTCGTACCGGACGTTGTTTACCGATGTCCAGATGGCTGAAGAGATTCAACGAAAACGCCAGGAGAACGATGAGGACAATTCCGGAGCAAGGCTTGTCGCGGCTCAGACCGTTCGCCTGTTCCTGGATCTGCGCCTTCGCGCGCTCGATGCCGCAGAGATGCATCTGGACGCGTATTCCTATTTTGACACTTATCCATTTGTGACGGAGGAGGGAGATCCGGGACATGTATCCGAACGTGTACAGGCAGGCCAGCGTGCAGACGGCCACACCGGGGAAACTGTTGATCATGCTGTACGACGGGCTAATTCGATTCGCCCAGCAGGCGATTGAGGCACTGGAAGCTAAGCGATTGGAAGAGGCGCACCGGCGGCTCATCCGTTGCCAGGAGATTGTCTCGGAACTGCGCGTGACGCTGGATCGAGATCGTGCGCCTGAATTATGCGATAACCTGAACGATCTCTACGTATTCTTTCACGGCCGATTCATCGAAGCGAATCGCAACAAATCGCCGGAGCCGGTTCAAGAGGTGCTTCCACTGATTCAGGAGTTGCGCGAGGCGTTTGCGCAGGCGGAACGTATGGCAGTGATGGAAAGGGCGGATGAAGTCAGTGGAACTGTACGTTGACGGCGTGTTGCAGAACGTGGCCGATGGCACCTCTCTGCAGGATGTTCTGCGCAGTGCGGTAGAGGATGTAGAGCGGAGTGGTCGCCTCGTACGCCAGCTCGTGGTGGACGGGCAGGATCACGTCATCGCCGATGTGTTGAATGGAACGGTGTTACTTGCTAACGCCAATCGAATTGACTTGGCGTCCTGCACCATCGACGAGATGGTAGAGGATGCGTTGGCGTCATCCGCCGAAATGTTGCCATCCTGGCTTCGTGTCATGGGTGCATCCGCGGAGGCTTTTCAGGTAGGCGATTTCGCTGCAGGCATGAAACACTTTGCGGAATCGCTCGACGGTCTTCGTTGGCACCTCAGCCTCCTGGAGGGGTTGTGCACGCTTCATCCAGGGCCATCGAGTGTACATGATTTCTCGGAGCGTCTGCGGACGATAGCATCGTTACTGGATGAAGCTTGTCAGGCACAGGATACCGTCAGTCTGGCGGACATCTTGTCGTTCGAGGTGCGGCCTTGGGCAGAGGACTGGCAAGCGTTTCTGGAAATGTTTTTTCAACAGATGAAGTGGGAGAGGGCGAAGAGCAGGCTCCGCTCCGATGTAACCTGATTCCTACAAACGTCATGTCAATTCACCGGGCACCAGTCGGGGATGATGAATCATAATGCGAGGGCATTTTGAGGTTCTGACGGGTCGCGGCGGCTCTGCGACCCTGCGCAGCGTCAGAGAGCGAACCGTGTTTTTGCACAGTCAGTATGATCCTGTTCGAGAGGCGGAGGCTCTCGTGCGAAGCTGGCGCGTAGATTCCTCGGAGTGTTCCCTGCCGGTGCTCGGACTCGGATTAGGATACCACATCGAAGCCTGTCTGCTCCAGCATCCGCACATCCAAGAGATCGCGGTGATTGAACCGTATCGCGAAGTGGTGGATCTGGCCCGTGAGGTTCGTCCACAGGTCTTGAGTGATCCGCGGGTGACGGTGATCGTCCCAAAGGACGAATCGGAGTGTCGCCACGTGTTGGGAGCCTGTGACATGTCTCGGCTGCGGGTTCACCCTCCATCGGTCGAGGTGTTTCCCTACGCATCCATGCGGTGGCTCATCCAGGAGGCGCAGATGCTGCGTGCATCCGTGGAGCGGAATGTCGGAATGTTGGATATGAACTTCGCAGCGAATCGCGATGCCGTTCGTCCAGAAAACGTGTTCACAGGAATGCGAGACCGTTACGCTGGGAGTATGGGGATTGTCGTGGCTGCGGGGCCTTCCCTGAACGAGGCCATTCCCTGGCTGCCCCAATGCGCACGTGCCGGTGCGGTGATCCTTTCCGTGGGTCAAGTGCTGCGTAAACTGCTCCAGAACGGCGTTGTGCCCCAGTACGTGCTGGTTACGGATGGCCAGGAGTTTGTTGCAGAGCAATTGAAGGATCTCCCGGTTGGACCGCTGCCGACGCTCATCTGCACACCCACGGTACACCCGAACCTGCGGGATACGTACGGCGGCGATATCCTGTGGGCGATGCAGCGAGGGTATGCGCCGAGCGAGGAACTCGCGGAGCGCCACGGGTGGGATACATTTGAGGTGGGAGGATCCGTGGCGACCCTTGCGCTGAGCGTGGCACATCATCTCGGCTGCGATCCGATTGTGTTTGTGGGGCAGGACTTGGCATATGTGGACGGAAAATCCCATGCGGAAGACACTCATCATCAGCACATATTCATTCACGGTGATTCATTTCGGCGGATATGGACGGAGTCAGTCACCGGAGAGGAGATTGAGACGACACTGTCGTGGAATTCGTTCCGCCACTGGATTGAGCGGTTCATTCGGGATCACCCCGACCGAACCTACCTGAATGCGTCGAGGGGAGCACATATCGCCGGTACGCAGCACGTGTGTCCGTGGGCGATGGAATCGCTTGTGTAGCTTGGCTCATCCCCAGAGGGCCGGCTCGACAGGGTTCCATACAGGACCTTCGGACGAGGCAGGTTGCTGGGCACTTCTTGTCGAAATCAGTCGTAGAACGGCGACGGAGTGGTGGATCATGGTGGCGGAGTTCTTTCGGGGCAAGCGAATTCTGCTGATTGGCGGAACCGGTACGGTGGGGCGAGGTTTGCTGCGGGCCCTGTTGCGCTTCGAACCACGCGTGATCCGGGTCTTCAGCCGTGATGAATTCAAACAGTTTGAGCTGCAGACTGAATACGCCAATCACTCCAACATCCGCTACCTTCTCGGGGACGTTCGCGACACGTCGCGTCTGATTCGCGCCATGGAAGACATTGACGTCGTGTTTCACATGGCTGCGCTGAAGCATGTACCCGCATGCGAGTACAACCCTTTCGAAGCGGTACAGACGAACATCATCGGCACGCAAAACGTGATCACTGCAGCCATGGCGGCGGGCGTGGGCAAGGTGATTGTCACCAGTACTGACAAGGCCATCAGTCCCACCAACACCTACGGCGCGACAAAACTCGTGGTTGAGCGGCTGGTAGCGGCTGCGGAGCACGCTAAGGGATCCGCCAGCACGGTGTTCAGTGCAGTGCGCTTCGGCAACGTCATGGGCTCACGCGGATCGGTCATCCCGCTGATCAAACGACAACTTCTGGAACGACGGCCGGTGACGGTAACAGATCCAGGGATGACTCGCTTCATGATGACGCTCACCCAGGCTGTGGAACTCACTCTGCGTGCCGCGGTGTGGTCGCATGGAGGAGAGTTGTTCATCCTCAAGATGCCTGTACTGCGGTTGGGGGATCTGGTGGAGGTCGTGCGAGACGAAGTGAGCCGGAAATACGGCGTGCCGCGTGGGGAGGTCGAAACCATCGGCCTGCGCCCGGGAGAGAAGCGGTATGAGGAGCTGATGACGGAAGATGAATCCAGGCAGGCCGTGGAATTGGACCACATGTTTGTCATTCCACCCCCGCACGCGCATTGGCATTACGCCGATGCCGCGCCGGCGGCGGTGGGCACCTACAGATCCAATGACATCCCTCCCATTGATCGGGAGCAGATTCGCCATTGGGTGTTGTCGGAAGGACTCATTTAGTGGAGGGAATGTATGAGAGCGTTGGTCACGGGCGGCGCGGGTTTCATTGGCCGCTGGCTTGTCAAACAACTGTTGGACGACGGGCACCAGGTCTGGATACTGGACAATCTGGCCAACGGGCGGCGTGAGAATGTACGTGAATTCGAGGGACACCCCGGACTGCGGGAGCTTGTGATAGGAGACATTCAGGACGGGTCATTGTTGGATGAACTCTTTGAAAACCGTTTTGATGTGTGCTATCACTTGGCGGCCACCATCAACGTACAGGACAGTATCGATGATCCCCGAACGACCTTCCTGAACGACGTGGTGGGTACGTTTGAAGTCCTTGAGCGCTGCCGGGATGCGCGAACCAAAATGGTCTTCATGAGCACGTGCATGGTGTATGACCGCGC
Organism: Alicyclobacillus macrosporangiidus CPP55; assembly: GCF_000702485.1. Lineage (GTDB taxonomy): Bacteria > Bacillota > Bacilli > Alicyclobacillales > Alicyclobacillaceae > Alicyclobacillus_H > Alicyclobacillus_H macrosporangiidus_B. The sequence goes on along the minus strand of NZ_JNIL01000001.1, from coordinate 1,902,698 downwards.
GACAGGCCCGGAGGGAATCTCTGAGACGCACGCCGTGAAGCCAGCATCTCCTTATGCGGGTTCTAAAATCGCGGCGGAAAATCTCGTACTGTCGTATTTTAATGCATACGGACTGCCGGTGGTGGTGGTCCGCCCGTTCAACACCTATGGACCATTTCAGAAGTCCGGTGGAGAGGGCGGTGTCGTCGCCATATTTATCAAGAACAAGTTAACGGGACAGCCACTCCGCATTTACGGGGATGGCACACAAACACGCGATTTACTGTATGTAGAAGACTGTGCGCGGTTTGTGGCGATGGCCGGATATTCGGACGTGGTGAATGGTGAGATCATCAATGCCGGACTCGGCCGGGATATCTCCATCAATGACCTCGCGATGCTGGTGGCTCAAGATGCGACGCGGATCCAGCATGTCAAGCACATACATCCTCAGAGCGAGATCATGAAGCTCCTATGTAATGCGGACAAGGCCAAACGCCTGCTGGGCTGGGAACCGCGGGTGACACTTGAGGAAGGCCTCGCGCGAACAGAGGCGTGGATTCGAGAGACGCCGTGGGCGTAATGTGTCAGTACACAGCCGTTGAATGGAGGTCTGTAGCGGGTATGACGGAGGCGCTGGAAGTCAACGAAAAATTGGCACTGCATGGCGGGACACCCATCCGTTCTACCCGCCTGCCGTATGGACGCCAAGCCATCGACGAGGCGGACATTCGGGCGGTTGTGGACGTGTTGCGCAGCGACTTCTTGACCACCGGGCCGGCGGTCGACGCGTTCGAGCGGCGGATAGCGGATTACGTCGGAGCCAAGTACGCCGTGGCTTTCGCGAACGGCACTGCTGCCTTGCACGGGGCGGTGTTTGCCGCGGGCATCGGCCCGGGCGACGAAGTGATCACCACGCCGATGACGTTTGCGGCGAGTGCCAACTGTGTGCTGTACATGGGCGGTACACCGGTGTTTGCGGACATTCAGCCTGATACCTACAACATCGATCCCGATGCAGTTAAGGCGTGCATTACGCCGCGCACCAAGGCGATTCTTCCCGTTCACTACACGGGGCAGCCGGCCGACATGGACGAGATCCTCAGCATCGCCAAACGGCACGGCCTGATGGTGATTGAGGACGCGGCACATGCGCTTGGTGCGACGTACAAGGGACGCCGCATCGGGACCTTGGGAGATATGACGGTCTTTAGTCTCCATCCCGTCAAACCGGTTACCACGGGCGAGGGCGGCGTGGTCACAACGAACGACGACCGTCTGTACCAGCGGCTGCGACTGTTTCGCACACATGGTATCACGCGGGATCCATCGTTCCTCGAGGACGATCAGGGTCCGTGGTACTACGAGATGCAGTACCTGGGGTTTAATTACCGGCTTACGGACATTCAAGCCGCGCTGGGTACCAGTCAAATGGACAAGCTCGACGTGTTCATCAGACGTCGGGCGGAGATTGCGAAGAAGTATACGGAAGCGTTCGCTTCCATGCCCGAGCTCGAAACACCGTATCAACGTGAGGACCGGACGTCCGGGTGGCACCTGTACGTGATTCGGTTGAACCTGTCCGCCCTGCGTGTGGGGCGACGGCAGGTGTATGAAGCGTTGCTTGCAGAAAACATAGGCGTCAATGTCCATTACATCCCGGTCTATCATCATCCGTACTACAGGCGGATGGGATATTCGAGGGGGCTGTGCCCGCGTGCTGAGGAGCTGTACGAACGTATCCTCACGCTCCCGCTGTTTCCCGGAATGACGGACGATGATGTATGCGACGTCATCCGTGCTGTCAAAAAGGTGTTGGGTTATTACCGGGTGTGAGGCTTGCCGGTGCGGGGTGAGGTATTGTTGAACATCGTGATCATTACTCAAGCGCGCATGTCTTCTACCAGGCTACCGGGGAAGGTGCTCAAAGAAGTCCTCGGCCAACCGCTGCTGGTTTATCATATAGAGCGATTGAAACGGGTTCCTTCGGCTACTCAGGTGGTGGTAGCCACCACAACAAATCCGGCGGACGACGCCATTGTCCGCGTGTGTGAGGCTTCCGGATGCGCATATGTGAGGGGATCCGAAGAAGATGTTCTGAGCCGGTACCATCTCGCTGCACGAGCCTACAGTGCGGACATCGTGGTGCGCGTCACGTCTGATTGCCCTCTGATAGACCCCGCCGTGGTGGACCGTATAATTCGGTATTATGTCGAGCATCGAGAACGAATGGATTACGTAGCCAACACAGTGGAGCGGACCTATCCGCGGGGGATGGACACCGAGGTGTTTTCATTCCAAGCGCTGGAGGAGGCGCATCGGGAGGCTAAGCTTGGCTACGAGCGGGAGCACGTGACGCCGTTCTTCTACACTCATCCAGAGCGGTACAGAATGGGAAATGTCGCCTACCACACCGATGTCAGCCATCACCGTTGGACCGTCGATACACCGGAGGATTTTGAATTGATTCGCCGGATTATCGAAGCACTCTATCCGGAAAAGCAGGATTTCACTTTGGAAGACGTATTGGCACTATTAGACCAGCATCCGGAATGGACAGCGCTTAATGCTCACGTCTTACAAAAACGTCTCGGGGAATGAAGATTCCATGCGTGTACACATCCGTGCGGACGCTTCGCATGAAATCGGGACCGGGCACGTGATGCGCTGCATCACGTTGGCGGACGTGCTGCGACAGCATGGTACAGAGGTGTCGTTTAGTTGCCGTACCTTGTCTGGCCATATGTGCGATGAGCTCGTGAAACATGGGTACCCCGTGCATCGTGTGCCTAGGGCTGCGGGTCAATATGCGAACGATTGGGATGAACTAAGGTGTACTTGGCGTCAGGATGCGCTCAGTGTATTAGAATATCTGGGACACCGATGGCCAGACTGGGTGGTAGTTGACCATTATGCTCTCGACGCCAAGTGGGAGCGAGAGTTTCGTCAACGGGGCATACGTGTACTCGCCGTGGACGATTTGGCGGACAGGGATCACGATTGCGACCTCCTGCTGGACCAAAATGCACACCCGGATTGTGTGGAAAGGTACCACGGGCGGCTCCCAGCAGAGTGCAACACCCTCCTCGGTCCCAGATATGCGTTGTTAAGGGACGAATTCGTTCAAGCTAGGCAGCGTGCATCGGTACGGGATGGACAGGTTCGTCGTGTTCTGGTGTCATTCGGCGGGGCCGATACAACCAATGAAACGTGCAAAGCACTCAGAGGGATGACGCGGTGGGGGAACGTGAACTCGTGTGCTATCGATGTGGTGGTTGGGCCTATCAATCCAAACATAGGTGAAATTCAGGATTTGGCAAAGAGACTACCTTTGGCCACAGTGCACGTGAACACCTCCCGAATGGCTGAGCTGATGGCGTCTGCCGATCTGGCGCTTGGCGCGGGAGGGACAACCACGTGGGAACGGTGTTGTTTAGGACTTCCTACATGGGTTACCATCGTGGCGGAAAACCAGCGCCAGGCAACGGCGGTGTTGGAGCGAATGGGAGTAGTTTGTTGCCTGGGGGAGTCAGGGCACACCACAGACAAGGATTATGCAGACATTTGGGAACGTCTTCAGGCTACTCAATTAAGGGCTATGTCTGCTCGCGGGATGGAGCTAGTGGATGGCCTTGGGACTCGGCGCGTAGTGGATAGCATGTTTGCGTTCCACCGTACATAGAAGTCGAGATCCACGTTTGAACTGTAAGTTGGTCATGGTACGTCATGGGAACCAATGTGGAGGGACCAGTGCTAGACGTTTTTGTTTTGGAAACATCTGTCAATACGGTGACTATCCGTGCTATAATGACTCACTATCCATTCATACCACCCTCACGAGTGCCCAGTAAGGCCTTGCCGATGAGCTCGTTAACAGGGGTGTCCCAACCTAAGCGTAACAAATGAAGAAAAGGCTCTTTATCCTTTGCCCTGTGATAGCTGCCTTTCCCACGTTGAGGGTATGCGGTAGTAACTCCGCCACGTACGGCGGGCCAGATTTCGAAAAATAGTCTCTCAATACTTATGGTCAACTGTCTATACGTCGTAGCTAGTGTTTCGTTCTGGCCAAACGTCAGTTCTTGCTGTGTAATGATGTCTCCGGTGTCTAGACCGCGAGCAATCTTATGTATTGACACTCCCTTTGGGGTATCTTCAAGGAAGCTCCAAAGGTTAGGATCGGCACCTCGATTCCAAGGCAAATACGATATGTGAAGATTGATCGCGCGATCCCGGAAGTGATCAACGATGTCGGGACTAATGATATGGCGATAACCATAGCTGACTATAAAGTCCGCCTGTTGAACATCACGGTCTTTCAATGATATGGGATTCGATTGAAAAACTGCATTATCTGAGTATGAACGCAAAAAATCGTCGATGTTAGCCCGATAAGGGCCAAGTACCAGGACAATCATACAGTGCACCTACAGCCTAGGAAATGGTTAATGAGTAGAAATTACTTTTGGATACATTTAATGCGACACGGGAGAATCTAGCCACCTACATTATACTCTTGATTGGGCAAGGAGACATTCATTCGTGACAAGGGTTTGGACAATGACCTAGTAATTGAATTGTGTCAGCGCTCGCAGCTCTAAGTCTTCGTGGGTTGATAGGTGATGATACAAATTTATCTACATAAGTTACAGTATAAGTGACGGTCAGTTTCATAAACGGATGTACACGAGGGCCAAAGATGGGCTCGTATTGACTCGTGACGACTCTAGCAATCATATGTGAGACGTACAAGGGGTGAACCAGGTGACGCCAATCAAACTTGGTGACAAAATTATCGGCCCAGACCATCCACCATTTATCATCGCCGAAATGTCGGGCAATCACAATCACTCGTTAGACCGCGCGCTGGAGATTGTTCGAGCGGCAGCCGCAGCCGGGGCACACGCGGTGAAACTGCAAACGTATACGGCGGATACCATGACGCTTGACATCCATGACGGGGAGTTTCGCATCGACGATCTCAACAGCTTGTGGCGGGGCAACTCACTATACAAACTGTACCAGGAGGCCTACACGCCATGGGAGTGGCACAAGCCCATTTTCGACCTGTGTCGTGAGCTAGGGTTGGTAGCGTTCAGTACCCCATTCGACGCTTCTGCAGTGGATTTCCTAGAGTCACTGGATGTTCCTTGTTACAAGATAGCTTCGTTTGAGAACACGGATCTACCTCTGATCCGTAAAGTAGCCGCAACCGGCAAACCAATGATTATCTCGACTGGCATGGCGACACTAGCGGAACTGGACGAACTAGTGCAGACGGCACGCGAGGCGGGGTGTCGTGATATCGTTTTGCTGCGGTGTACCAGTACGTATCCCGCGAGCCCTACTGACAGCCACCTGCGAACCCTGCCGCATCTGCGTGCGATGTTCGGCTGTGAGGTGGGGTTGTCGGATCACACGATGGGTATCGGTGTTGCAGTGGCGGCAGTGGCGTTGGGGGCCAGTGTGATCGAAAAACATTTCACCCTTCGAAGATCTGACGGCGGGGTGGATTCTGAGTTTTCGATGGAACCCGAGGAGATGCGGGCGCTGGTACAGGAAACCAAAAAGGCGTGGGAGGCGCTCGGCCATGTCCACTACGGTCCAACGGAGAGGGAGCGGCCGTCACTGGCACTTCGTAGGTCGCTCTACTTCGTGAAGGACCTCAAGAAAGGGGACACGATTACGCCGGACGCGATCCGCTCCATCCGGCCTGGACACGGATTGCCGCCGAAGTATCAAGACCTGGTCGTGGGGAGGCGGGTGACATCCGACGTGAAACGCGGTACGCCAGTACGGTGGGACCTGCTGTGAATTTGAAGCACTCGTGCGGAAAGCCGGGCGAAAAAGGTGGAAATGGTGCATGCACTGCGCTCTTGAGCACGTTTGAAACAGCTGTGCAAGTCTGTAGACGGTTAATTACACTGTGTGAGCAGCAACAACGATATGTCGCGGAAAACGATCTCGACGCATTGGCTGAGTCCTTTGCAGTCCGAGAACGACTGGTTGAGGAGTTGACCACGCAGATTGAATTTTTGGATCATAATGCGGGAACACCCCGAGCGGACGTGGCCGATGTGAAACAGGCGCGTGCCACGTTAGCGGACGCCATCCAAACATTCCTCCATCTAGACCATGTACTAGCACAACTGATCGATAGGCGAATGGGCTTCCTGTTGGAAGAACTGTGGGCACGCCAACGCGGACGGCGGGTGGTACAGGGTTATGCGTTGGTTAGTAGCAAGACGGGACCGGTTGCACGGATGTTCCCAGGACAGGCACGCCATATTGACGAGACACGGTAACTGTGGCATGAGATACATCAAAGCGTTGGCCGGTCGATGTGGATCGGGCGGGCTTCGCAGTCGACGAGTGCGGGGGCCATACGCCTTACGGATTGGAAGAGTGTGTGCACTGTTCTGTTGAAGTTTCTATCGAGTGGAGGGAAACCTGTGAGTCTACTGGAGATCGGAGTACTTCCGCCGCAAACTGGATCGGGCATGTCAGCCCAGGAGTCTTTGCAAGGGGAGCGTAAGGAATCCGACTTTACCGTGCAGGCAGTTTCGACGACAGCGGGTCAGAGTGCGGGGGCCCGGGACGTATCACAAACTTTGAAGAGCATCGACGAGTTGGCGTCTCAACACGATGTAGAGATCCACTTTCACTATGATCCCAAGGTGCACCGGGTGTGGCTTGACTTCGTGGACAAGACCACCGGTAAGGTGATTAACGAGATTCCTCCTGAGGCCGTTCGGCGCCTCATCGAGAGTCTTGGGAGCACGAGCGGTTGGCTGGTGGACAAGCGGTCGTGACAGATCTCCTGTATTGCCGTCTTTACTGCCGCGCTACTGCGTTCGTGCCCGCATGTCGGCGCCTCCCTAAATTGATGTTCAGATGGATTGGCAGTTGCTCCGGTCGCCGACTCAGATGCCCGGAACAATGAAGGCGGCCCTTTCAGGGAGTGGAAGGGCCGCACTGTAGAAGATGGGGGGAGTTTACACGCTAGCCGTGCAAATCAAATACGTGTTCCCGTTGGTCAGGGAATCGATAAATCTCCACACATTTTTGTAAATAATAGCCAAACCACTCGCGATACATAAACCCGCGACACCAGCCATCGTCCAACCCAACCCGTGATACATCCGCGGTTTTGATTTAACTTCCACACTATGTTCACGCAATGCCCCCAGAACTCGGTCGTCCTGCTGAAGTGGATGAAATAAGAACCGGTGCCACTGAACTTTGTACTTGCATAACGTAACATTGTTATGTTACACTTCTCGCGAGAAGGGGGATGGCACCGGTGGATGAAGACCTGATCTCCAAAAAGGAGCTTCTCGAGGTCACGGGGATCTCGTACGGACAACTGTACCGGTGGAAGCGCAAGGGCCTGATCCCGGAGGAGTGGTTCATCCGCAAATCGACCTTCACCGGACAGGAGACGTTCTTCCCGCGTGAGAAGATCCTCGAGCGCATCGAGCGCATCAAAAACATGAAGGACGATCTGTCGCTCGACGAGCTGGCGGACGTGTTCTCGCCGAGCCCGGCGGGGGTGTCGGTGCGCTGGGATGAGGTGGTGCAACGTCACATTGTTACGAATGTCGCGCAGAAGGTGTACCGGGAACGGCACCCGGAGGTGCGGGTGCTGTCCTTCGATGAGCTGCTGTGCCTGTACGTGCTGGACGCCGCGCTGCAGACGGGCGAGGTGAGCCTGGACGAGGGCCGGATGGCGCTGCAGTTGATGGAGGACGAGTATCCGCAGATGCAGCGCGTGGCCGAGCAGGGGCGCGCGGTGGAGCTGGTGTTTGTGAGAAAGCTCGGAATTGCGACGTGCCTGCTGGTGGCGCTGCCGGGGGAGATCCGGTTTGAGACGGGAGCGCGGGTGGTGGCGCGGATCCACGTCCCGACCTGCGTGGAGCAGTTGAAGTTGAAACTGGCCTGAGGAGGGAGAGCGGTGAACGAAGACAAGCGGCATCGGGTGGACGAAGACAAACGGCGGGACCAGGTACGGGACCTGGTGATGTCGGGAGTGGTGACGGCAGGCGGAGGCGTGTACCGACGGGTTCGCGTCAGCGGCGTGGGCCGTGTCGAGGGCGACGTGGTGTGCGAGAGCGCGCGCATCGACGGCGTGATGACGGTGCGCGGGACGCTGGAGGCGCAGGAGTTGGTGGCGAACGGGAAGACGAAGGTGGAAGGGGCCCTTCGCGGGCACACCATCCGGCTCTCGGGGCAGATCCAAGTGGACGGGGATTGCTCAGCCGAGGTGGTGGAGGTGTCGGGGGCCGTCGAGATCGACGGGTTGGTCACCGCGGATGAGGTGACGATCCGGTTGTACGGCGGATCACACGTGCGGGAACTGGGAGGAAGCCGTATCCGGGTGCACCGGAGTTGGCGATGGGGCTTCTTCTCCCGCTACCGGCGGCTGACGGTGGACACGGTCGAGGGAGACGACATCCGGCTGGAGGCGACGCGGGCCCGGGTGGTGCGCGGGGACAAGGTGCACATCGGGTCGGGGTGCGACATTGACCGGGTGGAGTACCGCAGCGAATTCCGCCAGGACGACGGGGCCCGCGTGGGCGAACATGTGCAGGTGTGACGGCCCGGGCGGGCTGGCGAGATGAGGAGGGGTGGACGTGGAGCAGCGGGATCGAACGACACGTGAACAAGGCGTGCGGCGGGACCTGACCATTACGGGCGAGGGGACCCTCGCGGGCGGGGCGTACGGGCGCGTGCGCATCCGCGGCGAGGGGGAGCTGCACGGAGACGTGGACTGCGAGGCGCTCCGGGTGCTCGGAAACTGCCGCGCGGAGGGGCGCGTGGACGCGCGCGTGGTGGATGTGACGGGCACGCTCGACGTGGCGGGCGGAATGCGGGCCGGGCGGGTCCTTGGGCGCGGGGTGATCACCGTGCAGGAGGCGTGCGAATGGGACCTGGTCCGCTACCGCGGCGTGCTGACCGTGCACGGGCCGTGCCGTGCGGAGCGTCTGGATGTGCGCGGGATGCTGACGGTCGACGGGGATTTGGCGGCGGAGGCGTGCAAGGTGCATGGCGTGATCACGATGGATGGCCTCCTCAACGCCGAGACGCTGGAGTTGGTGCTGTTCGGGCCGTCGCGGGCCGGCGAGATCGGCGGCGGGACGGTGAATGTGCGGCCGAACCGGGTGCCCTTCACGGGCGACGGAGAGCTGGTGGTGGACGTGGTGGAGGGCGACGAGGTGTCGTTGTACCGGACGATCGCGAAGGTGGTGCGGGGCGGCCGGGTGACGATTGGCCGGGGCTGCCGCGTAGATTTGGTGGAGTACCGCGAGGCGTACGAAGCGGATCCACGCGCGGAGGTGGGCGAGGTGCGCAAGGTGTAGGGCGAATGCGGGCGTTGTGGCATCGGCATCGAATGAGAAGGAGGAGCATGAGTGGAGGAGCAGAAGCAGAGGCTGGGGCTCATCCTGGCCGGGCTGTTGCTGGGGACGTTCGTCTCCGCGCTGGATCAGACCATTGTGTCGACCGCCATCGGCACTATCGTGGGCCAGTTGGGCGGACTGGATCAGTTCGTGTGGGTGACATCGGCGTACATGGCGACGGAGATGGCGGGGATGCCCATCTTCGGCAAGCTGTCGGACATGTACGGGCGCAAGCGGTTTTTCCTGTTCGGCATCCTCACCTTTCTGGTGGGCTCGGTGTTGTGCGGCACGGCCCACAGCATCACCCAGCTGGCGGTGTACCGGGCCATCCAGGGGATCGGCGGCGGGGCGCTGATGCCGATTGCCTTCACCATCCTCTTTGACGTGGCGCGGGCCGAGCAGATGGGCAAGTTTTCGGGGCTCATCGGGGCGGTGTTCGGCGTCTCGAGCATCGCAGGGCCGCTGTTGGGCAGCTTTATCACCGATCACCTGGGCTGGCGCTGGGTCTTCTACGTGAACGTGCCGCTGGGGCTCCTGGCGTGCGCGCTGGTCGGCTTTGCGTATCACGAGTCGCGCCGGCACCCGAAGGAGACCATCGACTGGCTGGGCATCCTGACTTTGGTGCCGGCGGTGGCGTGCCTGATGTTCGCGATGGAGTTCGGCGGGAACCGGTACGCCTGGACGGACACTCCTGTGGTGGCGCTGTTCGCCGGCGCGATCGTCTGTTTCGCCGCCTTCTTCCTGGCGGAGGCGCGGGCCCGGGCGCCGATCGTGGACTACGGGATGTTCCGGTATCGGTTGTTCGCGGGGAGCATCTGGGTGGGCCTGTTCGCGAGCGCCGCGTTCATCGTGGCGGTGGTGTACATCCCGATCTACGTGCAGGGGGTGCGCGGGGGGACGGCCACGAACTCGGGCCTGGTGCTGCTTCCGATGATGCTCGGCAGCTCCTTCGCGGCGCCCATCGGCGGTCAGTTGGCGAACCGCTTCCGCTACCGGACCATCATGTGGGTGGCGTGCGCCATCCTGTTGGCCGGCGTCGCGGGGCTTTCGACCCTGACGCCAGACACGCCGCGCTGGCTCCTGACGGTGTACATGATTTTGGTGGGTCTCGGCATCGGGCCGTCCTTCTCCGTGCTGGGCATGGCGAGCATGCACCACTTCTACGCGCACCAGCGCGGTGCGGCCAGCTCCACGGTCTCGTTCATCCGTGAGTTGGGGATGACGATCGGGATCACGGTGTTCGGCGCGCTCCAGCGGGACGACTTCGCCACACGCCTGAAGCAGGCGTTCGCGGGGATGCCCGGAGCGGGGGTTGGATTCGGCGCGGGGGCTGGTGTGGGCTTTGGCGGGTCCCGCGGGATCGATCCGCACGTCCTCTTGGCCCCGGAGGTCCGCGCGCACATCCCGGCACCGGTGCTGGATCGGCTGACCACAGCCCTGTCGGCGTCCATCACGCACACGTTTTTGTGGGCGATCCTGTTGGCGGCGCTGGCCTTTGTCTTCGTCTTCTGGCTGGGCGCTGAGCGGTGGCAGGGCTTTGCGGATGCGCGAGGCGCGGGTGCCGGTCCGGTGGGCGTCGCGAAGGTGCCGGGTGCCGGGGAGGTCTCGAGCGCGGGGGCCGAATGAACATTCGCGTTTCCTCCGCTTTTCGGCTACTATAAGAAGACGCGACTGTATACGCATCTTGGTACTTCCTGGTGCCGAAAAGAGGACCTGAATCCGTGACAGGGTACCTGTCGAGCACTCATGCGGCGTTTATCTTGCATCGAACGGGCTGCGACTGCATTGGTGCGTGGAGCGATTCCATCGAATTCAACCGTAAGGGAACGCCAGTTCCCGCAGAAGCGAATAACTTCCCCGGCCTGTTCATCGTCAGGCTTTGTTCCCAGGCCACAAGACGGCACATGTTATACGAAGGTCAAATACAAACGGCGAAACACAGGGAACCATCGGTTCCCATGCCCCAACTTCAGTTTGCTCTGCCTGGCATGTCGGACTAGTTTCGCAGCCAAGGTCATCAAGTTCTGAATCACCGTCCGGATACGACGACGTTCTGCCTTCTTACGCAGAGGTGCATCGTTGCGTTTTAGGCTTTCCTGGCCAATCACCCTCAGCAAGTTGTAAGCCATGCATACAAAATGCAGTACCAGGTTGTTGGTTGCGAACTTGCCTGACGGTAACCGTTCAGCGTCCAGATCCGTCTTGATTTCGCTGTGGAACTGTTCCATCACGGCGTGGTCATGGTACAGACGAATGATCACATCTGGGTCGTCGGGCAGTGAGGTCCAGTAGGCGTCGACCTCGATGTCTGGGACCAACAGGGTTTGCCCGTCGGCCATGGTGGTCCGTTCGATGACTTCGAATACCATCCGAACTGGTTCCGACAGGCCCTTGACCGGGCACATCAGCGAACCGTGATACACTTTCTTGCCTGGCCGAGGTTCGTGGCATACACCGTGCTGCTGGGCGGTCACGAGCCAGGCCTGGGGGCTTTCCTTTCGCAGATTCCGTTTGATAATGAACTCGGCCCTGCTGTCCTGAGAACGACACACGGCAAGGTTTTCTGCACTGTCATTTCCGGCATCCATGCGAACGAGCAGCGGAAGGGCTGAAATCTGCTTTGCGTACTGAATACTCTTGCGCAAGAAGGCCGCTGTATCCTTTTGAACATGGGTACTGCCTTCACGCAGCTGAACATTGACCACATAGCCCTCTTGGCCGAGGTAAGCAAAGATTGGGGCGTATCCATCGTGGCCTTTGTACGTGCGGGAGACGCCTTCTTTTTTCGTTCCCGAGTTATCAAATGGGCTCACGTCAAGGTCCAGGGGAATGTAAGCCCGGCGTTTCGATGACTCACCCAGCACAATCGGATGCAGTGTAACATTCAGGGTTCTCAAGAGGTTTGCGGACTCTTCGAGTAAAATACTCTCCCAGCCGGCCTTTCCGGCGGCCATATCCAAACGCTGGCGCAGCGTTGGGCTCGAAGGCACGCTGTCCATCTGTAGTGCGATCGTGAAAAACTCGTCATCACGAAAGGCTTCGATGTGGTCAAAGTCCGTCTTGCCTTGACAAAGCAGGCCGATGTATGAGTACGCCACATCTCGGTTTGAAATGTCTGGTTTTCCCATGCCTGACAGGCGAGTCCGATTCAGGCGTTCACCGAGAGTGGTTTTGTCCAGCAATAAACCGACAAGGGTCATTCCAGAATGTGTGACAATGACTTCGTCGGATTCTTCGATGATAAAGCGCAAGGGGGTTCACCTCTGAGGTGAAGGGGGATTGAAGGGAACGGACATCCCAACGATCCCGATTCTACACGACAAATCACAAGTGCTTCAGTAGTTTTTACACCTGCTTGTCACGGATTCAGGGAGGAGTGACGTGCGGTGCGAGAGCAGCTGAGAAAATACGCCGAGTTGGCGGTGAAGGTCGGGGTGAACCTGCAGCGGGGCCAACACCTGGTGATTGGCTACGGGAAGCGGCAGGTGTATCCCGAACATGCCGAGTTCGCCCGCCTGCTGACGGAGGTGGCCTACGAGGCTGGGGCCCGCTTTGTCGAGGTGGACTGGGGCGACGAAGCGTGGCTGCGGGAGACGGTCCGCCGCGGGGACGTGGCGACCTGGGAAGCGCGCGCCCGCAGCCGCGCGGCGTGGGTGGAGCGCCTGGCGGAGGAAGGGGCGGCCTTCATCGCCATCCCTGCGTCGGACCCGGATTTGTACAGCGGGATCGATCACGCGCGCGTCACCCAATTCGATCGCACGCTGACGAGCGTCTTCCGGCCGTTCAACGATCGGCGGACGAACGACGAATACAGTTGGACCCTGGTGTCGGCGCCGACGCAGGCGTGGGCGAACAAGGTGTTCCCGAACCTGCCGGAGTCGGAGCGGGTGCCGGCCTTGTGGAAGGCGATCCTGGCCTGCGCCAGGGCGGACGGGGACGATCCGCTGGCCGACTGGCAGAAGCACCTGGCGGACCTGCGGCGGCGCGCCGACTGGATCAATGGGCTCGGCATCCGGTCGCTGCACTACAAGGGGCCGGGCACGGACCTGACGATTGAGTTCCATCCGCGCCACTATTGGAAAGCGGCGGGGAGCCGTACGCCGCAGGGGGTGGAGTTCGTCGCCAACATCCCGACGGAAGAGGTGTACGCGGCGCCGCTGAAGACGGGCGTCAACGGCGTGGTGTCGAGCACGATGCCGTTGAATCACGCGGGATCCATCATCGACGGGATTCAGCTTCGCTTCGAGAACGGGCGCATCGTGGAATACCACGCGAAGGTGGGCGAGGATGCGTTGCGGAGCGTGATCGAATCGGACGAAGGGAGCCATTACCTGGGCGAGGTGGCCCTGGTGCCGGCGGATTCGCCGATCGCGCGGCGGGGGGTGCTGTTCTACAACACGCTGTTCGACGAGAACGCGTCCTGCCACCTGGCCATCGGGAAGGCGTATCCGCTGGTGGAGGGCGTCCAGTCGTTGGCTCAGAGCGACTGGGAGGCGTACGGCCTCAACGACAGCCTGGTCCACGTGGACTTCATGATTGGCTCGGACCAGCTGGATGTGGAGGCGACGACGCGAGACGGCCGCACGGTGCCGATCCTCCGCCGGGGGCTGTGGGCGGCAGAGGTGTGAGGGAGCAGCGCGACGGAGCGGGACGGCCGCGGCAGCATGGGCGTGGGTCCGGGGGTCCGGGGGTCCGGGGGTCCGGGGGTCCGGCCCTGGCCGACGCTGACTGCGGCTTCGGTGGTGTGGCCGGTGAGCAGGGTGACGTGTAGCCCCGAATTTCGGATTAAACCCCCAGTCGGAGGCGGCTGGTGCCCCTTTCCGAGCCGGACTTTGGCCGGACTTCCGTACTAAGTCGCCGCCTCTGAGGTTGGAACGGGCCGAGATAGTACGAAATCCCGGTCTAAACCCGGGAGCGGGGTGGGGTCAGCTGGGTGAAATCGGCCGAGATAGTACGAAAATGCGGCATCCGGCTCATCCCGGGTGAGCGTCGGCGGCCGGCTCTTGCTCGGTCACCCTCACGAACACCAGAGGGGACCGCTACTTCCTGCTCCGCCGGAGACTCGGGAAGGCTTTCCATGGCGCTGGCCGGTGCCTGTAGGTAGCCACGCCTGCTTGAATTCCGTTCGGTAGGGCGGGCTTTGGGGGCCCGTCCTACCGACGTTGACTGCTGCTCCGACATGTGTGGCCGCTGAACCGGGGCCATGGAACCCAGAAATTCTGATTAAACCCCCTAGTTGAGGCCGGCTGGTGCCTCCTTCGGACCCTGACTTTGGCCGAATTTCCGTACTAAGTGGCCGCCGCCGAGGTTGGAACAGGCCGAGATAGTACGAATTCCCGGTCTAAACCCGGGAGCGGGGTGGGGGCGGACGGGGCGAAACCGCTAAGATAATACGAAAATGCGGCATATTTCACGGGCGGACTGAAGCCGTTGGCGACGAGTGCTTCGGTGATGGCATGCGTAGATAGACGACAGTGTGAATCGGATTGTTGGGCATGCGGTACGGGAGCTCAGCGGGTTCACGAGAGGTGACCCCGCCTCCAATGGCGCATGGAGGGCTGCGTTTCACCCGCGCCCAGCGACGCCGTGACCAGCAACGCCGGGTTTCACAACGCCGCACCTCACAACGCCGCACCTCACCACGCCCCGCCCCACCACGGCAGCTATCACCGCGCGTCACCGCGCCAACCCATCACAGCATTCGTTGGCACCACGGCCGCCGTGCACAGGTACATCCTCCTTGGGGACGAAGAACTCCCACTCGTTGCCGTCGGGGTCGACCACCCAAAACTTGTCCTGCACGGAGTAGCAACAGGTGACGTTCATCTCGCTCCGCGTGGCCAGTCCGAGTTTCTCCAATCGATCCCGCTGTCTGACCACTTCTTCGCTGTCCTTCACCTGCAACCCGAAATGGCTGACCTGATTGCCATACACGGATTCGCTGACGTTGAGCGTGAAGTTGAGCGGAGGGTCCTCCAAGAGAAATTTCGCGTAGTCCGGCTTCACCTTGACCGGCTCTGCCCCGAACAGCTTTGTGTAAAAGTCGATGGAAGCCTGCAGATTGGTGACGCGGATTCCGACATGGGTATACATTCGATCATCACCCTCCTGTTACATCGAAAAAAATCGATTAAATGCGCGCACAAGGGGTGCACACGGACGATTTGGAGATGAAAGCGCTCGCGGCCTCTTCCATCTCGCACGCGCAGGCCGGCGACCGCGGCGGTGGTGCGGCGTGCGTGCTCCAGTACCGACTGGCGGCGCGTTCCACCTCTCTCTGCCGGGCCAGGATGAGCTGTTCGAGCAAGTACGGGTTTATCATGGCTTCCTCCTCCTCTCATCGCAAATCCTAAATCGAAAAAAATCGATGAATTGGGTGCGGTTAATCTACAAAATTCGATGAAGCGGTCAGCGAAATGCATGCGGTCAGCCGTTCCGGTCCGGCGGTTCCTCGCAACAGCCACCGGGCTGAAAGACGGAGCACAGCTGCTCAGACAGCAGTGCGCTGACGGCGGTCACGTCGATCCGGTAGTAACTCCATGTTCCTCTGGTCTCTCGATGGATGAGGCCGGCGTCGACCAACACCTTCAAGTGGTACGACAGACTGGACTGCGGGATATCGAGCGCATCCTGCAAATCGCAAACGCATGTCTCACCCCGTC
Organism: Alicyclobacillus macrosporangiidus CPP55; assembly: GCF_000702485.1. GTDB lineage: Bacteria > Bacillota > Bacilli > Alicyclobacillales > Alicyclobacillaceae > Alicyclobacillus_H > Alicyclobacillus_H macrosporangiidus_B. Next base: position 1,886,662 of record NZ_JNIL01000001.1, on the reverse strand, counting down.
GGCCCAGTTCGTACAGGATCTGCAGCCGCTTCTCGTCCGCCAGCGCCTTAAATTTGGCCGCGTAGCGTTGGAAGAAGGGGCGTGTGGCGGCCGGGTCGAGCACCTGCAACTCCTCCATCTCAACACCACCTCCTTTACATCCAATGTTTTTGATGTAGCCACAGTTTACCTCGGCATCGGTGCAAATGCAAGACGGCTTTCGCCATCGTCTCGCTGCCGCCTTCTTCACCGCTTCGTCCGCGCCGTCGCCCCCTGGCCTAGCCCCGCGCCGTCGCTGCTGCAAGGGCCGTCAGTGCGGCCGACCGACCGGGAGGCGAGGGAGCGGCGCCGGTGCGGGGTCAGGGCTGAACCGGGCCTGTTCACGCTCCCGTGTAAGCCCTCGTACACGCCTCGGCGAGGGCCAAGTCGGCGATGGCGTCCTCGGCTGTGACAAGGCCGCGGAAGCCAGGTTGGCGGGCGGCCTGCAGGAGATCGAGGAAGCGCGCCTGCACGAGGGCGGTGTACCAGCCCTGTCGATCGCGCAGCTCCACGGCACGCCGCACGGGGACGCGCGTGCCGGCGTGCGGCGCGGTGGTGCCGGCCTGCGAGGCCGTGATGGCTTGCGCGGTGGTGGTGCCGGCAGGATCGCCACGCTGCTCGTCGCCACGCCGCTCTCCAGCCGCGCCGGCCTGCGCCAGCGCTTGGACGGCGTCCTGGAAGCCGGCCATGGCCTCCATGGAGGGCTCGAGCGGCAAGGCGTCGAGGAGCTGCTCCACGGCGGGGGCCAGCGCCGCGGGCACGGTCCCTTCGATCTCCAGCCGCATCGGCACCCACCCATACACGTTGACGCGGCCGTAACGGCACAGGATCTGCCAGGCGGTGTCCTCCGGCACCTCCTGGGGTCGGACGAAGCCGTGGTAGTAGTGGACGGGCACCCGGGATCCTCCGCCCTCGTGGATCACGGTCGCCCACACCCGGGCCGGCACCGGGGCGTCGGCCTGGGAGACCTGCGCCAGGCGGGATGCATGTGTTGCCGCCGCCCCGGCGTGCCACGCGACGGGCTGGCCGAACCAGCGCCGGCCCACCTCGAAGAAGTGGACGCCGTGTTCCACCAGGATGCCGCCGCTCTGCTGGCCATCCCAGAACCAGTGGCCATCGGACACGCGATGGACCTGGTTGTGCATCACGGCCATGTCAGCGGGTCCCAAGGCGCCCGCGATCAACAGGGCCTGGACGGCCTGCACGATGGGGCTGTGCGGCATGACCAGGTTGACGAGCAGGGATCGATCCCGGTCGCGGGCCATGTCAGCGACGCGCTGTAGGTCGGCGGCCCGCAGGGCCCCGGGCTTTTCGAGCAGGACATGCTTGCCTGCGGTGATGGCAGCCTCGGCCAGCGTCGTGTGCAGGTGGGGCGGGGTGGCGATGAGGACGGCGTCCACCCCCTCGGCGACCGCGAGATCGCGGGCCTCGTCGAACTCCTTGGGCTCCGGGTCGGCAGAGGTCAGGGTGGGCGTCCGGCGGGATCGCCAGGCGTTCAACACCGCCTGCCGCTTGGCAGGGGTCCGCCCGGCCACGGCCACGAGCTGGCACGCGGCCAGGGGCGCGAGGCTCTCGGCCAGAAACACGGCGAAGGCGCCGGCGCCGGCGATGCCAATGCGCATGGGCGCGGTGTGGATGGACTGTTCGGGCTGCCGCACCGCTTCGTGAGATTGCATGGACATCGGGACACCTCCTACGCCCACAGGCGGGCGGCGCCCGCCTGTGCGGATAGTACTGCTTTCATTATAGTGGATGGGTGGCCAGGGACGCGGTGGTCGCGGGGTTGGGACGAATGACGTCGGGCGGCTGGTGATAGTCCGATTTTGCCGCTTTCGTGGCGCGTTTGGCGGGGCGATGACGGTTTAACCGGGGGTGTTTAGACGGGTTTCCGTACAATGTCGCGCGGTTGCAGGGCCCAGGTGTCTGGTTTTGTACGAAAACTTGTGTAAAACCGGCCTGAACAGCCCGGGTTGAGGCCCCGAATCCCGGGAGATAGTACGAATATCCGGCAAAACAACCCGCCGCTCATGGGCTGCCGCAAACGCATCTGCGTTGCGTGTCCCCCGATGTCGGGGAGCCTGGCCGGCTCGGGCGGGCGGCGGGAGAAAGTTCTGGAATACCCAGACAAGGTGGTTGTGGAACGAAGTTCCGCAACGTAGAACCATGAAGCCGGACTCGCGTCGGCGGTGTCACCGGCTTGGGATTGTAGTCCGATTTTGCCGTTTTCGTGGCTCGCTTGCGGGGCTGCTCCTTGCTCAGGCGGGGCGGTTAAGCAAGGATCTCGTACAAACGGGCGGCGCAGAAGCTGCCGAGAGGCCCATTTTGTACGGAAATCCGTCTTAAACCTGCCGCTTCTGGCTGCCCGAGACGGCAAAACCCGGGGGTTTTATCCAATTTTTCGGCTAAGGTTTGCTGCCCCTGGGGGCTACGGGCGCGCCTCCCACCATGCGTTGCTCCCGCCGAGCTTCCACCGCGGCGCTCCCGCCGCGCTGTGCCACGTGCCTGTCAACGCGCATGTCGGGGCGGATGCCGGGGAATCGTATGGACGGCATTTTTGCGCCATCCTAGCCATGAGCGCGGTGAGAGGGAGGCAACGGCTTTCGCCATGGACGTCGACCAGGAGCGGATCACGTCGGGGGTATGCGTGGAAGAACGGGTGACGGTGGTCAGCCAGGGATCCACAGGTGAATCGGCGCAGGTTCCAGGCCATACGTTCCTTCAAGAGCGGCCGCCCGTACAAGGCCATGTGCCGGTCCTTGGCTCGGTTCCCGCTCCCGCCGGCGCTCCCGCGACCGCGTCCAACCGTCCCCTCTCCTTCACGCCACCGCGGTGCTGGAGCCAGGGCAGGCGGCTACGCGTGGGAGATGCCGACATCTTCTTCCGCTTCCTGTTGCCGCCCGTGCAGCGGTTGATCCTCATCATGATCCACGGGGCCGGGCAGCACTCGGGCCAGTTCCTCGAGTTCGCGCGCGCATGCGCGGCCGCCGGTCTGGGAGTCTACGCCATCGATCTGCGCGGCTTCGGCCTCTCCTCCGGACGCCGCGGGCACGTCGATTCCTTCCGCCAATACCTCTGCGATCTCGACGGCGTCGTCGCCTGGGTCCACCACGTGCACGAGGGGCTCCCGGTATATCTGGTGGGCCACAGCCTGGGCGGGACCGTCGCCATCCGCTACGCCCAGGAGTATCCGGGCCGCGTGCAGGGGGCGGTGCTGTCCGCGCCGGCGCTGCGCATCCGGGTCCGCATCCCGCGGGCGCTCCGGCACCTGGCCGGCGTGATGGCTCGGTGCGCGCCCGGGTTCGGGATTCAGCCAGACGCTTGGCCCCGCCTGACGCGCTGGTTGCCCGACCTCCGTCACTGTGTGCCTGGTGTCGGGGAGCGGCGGGATCGACTGTGCACCATGGAATACACCGCCCGCTGGCTGGTGGAACTTTTGCGCAATGGGGCACAGGCGCTCGATCGGGCCCTCGACTTTCGCGTACCCGCGCTGTTTCTGTGCGGCGAGGACGATCCGGTGGTCGATCCGCTCGCCATCCGCCAATTCTTCGACGGCCTCCCGGTGCCGGACAAACGGTACGAGTCCTTCATCGGCGTGGGGCACCGCCTCTTCCACGGAGAGAAGAAGCGGCACGTCATGGAGCGGGCCATCACCTGGTTGCGGGAGCGCGCGTAGGGTGCCCGCGCGACCTCCAGGCCACACTGTGGTACCATGGTGGACAACCGGGCGGCGCGCCGTCGCCGGCCCGTCGGCCGAGAGGGAGGTGCGAGAATGCGCCAGTATCACGATCTGTGCGAGCGAATCCTGCGCGAGGGCGTGCGCAAGGAGGATCGGACCGGCGTCGGGACCCTCAGCGTGTTCGGGCACCAGATGCGCTTCGACCTGCGCGAGGGGTTTCCGCTCCTCACGACCAAGAAGCTGCACGTGAAGTCCATCATTTACGAACTCCTGTGGTTTTTGCGCGGCGACACCAATGTCCGCTATCTGCAGGAACACGGGGTGACGATATGGGACGAGTGGGCCCGCGAGGACGGCGATCTCGGTCCCATCTACGGCAAACAGTGGCGTGCCTTCGCCGGGGCAAACGGGAAGACAGTGGATCAGATCCGCTGGGTGATCGACGAGATCCAGCGCAATCCCAACTCACGGCGCCTGGTGGTCAGCGCCTGGAACCCGCCGGAGCTGGACGAGATGGCCCTGCCCCCGTGCCACGTGCTGTTCCAGTTCTACGTGGCAAACGGGCGCCTGTCGTGCCAGCTGTACCAGCGCAGCGCGGACACGTTCCTCGGGGTGCCGTTCAACATCGCCAGCTATGCCCTGCTGACGCACATGGTCGCGCACGTCACGGGGCTGGAGGTCGGCGAGTTCATCCACACCCTGGGCGACGCGCACCTGTACCTCAACCACCTGGAGCAGGTGAAGCTGTTGCTCAGCCGCGAACCATACCCGCTGCCGCGGCTGCGCCTGAACCCGGCGGTCAAGTCCATCTTCGAATTTGACTACGACGACATCGAGATCATCGGATACCAGGCGCACCCGCCCATCCGTGCGGAGGTGGCGGTGTGAACCGCGGGCTCGATCCGTTGGTGCGCCCGGCCGGTGCTGCTGAGGGGCGCGCCGAGGGCCGTGATGCGGGGCACGGGGCGATGCGTGCCGCGGGCGCGGATGGTGCCGTGGCCACATCGGCCAGCGCCGACCCGGTCGAGGGTGCGGGGGCGCGGGCGCCGGTCGTGAGCCTGCTGGTGGCGTACGCGCGAGGCCGGGTGATCGGCAAAGACGGCCGCCTGCCCTGGCACCTGCCGGCCGATCTGCGCCACTTCAAGCGCCTCACGCTGGGCCACACGGTGGTCATGGGCCGCCGGACGTACGCATCCATCGGGCGGCCGCTGCCGGATCGGCGCAATGTGGTGCTCTCGCGCGATCCCGCGTTTCACCCCGATGGCGTCGAGGTGGTGCGCTCGGTCGAGGAACTGGAGCGGGCGCTGGGGCTGGACGGGTCCAGGCCGGGCGAGGAGGTGTTCATCATCGGCGGCGAGCAGCTGTTCCGCCTGTTCTTGCCGAGGGCGGGGCGGTTGTATATCACCGAGATCGATCTCGATGTCGACGGCGACACCTTCTTCCCGGCCTGGGACCCGTCGGCGTTCAAGCTGATCGATGCCCGGCAGGGCGTGGTGGACGAGCGCAACCCGTATCCGCACCGGTTCTTGGTGTACGAGCGGATCGATCGCCCTTGACATCCATCCCTTGGCGCTTCGCAGCCGGTGGGATGTCCACTATACTGAAGGTGGACGGGGATTCCCGCAGGTGGGGGCGTCGATCATGCAAGATGTGCCAGTCTTGTCGGAAATTGAACAGGTGCTCGCGGAATGGATCCCGCCGGCCGCGTCGGTGGCGTTGGCGGTGGAGGATGCTTATGTCCGGTACAAGCCGGGCGAATGGGATATCCGCCTGAAGCCGGGGGACCCGGTGCGCACGGGCAGTGTGGCGGCGCACGTGCTGCAGTTGGGCCGCCGCGTGGAGACGGACGTGGACGAGCGGGTCTACGGGCTTCCCTACCATGGTAAGGGCTATCCGCTGCATGCGCCGGAGGGGCGGCGGGCGGCACTCGTCGTCATCCTGCCCCAGCAGGATCCGCGGGCGGTGTCGCCGAGGCGCGTGATCGTCGGCCGCGATGGCGAGGTGTGGCGCCCCATTCCGGTGGAGGACATCGCCTGGTTCGAGAGCTACGACAAACGGACCTGGCTGTACACCCCGCACGGCAAGTTCACCACGATCTATACGTTGAGCGCCCTGGAAGCCCAGTTGCCTGAAGGGATGTTCCTGCGCATCCACCGGTCTTTCCTGGTCAACATCCACTGGATCCACACCATCTCCAGGGATATCCACGGTGCGCTGCTCGTGGAGATTCGCCATCCGTTCGGACAACGCCTGCCTGTGGCCCACGGCTGCACTCGCCGCGTGCGCGAGGTCCTGGGGTTTTGAGGGGTGCCGGCGGATTCGGTCGGACCGGGCTTATGCTCCTCTTCTGCGCGGACGCGAGCCGGTCCACCCAAGTCCGGTCGGACCTGCGGCGGTCCCAGAGGGGGCCGGGAGGTGGTTGAGGCCGGGCGGTGATGCGGAACTTGGCCACGCTGCGCGGGTCTTCGGGGCCGGGTTGTTATGCCGCAATTTCTTACTAATCCCCGGGGTTTGGGCCATCGGTCGCGATGCAGGGGCCGGTTTTAGCCAGGTTGTCGTATTAAATCGGCCACTCGACTGGTCGAACCGCACGATTTTGTACGACAATCTGGCTTAACTCCCCTGATTCCATCAGCCGCAGGAGGCCAATGTAAGGGTGAGAGCCGCAAAATCGGATAAGCCGGCGGCACGGAGGCGTAAAGGACGTACTCGTGTTCCGTATGTCAGAACTGCGTTCCGTCACCACATCCTCCGAAATCTCCCCGATACGAGTCATTCATCCCCCATATCCAACGTTCATCGCGAAATACGGCGTTGTATCCAAAATCAAGGACAAGCTCGCGGCGTTCGTCATACGATGAGAACACAAACTGCGTATGCGCTTACACGAGGCACGGGGCAAACGAGAGAGCACGGGCCATCATGGATATACATCCAAGGGGGAATCGGTATGCTGGAGGCGCGCATCCGCAACGCCGCCGTCCGATCCCGCATCGCCGCGGCGGACGACGTGCAGGGCTGGATCCGGGACGGGATGACCATCGGCGTCAGCGGGTTCACCAAATCGGGTGACGCCAAGGCGGTTTTGAAAGCGTTGGTACGGCGGGTGGAGCGAACAGGCGAGCGCCTGCGCATCCGGCTTTTGTCCGGGGCCTCGCTCGGTGAGGTGGACGCGCTCTTGGCCGCGCACGATCTCGTCGACCTGCGCGTGCCCTACCAAAGCGACGCGACCATGCGCCGGACCATCAATGGCGGCGAGACGGGATACATCGATCAGCACCTGAGCGAGACCGCCGAATGGGTCCGCGCCGGGTACTGGGGCGACATCGATTTGGCCATCATCGAGGCGGCTGCGATCACGGAGGACGGCGGCATCATCCCCACCACCTCGGTGGGCAACAGCCCGGTGTTCGTCGAGCGGGCGAAGCGGGTGATCGTGGAGTTGAATCCGTCCATCCCCGCCGAGTTCGAGGGCTTGCACGATATCTACCTGCCGGAGGCTCGGCCCAACCGGAAGCCCATCCCGATTATGGGCGTGCGCGATCGCGTGGGCACACCGTACATCCCCTGCCCGCCGGACAAAATCGCGGCGGTGGTGGTGTCGGAGGAGCGCGACACGCCGTCCGCGCTCACGAAGCCGGACGCCGAGACGGAGCGGATGGCCGGGTACATCCTGGAGTTCTTGCAGCACGAGGTGCGCCACGGGCGGCTGCCGGAAGGGTTCGGCCCGCTGCAGAGCGGCGTCGGGTCGGTGGCCAACGCCGTCTTGGCCGGCCTGAAGTCGGCGCCGGTGCGGGACCTGGAGGTGTACACCGAGGTCATGCAGGATGCGGCGTTTGAGCTCATCGATGCAGGCGTGGTAAAGGCGGCGTCGTCCTGCTCCTTCACCTTGTCGGAAGAGATGCACCGGCACGTGCTGGCGAATTTCCAGCGGTACCGGGACAAAGTGGTGCTGCGCCCGCAGGAGATCTCCAACCACCCCGAGGTGGTGCGGAGGCTCGGCGTGATCGCCATCAACGCAGCGCTCGAAGTGGACGTGTACGGCAACGTGAACTCGACGCACGTGCAAGGGACGCACATGATGAACGGGATCGGCGGGTCGGGCGACTTCGCCCGTCATGCGGCGCTGTCGATTTTCGTCACCAAGTCCACCGCCAAGGACGGCCGCATCTCGTGCGTGGTGCCATTCGTCTCTCACGTCGATCACACGGAGCACGACGTGGACGTCCTGGTCACGGAACGGGGCCTGGTCGATCTGCGCGGGTTGCCGCCCCGGGCGCGGGCGAAGGCCATCGTGGATCACCTGGCGCACCCGGACTACCGGGACGCGCTGCGGGACTACGTGCGCCGTGCGAGCGCCCGCGGCGGGAACACGCCGCACCTGCTCGAGGAGGCGTTAGGCTGGCACGTGCGCTACCGGGAGACCGGGGACATGCGCCAGCGGATCGCGATGTTGGCGGATTGATCCCGTGGCCTGGACTGAGGCGGTCACCAACGTGTGGGATGGCCATGTTCCGGATGAGGTGTACGAATTGGCTAGGAGCCAGTTCAGTGAAGAAGAATTGGTAAACCTGACCATGTCGGTCGTCGCCATCAATGGATGGAATCGGTTGGCCTTCAGCATGCGGGCTGTGCCGGGCACGTATTCGCCCGCGAAACGGAGCGAATAATGCCGGACCGGGCTTGGGCGGAGCGGCTCGCGTCAGCGCAGGAGCAAAGACCAAGGCCGGTCCAACTTACCTCCGTTTGCCGCCATGGAATACGAGGCGAACGTGATCGAGCCCGTGTTTCTGAAACTCCTGCTCATATTGCTCCTTGCGGCGCCACAGCTTCATCTCCATCTCCTTGGTGAACTCCTGATCAGGCCCCGCCTGGGTCATCACGTCGCGATACGCGAGGTGATGCGACAGCACGTCCCAGAACGTCTCCTCGTCGTACTCGTCGATGATCGGGAACAGCGCGTCCTCCATCGCCTGGTTGGCGTGGTGCACGCCGCACTCGTCGCAGAACTCCACCCAGTCTTCGGCCCCGAACTGGCTGGCCATCGCGTAAATGTAATCCGCCGTCTCCTGGATGGCCCGGCGGCGGGATTCGTCCATCTCCGTTCCGTTCACCAACCACTCGCCGAGAAACATGAGGACGAGCAGATTCCGGTACTGCTCTTTGGTCAACTCGATCTGCACACGTGGTCACCTCGCAACTCCGCATCGCGGCAATGCGCTGTCGCACGCCCTCGATGCGCCTGTCGATCCCGCGGGACAACGGGATCGCGACGCCATCCATTTTACTCGCTTGATGGCCCGTATGCATGTGTGTCCGAGAAGGAGGCCCGGCTCATTGGGCGCGCTCGTGGTGCGCCCCTGCCTGGAGACGGATGATGCGTCCCCTGGAGGCGCTCAAGGTGCGTCCCTGGCGGGCCTTACGAACCGTTTCGATGCTATCGCGGGCCCGGACTCGTACGATAACATCCGATTCGGCCTTAACGTTGACCTGCGTGGCATCGATAAGGTGGAGCCGTTGCGTTATCCGAGGTTCGTGGCGTTCCACGGCGCCCAGTTAAGTCTGTTTCGGTTGCTATCGGCTCGGGGGCGGGGCGCGGTAAGTACGAATTGGTCGCTATGTCCTTTCTCCGGCCGGAAGTTAAATCGAAATTGTGTTTACCGCTCGGGGCGTTCGATCCCGCCGCTCCCCGACAGCCTCCCGCGCCTCCAAGTCGGTCAGCCTTCGGTGAACCGAAGGGGAGAGGAAAGGGCGGGCCCAACCGGGCCCGCCCTACCGTCCCGCACGCTGGCGGCGGCGGCGCGTGAGGGTGTCGATGGTGACCGCGATGAGCAGGATTCCACCCTCAATCATGTACTTGGTGCTGGAGGGGGCGCTCAACAGGTCCATGCCGTTCTCGACGCTGCCGATGACCAGCGCGCCTGCGAGGGCGTTGTACACGCTGCCGCGGCCGCCGAAGAGGCTCGTGCCGCCGATGACGGCCGCCGCGATGGAGTCCATCAGGAGGTTGCCGCCGCCGGAGGCGGGCGATGCCGAGCCCAGGCGAGACGCGCCGAGGATGCCCCCGATGGCCCCCATCACCGAGGCCAGGGTGAACACCGCCATGCGAATGGTGCGCACGGGGATGCCCGCCCGGCGCGACGCTTCCGCATTGCCGCCGAGCGCGTACACGTGGCGGCCGAATTGGGTCGACTGCAGGACGAAGCCGAAGAAGACCACAAAGATGAGCAGGATCAGGCCCATCACCGGTACGCCGCGGTAGCTGTTGAGGACCAGGACCACGATGGCCGCGACGACGGCCGTCAGGAGGATCCGCACGCCGGCCGAAGCCCCGCTGGCCGCGTCGAGCCCGCGCAAGGTCCGATCGTGGCGCGTCCGCGACACGTTCCACGCCACGCCCGCGACCGCCACGGCCGCGAGCACCCAGCCCAGCCAGGCGGGGAGGTAGGACGACGCGATCGACAGCAAGAACTTGTCCGAAATGGGCACCGTCCCCTCCTGGCCGAGCATGGCGAGGAGAATGCCCTGGTAGCCGAGCGATCCCGCCAGTGTCACGATGAACGACGGCACACCGATGTAGGTGACCCACCAACCCTGGAACAGCCCGATGACCGCTCCAGTCAGCACGGCGGCGAGAAGGGCCAGCCAAGCGCTGACCCCGGCCACGGAGAGCTGCACCAGGACCCCGGCAGCGACGCCGCTGACGGCGGCGATGGAGAGATCGATCTCGCCGAGCAACAGGATGAACGTCTCGCCGACGCCGAGCATGCCGATGGTCGCGATCTGCAGGACCAGGTTCGACAGGTTGCGGCTGCTCAGGAAGTGGCCGTTGATGGACTGGAACACCAGCCAGATGACGACCAGGCCGATGAGGACTGGGATAAGGCCGAGTTCGCCGGATCGAATCCGAGAGCGCCAGGCGTCGAGGAGGCTCGCGGAGTTCCGCTCCTTCTCCCCGGCCGGCGGGTTCGTCGTTGAATTCATGCTCCGCTCACCTCCGCCGCTGCGCCGGTCATGACGGCCACCACGTGCTCCCGCGTGACCGACGCCTTGTCAAAAACCCCCGCCGTGCGCCCGAGGCGCAGGACGGTGATGCGGTCGGCCACTTCGAACACGTCGTGCATGTTGTGCGAGATGACGATCACGCCGAGCCCCTTGGCCTTCAACCGCAGGATGAGGTCCAGCACCTGGCGGGTCTGGGCGACGCCGAGCGCGGCCGTCGGCTCGTCCAGGAGCACCAGCTTCGATCCCCACAGGACGGCTCGCGCGACGGCCACCGTCTGCCGCTGACCGCCAGACAGGCTGGCGACGGGGGTGGACAGGGCCGGCAACCGGATGCCGAGGCTGTCGAGGACCGGCTTGGCCTTCTCTTCCATCGCGGACTTGTTCAGCAGGCGCAGGAAGGGGGGCACCAGCGGGCGGGTGATCTCCCGGCCGAGGAACAGGTTCGATACGATGTCGAGGTTGTCGCACAGGGCCAGGTCCTGGTAGACCGTCTGGATGCCGTATCGCTCCGCCGCTGCCGGGCTGTCGATGTGGGCTTCCTGGCCGTCCACGAAGATGCGGCCCTCGTCCGGCGTCTCGACCCCGGAGATGATCTTGATGGTGGTCGACTTCCCGGCCCCGTTGTCGCCGACGAGGGCGACCACCTCGCCGGGATACACGTCCAGTGAGACGTCCGTCAGGGCTTGGACCGCGCCGAACGACTTGCGCAGATGCTCGACGCGCAACACCGGCGTGGCGTCAGGTGCCTGCCGGGCCATGGATTGCATGATGCTCCCCCCCAAAGGAGCCGGGGGCTGCCAGGGCAGCCCCCGGACGAGTATGGATGCGGTGCACCGTGACCACGTGACCGATCACGGCTCAGCCGATCACGACTTGGCGGCGTTGATCTTGTCCATGGTGGTGTACCCGTCCTTGATGACGGTGTCCTGGATGTTGTCTTTCGTCACCACCACCGGCGTCAGCAGCACGGACGGGACGTCCTCGGCGCCGTTGTTCACCTTGCCGTTGATGAGGCTGGCGTCCGGCTGCTGGCCGTTCGCGAGCGCGACGGCGAGTTTCGCGGCCGCCTCCGCCTCCTGCTTGACCGCCTTGTACACGGTCATGGACTGCAGGCCCTGCAGAATGTTGTGCAGCCCGGCGTCGGTCGCGTCCTGGCCCGTGACCGGGATCTTGCCGGCGAGGCCCTGGGCGCGCAACGCCTGGATGACCGCCCCGGCGAGGCCGTCGTTGGCCGCCAGCACCGCGTCCACCTTGTTGTTCAGCTGGGTCAAGGCCTGCTCCATCTCGCGCTGGCCGTTGGCGGGCAGCCAATCCGGCGTGTACGTCTCGTAGCCCTTCTTGAGGGTACCGTTCTTGAACAGCGGATCGAGCACATCATGCGCACCCTTGGCGAACAGGAGGGCGTTGTTGTCCGTCTGCGCACCGTCGATCATCACGACCGTCCCGCCCTTCGGCGTGTGGTCCGCGATGTACTGGCCCTGCAGTTGGCCCACCTTTTCGTTGTCGAAGGAGACGTAGTAGTCGACCTTGGCGCCGGTGATCAGGCGGTCATACGAGATCACCTTGACGCCCGCCTGCTGGGCCTCGTTGACGATGGCCGCGGCGGCCTTGGAGTCGACCGGATCGAGCACCAGGACCTTGGCACCGTTGGTGATGGCGGCTTCGGCCTGCTGCTGCTGCGTGGTCGCGTTGCCCTGCGCGTTGTTGTAGATCACCTTGATGTTCGGCGCGAGCTGTTGCACCGTCTGCTCGAAGTCCGGGCGATCCTGGGTCTCGTAGCGGGCCGAGGTGGCCGTCTCCGGCAGGAGCAGCGCGATGGTGGCCCCGCTGGACGAGGTGCTTCCGGTGGTGTTGCCGGCCGTGTTGCTGCCGGCGGTGTTGTTCGCCGATCCGCCGGTATTGCCGCCATTCTGCCCGCAGGCGCTGACGGCGAGCGGAAGGGCGAGCAGGAGGGCCATCGCAGTGGCCTTGGTCTTCCTCTGAAACACGTGACATCCCCCTTTTGTAATCGCTTACTCAAGTGGCACAACCAAAATGAAGCCGAACAGGATGCTAGGGCGTTGCGCCGACTTTGTTTATAGCATAAACTTTGTTTCGGCAGATTTCAATCACCAGTTTTGGGGTATTCATGGGGACGCAAAATTGGGAATGGAAGCTTGCAGTCCGCGTGGATGCGCAGACCTGGAAGGGCGGGACGAGGATGGCGATGGTGATCGACGCCGCGGAGATGCGGCGGCGCAACAAATTGACGGTGTTGAACGCGATCCGCAACCATCCCGGGATCTCGCGGGCGGCGTTGTCGGAAGCGACCGGCATGAACAAGGCCACCGTTTCGTCTCTGGTGGCCGAGCTGATGGAGGAGCAGTTTGTGGTGGAAGTGGGGCCCGGATCGTCCACGGGCGGCCGGCGGCCCATCCGCCTTCAGTTTCACGCGGGCGCGGCATACAGCATCGGAGTCGATGTGCAGATTCACTCGGTCCGGCTCGTGCTGTGCAATCTCGATCACGAAGTCGCCTGGGAACGCCTGCTCCCAATGGAACCCGCCTCGATGTCGAGCGACGAACTGGTGTCGCAGTTGGCGGATTCCATCCGCCAACTGATCGACGGAGCGCCGAAGAGCCCGCATGGGGTCATCGGGATCGGCATTTCGCTGCCCGGGCTTGTCAACTACCGGACCGGGTACATCCACTACATCCCGAACATGGGCATCCGCGACCTGCCGCTCGCCGACATCCTGCAGTCCGAATTTCGCATTCCGGTGTTCATTGACAACGACGCGAACTGCGGGGCTTGGGCGATGTATCGCGAGCATCCGGCGGTCGAGAGCTTGGTGTTCGTCAACGTGGGCATCGGCATCGGCGCGGGATTGGTGTTGGACGGGCAGTTGTACCGGGGGTTCGCGGGCCTCGCTGGCGAGTACGGGCACATGACCATCGATCCCATGGGGCTTCGCTGCTCCTGCGGCAACCGCGGGTGTTGGGAGCAATACGCCTCCGAGAGCGCGCTGCTGGCGTTGTGGAACGAGGTGTACGCGCGTACGGATGATGGCCTGCGCTGTACCGGCTTCGACGTGGTTCCGCGGCTCCTCGAACGCGCGCAAGCCGGAGACGAGAACGCCGTGCGGGCCTTCGCCCACATCGGCCACTACCTGGGCGTCGGCTTGGCCAACATCGCGAACACCCTGAACCCGGAGCTGATGGTCATCGGAGGACGCCTGGCGGCCTCGGAGCGGTTCGTCCGCGAGGAACTGGAGCACACCCTGCGGTCCCGCGCCCTGCCGGTGGCCCGGGACGTGCGCCTCGCGATGGCCGAGGCCAGCGTCCAGGCCGTCGGTGCCGCCGGTATTGTCGCCGAGGAGACGCTGCTGCGGACGGGCGACGTCGCGGGTGGGGGATGATTCGGGGATGGGGTGGCGCGGGTGATTCAGACGCGTGCTGAGGCGCGGCGGAGGGGGGACTGCAGGGAACTCGGTGTATGAAAATTGACTTTGTTGTATACTCATACAAAGTGCAACCTGCTGACCGGCCTGGTTACCAACCGAATGGTGCCACATGATTCTGGGTGCGGTGGGGCCGGGGCGCTCGGGGGTAAAACGACCAAGTGGTAAAATACGATTTGATGGTATCCGTCCATGGTCGTGGGGAGATACACACCGTTTTGGTGTTATCTCACCCGGGGCCGATGGGATAACGTAGGAAACTTTATTTATCGAGGTCAACGACGGCCTCAGCGGGCCCGGGTAAATTGAAAACTGTTCGTATGTGTGCCCCAAGCCGTGCCCATAAATACGAATCCGTTGCTGTCCCCTCACGGGCCCAGTCCAATAACGACATTTCGTTCACAACCGCCTTCACAAACCTGCCCGTGGGCCCCCCATTCCACCCATTCGTAACCCATTCGCCCCCCATTAACCACCCATTGATCCCCCATTGACAACTCATTCCGGCCCATGCCGCGCGGTGTCCAGTGCAAGTGGAAATCAACAGGCGAACTAAAGGGGTCACGAAGGGGCACTGAGGGATGTGGGGAGCCGATAAGGCCCACCGCCGTGCTCAACAAGGGTGAACCGTGTCCGATGCCTCAGGCGGACGGGTGCGGGACGGCGTGGTGTTTATTGTGGTGGTCGCGCGTGCTGGCGAAGACCAAGAGGGCGTTGAGCAACATCAGCGCGGCGGTGGAAAAGAATACGTAATGAATGCCAAAGGCGGCCGCCATTTGGCCCCCCAGGATCGAACCACCGATGTTGCCCAGATACTGGGCGGACTGGTTGTAGCCGAACACGCGACCGGACAGCGCTTCAGGTGCGCTGCGTTTGACGATCGCGTTGATGGAAGGCAGCAGGCCGGCACTCGCCAGACCGAGCAGAAAGCGCAGGCCCATCAGTTGCCACGGCGAGGTGACGAACGCCTGGGGGATGAACACCAGGCCCGCAATCACCAGGCAGACCATCAGGACGCGCTGGGGACCGACGTGATCGGACAGCTTGCCGAGCCACGGCGCGGCCAACACGTTCGCGATCCCGGCGGCGGCCACGACGCATCCGGCGATGAGTGCGATGTGGCGTGACGGGCCGGTCAACTGGGAGACGTAGACGGTGACAATGGGCTGGATGGACATCATCGCCAGCTGCAGGGCGAAGGTGGATGCCATCATCGTGACCACCAGCCGCGGGTTCGGGACCATGCGCCACACCTCGCGCCAGGGCACTGCCGCCTTTTTCGACGGCTTGAATTCCTCCTTGACGAGGAACAGCGTGATGGAAAACGCGATGAACATCATGAGGCCGGTGGCAAAGAAGACGTTGCGCAACCCGATGACCTCGGCCAGGTATCCGCCCACCAGGGGACCAATGAGGTTGCCGCCCACCGTCCCTGTGGAGAGGGTGCCGAGGGCCCATCCGGCGTGATCGCGGGGGGTCTGCGTGGCCACCAGCGTGATCGCCGCCGCGATGTAGCCGGAGACCGAACCCATCAACAGCCGCAGCGCCGTGAGTTCATAAACGTTGTGGGCGAACCCCATCAGCGAACAGATGATCGCCATGCCGAGGCTCGCCCGCAAGAGCATCAGTTTTCTTCCCTTTTGATCCGCGATGCGCCCCCAGACGGGCGAGACGATGGCCGACATGAGAAAGGTCGATCCGAACGCGAGCCCGGACCAGCGCTCGACGGCCGCCGTGTCGTGGACGCCCAGCAACTGGATGTACAAAGGCAGAAACGGCACGATGAGGCTCATCCCAGTGGTGGTGGCAAAACAACCGAACCAACACACAAACAGATTTCGTTTCCATAACGGCATGGCGAATCACTTCAATCTGGGAAAATTTCAGGTCACGAATGATTTTACCCTCAAACCCATCAGACGACAAGAGAGGTTTGTTCCAGCTCAACGTGACGCGGGAGCGGTCGGTGTGGCGGCGTGATCGAGCCCGCCCTTTGGACTATCATGGTGACACGAGCATCCGCCCAAACAGGATGCACGACGCCCTGCGCCGTCATTCGGGCGCCGGGCGCGAATCCGTGAGGAAAGGGAGGCATTCGGAGTGGACGAACAAGCGAAGAAGACCGCACTGCGAGGCATCACGTACGGGTTGTACGTCATCGGCACGAAGGTGGGGGACGACGTCAACGCGTTCACCGGCAACTGGGTGACCCAGACCTCGTTCACGCCGCCGCTGGTGGCCATCGGGGTGAAGAAGGGCACCGCGTCCTGCGACGGGATCCGCGAATCGGGCGTGTTCTCCGTGAACGTGCTGGAGACCGGGCAGAAGGACCTCGCCTTCCAATTCTTTAAACCCGTCTCCCGGGTCGGCAACAAGTTCGGCGACGTGGAGTTCTACACCGCCACCACCGGCAGCCCCATCTTGAAGGATGCGCTGTCATGGTTCGAGTGCCGCGTGACCGACACGGTGGACCGGGGCGACCATGTCCTGTTCGTCGGCGAGGTGGTGGACGCGGGCGTGCATCGCACGGGCGATCCGCTGACCCTGCGCGAGCTGGGGCTGTTCTACGGAGGTTGACGCCGGAGGTTGACGCGGCACGCGACCAGCCGGAAGACGGGGGTGCGGAAGCACCCCCATCGGCCCCAGCACCCCCACTGCCCCTGCAGTCTACCTGCGAATTGGCACGCTCCCGGAAAGGGATAGCCAAAACGTTCAGAATCTCCCGCGCCATGTGTTCAAAATCCTGGTTGTGATGTCGAAAGACAGCGAATATAATCTATGTAACCGGGCGAACCAATCTTCAGTTTTGTATGGCGAAAAACAAAAAGGAGGAAGGGGAATTTGGGGAAGAAAGCGGTTTCAATCGCCGTATGGACCGTGATCTCCATCCTCGGCGCCATCGCGTTCGCCACCTTGGCGTGGCATCGCGGTGAAACCGTGTCGGCGGCTTGGATGGTCATTGCCGCTGTGGTCACGTATTCCGTCGCCTATCGGTTTTATAGCAAATTCATCGGTTACCGAGTCTTTGGACTGAATGACGGCCGTGCCACGCCCGCACAGGTGCTCAATGACGGTAAGGACTTCGTCCCGACCAACCGGTGGGTGTTGTTCGGCCACCACTTCGCCGCCATCGCCGGTGCCGGCCCGCTGGTCGGGCCCGTGCTCGCCGCCCAGATGGGTTATTTGCCCGGTACCCTCTGGATTCTCATCGGCGTCGCCTTGGCTGGCGCGGTGCAGGACTTCGTCGTCCTGATGGGGTCCATGCGCCGGAACGGCAAGTCGCTCGGCCAGATGGCCAAGGATGAGATCGGACCCGTGGCCGGTGTCCTCGGCGCGCTCGGCATCTTCAGCATCATGATCATCCTCATCGCCGTGCTGGCGATGGTCGTCGTCAACGCGCTCAAAGGATCGCCCTGGGGCACGTTTACCATCGCGATGACCATCCCCATCGCCCTCATCATGGGCCTGTACATGCGCTTCGTCCGCCCGGGCAAAGTGCTGGAAGGATCGCTGATTGGGCTCGTGCTGTTGATCCTGGCGCTCATCGGCGGCCAGTCGGTGGCCAACTCTTCGCTCGCCCAGTACTTTACCTTCAGCGGCCAAACGCTCGCCATCCTGATGATGATCTACGGCTTCGTCGCGTCAGTGCTGCCGGTGTGGCTGCTGTTGGCGCCGCGCGACTACCTGAGCTCGTTCCTGAAGATCGGCACCATCTTCTTGCTCGCCGCCGGCATCCTCTTGGTCATGCCCGACCTGAAAATGCCCGCGGTGTCGCGTTTCGTCGACGGCACCGGGCCGGTGTTCGCGGGTCCGCTGTTCCCGTTCCTATTCATCACCATCGCCTGCGGCGCCGTCTCCGGTTTCCACTCGCTGGTGTCGTCCGGGACCACGCCGAAGATGCTGGAGAAGGAATCGCACGCCCGCTTCATCGGCTTCGGCGGCATGCTCATGGAGTCCGGCGTCGGCATCATGGCGATGATCGCGGCCTGCGCGCTTGATCCGGGCGTGTACTTCGCGATGAACGCTCCCGCCGCCGCCATTGGGACGGACGTGGCAAACGCCGCACACGTCATCAGCAGCTGGGGCTTCGCGCTCACGCCGGATCAGATGACGAACCTCGCCAAAGAGGTCGGCGAAAAGACGCTGCTCTCCCGTACCGGCGGGGCGCCGACACTCGCGGTCGGAATGGCGAACCTGTTCTCCCACTTCTTCGGCGGGTTCATGGCGTTCTGGTACCACTTCGCGATTCTGTTTGAAGCGGTGTTCATCCTGACCACCATCGACGCCGGTACCCGCATCGGCCGGTTCATGTTGCAGGATCTCATCGGCAACGTGTATAAACCGTTCGCGAACACCCGCAACTACGGGTTCAACGTCATCGCCTCGGCGATCACGGTGGCCGGCTGGGGCTACTTCCTTTATCAGGGCGTCACGGACCCGTACGGCGGCATCAACTCGCTGTGGGCCTTGTTCGGTATCGCGAACCAGATGCTCGCCGGCATCGCGTTCGCGGTCGTCACGACCATCCTCATCAAGATGGGCAAGGCGCGCTACAGTTGGGTGACGATTGTGCCGATGATCTGGCTGCTTGTCACCACCCTCGGCGCTGGCCTGATGAAGGTGTTCTCGGGCGATCCGAAGATCGGCTTCTACGCGCACGCTGCCGGGATTCAAAAGGCCATCGACGCCGGCAAGGTGGTCGCGCCGATGAAGGACATGGCGCAGATGCACGAGGTCGTGTTCAACGATCACCTGGACGCCATCGTCACCCTGATCTTTGTCGCCGTCGTCGTCTTGGTCGTCTTGGCAGCGCTGCGCATATGGTATAAGGTGTTGTTCAAGAAGGAACGAATTGCCCTGCACGAGTCGGAGTTCGTTCCGGCACAGAGCGTGTCTGCTCACGCGTGAGGAAGGATGCGTCATGAATAATCTGATAGCTGCCTGGAAGCGTCTGAACACCCACATCAAGACCATCTTCGGGATGCCGAACTATGAGCGGTACCTGGAGCATCACCGCCAGGCGCATCCCGGGCAGACGCCGATGTCCGAACGCGAATATTATATGCATTGTCTGAAAGAGCGCTACGAGAGCGGCAAAGTCACCCGCTGCTGTTAAGCGGGAATGTCCGCCCGGGTGGCGGCAGACGGGGAACAGGGGGATCGCCGGGACGTGCGAGACACGCCGGTGGATCCCCCTTTCCCTTTTACACAGACCGCAGGGCGCTGCGGCCGGAGAGGAGGACGAGGACGCTGAGCACGACGCCCGCGGCGCCCATGTAGAACGGGATGCTCGGGCCGAACCACTCCGCCACCTTGCCCGCCAGCCAGGGGGCGACCGCGCCGCCGACGAAGCGCACAAAACTGTAGGCGGCCGAGGCCACGGGGCGTTCGACGGGAGCGGCCTCCATCACCGCGGTGGTGATGACGGTGTTGTTGATGCCGAGGAACGCGCCCGCCGCGATCACCATCGCGATGAGGATGCCGCGCGATCCGGTGTGGGTGGCCATGACCAGGAGATCGGCGGCAATCAGGGCAAGCATCGCGAGCATGGTCGGCACCGTGCCGAGGCGGGACTGGACATGCGGGGCGACGAACACCGACGTGATCGCGAGCAGCACCCCCCAGCCGAAAAACACGTACCCGAGGCCGTGCGCGTCCATGTTCAGGACGAACGGCGTGTATGCCAGCAGGGTGAAGAAGCCGAAGTTGTACAGCAGCGCCGTCAGGCCCATCGTGAGGAGGGCCCGGTGGCGAAGGGCCCGGATGGGATCGAGCAGCGACGTGACGTGATCCGGTCGCTCCAGCGGAGGCAGCATCGCGAGGATGGCCACGAAGCCGATGGCCATGAGGACGGCGACACCGTAAAACGGGCCCCGCCAGCTGATGCTGCCGAGCTCTCCGCCGAGCAGCGGGCCCACCGAGATGCCGAGGCCGAGGGCGGCCTCGTACAGGATGACCGCCCCTGCGGTGCCGCCGCTCGCGACGCTGACAATGACGGCCAGCGCCGTCGCGATGAACAGAGCGTTGCCGAGACCCCATCCCGCACGCGACCAGACGATCCCGGAGATGCTCCCGGAGGCGCCGGCGAGGGCGGAGAACAGCACGATGAGAAACAGGCCCGACAGCAGCGTCCGCTTCGGCCCGATGCGGCTCGACACCGCGCCGGTGACGAGCATGGCCAGACCCGTGATGAGTTGGTAGCTGGTGAACAACAGCTCCACTTGGCTCGGCGTCGCGTGCAGCTTGTCGCGGATGGCAGGCAGGATTGGGTCCACCAGCCCGAGGCCCATGAACGCGACCACGCAGGCGAACGCCACCGCCCATACGGCCTTCGGTTGCTTGAGCAGGTTGACCTCTGCCTCCCCATGCACGTGCGGAGCATTCGTCGGAGCGGGTGCTTTCTGGCGGTCGCCGTGGGGGGCGGGTGCGGCGTGATCGACCGAAGTTTCGACTTGCACGAGGATTCCCACCTTTCCATCCGGATTGAAGGCGCAGGCAGGTTTGAAATCGGAATTCAATAGTTGTAGTATACAACCATTCATCGGATCGTCAAGGCCGCTGGAGGAGGGATCATGATGGAAGGGCCGAAACAGCCGGGGCCTCAGCCGATGGACCCGATCGCGCAGATTGAGCAGGCCATCGCGCTGCTCATCCGACGGGCGGACACGGCGCGCACGTTCGATCCGCGCGCGGCCATCCTGGAGCGCTCGGCGTACCTCTTGATGAACCGGTTGGATCACCAGGGCCCGATGTCCATCCGGGCCTTGGCGGATGCGTTCGTGCTCGACATCTCGACCGTCAGCCGGCAGGTGGCCGCCCTGGAGTCGAAGGGATACGTGGTTCGGCACGCCGATCCAGAGGATGGTCGGGTGTCCCTCCTGCAGCTGACGGACGCCGGTCGCGAGCGGTTGGCGCAGGCCCGGATGGGCCGGCGGGCCATGTACAGCGATCTGCTGCAGGGGTGGACGCCGGAGGAGCGGGCCCGGTTCGCCGAGCTGTTGGTGAAATTCAATCAGACGGTCGCGCACGTGTACGGACAGCCACAGGAGGGGCAGGCGCACTCGACAAAACCGTCTGACAACAGTCATAATCAAGAGGAGTGAACGGCCACAGGCGAGCCCGCGGGGGTGCGCATCCCGGTTCGGTCGCGCCGTCCTGCGGACGGCCGGTCCGTGACACGGGCGCGCTGCGATGCGGCCGACAGGGCAGGTGAGCGGGTGTGCGCGTGTTCGTCACAGGCGGGACGGGCTACGTGGGGGTCCCGGTGGTGAATGCCCTGGTGCGAGCGGGGCATAAGGTGGTCGTTTTGCAGCGTCCGGGGTCGGTGCGGCCCCTGCGGCGGGCGGACGTGGAGATCGTCACCGGGGAGGTGACGGACGAGGCGGCCCTTGCGGTGGGCATGTGGGGCTGTGACGCCGTCGTGCACCTGGTCGGCATCATCCGCGAGATGCCGCGCCGCGGCGTGACCATGCAGCGCATGCACGTGGATGCGACCCGCGCCGTGCTGGCCGCGGCCCGTCAGGCGGGGATCGGCCGGATGGTGCACATGAGCGCCCTCGGGGCGCGGCCGGACGCCGTGTCGGCGTACCACCGGACCAAGTGGGCCGCCGAGGAGGCCGTGCGGGCCAGTGGCCTGCGCTACACCATCTTCCGGCCCTCCGTGATCTTCGGGCGCGGCGGCCCCGGGCCGGAGTTCGTCGGTCAGCTGGCGGACCTGGTGCAGTCGGCCCCGGTGGTTCCCGTCATCGGTGACGGAAGCTTCCCTCTCCAACCGGTGGCTGTCGAGACGGTGGCGGAGGCGATCTCGCAGGCCGTCGCGTCCCCCAGGGACGCCGCGTACGAGCTGGGTGGCCCGGAGGTCCTCACGTACCTGGACATCCTTCGCCGCATCGCCGCCGCACTAGGCCGCCCGCTGCGGACGGTGCGCGTGCCCGTCGGCGTGATGCGGGCCATGGTTCCGATCCTCCAACGGTTTCCTTCTTTCCCCATCACCCAAGACCAACTGACCATGCTGCTCGAAGGCAACGTGTGCACAGACCCGGACGCCGCATACCGGGATTTCGATCTCGCGCCCGTGCCATTCACCGTCATCCTGCCGGGGTGATCCTGTTGCTCTCCGCACGCCTGTGGCTTAGGATGGAGCAGGAGCGGCGGGCGCCGGGCGAGGGGGCGCCCTGAGAGCGCATTCATGGCGGCCCCCGTCGGGTTGGTGCTGGAGACGGACCCGCGGGGCGATGGCGTGTTGGAGGGGTTTTGGTGGCGTTCACACATCTGCACGAGTTGATCCGGATGGCCAACGAGCGCGGCCTGACCATCGGACGGCTGATGCTCGAAGTGGAATCAGAAGAGACGGGGCGGTCGAAAGAGGAGATCTTGGCGCGCATGGCCCGCCAGTTCGACGTCATGGAGGAGGCGGTGCGCAAAGGCACGCGCGAGCCGGTGATGACGCGAAGCGGCATCACGGGCGGCGACGGGCACCGCATGTACGAGTACCTGCAACGGGGGCAGAGCTTTGTGCACCCCGACACGCTGCGGGCCACGGCGTATGCGCTCGCGGTGTCGGAGGTCAACGCCGGGATGGGGCGGATTGTGGCCACGCCGACGGCCGGATCGGCAGGGATTCTGCCGGGGGTGCTGGTGGCGGCCCTGGACAGCGGGCGCTACCGGCGCGAGGAGCTGGTGATGGCGCTGTTGACCGCGGCTGCGATTGGCCTGGTGATCGCCAACTCGGCGTCCATCTCTGGTGCGGCCGGGGGATGTCAGGCGGAGGTCGGATCGGCCACGGCCATGGCGGCGGGCGCCCTGGTCGAGCTGGCGGGCGGCACGCCGGAGCAGGTCGGGCACGCGGTGGGCCTTGCGCTGAAAAACTCACTCGGCCTGGTGTGCGATCCCGTGGGCGGCCTGGTGGAGGTGCCGTGCATCGTGCGCAACGGCCTGCACGCCATCACAGCGATGACGGCGGCCGACATGGCGCTGGCGGGGGTGCGCAGCATCATCCCGCCGGACGAGGTGATTGCGGTAATGCACCAAATCGGCAAGGACATGCCGGTGTCGCTGCGCGAGACGGGCATCGGCGGCCTCGCGGGCACGCCGACGGGCAAGTCGCTGCGGGAGAAGGTGTTCGGCGATCGCGCGGCCCCGCGGGGCGCGGAGGCGGCGTGCCGGGAACCGGCCGTGGCCGGGAGGACCGGTGAGAGAAGTCGGGGGGACGAGTCGTGAAGTACCAGAGCGCGTTTGACATCATCGGGCCGGTGATGGTGGGGCCGTCCAGTTCGCACACGGCAGGGGCGGTGCGGATCGGGAACATCGTCCGGCAGGTGCTGGGGGAGGCGCCGCGGCGGGTGAAGTTTGAGCTGGCGGGCAGCTTCGCGGAGACGTACCGCGGCCATGGCACGGATCTCGCGCTGTTGGCCGGGGTGCTGGGGTTGCCGACGGACAGCGAGGACATCCCGAACGCGGAGCAGGTGGCGGCGTCTCACGGCCTGCAGTACGCGTTCGCGAAGGTCAACCTCGGCATGGTGCATCCGAACACGGTGCTGGTGACGGCGACAGGGGACACGCACACCGTGCAGGTTTTGGCCAGCTCCATCGGTGGCGGCAAGGTCGAGGTGCAGGAGCTGGACGGGCTGCCGCTGAAGTTCTCGGGTGAGCGGCCGACGTTGATTTTGTACCATGAGGATCGCAAAGGGTTTCTCGCGACGGTTTCGCGCATCCTCGACGCGAGCGGCTACAACATCGCCCGCCTGGCGCTGGAGCGGCGCAGCCGCGGCGGGGAGGCCGTGACGGTGTGCGAGGTGGACGAGCCGGTGCAGGAGGATCTGGTTCAGGCGCTGCGCAGCTCGATCCCGGTGCTGCGCGACATCCGGCTGGTATACGTGGCGTAGAGATTGAAGGGGGACGGGGCGCTACGGCGCTTGCACGGCAAGGAGGGTTGCGGATGGAGGACCTTCCGATGACAAGGGGTACAGGCGGCCCGGCCACACCGGACCGCTCAGGCCCGCCGCTGGATGCGGGCCATATCCCGGGGCCGCCCGGTCACTGGCTGCTCGGCCACGTGGGCGCGTTTCGGACCGACGCGCTCGGGTTCCTGACACAGGTGCGCGACACATACGGCGATGTGGCCCAACTTCGCTTCGGCAGGCGGCGCGTGTTCGTGCTCGCGAATCCGGCGTACATCCGAGAAGTGCTTGTCGAAAAGCCCGGGGCGTTCCGCAAGGACCGGGCGCTGCAGTTGGCGCGCCGGGTGCTCGGCGACGGCCTGTTGACGAGCGAGGGAGAGACGCACCGGCGGCACCGGCGCATGATGCAGCCCGCATTTCACGCCCGACAGGTCAGCCGCTACGCCGACGCGATGGTGGAGGCTGCGGAGCGGTTGGCGGAGGGGTGGCGGGACGGCGAGGAGCGGCTGCTCTCTCGCGACATGATGGACGTGACCCTGCGCATCATCGCGCGGACCATGTTCGGGTACCAGGTTCCGGAGGAGACCGAGGAAATCGGGCGGGCGATCGACACCGTGATCGAAGCCGTCATCGCCGATACACTCGCACCCGTGCGGCCGCCCGACTGGTGGCCATCGCGGCGGCGGCGTGCGGTGAACCAGGCCATCCGGACGCTGGACGGGGTGGTCTACCGCATCATCGGCCAGCGCCGTAAGGCATCTGAGGCGATGGCCGGTCCTGAGTCCGCCGCGGATGAGGGACTGCCCACTGGGGTGGCGGGCGGTGACCTGCTCTCCATGCTCCTCGCGGCGCGTGATGAGACGGACGGCAGCGGGATGACGGACGCCGAGGTGCGCGACCAGGTGATGACCATCTTCCTCGCGGGCCACGAGACGACCGCGAACACCCTGTCCTGGACGTGGCACCTGCTGGCGCATCACCCGGAGGCGGAGAGAAAGTTGCACGCCGAGCTGGATCGGGTGCTCGGCGATCGCGCGCCCACCCTGGACGATCTGCCGCACCTGCCCTACGTCACCTGTGTGGTACGGGAGTCTATGCGCCTCCTGCCGGCCGCTTGGACGCTCGGCTACGAGGCCGTCGAGGATGTGACCATCGGCCCGTGGCGCTTCCGCCGTGGCGATACGCTGCTGATGAGCCAGTACCTGATGCACCGGCACCCCAAATACTTTGAAGAGCCGGACGCCTTTCTCCCTGAGCGCTGGGAGAACGACTTCATCAAGACGCTGCCGCCCTTCGTGTACTTCCCGTTCGGCGGTGGGCCTCGCGTGTGCATTGGCAACCAGTTCGCCCTGCTGGAGGCGCAGCTGCTGGTCGCTGCGTTCGCCCGCCGGTGGCGCTTTGAGGAGCTGGCGGAGCCGATCGTGGTGCCGCAGCCGCTGATCACGCTTCGCCCCCGGTACGGGATCCGGATGCGGGTGTGGGCTCGTCACACATCCGGCGGAGCCCAGGACGCCTCCGCTGGGTGAGGTGTCCGCGCCAAACGCCCGTCAGGCGCTCGCACGCGCAGAGCGATCTATACAAAGGACGTGAATCCATGGAGAACCTCTCAGCCTTGTTGACCGAACGTCGCGACGAATACTTGGAGGCACTCTTCACCCTCCTTCGCCAACCGAGCATCAGCACGCAAAACGTCGGCATGGAGGCGTGCGCCGAGTGGATCGTCCACTTCATGCGATCCTGCGGCCTCGATGCCCGCCTCATGCCGTCCGACGGGTATCCGATGATCTACGGCGAGCGCATCCGGGAGCCGGGGGCGTTCACGGTGCTCATCTACGGACACTATGACGTGCAGCCGCCCGATCCGCTGGAGGCGTGGATCTCGCCGCCCTTCGAGCCCACTCTCCGCGACGGCCGCATCTACGCGCGCGGGGCGGGCGACAACAAGGGCCAGTTCATGGCCCAACTGTTGGCCATCAAAACGTACTTGGACGCGTTTGGGGAGCTGCCGGTCAACGTGAAGGTGCTGCTCGAGGGCGAGGAGGAGACGGGCAGCCCGCACCTGGATGGGTTCGTCGATCGCCACCGCGATCTCCTGCGGGCCGATCTCGTCTACACCTCGGATGGCCCGATGCACGACAGCGGCGCGCCAATTGTCCTGCTAGGGGTGCGCGGGATGCTGTACGTGGAGCTGACGGCGCGGGGCGCGGCGTGGGACAACCACTCCGGGAACAAGGGCAACATCGTCCCCAACCCGGCCTGGACCTTGGTGCACCTGCTCGGGACGATGAAGGGCGCGGACGGCCGCATCTTGATTGAAGGATTTTACGATGACGTCCGCCAACCGACGGAAACGGAACTGGAGCTGTTGAAGTCGTTGCCGTACGACCGGGATCGAGTGGCGAAACAGATCGGCTACCCGGCGCTGGATTTGGACGGACCCACGTACTATCGCAAACTGTCGCTGGAACCGACGCTCAACATCTGCGGCTTCCACAGCGGTTACGGTGGCGAGGGCAGCAAGACCATCATCCCGGCGACGGCGACGGTGAAGATCGACATGCGCCTCGTGGCCGATCAGGATCCGGACGACATCTACCGGAAGTTCTGCGATCACGTTCGCCGCCATGCCCCGGATGTGGAGGTGCGCCACCTGGGGGCGATGCGTCCGTCGCGGACGCCGGCGGACCTGGATGTGGTGCGGGTGGTCACCGAGGCGGTGCGCACGGCGTACGGGATGGATCCGGTACTCCAGCCGAGCCTCGGCGGCAGCCTCCCGGACGCGGTGTGGACGAAGACGCTCGGCGTGCCGTCCATCATCGTGCCGTACGCGAACTTCGACGAGGCGAACCATTCGCCGAACGAGAACATCGGGATCGACAACTTCTTGGGCGGCATCCGCTGCACGTGCCACGTGCTGCACACGTTGGGGCGTTTCGCGGGGACCGTCGGATGAAGGGTGAAGGCTGAGGACGCGAGTGACTGCGGTACGGTCGGGCGAACCGGGGGGGTGGAGGGAACCTGTGTCTGACGCAGCTGATGATTTCCTCGACTGGAAACCGAAGCTGTTTTCCACGGCGGATCGTCTGACCGTGGCCAGCGAAGTCCTCGCGCGGCTCCAGGCCCGGTATGAAGACCGATTGGCTGCCGTGGCGTTGGAAGGATCGACGGCGAAGGGGATGGATCGTCCTGAATCGGACCTGGAGCTGCGCGCCATCTTCCACGGCGACGTGCCGCACCGTTGGTACGCTTTCTTTCACCACGGCCTGTTCGTGGGCATCAGTTACACGTCCGTAGCAGCGGAAGAGGCGAAGGCGCGGGAGGTCACCTACACGTGGCCGGTGACGGGCGACGCCGTGTGGACCGCACGTGTCCTGTACGATCCCGCGGACGTTTACGGATTACTCCGTGCGTTGGCTGCCGAGGCGGAGGCCCGGGCGGATTTCACGGAACTGGCGCGTGAGGCCCTGACGGATATGTACGAGCACGTGTACAAGGTGTTCGCTGCACACCCGGACGACATGATGACAGTGGCTGCGGAAGCCCGCGGGATCGCCTACTGGGCCGCGATGGCGGTGGGATTGGTCAATCGGCACCGCTACCTGTCCAGCCGGGCGCTGTACGCGGAAAGCATGACGCTGCCCTCGCGGCCCGCCCACTACGCCGACGCGCTGCCGGAATTGCTGTCGCTCGCGACGACGGCGGATCGCGTTCGGCATCACGTGTCGCTGCTGTGGCAGAGCACACGGGCATGGGCGCGGGAGCTGGGCATCCGTCTGGACGACGACGATTTGGCGGGCGTGTGAATCTGGCGGCGCCGGCCAAGCCCCGCGTGCGGCGCCCGTTGAGTCCATGTGAGGGCGCCCATTCACGCCATGCGCATGGACGACGCGGGAAGGAGTCAACAGCCATGCGGAATTCTATTTATCAGAAGATTTGGTCGTTTGTGCGCATCCCGGAAGAGGTGGTGCGTGGGATGCTCCGCGCCGAGCGGCGGGGTGCGACACGGCTGGGGAGGTTAGGGAGGCTGGGCAGGTTCGGGCTGGCCGTGTGTGCGCTCGGGATCGCGACGGGATGCGCCGTAGGCGAGTCCGGTCCGAATCAACCACAGACCTTCTCGACGGTAGCCTTGCATCGCACCGCGGAGGAGAATCTGGGGGCGGCGTGGCGGATCGATCTCCAACCGAGGCTAGACGCGACGTCTCCGACGGGCTGGGACTATCGGGCAAATGTGGCGTATGTGGGTCCGTCGAAGGCGGAACACGTGGTCATCCACACGGGAAATGCCGGGGTGACCGAGCAGGAGTTGCGGCCGGGTGATTCGCTGTGGGTGGAGGCGTGGCTGCACGATGCGCGTTCACCGATCCGCGTGGATCTGACTTGGGACGAGTGGGGTCAGACCCAGCACGGGTGGGCCGAGTACGATGTGCGGGCGGAGCGGTAGGGGAACGGCCGGAGACCCTGGTGTTAAGCCGCAACGTCGTACTAAACGCCAGGGTTCTGATATGTCAATGGAGCGGATGAGGCGGGTTTTAGCTGAGTTGTCTTACAAACTTGGCCAGTTGGCCGGCTTGGAGAGCCGTTTTTGTACGAGAACTCGGGTTAACCGGTCGGGCTGAATGATTTCAGGACTGCCGAATTCAAACTGAAAGGTGCAAAATCGTATAATCCACCGGAGAAGTCGGCGGAGTCAGTGTCCATTCGGTTCGTACACCCCAGTCTCCACGGCCTTGACGTAGCCCCCTTCCTTCGTTTGCACGGCAAAGGCGGCGTCGGTGGGCACGCCCGGGATGGCGAAAAGGCGCGTTCCGACAGGAAGTCCATTGGAGAAGGTCCCATTTGGGCGCGACGTCTCGTCGTCCGACGATTGGGTCACCTGTCCGATGGGCTGGCCGATCTCGGTCACCGCTTCCCCCGTGACCCTGTACGTGTGACCCTTCCAGATCACGAGTTCATAGGGCCATGACGCCGCGGTGCCGGAGGAAGGCGGCCCACCGGCCGGCGGCGATAGACCTGGCGCACACCCGGTCAGCGCGAGTGTGACGAGGATGAGCAACATCTTCCGCTTCATACCTTCGCCCCCTCTATCCGAATGGACGTGGAAGGGGATCGATCCGTTTCGGACCGGGGCGACCGCCTGCCCGGCGCCCCGGGAATCCGTCGGCCGCCTCCTCGGCACCGGCGCCCCAGTGGGGCCGGCAAGATCATGCGACCGTGTCGTCGTGGCGGGTCACCTGGATCACGTGGAATCCCGCGCGCTCCAGCTCGGTCACCAAACGGTCCAGTGCACCTGTGGGGCGGACCTTCAGCAGAATGCGGCGGTTGAGCGCGTCCCGGCGGGCGTCAAACGTGACGGCGGTGACGATGTTCAAGTCCAGGCGGTGGGTGATGGTGAAGAGCCGGTGCAACGCGCCTTCTATCTCGGGCGCACCGACGAGCAGTCGATCCGCCGGTTGCCCGATGGCAAACGCGATGCCGAGGGCGTGCTGGATGTCTCCGCGCTTGACGATGCCGAGGAGCTTTCCTTCGGCGACAATGGGCACAAACGGGTGGCGGATGATGATGTCGAGGGTGTCCTCGAACGGATCGTCGAGCGCCAGCGTCCGGATGCTGTCGTCGATGCACGGTGCGACGGGCTGCTGCAGAAACGACGCGAACGGATCGGTGCCACCGGCCGCGCTCCGGTACCTGCACAATCCTTCGAACAGGGTGCGCTTGCTGACGATGCCGGCGAATGTGCCGTCCTCACGCACGCACGGCAGGCTGAGGTGCTCCTCCAGCTTGGCCAGGGCAGACGCAACCGTCTCCTGCGGGGAGACCACGGTGAGCTCACTCCGAGGCGTCAGGCAATTGCGAATAAACACCAGCCACACCTCCCAAAGACCCCAGGATAACGGTAGAATACAGGCAAAGCAGACATTTTTCTACTGGCCGGACGCAGGCGGTTGGGGCGGATGGAGGCATCCTGCGGATGGGCGTGATGAAACGGGAAGGTGAAGGCAGATGTACGACGTGATCGCGTTGGGGGAGGCGCTCATCGATCTCGCGCCCCTGGGCGCGCTGAGCGCAGATGCTCAAGCCGGCCCGGTGGACGAATCGGCCGCGGCACCCGCCCCTGGGGACGCCGCTGGGGCCAGCACCTTGCCGGGGTCTCCCGTCTACGCGGCTCACCCCGGCGGGGCGCCCGCCAACGTGGCGGCAGCGTTGGCGAAGCTGAACCGGAGCACTGCATTCATCGGAAAGGTGGGCCATGACGGGTTCGGCCGCCTCGTGGCACAGACGTTAAAAGGGTGCGGGGTGGACACCACCGGCCTGGTGTACGCGGAGGGGGTCCCGACGACCCTCGTGATCGTGGATCTCGCTGACGACGGTGAGCGCAGCTTCACCTTTCACCGGAACCCGGGGGCTGACAGCACGCTCGCGCCGGACGAGGTACGGTTCGACCTCATCCAGAATGCCGAGGTGTTCCATTTCGGTTCGGTGTCGTTGACGCGAGACCCGGCGCGCACCGCCACCCTGCGGGCGCTGGCCCACGCGAAGCAGTGCGGGCGGTTCATCTCCTTCGATCCGAACGTCCGCCTGGCCCTCTGGGACACCCCGGAGGCGGCGCGGCAGACCATCCTCTCCTGCCTTCCGGAGGTGGACCTGCTGAAGGTGTCGGAGGAAGAGCTCGACTTCCTCACCGGGGACGCGGATCCCGAGCGCGGAACGGCGCAGCTGCTGCGTGAATACGACGTCGGGATCGTCTTCGTCACGCTGGGGAAGGACGGGTGTTTCTACCGGCTTCACCAGGAAACGGGGTATGTCCCGGCGCCTGCGGTGCAGGCTATCGATACGACGGGGGCGGGGGATGCCTTCGTGGCCGGGGTGTTGTCCCATCTCTCGGATCCCAACCTTCGATCCCGCTTAAACCGGGACGCCCTGGCGTCGATCGCCCGCTTCGCCAACGCGGTGGCGGCCCTTTCCACCACGAAGACCGGCGGCATCCCCGCCATGCCCGCACGGGAGACGGTCGAGGCGTTTCTCCGCAACACCGGCGAGCGTCCGCAGTTGTGACGCAGGGTGCGGTGCGGGCGTGCAGGGTGACCCGGTGGCTGGCCTTCGCCGAGTCGCCCGGACGGCGGCCGCCCTTTACCGCATACCACGAGGTGGTTCCATGCAGCTCCACGACAACTGGAAGATAAAGGGGTTCGAACCGGGTGCCGCGCATCCTTCGGACGTCGCCAGCCCCGATTACGACGACCAAGGCTGGCTCCCAGCCGAAGTGCCGGGGGATGTGCACACCACCCTGATTCGCCATCGGGTCATTGAACACCCGTTTTTCCACGACAACGATCAGCGCTGCCGCTGGGTGGAGGAGCAGGTGTGGTGGTACCGGACATGGTTCTCCTTCGAGGAAGAACTCCAGCCCGATGAGCAGGTCGTGCTCGTCTTCGAAGGGCTCGACACCTTCGCCACCGTGTACCTGAACGGGCTCGAGGTGGCCGAGTCCGCCAACATGTTCGTCCCCCTCACCGTGGACGTGACGCGGCTGTTGGTGCCGGGACGGAACACCCTGGCCATCCGGTTCGATCCGGTGGCACAACGCCTGCACGGCAAGGACGTCCGTTTCTGGTCCGGCTTCAGCGGGGAGCGCATCTGGGTGCGCAAGGCGCAGATGCACTTCGGCTGGGACTGGGCGCCGCGACTGGTGACCGCGGGCATCTGGAAACCGGTGCGGCTGGAGCGGCGGCGGATCGCCCGGGTGGCGTCGGTGGCGGTGCAGACGCTGGACGCGAGCGAGGCGGAGGCCACGCTGCAGGTGACGGTGGACGTGGCGCCCGTCGCTTCGAGGTCTACGTTCGGAGCTTCGTCCGGGTCGTCGTCGGGGCCTTCATCGGGGCTGGAGGTGGCCGTCCGGCTGGAGGACGGCGGCGTTCTGGTGGCGTCCCATCGGCGGCCCGCCGGGCTTGGCCGCTTCGAAACCACCCTCCGGGTGAGGCGTCCGAAACTGTGGTGGACCCACGACCTGGGGGAGCCCCACCTGTACCGCCTGGTGGTGGAGGTGTCCGCGGAGGGGGCACCGGTGGACCGGGCGGAGCTCGAGGTGGGCATCCGCACGCTGGAGGTGCGCACCCGGGACGCGGAAGGGCGGCCGGCTTTCACCTTCGTCCTCAACGGGGTGCCGGTGTTCGCCAAGGGGGCCAATTGGATTCCGGTGGACAGCTTCGTAGGGGCGGCGCCGGACAGCCGGTACCTGGCCCTGCTCGAGTTGGCCCGCGAGGCGCACATGAACATGCTGCGGGTGTGGGGCGGGGGCATCTACGAGAAGGACGTCTTCTACGAGACCTGCGATCGGCTGGGCATCCTGGTGTGGCAGGACTTTATGTTCGCCTGCGCCCTGTACCCGGATTTCAACCAACCCTTTCTGCAGGAGGTGGAGCGGGAGGTCCGCCACGTGGTGGGGCATCTTCGCAATCACCCGTGCATCGCTCTGTGGTGCGGCAACAACGAGAACGACTGGATCTGGGAGCGGGGGCGAGTGACCGGCGAGATCGACACGCCGTTTTACGGCGAGCGGATCTATCACGAGCTCATCCCTGCCGTGTTGGCGGAGCTGGACCCCGGGCGGTTCTACTGGCCGAGCTCCCCGTATGGCGGCAGCGATCACAACGCCGCCGAAGAAGGTGACCGCCACAACTGGCAGGTCTGGCACGGCCACGTGTATCCGCGCCGGTTCGGCGAGCCCGAGTGGACCAACTTCAGCCCGGAAGGGATCTCGTTTCGCCACTACGCCGAGGACGAGGCACGCTTCGTCAGCGAGTTCGGCATCCACGCGGCTGCGAGCCGCTACACCCTGTCGCGGTGGATCCCGGAAGATGAGCTGGCTTGGGACAGCCCGGCGCTGGCCTACCGAAACAAGGACACGCATTCGGAGAAGGGCCTGTGGATGATGGAAGGGTACACGGGCCTGCCGCGTACGCTGGAGGAGTACATCGATTTCTCCATGCTGACCCAGGCGGAGGGCCTGAAGTTCGGGGTGGAGCACTACCGCCGGCGCAAGTTTGAGACCAGCGGCGCGCTCATCTGGCAGTTGAACGACTGCTGGCCCGGAACCAGTTGGTCCATCGTCGATTACCACCTGCTGCCGAAGGCGGCGTACTCGTATGCGCGCCGCTTCTTCCATCCGGTGCTGCTGTGCGCGCGGTTTGAGGCGTCGGGCCGGGTGACCTTCTGGGCCGTCCACGACGGCAGAACGCCGTACACCGATGAACTGGCGGCGGAGGTGCTGGACTTCGACGGCCGCGTCCTGTGGTCGCGCCGGTTCGCGGTCCGGGGCCTGTGCAACGAAGCCCGCTGCGTGGGGGAGGCGGATGGCGAAGAGATGCTTCGCGGCGCCTCGCCGGAGACGGTGGCCCTGCGGCTGCGATCCGCCGGCGGCCAGGCGCCGGAGAACCTGTACTACTTCTGCGATCCCAAGGACCTCCGCCTGCCCGTCACCCGCCTCACCTGGCACGCGGATGGCGACGAGCGTGTCGTCACCGTCACGGCAGACCGGCACGCCCGCTTGGTCACCCTGGACTTCGGGCAGCCGATGGTGCTCTGCAGCGACAACCACTTCGACCTCACGGCGGGCCAGACGCGCACGGTACAGGTGCGCACGCTGGACGGGCAGCCTGTCCACTGGGACGCCCTGCGCGTCCGGGCGCTCAATGCGGCGGCCCTCAATCCGACGAAGGAGGGAGATGCATGAGGGCGGCGGTTCTGTTGGGCAAGGAGAAGATGGTCGTTCAAGCGTTGCCGACGCCTGTTCCGGGGCCGGGGGAGGTGCGCGTTCAGGTGCGGGCCTGCGGCATCTGCGGCACCGATCTGCACATCTACCACGGCAAACCGGGCTCCGCCGAGGTGCACCCGCCCATCGTCCTGGGTCACGAGCTGGCCGGGGTGATCGACGAGGTGGGGCCGGGGGTCAGCGGCTTTCGGCCGGGGGACCGGGTGACCGTCGATCCGAATATCTACTGCCACCACTGCCGGTACTGCCGGGACGGCCGCAAACACCTGTGCGAGCACCTGCAGGCGGTGGGGGTCACCCGTGATGGCGGGATGGCCGAGTTCTGCACGGTGCCCGCCGCCAACTGCTACCGGCTGCCCGACGAGCTGTCCTTCATTGACGGGGCCTTGATGGAACCGCTCGGGTGCTGCCTGCACGGCATCGAGCGGTTGAGCGTGCATCCCGGCCAGTCGGCGCTGGTGATCGGCGGTGGGTATATCGGCCTCATGATGGTGCAGCTGTTGGATCGGCTGGGCGCATCGCCCATCGTGGTCAGTGAACCGGACCCCGCCAAGCGGGCGCTGGCCGCACGGTTCGGAGGCCGCCTGGTGGCGGACCCGGCGCAGGTACCGCCGGAACAGCTGGTGGCGGAGCAGTTCGGCAGCGGCGCGGACCTGGTGGTGGAGTGCGTCGGCCGTCCCGAGACCATGCAGGCGGCCTTGCGCTGCGCCGGCCGAGGCGGCCAAGTGCTGCTGTTCGGCGTGGCCGATCCAGCGACCGCCGTGCAGTTGTCCCCCTACGAGGTGTTCTCGCGGGAACTTACCATCCGGGGGTCGTTCATCAACCCGGACACGCACGCCCGGGCCATCGCCCTCGCGCGGGACGGCAAGATCCAGGTGTCGCCGCTGGTTTCCCACCGCTTCAGCCTGGAGGAGATCCCGGCCGTGCTGGACCGCTACGGCGGGCTGCACGTGACGAAGGGGCTTCTAGTATTGGACTGACCTGTCGGGGCGCCAATGGAGGGTTCTTACATTTCAAATCGGACTTCGCAAATCGAGTAGTGCGTAAATGTCATCGTCCTGATAAGGGCGTCGTTTCCCAACCCCAAGAACATACAGTGTGTTTGTGGCGAGATCACACCGATACACCAAACGCATATCTGTCCTGAGCCCCTGCGGGGGCCTCAGCATCGAATGAAACTTTTTCTTGCGGCGTCGAGGAATTCGGGATGGTAGACTCTGTTCATTGGCCAGTTCGTTCCTTCTGACGTTGCCGGTACAATTCGACGGTTGAAACACCCTCGGGATGATTGATCCACTCTTCTTCAGGTGTCTGTAGGCGAGAGCCATACGTCTTTGCTATCTCGATGTCCTCGAGTGCATTTTCCAATTCGTTGAGACGTTTGATCAGCGCCTCGTAACGTTCGTAGGACATCATGACGGCACTTAGGCCGGTACTTGGGAATAACACCCCGATTTTTGCGTGTTTCCGGAGTTGCTGCTGCAAAGCCTTTTGCGAGATCGTACGGAACTGGTTCGCCTGGATCATCTCTTCTTTGGAAAAGGTCGTGTCCATGCGGATAGACTCCTCTTCATCCATGGCATCTCACCTCCATTGTACATCAGTTTGTGCAATGTGTCGAACAAATGGTTGTACATTCGGATGATAAAAATATATCCTATAAAGATGCACGATATTCCATTTCCGTGCGACGCTCAATCGCCAGGTCGAGGCGCATACGCCGCGTCCAGGCCGCCATCGCTCCCAGCACCGCGCAAGACCACAGGAAGTAGACACCGGTGCCCCGGCGATCGCTCACGATGCCCGCGAGGGCGTCGCCGAGCGGGATCGACACCCAGGCGAACAGGCGGAACACGCTACTGCAGCGCCCGCGCTGTTCGTCCGGGATGAGGGTCTGGCGCAGGGTGACGGATTGGACGTTCCAGACCGTGAGCAGGACGCCGATGACCCCTTGTACTACGACCATCCACACGGGCGTGCGGATGAACGCAAGCAGCAACGGGGGGACGACCAGTCCCGCCGCCGAGGCGGTGAGCCAGGACCGGAGGCGACCGCCGAGCAGGCGGTACGCGAGAGAACCGGCGAGCATCCCGGCACCAAGCCCGGTCATGACCCACCCGGCCCACAGGGACGGCAGATGCAGCTCGTGCTGGACGCGGTACAACAGAGCCACGTCCATCCCGGGGCCGACCAGATTGATGATGGTGGCAAACAGGCACAGATATCGCACGGGGCGGATGTGCCACACCACCGCCATCCCTTCCTTGACCTCGCTGGCGAAACCGCGTCGGGGCCGGGCGGGGGCGCTTGCAAACGGGCGGCGGATGCAGAGCAGGGTGAGGATGGACACCCCATAGGTCGCCACGTCGATCCCGATGGTATTCGCCGCCCCCATGACGCCCGCGGTGGCGCCGGCCAGCACCGGCCCGACGGTGCGGCTGAGGGAGCTGCCCAGTTGCAGGGCGTTGTTGGCCGCGGGCAGATGATTTGGGGGCACGAGATTGGGCAGGCACGCCCCGTATGCCGCGTCAAAGATCGCCGACAGCGCGCTCACCCCCGCCTGTGCCGCATACAGCAGGAGCAGTGGCGGATGGCCGAGGAATGCTTGGGACAGCGGGATCGACGCCAGGAGGACGAGGCGGCCGGCGTCCGCCCCCTGCATGAGCCGCCGTCGATCCCGCCGGTCAGCCCACACCCCGGCAGGCAGGGAGAGCACGATGTACGGGACGAAGCCGACGGCGAAGGCGAGCCCCGTCTGTGCGGCCGATCCGGTGCGTTCGAGCAGCAGCCACGGGATGGCGAACGTGGTCATGGCGGTGCCGAACTGGGAAATGGTGCGCCCGCTGATGAACCAGACGAAGTCCCGGTTGGTCCACATGCTGTCCGGCGAGCGCAGGCGGTCAGCGGCGGAGCGGCGCGGCACGGTCCGCCACCCGTTCACACGCCGTCTCCCCCGCAGCCGCCGAGCATCGCGATCAACGCGGTACCCACCTGGTCCAAGGCCGCCTCGTCCAGCGTGTAGACGCCCCCGGCGACGCGGACGAGCCCGGCGGCGCGCAGAAGGGACAGGTGATGGTGGACGTTGGACTTGGTCGCCCCGAGACGATCCGTCAATTGGGCGAGCGACTGTGGCCCTGTGCTGAGCCATCGCAACAGGCGCAGGCGCTGGACATCGCCGAGCGCCTTGTACAGGGTGGCGGCGCGGACGAGCAACGCGTCGGCCGGGTGACCCGGCAGCTGTTCTTCCGGCAGAGGGTAGTAGTACACGGTGCTGCCCGGCAGGTGGTTCACAATGGTGAAGGGCCGGTATGCGATCTGCGGGACCAGCCAGACGGTGTGGATCCCGGGCTGCGGCGGCACGTCGAGCCCGCGCGTGGCGAGGTGGACGATGGCCGCGGCGGGGTTGCGTGCGGCGAGCTCGCGCATCCGTTCGGCTTCGCGATGCAGCGCTTCCATCCAGGCCGCCCGCCCGGCGGCGCCGTCCCCGGCGGAACCGCGGGTCTCCGGCATCATCTCGTCGTACCACCGGGTGAGAAGCGCAGTCAGGTGCTCCCGCAGGGCTTTCGGAGGGGTCCGAAACAGATAGGACAGGTGCGGTCCGACCAGGGGGTTGTCCTGGTGCCGGGCCACCAAGTCCGCCTGGGCGGCCGGATCCCCGTTGAGGGCCGCCGCCAGTCGCGGCGCGTCGCCTTCGCCGAGATACGGGGCCGCCAGGTGCAACAGATCCGCTTCGCGCGCTTCCATCCACACGCACAACCGCGGCACGTGCTCGGGCCACGGGGTGTGCTCCTGCTCGTCCCAACGGTGCCCCAAGAGCAGCAGGCTGCGCCAGGTGTGGACCTGGCCGGCGAGTTGAACCTCGCGCTCGAGCGCTGCCGACATCCGCTGGCGCATGTCCTGCAGGGCCTGCAGGCCGCGTTCCAGCTTGTCGTGGATCTCGGGGTACGTGAAGGCCGCGATGTCGAGCGCACATTCATAGATCGGTGACACGCTGACGCGGACGGTGTACGGCGATGGGGCGCCGATGTCGATCCGCTGGCCGGACGCAGGCACGTGCTGGAGGTGCGGATTCATCGAGTCACCTCTTCCTGTACCTTCATTCAGGTATTCTATATAAATTGAATTCAATATTTATTGAACATCGTATGCAAACGAGGTCCACGTGTCAACGGGGGTACGATGAACCGGTGTGCACGCGTTGGAAGATGGAGATCAGCGGAGAGGAATGAAACGGGGAGGGGGCGCCGTCCGATGGGCGTGACGGCTCACCCCGGGGTTTCGTCGTACAGCCGAAGACCGCGGCCGAGATCGTTGGCCATGTGGCGGCGCATCACGGCCTGGGCCGCTTCCGCATCGCCCGCCTGCACCGCAGCCAGCAGGGCCCGGTGTTCCGCCAGGATCTCGCGCTCCGTGTCCACCGAATCGGCCAGGATGCGCCGCCGGGCGATGAGAATGGGCCCGCGCAAGGTGTCCAGCAGGGCGGAGAGCATGGGCATGCGCGCGCAGCTGACCAACAGGTCGTGGAAGCGGGTGTTGGCCGCGTGGACACGGGCGTGATCGAACTCCTCGATGGCCGCCTCCGCATCCCGCAGGGCCGCCTCCATCTCCGCCACGTCGTCCGCTGTCGCCAGACGTGCGGCCCGCTCCGCCACGACCATCTCCAACGCCGTGCGGCACGTGTACAGGTCGATGAACTCATCCCGCGTGGGGTTGGCGACTGCCATCTCCGGGCCGTCGGCGGTCACCAGCCGCTCGCTGATGAGCTGCCGCAGCGCCTCTCGCACTGGCGTTCGGCTGACTTGAAGTTGTTGTGCGATCCCGCTCTCCGACAGCACCTCGCCCGGCTTGTACACGCCGTCGAGGATGCGCTGGCGGACGATGCGGTACACCTGCTGATACAGCGGTTCCGG
This sequence comes from Alicyclobacillus macrosporangiidus CPP55, assembly GCF_000702485.1. Lineage (GTDB taxonomy): Bacteria > Bacillota > Bacilli > Alicyclobacillales > Alicyclobacillaceae > Alicyclobacillus_H > Alicyclobacillus_H macrosporangiidus_B. The sequence continues at coordinate 1,847,946 of NZ_JNIL01000001.1, read as the reverse complement.
CCGCTGCACCGCCATGGAATTCCCGTCCACAGCCCCACCCCTTTTGCGGCACGTCTGCCTGTTCAGAACCCTCGGCCTGCAGTACACTGTATACACGACGATGATACGAGGAGGGACCGCAGGGTGTCAACGCAGACGCAGGGGATGGAGCACCGCCACGGCGAAGGGGCCGTGTTGTGGGAGCGGCGGGACGATGTGGTGTGGCTGACTTTGTCCCGGCCGGAGGCGCTCAACGCCTTGACCTGGACGATGTACGAGCAACTGGAGCAGCATCTTTCGGCGCTTCACCAGGACGAGACGGTGCGAGCGGTGGTGGTGCGCGGGGACGGCGGCAAGGCGTTCGCGGCGGGGACCGACATCGGGCAGTTCGTCACCTTCACCGGGGAGGACGGGGTGGCGTATGAGAAGCGGATCGACCGCGTGGTGCAGATGCTCGAGGAGCTGCCGATGCCGACCATCGCGGCCATCCAGGGGTACGCGGTGGGCGGGGGGCTGATCCTGGCGACCGCATGCGATCTGCGGTTTGCGACGCCAGGATCGCGCTTCGCCGCACCGATGGCGCGCACCCTCGGCAACTGCTTGAGTTTGGACAACCTGCGCCGCGTCGGCCACGCGTTGGGCTTCATGCGCGCCAAGGAGCTGCTGTTCACAGCCCGCATGATGCCGGCGGAAGAGGCGCTGTCGTGCGGGTTTTTGACGGCGATTGTGGAGGACGACGCGATGTACGATCACGTGGCGGAGGTGGCCCAGCGCATCGCGGCGAACGCGCCGTTGACGGTGTGGTCGGCGAAGGTGGCGGGCAAGTACCTCGGCCGCCCGGACGGCGAGCAGGCGTACGAGGAGGTCATCCGCCGGGTGTACGGCAGCGCCGATTTCGCCGAGGGCGTGCGGGCGTACCTGGAGAAGCGCAAGCCCCAGTGGCAGGGGCGGTGAGGGGGTGATGGCGGTGGACCTGCGGGAGGCGCTGCTGAACATCATCCCCGACGCGGAGCGCGTGACGAGCGGCGAATCGGCCCTGGATCAGCACGGGCGCGACCTGTCTTACCACGCCCCGCGCCGCCCGGACGTGGTGGTGTTCCCGGTGACGACGGACGAGGTCAGCCGCGTGCTGGCGTTCGCCAACGAGCACCGCGTCCCGGTGGTGCCGTTTGGCGTCGGCACCAGTTTGGAGGGGCACGTCATCCCGGAGCGGGGCGGCATCAGCCTCGACATGACGCGCATGAACCAGGTGCTGGAGGTGCGGCCGAAGGATTTCCTGGTGCGTGTTCAGCCGGGCATCACGCGCACGCAGTTGAACAAGCACCTGACGCCACACGGGCTGCATTTTCCGCTCGATCCCGGTGCCGACGCGACCATCGGCGGCATGGCGGCGACCAACGCGAGCGGCACGACGGCCGTGCGCTACGGGGTGATGCGGGACCAGGTGATCGATCTCGAGGTGGTGCTCGCCGACGGATCGATTGTGCGAACAGGCAGCATGGCGCGCAAATCCTCGGCGGGCTACAACCTGACGGGGCTCTTCATCGGATCGGAAGGGACGCTGGGAGTCATTACCGAGCTGACCTTGAAGGTGTACGGCATCCCGGAACACATCGTCGCGGCGCGGGCGGAGTTCCCGGACATTCATGCGGCGTGTCAGGCGGCGTACGGCATCATCGGATCGGGCATCCCGGTGGCGCGGGTGGAGCTGGTGGACGAGCACACGGTCGCGGCGGTCAACCGGTTCCGCGGCACCCACTACACGGAGACGCCGACCCTGTTCCTCGAGTTCCAGGGCACGAAGGCGGCGGTCGAGGCGGACGTGGCGCTGGCGCAGGAGATCTGCCGGGAGGAGGGGGCGGTGGCGTTTCGCTTCGAGACGGACAGCGCCGCCCGCCACGAATTGTGGGAGGCCCGCCATGACGCGGCGCTGGCGATCGCCGCCACCGCCCCCGGCAAGCGGATGAAGGTGACGGATGTGTGCGTGCCCCTCTCCGATATGCCCGAGGCCATCCGCCGGGCGCGCGAAACCATCGATCGGTACGGCATCTACGGGGCCATCCTCGGCCATGTCGGCGACGGAAACTATCACGTGGAGTTCATGGTCGATCCCGATAACCCTGAGGAGGTGGCGGTGGCGGAGCGGATCAACGACGAGATCGTCCGCTTCGCCCTGGAGCGGGGCGGCACCTGCACGGGCGAACACGGTGTCGGCACGGGCAAGATGCGCTACGTCGCCGAGGAGCGTGCGAGCCTTCTGCCGCTGATGCGCGCGGTCAAGCGGGCGTTCGATCCGCATGACATCCTCAACCCGGGCAAGGTGATCGCGTTGGAGTGAGTGACCCGTGGCGGGTCTGTGCGGAGGTGCTTGCGCGCGTGGGATGGGACAAGCTGTTGGCCGTGTCGCCGGTGCTCGTTGCACTGGTGTGCCTCCTGGGGCTGCGCCTGTCGAGTGCCCGGACGGCGGTGTTGGCGTACGTCCTCGCCGTCGTGGTGGCGGTGGCCGTGCCGGGGTTTCGCGACGCGGCAGCGGGGACGCGGGTGCTGTCGCCGTCACGCACGCCATCGGGATGGCCACCGCCAAGGGGCTGCTCCTCTCATTCATCGTCATCTACGTGCTCCTGTTCGGGCTTCTCCTTTACAACGTGCTGCGCGAGGCGGGAGCGCTCGACGCCCTTTCGCGCGTGATGGCCCGCAGCGCCGGGACGCCGGTCCACCAGGCGCTGCTCATCTCCGCCGCTCTCGGGCCGTTTCTCGAGGCGACGACCGGGTTCGGCATCGGCATCGTGATCGCGGCGCCGTTGCTGCTGGCGCTGGGATTCGCTCCAGAACGTGCGGCGGTGCTCGCGCTGCTCACGCAATCCGCTGTGCCGTGGGGCGCTCTGGCCGTGGGCACCGTGCTCAACGCCGAGCTGTCCGGGGTGCCGTTGCGGACCCTCGGCGTGGGCAGCGCCTGGATGACGGTGCCGCTCTATCTTCTCTATGCGGGGGTGATTGCGGGGGTCGCGGGCGGGTGGCGATCCGTCTGGCGCCATACCCCTGCCATTCTCCTGGTGTGGGCCGTTCTCAGCGCCGCGACGTGGGCGGTGAACGCGTATGTGGCGGTGCCGCTCGCCGGCGTGATCGCAGGCGGCGTGGCGGCCGGGGCCTTGGTGATGTTTCTGAGCGTGGTGGGTAAGCCGGCGCGATCGACCGTGCGCGAGACGGCGGCGGGGACAGACACGGCTGGAACAGAGGGCGGAACTGGGGCTGCGCTGCCATTGTGGCGATGCCTGGCGCCGTACGGGGTGCTGGTGGGGTTCAGTCTGGCGGCCAACCTGTGGCCGGCCTTCTCGCATTGGCTGTCGATCCCGCTGGTCCTCCGCGCCCCCTCCCTCCAATTCGAGTTGCCCCTGCTGACGAGCCCGGGCTTTGCCCTGTTCCTGGCGTCTCTCGCGGGCATGGTGCTGTTTCGCTTGACGGGGCGTCAGGCGTGGGGGTGCGTGTGCCGGACCCTGGTGCAGGTCTGGCCGGTGGCGGTGTCGACGGCGGGGTTTGTGGCCATGTCGACAGTGATGCAGCGGGCGGGGATGATCGATGGGGTTTCGCACGCGTTGGCGAACTGGCTGGGCGCGGGATTCGTCCTCGTCTCGCCGGTGCTGGGCGGCCTCGGCGGTTTCATCACCGGCAGCAACTCGGCGGCCAATGCCATGTTCGCGCCATTCCAGAGCACGATGGCGCACGCGTTGCACCAGTCCCCGGCCCTGTACGCAGTCTTGCAGAATGTGGCGGCATCGAACCTGACGATGGCCTCCCCGTCGCGCGTCGCCCTGGCGGCGTCCATCGCCGGCCTGCCAGGCCGGGAGGGCACGCTGACGCGGCGGATGATGGCGTTGGCGGTGGTGGTGATCGGAATGGTGACGGTGATGGCCATGGCCGGTGCAGAGGTGGCGCGGGGGTGAGGGTGGTGGGCTGCGGAATCGCAAGGGCGGCGCAGGCGTGCGAGGGGTGAGCTGCAGAGCCGCGAGGCGGGATTTGTCCAAGGTCCGCCGATAAAACCGAAATACGCTTTATCGCCGTACCGCTGCGCCAAATAAGGCGGCGATGATACGTTATCGCGCGGCGATACAGAAAATTAAATGCGCCGGATTACCTTATCAGGGCTTCTCGACTGCGGAGGACGACGGACTGAAGTCAAAACCGTTGCAATGTGTGCGGCGGTGCCGCCGATAAAGTGGAATTGTACATTATGCCGCTGCGCCACCGCGATCGTAAGGTGAAAACATACATAAACCGCTGCCGTCTCGCCGTTGACACCAGCGGCCAACGTCATCTTTGGCTGAAAACACAGGGAAACCCCTCGGCCCTCCCCCGGTCAGCGCTCCTGGTACCCGTTGACCACCAGGTCGAGTTTTCCGGTGTCGGGATCCATCACCAATCCGTGCACGTACACCGACTTCGGCAGGAGCGGGTGGCGTCGGATCATCTCCACGCTCTCGCGGACGCTTTCCGGAATGGATTCGATCCGCTTCAACCACGTCCGCAAATCCATCCCTGCGTGAACCAGGGTGTTGATGGTGTCGCGCGAGATGCCGCGATCGAGCATCTTCTGCATGGTGGCGTCCGCATTCAGGCTGGTCATACCGCAGCCGTAGTGGCCGATGACGAGGATTTCTTCGGCGCCGAGATCGTACACCGCGACCAGAATGCTGCGCATGACGCTTCCAAACGGGTGCGACACCACGGCACCCGCATTCTTGATGAACTTCGCGTCGCCGTTCTTGAGGTTCATCGCGCGCGGGAGCAAATCTGTCAAGCGTGTGTCCATGCAGGACAGCACGACCAGCTTCTTGTCCGGAAACTTCGAGGTTTGATACGGTTCATACTCGCGGTTCTCGACGAACCGCTGGTTGAATTCGAGAATCTCGTCCAGCCGGCTCACCGGTACGACCTCCTCGTGAATGTGGACAGACCCGCTGGGCCCCGTCCGTTTCAGTGTACCATAGGCCCTCGCATTCGCCCGAACCGCCGGGCTGAGGCAGCAGGTGGTGGTTGAGGTGGGATAAGTCGGGTGAGCCGGCTCGAAGTCGGACAAGCAGGGAGCGTTTACACCGGTATCCCCGCAGACCTTCCTTCGGCTTCCTTCGCATCCAGTTGACGAATGGCTGGCCACCAACCGCCCGCCAGGCCCACCCCAATGGTGAACGCGCCCGCCAACGCCAGGATGCGGGACGGGGACAGGGCGGGGAGGAGCAGGCCGGTCAGCCACGCCCCAATCGGTGTGCCGGCGGCCGTTAGGAGGGCGGAGGTGCCGAAGACCCGGCCGTGCAGCGCGGGCGGGACGAGGTGTTGCCGGATCGTCGTCACGAGCGCTCCCCAGGGCGAAAACACCAACCCGCCGAGGAACATGACGAAGCAGGTGGGACCCACTCGGGTGCACACACCGGCGAGCGCGAAGGTGACAATACCCCACAGGACGATGATGGCCGCCAGGGAAGCCGATGGGCGGAATGGCCACCGGCGCGACGAGCAAACCATGCCTCCGGCGAGCGCCCCCAAGGAAAAGGCCATCCACACCAGGCCCTGCGCCGCCGGTCCGCCGAGGTGGGACTGAGCGAGCGCCGGGATGAGCACCATGTAAGGCCCGTAGAAGAGGTTGAACAGCAGCGACAGGATGGACATCGCCAGCAGCGGGCGATGGCGGAGCAGATAGCTCGTCCCAGCGGTGAGATCGATCCAGAATCCCTGGCGACCGGCCACCGGCTGCGGTCGCGCGGGCGCGATGGACCACATCAGCAGGGCGAGGCACAGGAACGTCGCGGCGTCAAAGTAGAGCGGCGCGATGGGGCCGAAGCCGGCGACCCACACCCCGCCCAAGGCCGGCCCCGCCAAATAGACGACGGCCAAGGCGGTCTGATTCAAGAAATTCGCTTGAGAGCGTCGATCCCGCGGAACGAGCTCGGCCACGAGCGGTCCGGCACCGGTGGTATCGATTGGCAGAATGGCCCCGGCGAACGCGGTCAATCCGAAGATGGCCCACAGGGCGGGACGGCCGAACGCGTGAGCCAGCACCGGGATGAGGGTGAACACCGCGGCAAGCGCCAGATTGGCGAGCGCCATGGCACGGGCGCGCGGGTAGCGATCGAGCAGGGCACCCGCCACCGGTGCCAGCAAGGCCTGGGGGAGCTGGTAGAGCAGCGTGACGATCCCGATGGACGCCGCGCTCCCCGACAAATCCATGGCCAGCCAGACCAGGCCCATCCAACCCACCTGATTGCCGAGTCCCGAGACCACGCTGCCGATCCAACGCTTGCCATATTCGGGGTATTGGAAGAGAAGCCCTACGCCTTCATGCGGAAATTTCATGAACCTTTGTAAACCTCCGGTCGTGCGTAGACGGATTTTGGTAGAATCGACACGGGAGGGGCGGACATCATCCGGGCTGCAAAAGGCGAATCCCGCCAGGCGACCAAACCAATGGCGGGATTCCATCCAACCCGCAGGAGGGGATAACCCTCCTGCCATATACAGTGTTATTCTACCACACCGCGGTGTATTCCGTACAATGTTCTTAAGGAAAAGATTCCACTGTGGCGGGTGCAGAATAGGGAAAAGTGGGGAGCGTTCCCCTAGCGAATCGGGTGTCCGGTACCCCTTCATGAGGTCCCCATTCCCGACGTAACGAACGAATTTTGCTTATTCAGCCAGCCCCGTGAAAGTATAGCAGCCGATTTGCATTTACACGACAAGCGCACAGCACGGATAGCAACCGGTTTACATTTATCGATCCCGCCGAGGGGCTGGAACACCATCTGTAAGGTGAAATCTGTTCCTATCCCGGTGACCTGATCTGATGTTAGCGTCGCTCCTGAACTTAGCTCCTGGCGCGGCTCTTCAATTCAGTCAAAGTTGATCTTACTGCTCAAAGCCTACCCCGGCCGTCCCTGGCCGCCCCCAGACCACCCCAGCCTACACCCAGTCCCAAGCACAGCCCGTGCCCCGGTGTCGTTCTTACCTTCCTCCTCGCATGCCTACTTCCGACCCTGTGCTCGCCGAGGCCACACCGCCTGACCTGTGTCACCCTCCAAACACCGTCCATCCCGTCAAGGCGCACATCACGACCACCACCCATGGCGGCAGCTTCCACACACTGAGCAGAACGAAGGCGATCAGGGTCAGCGCGACATCGAGGGGCGTGTGGATCGTGCTCGTCCAGACCGGGTCGTAGAGGGCCGCGAGCAGGATGCCGACGACGCCCGCCTGAATGCCCGCGAGGGCCGACTGGAAACCCGGCCGCGCGCGCAGCGCGTTCCAGAAGGGGAGCGCGCCGAACACCAGGAGGAAGGCGGGGAGGAACATGCCGGCGAGCGCGATGGACGCGCCCAACCACCCGTTTGGCGCCGGATGCATGACCGCGCCCAGGTACGCGGCGAACGTGAACAGCGGGCCTGGCACCGCCTGCGCTGCGCCGTACCCGGCGAGGAACTCGTCGTTCGTCACCCACCCGGGCGGGACGACCGCGCTCTGCAGCAGCGGCAGCACCACATGCCCGCCGCCGAAAACCAGCGCCCCGGCGCGGTAGAACGTGTCAAACAGCGCCAGGCCCTGCGCCGGCCAGGCCGCGCGCAGCACGGGCAGCCCGAGGAGGAGGGCGAAGAACGCGATCCACATCCCGATGGCGAACCGCCGCGACAGCGGGATGGGAAGCGGCGGCGCAGGCCGGGTGGCGTCCGCTTTCATCCCCACCCACCCTGCGATCCCGCTGGCCAAGATCACCCCGACCTGCGTCCACGGGGTGGGCCAGAGCAGGGTGACGACGGCGGCCAGTACGGCCACGGCGGCGCGGGTGCGGCCGGCCGCGAACGACTTGGCCATGCCCCACACCGCCTGCGCTACCACGGCGACGGCGACGATCATGAGCCCGTGCAGCCACCCCGCCTGTTGGATGTGCCACCGCTGGAGGACAGCGGCGAAGAGGGCCAGCGCCAAGGCGCTCGGCAGCGTGAAGCCCAGCCAAGCGGCGATGGCCCCCGGCATGCCGGCGCGCAGCAGGCCGATGGCGATGCCCACCTGGCTGCTGGCCGGACCGGGGAGGAATTGGCAGAGGGCGACGAGATCGGTGTAGGTGGTGTCGTCCAGCCAGCGGCGCCGCGCCACGTATTCGTCGCGAAAGTAGCCCAGGTGGGCGATGGGCCCGCCGAACGAGGTGAGGCCCAAGCGCAGGGCCACGCGAAAGACCTCGCCTGTGGAACCTGCCGCGGTACGGTGTTCCTGCATGAGATCACCTGCTTTCTCGAGCGTGCGCGCGAAGACGGCCGAGGGGAAGGGGATTTCACATAATCGTCGAAATTTATCCATAGAATTGTGAAAAAAATCACAAACTGAAGGGAGGGCTTGGCGTGCGGCTCATCGACTCCCTGCGACGCCCCCGGCCGATGCGATTCCCCCAGCCCCCGAGAAGACCCCGGCCGGACCATCTGTTCCTGCCGTTGTTCTTAACGCTATTATGTATTTGGTTCGTTGTTGTGTAAAACTGGCGACACCCGCATTGACATCCCCTACGGGCCGGTTTAAGTTCGAAATATGCAAACATCATGGCACGGAGCACGAGACGACAACCGATCATCGGTCATGCGGCGGCCCACGGCCCGCGGTTCGGGGGCCTCAGCCAGCAGCCGGCCCCGGTGGATGCGCTCGCAACTGATCAGATCTCTGGCCATCTTCTGGCTGGCGTTCCGCCTTGTCTTCGACGCGTGGCGGGCGCAGCGGCTGCAGCAACGGGGAAACGCCCCCGGCGCGGCCGCCCAAGCCGCCCCCGGCGCGGCCGCTTCAGCCGCGACAGCCGCCCCAGCAGCCCATGCCTCCGCCCAAGCCGCCGATCCATCCGCCCGCCTGTACCAGCGCGCCGGAGCGCGCTTTCGCACCACTGCGCTTCGGCTGCAGGGTTTGATCGTCAAGGTCGGCCAGTTTCTCAGCGCCCGCGCCGACGTACTGCCTGCCGCGTTCACGCGCGAGTTGACCCAGCTGCAGGACACCGTCCCCGGCGCGCCGTTTCCCGAGGTGCGGGCGCTGGTCGAAGCGGAGCTCGGCGCCCCCCTGTCGGAGGTGTTTACCGCATTCGACGAGACACCCATCGCCGCGGCCTCCCTCGGCCAGGTGCACCAGGCCGTGCTCGCCGACGGGACGCCCGTCGCCGTGAAGGTGCAACGGCCGGGCATCGAACGGCTCGCCCGCACCGACCTTCAGGCCCTGCGCAAGGTCGTGCGCTTCCTCGACCGCCACACCCGCCTCGGCCGGAGCATCAACGCCGAGGGCCTGTACCGGGAGTTTGCCGCCATGGTCGAGCGGGAGCTCGACTACCGCCGCGAAGCCGATCATCTGCGGCGCTTCAAGCAACAGCACGCCTCCGATCCGCGCATCGCCGTCCCCCGGGTGTACGACGCGTATTCGGCCCGGCGCGTGATCGTCATGGAATTCGTCGAGGGCGCCAAGGTGACGGATACCGCCCGGTACACCCGCTGGGGCGTACGCGTGGAGGACGTCGTCGACACGCTCATCGACAGCTACCTGCACCAGGTCGTCACCCATGGATTCGTCCATGTCGATCCGCACCCCGGCAATCTCCTCGTAACCCCCGCGGGGCAACTGTGCTTCCTCGATTTCGGCATGATGAGCGACATCCCGCAAGCCGACCGGCGGACGTTCGCCCGCCTCGTGCGCGCCGCCCTGACCCAGGATCTGGATGGCGTCGTGCAGGCCATTGCCGATCTCGGATTCCTTCAACCCCACGCCGATCGCGCCGTGCTGCGCCGCGCCGTCGGTTTCATCCTGGACCGCCTGCAGGGCATTCGGCTCGAGCGCGGCCCCGAGCTGGACGCCTTCGTCGAGGAGCTGCAGGCATTCCTGCATCAGGGGCCCATCATCGTACGGGCCGAATACCTGTTCCTCGGCCGCGCCGTCGGCATCCTCACCGGGCTCATCACCGATCTGGAGCCGGACATCGACTGGATGCAGATCCTGCGTACCCGCGCCTTGCCGGTGTTGGCAGCGCAGGCGGACGATCCCGGCGGCACCGCGCCACAGGCGCGCTTTCGCCGCCTGGCCCGGAGGTTGGCGCGCCTCGCCTTCGGCGAGGCGGGGGCAGCCGGCCTGGATCTGGTGATGGACGCCGTGCGCGAGTCCGCCGCCGCCATGGCGCGGATGCCCGGGCAAATGGACCGGGTGTTGCGGCGGGTCGCGGACGATGGCATCCGCGTCCAGGTCGACTGGGACGAGGTGATGGAGCGGCTGGATCGCCAGGAGCGGTTGGTGGTGCGCGCCATCTGGGTGCTGCTGCTGTGCGTCAGCGGCTTCGCCGGGCTGTGGCTGCGGTTCCACGCCGCGTACGCGGCGGGGGACGGGGCCCTGGCCCTTGGATTCGTATTCCTCGTGCTGGTATGGGTGAACGCCGTGCGCGACTGGGCGGCGCGCCGCCGCCGGAGGAGGTGAGGGAAGACATGCAGGACGCGAATCACCGGCGCGTCGTGGCGCAGTTCGGAAATCGGGCGGAGAAGTACCGGGATGAGCGGCTGTTTGCCGAAGGGGAGGACCTCGCCTGGCTCGTCGAAGCAGCGGCCCTCCAGGGAAGGGAGCGCGTGCTCGACGTGGGCACCGGTGCCGGCCATACGGCCCTGGCGTTGGCGTCTTCGGCGGGATGGTGCACCGGGATCGATCTCACGGAACCCATGGTCCGGGTGGCCGAAGGCCTGGCGCGGGCGCGGGGTGTGGAGAATGTCACATTTGCCGTGGGGGCCGCGGAGCGGCTGCCGTTCCCGGATGAGGCGTTCGATCTCGTCGTGTGCCGCTTCGCCGCCCATCACTTCGCGGACTTCCGCCAGGCGGTGCGGGAGATGGCGCGGGTCCTCGCGCCAGGCGGGCGCGTGTTGGCGATCGACCACCACGCCCCCGAGGACGAGGCGATGGACGCGTTCATCAACGAGATCGACCGCACGCGCGACCCGTCCCACGTGCGCGAGTGGCGGCTGTCCGAGTGGGAGGCCGCCTTCGCGGCGGCGGGGCTCGCCTTTTGCGTGCGGCGGCGCTGGTACCTGGCGCTCGATTTTGCCAATTGGGTCGATCGCGCGGACACTCCGCCCGAAGCCCGCGCCCACTTGGCCCGGCGGCTGGCGGAGGCACCACCCGCCTGGCGGGCGGAGTTCCGGATCACGCTCGACCAGGCGGGAAAGCCGACATCGTTTTGCCTGAAGGCGGCCCTCATTGAGGGGCGAAAGGGCTTGGCGTGATCGTTCGTGCTGCCTCACAACAGCGGGGCGAGCAGGCGCGCGGCCTGATCCAGGGCCGCCTGCCAGCGGGGCTGCCCGTCCAGATCGGCGATGGTCAGTCGGGTGCTGTGCTCGAGATCGCGCTCGAACTGGCGCGTCAACTCCGCGGCCACGGGGCGGCTGTACATCACCTGGCAGACCTCGTAGCTGAGGCGGAAGCTGCGCAGATCATAGTTGGCCGCGCCGACGATGCCGATCTCGTCGTCCACCTGCATCACCTTCGCGTGCAGAATGCCGGTCTCGTACAGGTAAATCTCCACGCCGGCCTGCAGCAGGTCGCGGTAGAAGGTGCGGCTGGCCATGCCGACGATGACGTGATCGCAGCGCCGGGGCACGAGGAGGCGCACCCGGACGCCGCGCATGGCGGCGGTCTTCATGGCGGCCAGGATGTCCGAGTCGGGCACGAAGTAGGGCGTCGTGATGTCGACGAGCCGCTCCGCCTGCGTGATGCAGAGAAAGTACAGGTCCCGCACCGCCTGCACGGCAGCATCCGGGCGCCCGGTGACCGTCTGCGTGCGTGCGGGCAGGAGCGGCTCGGGGGCGTCGGCGTCGTCGAGCGGATCGGGCCCGAATTCCACGTTCCACATCCGTCCGGCCGGACTCATCGCCGGGCGCCACGGCCGTGGGCGTGCGCGCCGCCCGGACGAGTCGCCGGCGGCGGAGTCTGCCCCGCCATGATCATCTCTTTCCATGTTGGATTCGGAGAACTCTCGTAAGACCTGTGAACGAGCGGTCTGGTCCGGGTCCGCGAGGGCCCAGTTGGCCTCGAAGGCCGCCTGCAGCTGTGAGACGGCCTCGCCGCGTATGCGCAGGTGTGTGTCCCGCCACCACCCGACGCCCGGCTTGCGCCCGGTGTACTCGTCGCCCACATTGATGCCCCCGACGAATGCATCGCACCCGTCGATGACGGCGATCTTGCAGTGATCCCGGTGATTCAGGCGTGCGTCGAGCCATGGAAATCGCAGCGGAAAGAACACGCGGCACGCGATCCCGGCGGCAGCCAGTCGCTCGGCCGCGGCGCGCGGAAAGCTGCGGCTCCCGACGCCGTCGCGGAGGAAGCGGATTTGCACACCCGCCTGGGCGCGGGCGATGAGGATGTCCGAGACCAGGCGTCCCACGTGATCGTCCCGGTAGATATAGTAGTCCAGATCAATGGTGCGTTCGGCGCTGCGGAGGGCGCGGATGAGGTGGTCATACGTCTCCGTCCCGTTGCACAGCACTTGCACCTGAGCGGGCAGGGGCGGCGCGCCGGTCAGGCGTTCGATCGCGAACGCGATCGCCCGGGCCGCCCGGCCGAACGGCGGGGCGGCCGCGGATTCCAAGCCAGCACTTTCCGCCCCCGCTGCGGCTCTCCCCGCCTCCACGGCCCCCGCCCCCGTACGCAGCGGCTGGGCCATCCTCGCGTACAGGGCGGGGCCGAGCCCTGGCAGGACGAGGCCGATCAATAACCAAGTCAAGGCCTCCGCCGGCCGTTTCACATGGCGCCAGGCGATGGCCACCAGGGCCAACACATTGGCAACGTACAGCGCACACAACCAACCCATCGGACTCACGCCGCCGGGTTCACTGCGCGTGCAAGCGGTCCACGCGGACGCGCATCGGTTTGCCGTCGGTCTCCGAGTGCACCAGTGCGATTCCGGTGGCTTCGTCCAGTTCGTCGATCCACACCGGCTTGCCCTCGAACAAGACCACCACGTTCTCGGGTGAGTTGACGATCTCCTTGGCCTGCTGCATGTTCATCCAACATTCCCCCTGAGTGGATAGGATGACCAGGGGGATGGATGCGTATACCGTCAGCGGCTCGCCCAGGGCAGCACCGGGCGCCGGAGGCCCACGCGGGGACCGGCGGGTCGCCGGACCTTCGCCACGTACCAGAAACAGGCGGCGCCGAGAGCGGAGCTGAGGGTGCAGGCCCAGTACATGGCGGCCGCGCCGCCGCTGTGCAGCAAGAGACCGTTGAGCAGGTTGCCGACGATCCCAGCGAGACCGCCGCAGATCATGCCGAAGATGCTCTGGGCCGTGGCCTGCAGCTGCGGCGGGGCGGAGGAGAAGACGAAATCGACCGCGGCCACGTAGTAGAAGCCAAACGAGATGCCGTGCAGCACCTGGATGGCGATGGCCACCCAGGGGATGGGCACGAGGGCCTGGATGCTCCAGCGCAGGATGTAGGCGATGGCGGCGATGGTCATCATCCGCTCCCGCCCGAGGCGGCGGTTGAGGCGGGCGGCGATCAGCATGGACGGGACGTTGGTCCCGGAGGCGAGCAGGAACGCCACGCCTGTGAGGGAGATGGACCCGCCCATGTCCCGGAAGGTCAGGGCGAAATACGTGTTAAAGGCGGTGAGGGTCTGGCTCACCAGAAACCCGCCCGCCAGGAAGACCAGAAACCGTCGATCCCGCAGCAGTTGCAACAACCCTTCCTGAAACGATCCCCCGAGGCCCACACCGTGGGTCTCCCGCGGAAACGTCAGGGTGATCAGCGCACCGCACAAGCCCGCCACCGCGTACGGGATCCACAGCCGCTGCAGCGGCAGGTGCACGAGAAACAGTCCGCCCGCGTAGCCGCCGACGGCGAAGCCGAGGCTGGCCAAACAGCGGATGGTGCCGTAAGATGTTCGCAAAGCCCTCGCGGTGGCGACCGCGTACGCGTCGGCGATGGGGGCCTGCGGGGCGGAGAACAGGTTGCTGACGGCGTTCGCGAGGGCGACCAGCCACAGCCACGGGATGTTGTACAGGACGGCGATGATGCCGGGCATCAGGGCGCTGAGGGCGAGGGTGAGCCGGGTGACATGGAAGCGATCGACCACCAGTCCCCACAAGGGCTGCGCCAGGATGGCGACAACGGTGCCGATGGCCATCACCTGGCCGACTTCGCCGCTGTTCAGGCCATTTTGCACCAGCAACATCGACAGGTAGGGGACGAAGAGCCCTCCGGAGAGGCCGGTCAAGAAGTAGAACGCACGCAGCTTCCACAGGGTTTGCGGCACGGTGCACACACTTCCTCGCCTAGCCGCCCCGGCAGGCGGGGCGTGAAGATATTTTCAGGATACCACAGCCTCTTTGCGCCGGAGCCCCATTTTTGCGTCACAGCGGCTTTGTGTCGACACTTTGTGCAGGACGGTGAAGGGATTGGCAAGTCGGCAGGCCAATGGTCATCGGGTGGATCGAGCTGGCCAGCCGGCTGGGTGGGTGCCCGGCGTGCTGGTCATCGGCTGCTCGACGGGCGGCCCCGCCGCCCTCGCCCGGCTGTTGCCGAACTTTCCGGCAGACTTTCCTGTGCCGTTGGTGGTCCTGCAGCACATGCCGGCGGGGTTCACGCGCCCGTTGGCGGAGCGGCTCGACCGGTTGTCGGCGATCGCCGTGAAAGAAGGAGAGGATGGTGAGATCCTCCGCCCGGGGACGGCCTACGTCGCGCCTTCCGGTCAGCAGACCACCCTGGCCGGAGCGGCCGGCGGGATCGCGCTGCGGGTCTGGCCGGAGGACAGCGCGCCGTGCGAATACGCCTCGGATGAGGCCCCCCTGTACAAGCCGTGCATCGACATCACGCTGGCCTCGGCCGCCGACGTGTTCGGGGAGCGCGTGCTCGCGGTGATCTTGACCGGGATGGGGAAGGACGGCCTGGCTGGCTGCCGGGCCGTCAAGTCGGCCGGCGGGCGCGTCGTCGCAGAGGATGCGTCGTCTGCCGTGGTCTACGGGATGCCACGGGTGGTGGTGGAGGCTGGGCTCGCTGACGGGCAGGCACCGGTAGGCGAGATGTACAGCGAGATCGTCCGGTGGATGGGCGGAGCGACCGGATGACACCGGGCCGCCGGGCGTTGCGGAGAGGAGAAAGGAGAGAATCGAATGGCCGAGATGGTGGCCGTACCGGCGCCGTCGCCGGGGCAGACATTAAAGAAAGAGGCGGTGTGGACCTTCAGCGGGGCGCACCTCATCAATGATCTGATGACGGTCGGCCTGGTGCCGGCCCTCTTGCCTTTGTATAAGTCCGCCTTTCATCTGAGTTACACGCAGACGGGCCTCATCGTCCTGTTTTCCTACTTGATGTCGTCGGTCATGCAGCCCCTGTTCGGTTGGATCACGGATCGGCGCCCCCGCGTTTGGTTCCTCCCCGTAGGGGTCACGTTGACTTGCTTCGGACTGGCGATGACCGGCGTCGCCCCTTCGTTCGGGTGGGTGATCGTGTTCATCTCCCTGTCGGGGCTCGGATCGGGGATCTTCCACCCGGAAGCGTCGCGAGGCACCCATCTTGCGGCTGGGCGGGCCAAGGGGCTCGCTCAGGCCATTTTCCAGGTGGGGGGCAACGCGGGGCAGGCCCTGGGACCGCTGTTGGTGCCCCTCTTCCTCATCGCCACCGGGGTGCGCGGGTTGACGGTGTTCTTCGCCCTCGGGGTGCTGGCGTTTCTGCTCACCTGGCGGCTTCTGCCTTGGTACCGGGCGCGCTTAGAGCAGGAGCGGTTGGCCAAACGCCAGGTGGCGGGCCGCAACCGCATCGGCGCCCTGGCGGTGTTCAGCGTCGCCATCATCTTGCGGTCCTGGTGCCAGATCGGCGTCGCGGGATTTTTGCCGTTCTTCTACGTGCATCAGCACATGGCGTTGGGCAAGGCGGAGCTATTGACCTTCCTGTTCCTGGCGGCAGGGGCCGTGGGGACCTTCTTCGGCGGGCTGCTGTCTGACCGCTTGGGCCGCAAGCGCGTCCTGGTCGGCTCCCTCGCCCTGGCCGTGCCTTTCGCGTGGCTCCTGCCCCGCGTGGGCGGCGTATGGGCGGCCATCGTCTTGTTTTTGTTCGGCTTTACGGTACTGGGATCGTTCGCCGTGTCCGTGGTGTACGCCCAGATGCTCTTGCCGCGCAACATCGCGCTGGCCTCCGGGCTCAACATCGGATTCAACGTGGGCGCCGGCGGCATCGGCGCCACCCTGTTCGGGCACATTTCGGACGTCTGGGGGGTGGGGGTGGTGTTCACCCTCATCACGGTGCTGCCGCTGGTCTCCGCCATCCTGTGCGCCACGCTGCCGTCGGACGCGCGGCTGCGGGCGGAGGTAACCAAGTAAACATCTTGTAAAGCCGGCCGCGGATGGATTTTCTGCGCAAAGAGAACATAGTAAGATGAGCTTGCGGGGACGACCCGTCCGGTATGGCTCTGCACGAAACACAAGGGGGAGAGAACGTGGGAATCAAACGGGCAACATGGCGTGCGGTAGCGCTGTCGGCCGCAACGGTGGTCGCGCTCGCCGGCTGCGGCGGTGGCGCAACGGCACCGGCCAATCAGGCGGGAAACACCGCAGGGGGCGGTGGAACGCAGGGGGGCGGTACGGTAACAAATCTGACCTTCGACTTCCCGGTCGCGGTCTCCGGGCCCATCGCGCAGAAGGTCCAGGCGCTGGTGCAGGCGTTCAACGACTCGCATCCGAATATCAAGGTTACGGCCAACTTCACCGGGGATTACACCAGCACGATGACGAAGGTCCAGACCGCGTTCAAGGCGGGCTCGCCGCCGGACGTGGCGGTGCTTCTGTCCACCGACCTGTTCACGCTGAAAGATATGGGCGCCATCGTCCCGGTGGACGATCTCGCCAGCCAGGCGGGCGCCACCGACTGGCTGCAGAGTTTCTATCCGGCGTTCATGAAGAATTCCCAGGCGGATGGCAAGACCTGGTCCATTCCATTCCAGCGCAGCACACTCGTGTTGTATTACAACAAGGACCTGTTCCAGAAGGCGGGCATCTCCCAACCACCGCAGACGTGGGACGAGCTGGTCGCCGACGCCCAGAAGCTCACGAAGCCGGACGGCAGCCAGTGGGGCCTGGAGATTCCGACCAGCGGTCTGACCTATTGGGAGTTCCAACCGTTTGCGATTGAGAACGGCAAGAATGTCGTGGGCGATGCGGCGAACAAGGTGTACTTCGACGATCCGAAGGTCGTCGAGGCGCTGCAATTCTTCGTGGATCTGCCGAACAAGTACAAGGTGGAGCCGAAGGGGCTGATCAACTGGGCGACGGCGCCGACCGACTTCACCACCGGCAAGGCGGCGATGATCTACCATTCGTCGGGCAGCCTCGCGAACATCCTGCAGCAGGCCAAGTTTAACGTCGGCGTAGCCTTCTTGCCGAAGAAGGAGCAGTTCGGGACGCCGACGGGCGGCGGCAACCTGTACATCTTTAAGACCACGCCGGAGAAGGAGAAGGCGGCGTTGACCTTTGCGCAGTGGCTGACCTCGCCGGACAACGCCGCGAAGTGGTCGATGGAGACCGGATACATCGCCGTGACGCCGAAGGCGTACGACACGCAGGCGATGAAGGACTATCTGGCCAAGACGCCACAGGGCGCGGTGGCTCGGGATCAGCTTCAGTACGCCGACAAAGAGCTGGCGACGCACGAGGGCCAGCAGGTCCAGCAGATTCTGTCGACCGCCTGCCAGGAGGCCCTGACCGGCAAGAAGACGCCGGAACAGGCTTTGAAGGACGCGCAGCAGAAGGCCGACCAACTCTTGTCCAAGTATTCCAGCTGACGCCATCCGGACAACCATTTCATTCTGCCGGGAACCGGGGGCGCGGAGCACCGCGCCCCCGGCTCGGTCTTGAAGGCGAGGAACGTATATGGCTTCTGCCGTTGCCGATCCCGCTGTGCCGGCTTCCACCCCCTCCGGACGCCGGAGGTGGATCCGGCTGCAGCCGTACCTGATGTTATTGCCTTCGGCCGCCTTCCTGGCCGTATTCACGCTCTGGCCGATGTTGAAGGCGGCGGCTGGCAGCCTGTTTTACAACGACAGCGCTCATCCACAGCCGGAGTTCGCCGGCTTCGCCATCTACCAGAGTCTGTGGGTGGATCCGGAGTTTCGCCAGGTGCTCGCCAACACCGGGTGGTTCATCCTCGGGACCGTGCCACTCAGCCTGGTGCTGGGCCGGTTGTTCGCGCTGCTCGTCAACCAACCAGGGGTCTTGTCCCCGGTGCTGCGGGCCGCGTTCTTTCACCCCGTCGTTCTGCCCATGGTCAGCGCGGCCTCCATCTGGCTGTTTCTCTATACGCCGCAGTACGGGCTCATCGACCAGGCGCTCGCCGGATTTGGGCTCGGCCAGGTGAACTGGCTCGGACAGCCGGGCACGGCCATGTGGGCGGTCATCCTCACGATGATCTGGAAGCAGGTCGGATTCTACATGATTTTCTATCTCGCCGGCCTTCAGAATCTCCCGGCCGACGTGTACGAGGCGGCCGATCTCGACGGTGCCGGCGCCGTCCGCAAGTTCTTCAGCCTGACCCTGCCGCTGTTGATGCCAACGACCCTGTTCGTGACGACCATCGCCATCGTCAACGCATTTCAGACGGTGGATCACCTGTACATCATGACGCAGGGCGGGCCGAACAACAGCACGGCAACCCTGTTGTACTACGTGTACCAACAGGCCTTCACCTTCAACGACTTCGGTAAAGCCTCAGCGCTCTCGGCTATCTTGATTGTCCTGTTGATCCTTTGTGCGCTGCTCCAGAATTGGGTGGACCGGCGCGTACACTATCAGTAAAAGGAGGGCGTCCCATGCGGGGAGCCGGCCGAGTGGCTCTGCAGTTCGTCGGCCTGGTGGTGGCGGTCTTCTGGTGCATTCCTCTGTTTTGGACGTTACTCACGGCCTTCAAGTCGCCCGACGACCCGGACGCCCTGACGTCCCTGTTCGCGGGCCTGCAGCCCTCGCTGCAAAATTTCGCCATGGCCTGGCAGAGCGCGTCGTTCGCTTCGTACTACTTGAATACCATTGTGATCGTCGTCGGCATCCTGGTGGTCCAATGCGTGTTCATCACCCTGGCCGGGTTCGCCTTCGCCCGGTTCGAGTTTCGCGGAAAAAACATTCTGTTCACGCTGTTTCTCCTGCAGCTGATGGTGCCGGCGAGCGCCCTCATTGGTCCCAACTACACGACCGTCCGGTCGCTTGGACTCCTCGACACCAAGGTGGCCGTGATGCTCCCGTATGTCGCCTCGGCGATGGGCACGTTCTGGATGCGGCAGACATTCCGCCAGGTCCCGCGGGAGCTCGAGGAGGCGGCGGTGATGGATGGTGCCCGTTGGTGGCAGGTCCTGTGGCACGTGTACCTGCCGGCGGCCCGGCCGGCTCTGTCGGCGTTCGCGCTGGTCTCGCTCAGCATCCACTGGAACGACTTTCTCTGGCCGCTGGTGGTCACCAACACGCCGAAATCCCAGCCTCTCACCGTAGGCTTGTCCTTGTTGACGCAGATGGGCGAGACGGGGGCGCAGTGGTCGATGATCGCGGCTGGCACTTGGATTGTGATCCTGCCGCTGTTGGTGCTGTTCCTGATCTTCCAGCGCCAGTTCGTCAACAGTTTCCTGCAGTCCGGCCTCAAGTGAGGACAGTACGGGTAGCCCGAGCAGCCCGAGGCCCGCATCGGCGCGCGGCTGTCCTTCCTGCTGGGAAATTCCCTCGCGATTCTCTAAAATGGGGACAGCGAGGTGCAGCGGATGTGAGCAGGAGGGATGTCCGTGGCGGTGAGGGAGCGCGGGGAACGTCAACAGGTGCTGCTCGAAGCGCTTCGGGCCAGCCGCGAGCCCATCCCGGGGGCGCAGTTGGCTGCCCTGTGCGGGGTGACGCGGCAGGTGGTCGTGCATGACATCGCGCTCCTGCGCGCCGCCGGCGAGCCCATCCTGTCGACGCCGCGCGGATACTGGCTGCGCCCCGGGGAACCGGCGCGCCGTTCCTTCGTGCTCTCCGTGTGCCATCCGCCGGAGCTGACGGAGACGGAGCTGTACACCATGGTCGATCACGGCCTTCACGTGGTGGACGTGGTGGTAGAGCACCCGGTCTACGGGGAGCTGCGGGGCGCCTTGCATCTTTCTTCCCGGCGGGACGTTGCCCTGTTCCTGCAGCGCGTCGCGGAGACCAAGGCGCTCCTGCTGTCGTCGCTGACCGAAGGGTTTCACCTGCACACGGTGGAGTGCCGGGACGAAGGCCAATTGCACGAAGCAGTGGCCGCTTTGCGGGCCGCCGGGATCCAAGTGTTGGAGGGAGACATCGCACTTTGAAAGGACGGGGACATATGGTCATCAAGCCGAAAGTCAGAGGGTTCATCTGCACGACGGCCCATCCGGTGGGATGCGCCGCGCACGTGCAAGAGCAGATCGACTACATACAATCGCAGCCGCGCGTCGACGGGCCCAAGAAGGCGCTCGTCATCGGCTGCTCCACCGGCTATGGACTGGCGACGCGGATCGCGGCCACCTTCGCCTGCGGCGCCGACACCATCGGGGTGTGCTTCGAGAAACCGGCCTCCGACAACCGCACCGCGACGGCCGGATGGTACAACACGGCGGCGTTTGAGGAGGCGGCGCGCCGGGCCGGCCATTTCGCCAAGACCGTCAACGGCGACGCCTTCTCGGATGAAGTGAAGCACGAGGTCATCGATCTCATCCGCACCCACTTCGGCCAGGTCGATCTCGTCGTCTACAGCCTGGCCTCCCCGCGCCGCCGCCATCCGCGCACGGGGGAGACCTTCTCCTCGGTCCTGAAAACCATCGGCCAGCCCTTCACGAGCAAGACGGTGGACGTGCACACCGGCAAGGTCACCGAGGTCACGGTCCAGCCGGCCACCGAAGAGGAGATCCGCGACACCATCGCCGTCATGGGCGGGGAGGACTGGCAGATGTGGATGGACGCCCTGGAGGAAGCGGGCGTCTTGGCGGACGGGGCCACCACCGTGGCCTACTCGTACATCGGTCCCGACCTGACGCGCGCCATCTACCGGGACGGGACCATCGGCAAGGCGAAAGATGATCTCGAAGCGACCGCCCTGCGGCTGAACGAGCGGCTTCGGGCGCGCGGCGGACGGGCGTTCGTGTCCGTCAACAAGGCGGTCGTCACGCAGTCCAGCTCCGCCATCCCGGTGGTTCCGCTGTACATCTCCTTGCTGTTCAAGGTGATGAAGGAGAAAGGCTTGCACGAGGACTGCATCCACCAGATGTACCGGCTGCTCGCCCATCGCCTGTACCAGGGCGGTGAGGTACCTGTGGACGACCAGGGCCGGATTCGGTTGGATGAATTGGAATTGCGGGAGGACGTCCAGACCGCCGTGATGTCCGGCTGGGAGCAGGTGACCACCGAAAACCTGGCACAGCTCACCGACATCGAAGGATACCGGCGGGACTTCCTGCGGCTGTTCGGGTTTGAGATGGACGGGGTCGATTACGAGGCCGACGTGAACCCGGACGTGGCCATCGGGTGACGGGATGACACTGGCCGGATGACTGCGTTCCGTTGACGCTTCCGGGTAAACCACCCTGGCGCCGGGATGAGGTTTCAACTGGTGCCAGGGTCATGCTTATTGCAGTTATGAGCTATTCCAAAATAGGGTATTACTTTCGGGGCTCTCATGGAAAGGGGATACTTGTTCGTGGCGAACAACCATGATGAACCCATACTTGATGTCAACTTGTCCAACAAGATCTTAGCTTTATTCCAAGGCGATTTTGATCATCCGAAAGCCCCGCCATTATCGTCGCACGAGCCGACTCATTTGTCTCTGAGCGATGAGATTTATGGATTATGTCTATTCTGGGCAAAGGCGAAAGAAGTGTTTCCCTTTTGGAATCGACGTCGCGTTAATTGGGACGAATTGTTTCGAGACTATCTGTCAACTTTATTGGATACCGGTCCACTTGGATTAGAGGATTACTACACACTTCTGCAATCATTCGCAGCTACCCTTGGTGATGGACATACTTTCGTACATTTTCCCGCCTGCATAAGACACAAATGGGCGTATCCCAATCTTCAACTCGATCCACTTCTGACAGAACAGGGCCTCGCCATGGTGGTGAGTGGTGGAGAACTGCCTAGGGGAACGGTGATCGTCGAAGTCGATAGCACCCCTATTGAGGACGTCGTCAAGTTCGTCGCGTCAAAGACGTCTGCTTCTACTCCACAAGACCTTGCTGTAAAGGTTGCTGATACACTCTTACGCAGGAACAAGGGAGAACGGGTATCACTCCGAGCCAAATTGCCTGATGAGCAGATTATACTTTGGACTGGGGTAGCCGACAGTACTCCCCCTGTGAAAGAATTTGAGACTCAACATTGGCAAGACGGCATTGTGCATGTTGTTCTTCCACACTTTCAAAGTCCGGATATATCCTCTCAATTCGATGAAACATTTCAGGATTTTGATGGTATCACTGGCCTTATTCTCGATTTACGTCATAATCCAGGTGGAAACACGAATAACGGATACAGTATCCTCGCCCGCTTGATATCCGAGCCAGTATCCACATTTCGCGTTCGTATTCCTGTAAATGCGCCCGTACTCGTGAGTTGGGGTATGACGGACCGTTTTTGGCTGGCTCCGCGTGAGGAGTATGATTTGCATCCAAACACGAACCTTCCACGTTTTGACGGACCCGTGATTTTACTCACGTCAGCGCGCACATATAGCGCTGCTGAGGATTTTGTGATTGCGTTTAAGTCCGCAAAGCGAGGCGTGATTGTTGGAGAGCCCACTGGTGGAAGCACAGGGCAATCTGTGTATTTTCCATTGCCAGGTGGCGGAGTAGGTCAAGTGGTCGGTGTTTGGGACTTGGATGGAGATGACCATGAGTTTGTCGGCATTGGAATTCAACCCGATGTGCCGATAAGCCCCACACTTCAGGACTATGTTGAAGGCAAGGATGTGGGACTTGAAGCCGCACTTAATCTGCTGCGCCAGACAAACGGCAGTCGATAGGTTTCTGCATGAATAGAATAGCCCATTTTACCATTGAACCCCAACCTAGCGGGGATTGCGGCGCTGTTCGTTGTACTGCGCAGTCCACTGGCCCACGAGAACCCATGGGTTGTGTCGGCTGTGGACGTTTCTTTCCGCTAGCAGTCGCAGGTTTTCCCTAATCAAAAGCATGGCTTTCAGGATGGGGAGAGCTTCATCGGTCTGCTGTCCCGTAGTCCTCCGCTCGATCCCGGATGAATTGTGCGATCACCTGCAGTAGGTGAGGGGCGTCGTGGAGCAAATCTTGCTCCGCCAACTGCCTGGCCAGCGCTACGTAGGGACGTGAGGATTCCGAGGCGATGAAGCGGGCGGTTTCGTGATCATACAAGGCCTGGATGCGCTTTGCCAGGTCCATGACGTCCGAAATCATATCCGGGTCGCCGCCCTGGCCCTCGGCAGCGGCGTCAACCCGCCTGTTGCTGGCCGGGCTGCTTACAGGATCGCCATTTAGCCTGGTGCTACCTTCCCGGTGCTCCGATGATGGCCCGGAGGGGACTGACGGTGGAAGCTCGTTCGCTACCACGTCGGGGGCAGGCGCATCGTCGTCGAAGTAGGCGAGGGACACCCCAAACGCGTGCGCAATGCGCTTCACTCGGTCGATGGACGGGTTCGGCCGTGTACCGTTTTCGATCGCGCTGATGTGACTCACGGATACGCCGGACCGGTCGGACAGCTCCTTCAACGTCCAGCCCCGCTGCTCGCGCAGGTATGCCACCTTTTCCCCAATCGACGCCACGCCTGTCACCTTCCCGCCCACATTATAGCGGATATGTCTACAAATGTGGAATCATGCAATCCGAGCCCGAAAGCCGTATCATAGAAGGCGTATTGTGGAGACGGCGGTGAAGAGACCATTACACCGTCCGGCACCGTCTAGGGGAGGAATCGGACGTTGTCGTGGCAGGCGTTTTGGACCCCAGAGGGGGTCTTTTCATGCATATATCCGCGTCCAGGCACCTGGGCACCGACTGGGCTGAACGGGCCCATCGCCGTTACGCCGGTTCGCCCGGTGGAGGAATCGACGGCGATGGTGGAGTTGGCCGCCCGCATCGGGCTCCAGGCGTTGGCGTTGAACGAGCCGCTCTACGACACGCTGTTCTGGGAGGCGGCGGCGAGTACCGAGCCGCCCGTCCCGCCATGCGCGTACCTCAGCGCCGATGCGGCTTGGCTGTCTGCGCGACTGGGGGACGCCGTCCGCCCACTTCTAAACCAGCTTGACGCCCTGTCTCCAAACACCGGGTTGCTCTACCGGCTCCCGGACGGCCGCTTTGTGATCACCGGCACCACCCCAGCCGGTGTGCAGGCCGCCGCGCGGTACCTGGCGAGCGACGGTTTTGGCCGCGGGATCGCCCCCGGCGACATGATCCCGGTACCGATCGACATGACGCGGACGTGTTCTGACAGCAGTGCCTTCGCATCCGGCGCCAGAGGGGCAGAGCGTGCGGCGATGGCACACGGAGACCTTCCTCGTTCACTCCACAGCGTGCTCACTGCGGACGGCGCCCTGGCCGTCCCGGACGGCCTTCATCCGGTGCTCGACGTATCGATCACGCTGTCTCCCGACCCCGCCGCCGCGCGGGCCGGGGTGGAATTGGCGGCTCGGCTCGGTCTCGCCGCCGCGGAAGTGATCTTCCCCATCACGCGTCTGGACGGCGAGCCGCGCCGATCCAGTGCGCTGTCCATCCGGCTCACGTCCGCCGAATGGACGGGATCCGGTTGGTCCGTGCGCTTGGAACGAGACGAACTGGTCATCCAGGCCTCACCCGACGACCTGCCGGCCTTGGCGGCCCTTATCGGCCGGGACTGGGTGGAGGATCCGGCGTCGCCCGCCATGGATGACTGGCGCAGCCGCATCGCCGCGCTCACGTCGACGCACCCGGATGTCTCCCTGCGCGCCCGGCTGGCCGCCGCGCTGCACGCGCGGGTCCGCCAGGGCGGCGTGGTGTCCATCCGGCTGCCGGAGCCGCTCGGACGCCCGCTTAACTGGTGGAGAAGGCAGGTGGAGGGGGTGGATGCCGGCGGGATCGACTGGCGGGAGGAGCCGCTGTCACCCCTGCGGACGTTTACCTGGTCAGACCCGGGGGAGTTGGCGGAACTGCGGCGGCTGGTCTTGGATGCGCTCCAGGGGGCAGGGAACGCTCGGGAGGGGGATGGGGCCGGCGGAGGTGAGCCGGCCGGCGAACTCATCCTGGAGGTGTTCACCACCGTGCCGGAGGCGTCGTTTGCGGCGTGGTGGCAGGGGGTGCAGGCGGAGCTGGGTTCGCGTGGACAGGAAGGTCGCACGGTGCGCGCGGTCTACCGGAACGCGCACAAGGCGGGGCTGCACTGGGCGCTGACGGACGTGCTGCCTGCGCTGTCGACCATGCCCGGCGTCCGCCGGGTTCGGCTGTGCGCGCGCCGGTTCGCCCCGGATACGCCGCACCTCGACATGGCGCACCGCTTCTTACAGGAGCTGTATCCGTTCGACGCGATCGTCGCAAAATCGTTGAACCTGTCCACGCAAGACGTGGTGCTCGAGCTGGCCGATGGCGACGCGCCGATGTGGCGCGTGGTGGCGGAAGACGAAACGGGCCGCACGCTGGCGTCGTGGTCGTGGAACGGCCTGTGGGAGAGCCGGGTGTACATGCCGGAACGCCCGGAGCTGGGCTCGGTCTGCGTCCCGATGTGCGGGTTCCGCCTGAGACAAGGGGATCGCGTGGTCCGGGAGGCGCTGGTGGAATCGGATCCCCTGCGGTTTTGGGGATGGTTCCAGCGCGAGGTGCTGCCCGCGACCGCCGAGTTGACGAAGGACGCCACCACCGTGCCGATGTTTTTGCGCATGACGTGCGACGTGTGGATGGACGCGGAAGACGAGCCGCTGCTGGTCGGCGAGGAGGTGATCTCCGCGCTGGAGGCGCTGCACGAGGACATCTACTTCTACGCGCTGCACTGGTTCCACGAGTACGGGAAGTCTGCTGGCGATCCCGCTTGGGACGCGCCGGGCGCCATCCTGCCGTTCGTCCACCGGGCGCCGGGCGCGCCGCCGTCGGCCACGGTGCGCGTGTACCCCATGACGATCGGCGAGGGGGCCTGGGTGACCCGGACGGACGGCGGGACAGAACTGGTGAAGCCCATCGACGCCGCCGCCCTCGCCGATGCGCGGGTGGTGGAGGTCGCGGGCGAGGCACCCGTTTGCAGTATGGCTGCCGAGCGGCGTCGGCTGCGCTGCACCCTGGCCGGTGTGGCGGATCCGTCGATCGCGGCGGCCGTCGCGGCCTGGGTGGAGGCGGCTGGCCTTGGGCCAGCGGACGTCGAAGCGCCCGGCCCCGCCCCGGAGGATGGCGCGGCTGCGCCGGCGGACGGTGGCGCGCTGGCGGACGGTGGCGCGCTGGCGGACTGCCGAACGCCAGCTGTGCTCGGGCCGGAGGCGGTGGACGCTTGGGTGGCGAGCCACCGGGACGGGTTTCCGGGGGCGGTGCGGGCGTACGATCGGTCGTTCCAGGGCCGGCCCATCTGGGTGCTGGAGGCATTCGCGCCCGGCGGCCCCGTCACGTCCACGGTCAAACACCGGCTGTACAAGCCGACCCTGTTCATCAACGCACGGCACCACGCCAACGAGGTGTCGAGCACAAACGCCGCCCTCCAGCTCGCCGAGGTGCTGCGGGCGGACCCCACGTGGTTAGCGCGTTTGAACGTGGTCTTGGTGCCGTTGGAGAACGCGGACGGGGCGGCGCTCCACCAGCGGATGGCGTCCGAGCACCCGCGCTGGAAGCACCACGCCGCCCGCTACAACGCCTGTGGCGTGGAGTTCGCGTATGACCACTTCCGCCCGGACGCCCCGTTCGGGGAGAGCCGCGTGTACGAGCAGGTGTGGCGGCGCTGGTGCCCAGACGTTCTGGTGGACGATCACGGTGTCCCCTCCCACGAGTGGATCCAGCCGTTCAGCGGCTACAGCAGCCCGCCCCGCTTCCCGGTGTCGTACTGGCTGCCCATTGCGAAGATGTACACCATCTGGTATGAGGTGGAGGGCGCTTCGCGCGGCTGGGAGGCGGCCTATCGGTCTTTGCGGGAGGCGGTGACGGCGGCCCTGGCGTTCGATCCGCTGGTCTCCGCAGAAAACGCTGCGCACCTGGATGCGTTCCGCCGCTGGGGGCACGCGTTTGACCCCGACCGATTTCCCATCCATCTCACCAACGGGTCGCTCACGTATGTCCGGCACGCCCGTCCGGGGTCGCTGAGCCACCTGGCGGTGGAGCGGTTCGGCGAAGCCGTGACGGCGGAGATCATCACCGAGGTGGACGACGAGACCGTGCACGGGGAGGCGCTCGCCCTGTGCCAGCATGCGCATCATGTGGTGCATCGGGCGCTTCTGGATTGGCTGGCGTCGCAGCCGATCCGGGTGACGGTCGTGGCCGAGACAGCGGACGTGGGGTGCGCGCGCGTTCGCGTCGTACGGCAGCGCCCCGTGGAGGTGGGGGCGAGATGAAGGATTGGTGGGTGCTGGCCGCGTCCAGCGGGATCGCCGGGGGGGCGTTCAGCCGCCTCGGGGTGCCGGCCGCGTGGATGGTGGGGCCGATGGTGGCCGCCATCCTGTTCGGATTGGCCACGGGGCGACGGCCGCGGGTGCGGCGGCCCGTGTTCGCTGCTTGCCAGGCGGTCGTCGGGGTGATTGTGGCCAGCATGTTCCGGGCCTCTGATCTGCCCGTGATCGTCCACCACCTGCCCGCGGTGGTGTTGGTGGCGGCAGGATCGCTGGTGGTGAGCCTGGTCATCGGTTGGGCCATCGGGCGTTTTGCGCACGTGGATCGGATGACTGCTGTGTTGGGGGCGATGCCGGGCGGGGCGTCGGGTATGGTGGCGATGAGCGTGTCGCTGCAGGCGGACCCAAAACTGGTCGCGGTGATGCAGTACGTGCGGGTGATCTCCGTCGTCCTCACGGCGTCCGCCATGACCCGTTGGTTGGCGGGCTCGGCGGCGGCGCACGTCCAGATGCCGGCGTCGCTGGCACAGGGCGGTTATGTGCTGTACAGCGTGGAGACACTGGCGGTGGGACTGGTGGGTGCGTGGCTCGGGTTGACGGTGCGCCTGCCCGCCGGACAGCTGCTCGGCGCCATCCTGGCCGGCACGGTGGCAAACCTGGCGGGGTGGGTGCCGCTGACCATCCCTGGGTGGATGTCGGCGGTGGCCTACGCGGTCCTCGGGGTCTACGTGGGGCTGATGTTCGATCGCGCGTCGCTCAAGCACGCCGGCCTCCTGCTGCCATACATCTTCGCATCGACGGTGGCGTTGATCCTGCTGTGCGCCGCCATCGGATGGGGGATGGCGCGCTGGACAGGCGAGACGCTGTTGACCGGGCTCCTCGCGACCAGTCCGGGCGGATTGGACTCGGTGAGCCTCATGGCCATCGGAGGCGGGGCGAACCTGGCCCTGGTGGTCTCGTTGCAGACGGTGCGCATGTTCACCATCGTGTTCTTCGGGCCGCCCATTGTCCGCTGGCTGGCGAGGCGGGATGGGCAGGTCACGCACGGGGAGGGAGCGGTATGACGGCGGACATCTCCTTTTGGCTGGCATTCGCGGCAGGGCTTCTGTCCTTCGTCTCTCCCTGCACGCTGCCGCTGTTTCCGTCCTACCTCGGATACATCACCGGGGTTTCGTTCACCGGCCCTGCCGGGGCCGGCCGGCGGGGCTGCGGCGGCGGGCGTTCCTGCACGCGCTGTGCTTCTGCGCCGGCCTGTCCATTCTGTTCGTCATGCTGGGATGGGGCGCCAGCGCCGCCGGCCGGTTTCTCATCCAATACAAGCAGACGGTGCGCGTGGTCGGAGGGGTGCTGGTCATCCTCTTCGGCCTGTTCATGGCGGGGGTCCTGCGCAGCGAGTGGTTGATGCGCGAGCGGCGGTTTCACCTGCCGGCCCGCCGCCCCTTGGGATACCTGGGATCCGTGTTGGTGGGCGTGGCGTTCGCCGCCGGGTGGACACCTTGCATCGGTCCCATCGTCGGGTCTGTCCTGGCGATGATCATCGCCCATCCGGCCGCGGGCGCGTGGTACATGTTCGCGTACGCGGCGGGGTTCTCACTGCCCTTCTTGGTGTTCGCCGTCACGCTGGCCTCCGTCCGGCCCCTGCTGCGTTACACCGACGCGGCCGCCCGCGTGGGCGGTGTCCTGCTGACGGTCATGGGCGTGCTCTTGCTCACCGGCCAGCTGTCTGTCCTCGCCCTGTGGATCCAGCGCCTGACCGGCTTCACCGGGTTTTGAGCGCCCGATTTCGCCGGCGAACGGCTTGGGCCAGGCGGTCTGTGTGTCGCCCGGAAGACCGGGACCGGCACCGATGCCCGGCTTTGGGAGGGCGTGCGCGCGCTCGCGGCGTAGCACGTAGAGGACCACCTCCCGGCGTTCGGACCAGGACCGCCAGCGGTGGTACCGGGCGTAAGGCCCGCCGTGCGGGGGCGGAGTGTCGAGTGGCCAGCCCAGTTTGTCCAGCGCCCGCCGCGCCTGCGCGTGATCGGCGGCCACCGTGAAGAGCAGGGCGGCGGCGCCGGTGTGGCGGAACACCCAGCGGGCCGCGAGCCACTTGACCGCGGGATTGACGAAGGTCCCTCGCCAGGCGGGCAGCAGGTAGGTGCCCATCTCCCACGCCTCCGGTTCGCCCGGCCGCAAGTCGTCGGGTATGCGATGAGCCAGGGTGAAACCGGCCGTCTCCCACCGAACGCTCCCGCGCGCCCGGATGAGCCACAGCCGCCCTTCGCCGAGGAGTTCCATCGCCTGCCCTTCCGATACGAAACGCCGCCATGCTGTCCAGGACGCATCCTCCAGCGGCCAAGCCGGATCCCCCTGGGCCGCACGCCACAGCGCCCGCGTCGCAGGGTGCGCTGGTCGCGTGAGACGGATGTGCATAGCCCCACCTCCTTCGCGATCGCCTGTTATCCACCAGCATACACCACATGGGCGCATGTCCTCCCTGTACTCGGATGTGTGATTTCTTCGATTGAAAAATCCAGTGCGGAAATTGGTCCCTCCATTGTGCTATCATTTCACAATAGAGGAATTTGTGCACGGGGGTGCAGGATATGGAGGGACTCGGAATCCGGCTGCATGCGTTGCGCCAGCAACGCAATCTGACCGTGCGTGCGTTGGCTGAGCGCGCGGGCGTGTCGGTGAGTTACGTGTACGCGATTGAAGCGGGATCGCGCGGGCACAACCTGGACAAGCTGCAGCGCATCGCGGACGCGCTGGGGGTGCCGTTGAGCCAGTTGTGGGGCGAGCAAGAGCAGGATTCGGCGCGAGGAGAGCCGGGGCATGGTCCCGAGCAGCAGTGAACCGCCCTGGACCCGGTTCGCGAGGCTCCGCCGGGCGCGCGGGCTGACCCAGTGCGCGCTGGCCGCCGGCCTGGTGACGCAGAGTCTGATCAGCCAACTGGAGCGGGGGCGTGTGGTGCCTGCCCGCCGGACACTCGAGGCGCTGCTCGGGCGCTTGGGGGTGACCGATCCGGCCTGGTTGGAAGAGTGGGGAGGATGGCGGCAGAGGGATCGCACGCGGGAGCGGTTGTGGGCCGCCGTGATGGCGGGGAACCGGCCACAGGCCGAGGATGCGCTGGCAGGAGGCGCGAGCCTGCTGAACCCCTTCGAACGGTTCGTGTACGAGGCTTGGGTCCGCGCGGCGGCGGGAGATGCGGACGGCGCCGAGCGCCTGTTGTGGCAAGCGTGGCGCTTGCAACCGGATATCGCCCAGGCACGCACCGCCTATGCCCGAGCGAGCTCCCGAGCGGACGAGCTTGCCGCCAAGCGGCCGGAACACGGACACGAGGCGGCGTGGCGGAAGCGGGACAGGGTGCGGGCCATGGCCGTGGCCGCGTTGGCGCAGGCAGAGGTGTGCGCGTGGCTCGGACGCGAGGAGGCGGCCCGGTGGTGGCGCGACCGGGGGCGGGACTGGATGGCGCGACTCCGCCGCCAGGGGGGCTTTTCCCATTGGGTGGCGGAAGACGCCGCAGGTTCTGGCAGGGCGGACGAGAATCCCGTATAATCTCATTATCCTGGATGTCTTTTTCCTGGACCCGATCCTGGACGCACGAGGTGAACGAATGGGGGCCACCGGCGAAGAGATCGGCTATCAAGACGCCATCCGCCAGGTGCGGCGGAGCCTGGAACGGCGCCTCAAAGCGTTGCAGGAGGCGTTGGATGGTGCGGATGACAAACGGGCACAGGAGCTTCGGGTACGCATCTCGGAAGTGGAGCACATGGTTCGGGTGGTGGAGTCCCTGCGGCGGTGAAGCCCTTCCGCGCGAAACCCGTGTGAAGAGGCTGGTGGGAGGCCGCTTATGGGATCCGCTGCGCGTTCCTGCAGTTGCCGTAAGCGAATAAACCGGAATGAAAGCGCATACAACCGGTGCGCCGCCGCCCGAAGTGGGGCGGCGTGAAGGAGGGATACGGGTGCAGACCGTCGAGTTTCGGCTCCCGAGCCACGGAGATGACGAGCATGAGGCGGAAGTGGTGAAGTGGTTGGTGGAGGAAGGCGAGTATGTCCGGGAGATGGAGCCGATTGTCGAGGTGCAAACGGACAAGGCGGTGATCGAACTGCCTGCGCCCATCACCGGCCGCATCCGGGACATCGTGGCCGCCGCGGGATCGATCGCGCGCACCGGCGACGTCCTCGCGGTGCTGGAACCGGCGACCCCCGTGTTGTGGATGGATGGCCGCCCGGTGTATCCGTCGCCGGCGCACAGTGTGGATCTGGCGGATGGAGCCGGCGAGGCGGCAGAGGAGAAGGACGATCCGCTCTCGTCGCCGGAGCACCCCTTGGATGCGGAACGCCCCCCGGAGGCGGAAGATAGACAGGTGCAGGCAGAGGCGGACGAGGAAGAGCCGCGTCCCTCGGAGGCCCGGGGGCCGGAGCCCGTGCCCATCGCGCCGTGGGTGGAGCCGCCGACGGATTCGCTCCTGTGGCGCATGGTCCGCAACGCCGAACGGGCCGCGCAGCGGAACCAGCGCAAGCGCTGGGAGGGCAGCCCGGACGACGACGCCGTCCTTCGGCCGTATTATCCGGCGGCCAAACCGCAGACCGCGGAGCAGACGGAGCGCGCGTCCACGCGGGTCCCGTTCCGCGGTGTTCGCCGGGCGACGGCCGAGCACGTGACGCGATCCGCCTTCACGGCGCCGCACGTGACCGTGTTCGACGAGTGCGAGGCCACGGAGCTGGTGGCGCTTCGCCAGCGGTGGAACCGTGTGCTGGAACCGGAGGGGCAGCGGTTGAGCTATCTGCCGTTCTTGGTCAAGGCGACCGTGTCCGCGCTCAAGGCCGTCCCTTACATGAACGCGCGGCTCGACGAACAGGCCCAGGAGATTGAGCTCATCGCCAATTATCACATCGGCATCGCGGTGGAGACCCCGGAGGGGCTGTACGTGCCCGTCATCCGGCACGCGGATCGGCTGACGGTGCGCGAGATCGGGGAGGAGATCTTCCGCCTGCGCCAAGCCGCTCGCGAGCGCACGCTGGGCCAGCAGGACCTTCACGGCAGCACGTTCACCATCACCAACATGGGTCCCATCGGCGGAGGCTTGTTCGCGACGCCCATCATCCACTACCCGGAGGTGGGGATCCTCGGGATCCACCAGATCCAGCGCAAGCCCGTGGCGCGCGGGGACGAGGTGGTGATCCGGGACATGATCGGCTTTTCCCTCTCCTTCGATCACCGGGTGATCGACGGCGTCACGGCGGTCCGCTTTCTCAACCACATCAAGAACTTGGTGGAGCATCCGGAACTTCTGATGTTGGAGATGAAATGAGAGGGCGCGCTGTAAGCGTTCTCTTTCTATCGATCCCGCCGGCACAGCCGTTCCATGGTGGTAGCGGCGTGTGTGTTGTGGTAGCATGTCGCTATGGACCACCTTGAAAAGGGTGACGGTGTTGCAGTTGGACAAATTGCGCGACCGCGTGCTCGACCAACTGTTTGAAGCCGTGCTGTCTTTAGAGACGGTGGAGGAGTGCTACCGGTTCTTTGACGACCTGTGCACCGTGGGCGAGGTGAAGTCGCTGGCACAGCGCCTCGAGGTGGCCAGGATGCTGCGGACCGGCTGCACGTATCACCAGATCGAGGCCGAGACGGGGGCGAGCACGGCGACCATCAGCCGGGTGAAACGCTGTCTGCAGTATGGTGCGGACGGCTATCACATCGTGCTCGAGCGCCTACAACAGCGCCAGAAACAGCACCGGCGCCATCAGACAGGTGGCGACGGCGACCCACCCGATGGCCTGTGACAGGGATGAGGGCAGCGCCCCGACGCGCACCCCGATCTCCGCGACGGCAATCACCAGGCTCAGCCGGGAGGATAACAGGAATCCCGCGGCGACGGCCCGGCGGCGCCCGAAGGCGCCGCGCAGCTGCCAGGCTGGGATCAGCTTGACGGCAAACGCCATCGCCAACAGCACCGGCAGCCAGGTCCAGGCGTTGCCTTCGCCGAGGACGGCGGGCTGGAACCGAAGGCCGACCGAGATGAAGAACACCGGGACGAGAAAGCCGTAGCCGACGTTGTGGCAGGATTCTATCCGCTCACGCTTGAAGGCGAACGGCAGTGCGGAGACCAGGATGCCGGCAACAAAACTGCCGATGATAGGCTCCGCGCCGGTGAAGTCGGCGATGGCGCAGAACAGGGCCACGAGCGCCATCACGGCGCAGGGCGCACAACAGCAACACCTGACCATATTCGCTGTGGAGAGGATCCGCCTCGTCGAGCACGGGCAGGATGACGCCCAGCGTGGTGGTCGCGAACAACAGGGTCAACAGCCAGGGATGGGCAGTTCCGCCGAGGATCTGGCGCAGAAGCCACGACAGCGCGAAGCTGACCAACAGGGTGGCGCAGAACACGGACGCCGCGACGCGCATGGGATGGACGCGGCTGGCTTGCCATGCCCGCCAGCAGGAATGCAGTCACGGTACCACTCATGTCCGCCCTCCCGATCGCAGTTCAGGGGTTCGGACCGCCCGGTTGGTGATACGGCGGGCGCCGGTTTGTGCCCGGCGCGGACCGGCGCCGGTCCGGCAACGGCGCGGGCGGGTTGTCCACCCGTCCGACCCCATGTCTATGTGTGCTCGGGGCGCGTTATGCGTCGGTGAAAGGGGACGGGGAGCCTGTGGGGAGGATCCAAGATCCGGTCGATTTCTTCGACATGGTGGGTCAGACGGATTGGCACCGGGCGATGCAGCGGACCCTTATCCACTGGATGGGGGTACACGATTCACACCGCCTTCTGGACGTGGGCTGCGCTGCCGGGTGGTTCGCCATGCAGGTGTCGCCGCGCTGCCAGTGGGTTACGGGGTTGGACATTTCACCAGAAATGGTGCGCCGTGCCGAACTGAATGCGCAGGACTACCGCCTCGACAACGTGTCCTTCGTCGTCGGGGACGCGCGCGACATTCCGCTGCCGGATGCGAGCTTCGACTGGGTGACGTGCATCGACGTGTTCCATCTGCTCAGCGATCCGGCGAGGGCCCTGGCGGAGATGCTCCGCGTGTGCCGTCCAGGCGGCCAGGTGATTGTACTGAATCCAACCCGCCAGATGAACCCGTGGGCGGCGCAGGCCTACTGCGATCGGCATCAGTTGTCGGATTTCGATCGCGACAGCTTTCTCTCCTGGGCGACCGCCGCGGCCAGGCGGCCGGCGCTGGACTTGGAGTCGCTCCAGCACATGGCACTGGCGTGCGGGGGCCGCGTGGAGTCGTCGATGCTCCTGACGGACGGGCTCGCGGTCGTGTCCCGGGTGGTCCATCAACAGACGGAGGTGTATCTCCCCGATGCGGCTGCGAGTCTGGAACTGGGTCGTTGACACAAGTTGTTCGCATATCTGTACCAAAAATGTTTAAAGCGGCTGTCCAGTAATCAGAATGTTATGTGGTAAAGTATTTCCTGGTGCCCATTGGGCCCCTGGCGGCCGCGCGTCGTCATCAAATCGCAAGGTTAGGAGAATGGTGTGTGAAGCTGCTGCAGAAGGTTCAAGAGCTCGGACAACTGTTGCGTTCCTCCAGTGTTCAGGTGGATTTTCACGAAGTCGCGGAATTTCTCAGCCGCGTGATGTCCTGCAACGTGTACATCGTCGGGCGCAAAGGCAAGATCCTCGGGTACGGCGTGTACGAGCATGCGCTCACCGAAGAATGGGTGCGCATCATGACCGAGGAGAAGCGGTTCCCCGGCGATTTCAACAAACATCTCTTGCGCATCGAGCAGACCGTGGCGAACCTGGAGGACAAGGAGCCGTTTTACGTGTTCTCCGAGGAGGAGAATGAGTCGTTCCGCTCCAAGTACATCAGCATCGCTCCCGTCATCGCGGCGCGTGAACGGCAGGGCACCCTGGTGTTCGCCCGTTCCTCCAGCCCGTTTGACGACGAGGACATGGTCCTGGCTGAGTACAGCGCCACCATCGTCGCCCTCGAGATCGTGCACGCGCGCCAGCAGCACAAGGAAGAGGAGAGCCGTCAGCGCGCCCTGGCGCACCTGGCGGTGGAGTCTCTCAGCTACTCGGAGCTGCAGGCGGCCAAGTATCTGATGGACGCGATTCACGAATCCCCGGACGGGATTGTGGTCAGCTCGCAGATCGCGGACGAGCATGGCGTGACGCGCTCTGTCATCGTCAACAGCATCCGCAAGCTGGAGAGCGCGGGGACCATCGAGAGCCGGTCCCTCGGCATGAAGGGCACGCACGTGCGCATCCTCAACCCGTACGTGGAAGAGGAGATCAACCGCCAGTTCGACCGTTGACGGACCAAACGCCCGCCTCGCTTCTCCCGCTGTCCGGACCGGTGTCCCACCGGGACGAGCCGCGGCAGAGCGGCGCGGGTGCAGCGAAAAAGCCCGCCCCGGCGCGAGATGCGCCAAGGCGGGCTTTTTCGCTTTCCGGCTCACCCGCGCAGGGCATCCGGCAGGCCTGTCCAGTACCGGCACAGGGCGCGCAGCCCCTTGTCGAAGTTGTCCAGCGAGAAGTGTTCATTCGGGGCGTGGAAGTTCTCGTCCGGCAGGCCGAAGCCCATCAGGACGACCGGCGCGCCGACGAGGCGATCGAACACCTCGACCACCGGGATGGACCCGCCCATCCGGATGAACGAGGCCGGCACCCCGTAGGCCGCTTCGTAGGCCTTTGCGGCCAGTTGGATGGCCGGGTGGTGGAACGGCGTCACGTAGGGACGGCCGGTATCCTGCAGGGTCACCTCGGCGCGGGCGCCCGGCGGCAGGTGGGTCAGCACGTGCTGCCGAATGAGCTGCTGGATGCGCACCGGGTCTTGATCGGGCACGAGGCGGCAGGTGATCTTGGCATGGGCCTCGTTCGGGATGACGGTCTTCGTCCCCTCGCCTTGGAAGCCGCCGTAAATGCCGTTGACCTCGAGGGTCGGCCGGGCCCACACCCGCTCCAGGGCGGTGTATCCGGCTTCGCCAAACAGGGTCTCGACGCCGAGGGCCCGGGCGGTCGCCATCTCGTCAAAGTCAAGATCGGCGAACGCCTGGCGCTCCTCGGCGCTGAGCGGCTGGACGCCGTCATAGAAGCCGGCCACCTGGACGCGCCCGTCGGGCCCGCGCATGGAGGCGAGGACCTCGACGAGGGCGTGCACCGCGTTTTGCACCATGCCGCCATACAGGCCGGAGTGCAGGTCGCTGTTCGCGCCGCAGAC
This sequence comes from Alicyclobacillus macrosporangiidus CPP55, assembly GCF_000702485.1. Lineage (GTDB taxonomy): Bacteria > Bacillota > Bacilli > Alicyclobacillales > Alicyclobacillaceae > Alicyclobacillus_H > Alicyclobacillus_H macrosporangiidus_B. The sequence continues at coordinate 1,811,287 of NZ_JNIL01000001.1, read as the reverse complement.
GTGCACCTCCAGGGCCGCCAGGCCGCGCAGGCCGTAGCAGACGGCGGGCTGTCCGGGTGCGAGCATCGGCGTGTCGGAGATGACGATGACGTCCGCCTGGAACCGCTCCTGATGCGCTGCGAGCACCTGGGGCAGGTGCGGGCTGCCGATCTCCTCCTCGCCCTCGATGCACAGCTTGACGTTGACGGGCAGCGATCCCGTCGTGCGTAACAGCGCCTCGAACGATTTGAGGTGCATGAACACCTGGCCCTTGTCGTCGCTGGCGCCGCGGGCGTACAGCTTGCCGTCGCGGATCTCGGGTTCAAAGGGAGGAGACTTCCAGAGGTGGAGCGGATCGACCGGCTGGACGTCGTAGTGGCCGTAGACAAGCACGGTCGGTTGCCCTGGGGCGTGCAGCCAGTCGGCGTACAAAACGGGGTGGCGTGGGGTTTCAAGCAGCTCGACATGCTCGAAGCCGATGGCTCTGGCCTGCTCGGCCAAGAACTCGGCCGCTCGCCGCACGTCTGCCCTGTGATCGGAGAGGGTGCTGATGCTGGGAATGCGCAGGAACTTCCGGAGCTCTTCCAGGTGTTGCTCCCGGTGTTCAGACAGGTACTGGTCAAAGGTGGACAATCCCCATGCGCTCCTTTCTGGGTGACGCGTCAGGGACATTATACCACCGCGTCCGCGGGGGGCATGCCTCCCGCGGCCGATGACCTGGTCCGCGATGGGGCCAGCCGCCCGGAAAACTCCGGCGCACCGCGGTCTGGCCGCATGGTTGTTGAGACCGCCTGCGGCGTCAGCGGCCATAGCGGCGGCGGCGTGCGTAGTGGCCCATGCGGAAGAGCCGCAACAGCCCGCTCGTCACCAGCCAGAGCGGACCGGACAGCAGGTGGGCGATGCGGCCGGCGATCACCCCGACGACCAGGCCGCCCAAAACGTCGGTGGGCCAGTGGACGCCGACGTACACCCGGGCCACCATGGTGATCAGGGAGACGACGAGAAACGCCCCGCTCACCCAGGAGGGAGCAGCTCCCCACGCGCCGCTGGTGAAGCCGAAGCCGCCCGACACGTGGTCGCTCGGGAAGGAGGCGTCCACCGCGTGCGGGATGATGCGGTGTGCCTCGTTCGGCATCGCCACGAAGGGCCTCGGCCGGTACCAGATGGCGCCGATGACGGCGTTGATCAGCAGCGCCAACACGCCGCCGGCCGCGGCAATCACCAGCGCATGCCGCCGATCTTCGTCCTGGCGCGGGAGCGCAAACCAAGCCACGATGAAGATGAGGGCGTACATCTCCAGGGAGTACTGGGCGAAGAACTTCATCACCGGATCGAGCGCGGAATGGCCGGCATACTGATTCAGCGCGTGAAACACCGTCTTGTCAAATGCGTTCATCCTCCACCTCCGGTCGTGTGGCGCGCCGCCCGGGATCATGGAGAGCCCCGTAGCCCTGCACACGAGGCGGGCACGCCGGCATGTTCAAATCTCCTCGTAATCATACGGCAGGCCCGTCGCCCCGACAAGGGGAAGGGCGCTGCCGGCACGCGGCCTGGAATGAGTACTTCACATTTCCCGCCCAGCTGCATATAATCATAGTCAGAAAGTTTCCCTTGGGAAACATCTTGTCGCGGACGAAACTTTTTCGGGCGGGCGCGGAACGGCGCGCCTCCGGTCGGACGTAGAGAGGACGTGGAGACGATGGAAGGTTTGGTGGTTTCGCAACGGCAGCAGGCCGGGCGGCGCGACAGCCGGGCGGTGTTGGCGGGTCGCCAAGCCCTGGCTGGGAAGCGGCGCGGTCTGCGGGCGGTGTTGCCGTTTTTGGGACCGTCGATGATCGCTGCCATCGCGTATGTCGATCCCGGCAACTTCGCAACCAACATCGAGAGCGGTTCGGAGTTTGGATACAACCTGTTGTGGGTGGTGCTGGCCGCCAACCTGATGGCGATGGTGATTCAAAACCTGTCCGCCAAACTGGGGCTCGCCACGGGCAAAAACCTGCCGGAGCTTTGCCGGGAGCATCTGCCGGCGTGGGTGTCGGTGCTGCTGTGGTTGATCGCGGAGGTGGCGGCGATGGCCACCGACCTGGCCGAGTTTCTCGGCGCCAGCCTGGCATTAAACCTGATGCTTCACATCCCGCTGTTGCCGGCGGCCGTGGTGACGGGCGTCGTCACCTATCTGATGCTGACGCTCGATCGCTTTGGATTCCGGCCACTGGAATTGGTCATCGGGGCGCTGCTCGGTGTGATTGCCCTCTGTTACCTGGCCGAGACGGTCCTGTCGCAGCCCGACTGGGGGATGGTCGCTCGCCACGCGGTGACCCCGTGGATGGGAGGCCGGGAGAGCGTCATGCTGGCGGTCGGCATCATCGGGGCGACCGTCATGCCGCACGCCGTGTACCTGCACTCCGGGCTGACGCAGCGGCGTATCGAGCCGCGAACGGAAGACGAGGCGGTGCGGATCTACCGGTTCCAACGCATCGACGTGATGGTGGCAATGACGGTGGCTGGCCTTGTCAACCTGGCGATGATGTACATGTCCGCGGCGACGTTTCACGGCGCGGGGTACACCGGGATCGCCAGCATTGACGAGGCGTACCGAACCTTGCAACCGCTGCTCGGCCCGGCGGCGGCGTGGGTGTTCCTCATCTCGCTGTTGGCGTCGGGGTTGTCCAGCTCCACCGTGGGGACGATGGCGGGACAGGTGATCATGCAGGGGTTCGTCGGCTTTCGCATCCCCGTATGGGTGCGGCGGGTGGTCACCATGCTGCCGACCCTGGTCATCATCGGCGCCGGGGTCGATCCGATGCATGCCCTGGTGCTCAGCCAGGTGGTGTTGAGTCTCGCCCTGCCGGCGCCGCTCTTGGCCTTGGTGTGGTTCACGCGCAACCCGAAGCTGATGGGGCCGCTCGTCAACAGGCCTTGGGTCACGGGACTGGCGTTGGCCATCTCCCTGGTGGTCCTCACCCTCAACGGGGTGTATTTGGGGTTGACGCTGGCGGGCGAGGCGTGAAGCCGGGGCGAGGCGTGCTGCGGTGGTGTCGGGATGCGGCGGGGTGCGGTCAGTGGGGACCGCACCCCGCCGCTGTCTGGTTTTGGCAGGCGGGACAGATGCCGAAGAGATCGACCTTGTGGTGATGCACTTGGCAGCCTTCGGGCAGATGGTGAAAGACCGGGCATTCGTACAGGTCTTCGACATGGTGGCAGGCAAGGCAGACGAAGTGGTGATGGTGTTGGCCGGCGCAAAACGCGTAGTAAACGCTGCCCTCGACCAAAAACGGAGTGGCCAACCCCACCTTTGTCAGGACCTCGAGCAACCTGTATACTGTGGTTAATCCGACCCGAACGTGTTCCTGCTGCGCCAGCGCATGCCACTCGGCGGCGGTGAACATCTTTTCGGTGCGCATCAACAACTCCAGCAGGGCTTCCCGTTCCCGGGTCAGGCGGAAGTTTTGGCGATGCAGCAGTTGGACGATATCGCGTTTGTCCATGACGAAATCCCCTTTGCGGTGCTCAAGTGCAATCTACACCGCGGGCCGGACGGTGTCAATCTCGGGGGGACGGCGGGCCGATCAGACCCGGCGGGCCACTCGAACGCCCTGTGTGGGCGGGCCGGCGAGGAAGCGGTGCGGGACGGGAGGGAATGATATGTCCAAGCGAGCGGAGATCGCGCGTCGGTTGCAGGAGCAGAGCTGCCAGTGGTTCAAGGGCCGGGTGTGTCATCCAGAGCCGGACGCCATTCAGGCGATGATTGAACGCCTCCGCTGTGTGATGCTGCCCAACTATTTCAGGCCGCCGGAAGGGCAGAGCCTGGAGGCGTGCATGGACCTCCTGCACCGGGGGATGGCTGGGCAGATCCACCGTGCCGTCTTCCAAAAGTGCATTGACCAGGACGGTACGCCTGAAACGCGGGCGTTTGCAGAGGATAAGGCGGATCAGGTGTTGGCGGCACTGCCGCAGGTTCAGGAGATGCTGTACGATGACATCGTCGAGACGTACAACAGCGACCCGGCCGCGACCGGCTACGACGAGGTGATCCTCACCTATCCCGGCCTGTTTGCCCTGTTGGTCTACCGGGTCGCGAACGTCATGCACCGCCTGGAAATTCCGCTGTTGCCTCGGATGATGACCGAGTATGCGCACAGCGCCACTGGGATCGACATTCACCCCGGGGCGACCATCGGGCGTGGCATCATGATTGATCACGGCACCGGCATCGTCATCGGGGAGACGGCAGTGGTCGGCAACCACGTGAAGCTGTACCAAGGGGTCACCATCGGCGCGCTGTACTTCCCGCGCGACGAGGAGGGCTTCATGGTGCGCAAGACCAAGCGCCATCCGACGGTGGAGGACGGGGTCGTCATCTACGCCAACGCGACGGTCCTCGGCGGGGAGACGGTGATTGGGCATCACAGCGTGATCGGCAGCAACGCCTGGATCACGGAGAGCGTGCCGCCGTATTCGAAGGTGCTGTACCAGACGGAAAGCGTCGTGAAGGTGGGGTCGTCGCCGGCGCGCTGACCGGAGACGGGGCAAAAGTCCCATATGGGTGAGGGCAAAAGGCCCATGGCGGACAGGCGGGGTTGTGTTACTGTAATATCAACCCTTAACCCCTTGGTGCGAGCAGCGCGCAAGCGTGGTTCGTGCCGTTTCCTGCCCTGTGCCAATTGTTGGCCTGTGCGGAGGTGTTTTGCCACCCGGTGTCCGGGTGGCCCTTTTTTTGTACGGGTAGGTCGGGGCGCTCCGCTTCTGCTGCGCAAGCCGCTCCGCGCCCCGCCCAACCCTTGCCGAAGGGGATAGCGTTTCGCGAGGCCGCGAAGTGAAGAAGGTGCTTCGCTCCGCTCATACTGCGTGGGCGTTTCACGAAGTGTCTTGCGCAGCACGAACGGAGTGAAACGCCCGCCAGCGGATGAGCGTGTGGGTACAATGGGAGGATGGGGTGATGTGTCTACGTAACGGTAAGGGAGTGGGGCGCGGCACGAAGCGGCTTGCGAAGCAGAAGCGTAGTGCAGCGCCCCACCCCTCCTTTATTTCGACAGCCGGTACGGAACGGTGACGACCTTCACCGACTTGTTCAGGACGAGCCAAGCCAAGAGCACTCCGCCGGTCTTGTTGTGCAACAGCTTGTGCCACCAGCGGCGCGTGATGAACTGCGGCAGCACGATGGTGATGTTCTCCGGCGAATACTTTTGCAGCTCGAAATCCACGAACCGTTGCAGCCGCTTGGCCACCGCCCGGTACTGGGAGTGGATGACGATGAGACGCACACCGCTGTGCAGCCGTTCCCACTCTTCCTCAATCTTCTTGGTCTTGTGCCCCATCTCCTCCTCCGTGTCCCCGGTCACCACGTGCACGGCGATCACGTTCTTGAAGTTGGTGACCGCGTATCGCAGCGCGTTCACGGACGCCTTGTTGACCGATGCGATGGGTACGATGGTGATGCCGGGATCAGACGCGCAGAACGGCTGGCTGAAGTCGTACCGGAGATCCTCCCGGATCTGCTTGTAGTGGCCCGCGATTTTGATGAACATCACGACCATCAGGGGCACGCACACCAACACCAGCCACGCCCCGTCGAAAAACCGCGTCACCAGGAAGGTCGCGCAGGCGAGCCCGCTCATCAGGACGCCGAAGGCGCTCAGCACCAGGCGCGTCTTCCAGCCTCGCTCCCGCTCACGCAACAGGCGCGCCAGCATCCCGAGCTGGGAGATGGTAAAGGTGTAAAACACGCTCACGCCGTACAGCGGGATGAGGCGGCTGACCTTGGCATCAAATCCGATGGTCAGAAGCAGCGAGATGAACGTCAAGAAGACGATGCCGTTGCTGTACACCAACCGATCGCCCTTGTGCAGCATCCAGCGCGGCATGAACCCGTCCCGGGCCATCGTCGACCACAGCGCCGGGCAGCCGGTGAAGGCGGTGTTGGCGGCGATCACGAGGATGCACATGGTCGCCAGCGAGATGAGGACGGTGACGGCGTAACCGATACCGTGATCGCCGAAGACCTCGAGGGCCTCCTGGTTGATGAGGGGCACGTCCGGGTTGTAGCGCAGGCCGTGCACGGTGGCGACGGTGGAGACGATGAAAAACAGCACCGACAAGGTCACGATCAACGCGAGCAGGGTGCGCTGCGCCCGTTTGACGGACGGCTCCTTGAAGACGGGCACAGAGTTGGACACCGCCTCCACGCCGGTCAGGGCGCTGCACCCGTTGGCGAACATCTTCAGGAACAAAAACAGCGACATCCCTTGCACCGCCTGCATGCCGGCGGCGGTGGGCAGATGGATGTCCTCCGGTTGGCGGATGGCTTGAACCGCGGCGCCAGCGCCGAGCAAGAGGATGCAGCCGATGAACAGGTACGTGAACGGCACGAACACGGCAGCCGATTCGCCCGTGCCGCGCAGGTTGACAAACATGATGACGAGCGTCAGGAGGACGTTGAAGAACAGCTTGTGTGCGCCGACGAACGGGATCACGGGGGCGACGGCGTCGACCCCGGCGGCGACGGACACGGCCACGGTCAAGGTGTACCCTACGATCAGCGTCGCGGCCGCCGACAGACCCCAGACGCGGCCCAGGTCGTTGAGCCCGATGGAGTACGCCCCGCCGCCCATTGGATAGTGCGCGATGATGTTGCGGTAGGCCAGGTACAGGAGGAACGCCAGGCAGACGATGAGCCCGGTGCCGAGCATGGAGAAGCCGAGCACGTCGGTGACGCGCTGTTGGGCCATGCCCGCCCCGATGAGGACGGCCAGGATGAGCTCCATCTGGTCGGTGGCGTAGGCGACGCTCGAGAGGGCGTCTGGGGTCATCAGGGCCATGCCTTTGAGGACCCCGATTTTGACGTGCGCTTGTTCACGCGTTTTCAGCGGCCGGCCGACGAGCCACCGCTTCAGGGTGTGGATGGTATCCATCATGAGTCCGATTCTCTCCGTTCCGGATGTCTGTGGTCACGGGTCCTGCGGCTGCAGGACGCGTCGAATGTACTGCAAGCCTGTGTACCTTGCAATGCCCGAAATTCGCCATGCAAACGCATACACGAGCAGCTTGCCGGACTGGCGCAAGACCGCGGGCCACCGCGCTCAGCGGCAATCAGGCGGCCGCGCGCTGGCGCCTTCGGGCGCCTCCGGGGGCGGCCGGCCGCTTGGCGAAAAACCTTGATCATCCGCCCACAGATGCCCTATGATGATCCCATAGCCAATCCACATACCAAACATCCTTCGGGGCAGGGTGAGGCGCTGTGACCAGCGCCAATTCCCGACCGGTGGTGACGCGCGAGCGAAGTCCACGAGCCGCAACCGAGTGGTTGGGCAGGAACTGGTGAGAGTCCAGTACCGACGGTACAGTCCGGATGGGAGAAGGATGACGTGTCAGGTGCGCCCGGCGGCGGGCGTGCGGACCGTGCGTGGCGGCCTTCGGGAGGCCGTCCGCGGAAGGCATTCCGGAAACAACCGGGGTCTTCTGCACGGTTGCAGGGTTCGCCGCTCCAGGGTCCGGGATGGTTTCGCCATCACGGCGGATGCCGACGGCTCTGGAGGTTTCCGTCTCCGGGAGTGCGCTTGGTTCGGACGACCCTGCCCCTTCACGGATGTGAAGGGGCATGTTGTTTTTGGAGGCCTGCGTGACAGAGGACGAACGCTACATGAAACTGGCCATCCAGGTGGCCGAACTGGGGCGCGGCCAGACCTCCCCGAATCCCATGGTCGGCGCGGTGATCGTCCAAGACGGCGAGGTGGTCGGGCAGGGCGCGCATCTCAAGGCGGGCGGGCCGCACGCCGAGGTCCATGCCCTGCGGATGGCGGGGGAGCGGGCGCGCGGCGCCACCGTGTACGTGACGCTGGAACCCTGCAACCACCACGGCCGCACGCCGCCCTGCACAGAGGCGCTGCTTGCGGCCGGGGTGCGCCGGGTGGTCGTCGCCGTCGAGGACCCGGATCCGCGCGTGCAGGGGGCCGGCGTCCGGCGCCTCCGGGAGGCGGGCGTCGAGGTTACGGTCGGCGTCCTGGCGGACGCGGCCCGGCGGCAGAACGAGGTGTTCCTGCACGCGGCGCGCCTGCGGCGGCCGTTCGTCGTCCTAAAGCTGGCGTCGACGCTCGACGGGCGGATCGCGGCGACGACCGGCCACAGCCAGTGGGTGACAGGTCCGGCCGCGCGCGAGCAGGTACAGGCGCTCCGGCGGCGGTACAGCGCCGTCGCCGTCGGCATCGGCACCGCGCTGGCGGACGACCCGCGCCTGACGGTGCGGCCGGCTGGCGTTCCCATCGAGGCGGTGCGCCAGCCGCTGCGCGTGGTGTTCGACACCCGCCTGCGCTTGCCCCCGGACGCCGCGATGCTGCGCGAACCAGGGAACACGATCGTCTACACCACGCGGGAAGGCCTCGCGTCTGCGGGTGAACGGAGCGAGGCGCTGGCCGCGCGGGCGGAGGTCGTGGTGGTGGCTGCGGACGCGGAGGGCCGGGTCGATCCCGCCGCCGCCCTAGCGGACCTGTTCACCCGCGGGATCGACAGCGTCCTGGTCGAGGGAGGCGGCACGCTGGCGGGCGGACTGCTCGGCCGGCGGCTGGTGGACAAAGTGGTGTGGTTCGCGGCCCCGAAGATCCTCGGAGGCGGCATCCCCGCCGTCGGGGGCTGGCGCCGGCGCGCATGGGGGAGGCCGTCACCCTGGCGGACGTGGAGGTGTCGGCGGCGGGGGAGGATATCGTCATCACCGGCTATCCGCGCTACGCGTGAAGGAAGGAGGCGATCCGGGTGTTCACCGGACTGGTGGAAGAGGTGGGCCGGGTGCGCCGCATCGAGCACCGGCAGCACAGCGCGCACATTCACATCGGCGCCAGGAAGGTTCTGGAAGGGGTGCGCCTCGGCGACAGCATCTCGGTCAACGGCGCCTGCCTGACGGTGGTGGCGTTCTCCGCGGACGGGTTCACGGCGGACGCGGTGCCGGAGACCTTGCGCCGGACGAATCTGGGCCGGCTGGCGCCGGGCGACGCGGTCAACCTGGAGCGGGCGTTGGCGCTGGGGGATCGCTTGGGCGGCCACTTGGTCTCGGGCCATGTGGACGGGGTCGGCGTGGTTCGGGCGAAGGCGCGTGAGGGCATCGCGACGGTGTTGACCATCGCGGCACCGCCCGAGGTGATGCGGTACGTGGTGGAAAAAGGGTCCATCTGCGTCGACGGGGTGAGCCTGACGGTGATGGACGTGGCCGACGGTGCCTTCCGGGTGTCCATCATCCCGCACACAGGGGAGCGGACGACCCTGTTGCAGGCGGACGTGGGCCGCGCGGTCAACCTGGAGGCGGACCTGCTCGCCAAGTACGTGGAGGCCCTGCTGGAGCGCCGGGGTCTGGGGGCCGCGGGGCACTCGGCCGGGGCCCTGGCGGAGGCGGACCGCGGGGGCGCGGGCCTCGAGAGGCCAGGGCAGGGCGCGGGGGCGGGCGGCCGCGGGGCCTGAGCCTGGATCTCTTGCGGGCGAACGGATTTGCGTGATCGACCCGTGGTACGGGTGGGCGCGTGATCGACCGAAGGATGAGGACGCGCAGGGTTCGGACGGCGAGATACGGAAAAGAGGTCGATGAACGTGTTGGATCGCATTGAGGACGCCTTGGCGGACCTGCGCCAGGGGCGCATCGTGATTGTGGTGGACGACGAGGACCGCGAGAACGAGGGGGATTTCGTGGCGCTCGGGGTGCACGCGGACGCGTCGGTGGTCAACTTCATGATCACGCACGGGCGCGGACTGCTGTGCGTGCCGCTGACGGAAGACCGGGCGGCGCGGCTCGGTTTTTCGGCGATGGTGGAGCGAAACGAGGATTCGTACGGGACGGCCTTCACGGTCTCGGTCGATCACGCGGCCACCCACACCGGCATCTCGGCCTTCGAGCGGGCGCAGACCATCGCGGCGATTGTCCGCGAAGACAGCCGACCGGAGGATTTCCGCAAGCCAGGGCACGTGTTTCCGCTCGTGGCAAAGCCGGGCGGCGTCCTGCGGCGGGCCGGCCACACGGAGGCGGCGGTCGATCTCGCGCGGTTGTGCGGGGCGCCGCCGGTCGGGGTGATCTGCGAAATCCTGAACGAGGACGGGACGATGGCCCGCCTGCCGCAGCTGCACGAGATCGCGAAGCGGCACGGGCTCAAGCTCATCTCCATCGCGGACCTCATCGCCTACCGCAAGCGCTCGGAGAAGCTGGTGGAGCGGCAGGCGGAGGCGTTCTTGCCCACGGTGTACGGGGATTTTCGGGCGGTCATCTATTCCAACCGGATCGACGACAAGGAGCACATCGCGCTGGTCAAGGGGGACATCGACGGCTCGCCGACGCTGGTGCGGGTGCACTCCGAGTGCCTGACGGGGGACGCGTTCGGATCGCTGCGGTGTGATTGCGGCCCGCAACTGCACGCGGCGCTGCGCCAGATCAGCGAGGCGGGCAAAGGGGTGCTGCTGTACCTGCGCCAGGAGGGCCGTGGCATTGGCCTGTTGAACAAGATCAAGGCCTATGCCCTGCAGGACCAGGGCGCGGACACGGTGGAGGCGAACCACAAGCTGGGGTTTCCGGCCGACCTGCGCGACTACGGCATCGGGGCGCAGATCCTGTATGATCTCGGCGTGCGCCAGATGCGCCTGTTGACCAACAACCCGCGCAAGGTAAAAGGAATCGAGGGCCACGGGTTGACGGTGGTCGAGCGGGTGCCGCTGGAGGTGGATCGCAACCCGTACAACGAGCACTACCTGCAGACCAAAAAGGTGAAGATGGGACACCTGCTGCACCTGTGAAGGCCGAGCGAGTGAGGCGCCCCCACCGACGGGGCCGCCGGTGGCGAGACCTATGTTGCACCTGTGAGTGGAGGATGAGGACATGAGTGTACGGTACCTCGAAGGACATCTGATTGGCCAAGGATTGAAGGTCGGCATCGTCGTCAGCCGGTTCAACGAGTTCATCACGTCGAAGCTGCTGTCGGGGGCCTTGGACGCGTTGAAGCGGCACGGCACGGCGGAGGAGGACGTCACGGTGGCCTGGGTGCCGGGGGCGTTCGAGATTCCGTTTGCAGCGCGCAAGATGGCGGAGTCGGGCCGGTATGACGCCGTGATCGCCTTGGGCGCCGTCATCCGCGGCGCGACGCCGCACTTCGACTACGTGTCGAGCGAGGTGGCCAAAGGCGTGGCCCACGTGGCCCTGCACTCCGGTACGCCCACCATCTTCGGCGTGCTGACGACCGACACCATCGAGCAGGCGGTGGAGCGCGCCGGCACCAAGGCGGGCAACAAGGGCTGGGAAGCGGCGGTCAGCGCCATTGAGATGGCGAACCTGGCCCGGCAGCTGGGCTGACGAGGTGATTCGGAGGACGGGGAGGCCGGGCACCGGCGTGAGGGCGGTGTGGCGGTGTGGCGTGCCCGTCAAATGCCGGGGCGGTCGGTCGGTGGATCCGCGGGATCGAGGCGTTTGAACGGGTGAGCGGCGCGCATCCAGGGATGGCCGTCCTTCGAGCCGGGGGGCGCGGGTGCCTGGATGGGACGGCTGCAGGAAGCCGGCGCCGGCATGCAGAAGATCCCAACGCAGGGATGAACCGAGGGGAGCGAAGGCCCGGTGGCGTTTGGGAGATGGTGGACACAGGCCATCGCAGATGGCGGTGGGCTCCGAAAGACCCTGGATTGGGTGCTCGCCGTGTCGGGTGCGGTGGCGTATCAGTGCGTCGTCCTGCCGGTGCTGAGCATGAGCTTTGCAGTGGCCAGTCTGTTTGTCCTGCACGGGCTGTGGGATGTTGCCGATCCGCTTCATCCCACGGTGCGGGATGTCGTGGCGCTGGCGGGGTTGGCGTTGCCGCTTGCTGTGTCGTACGCACTGGCATGGTGGGTGTTTTGGAGGCTTTTGTCTGCGGAACGGCGGGCGATCCGTTGGTACGCGTGGCGAGTGGCGGGGGCATTGATGCCGTACGTCCTCGCTTTTTGGACATTTGCACCGGTCACGGATGATGTCAGGATGGAACCCACCGCGCCTGCGGAGTGGTACTTTCGCTTTGCCTGCATGGTGGCGGGGAGCCTGATGTTTCCCGTCTATCACGCCTTCATCTATCCCTACGTGTGCAGGCAGAAACCGTGGAAGAGCCGCCGCTTCCTGGTACGGATGGCGGTGTTCGCAGTCGCGTGTGTTGTGGTGTGGGTCGCGGCGTGGCGCGCCTTTCCCTGGGTGTACGGTGGCGTCGCGACACAGGGGCCATAGGATCCCATGGCGGTACGGCGCAAGGGCCGCGGCAACAACGCCGCGGCCCTTGGCATATGTCTGTCAGCGATGATCGGACCGGCCCTCTTGCAGCGACTGAAGCGCGCTCGTCAAGAGCGGCAGCAGCATGATGACGAGGCCGACGAACTTCAGCCACGCGGGCTGCTTGATCAACACGACCATTAAGAATCCGATGATCAGAACGATGGCGTTGCCGATGAACTTCCCTGCCATGGCGAGTCTCCTTCCCCGGGGGTACAGCGTCGGATTCGTTTCACACGTCCATATTATACCGCCCGCCCGGGCGCTGAACCACCGGTTTGGGGCAACACCACGCCAGTTGAGGGGGCGCCACACCGGTTGAGGTGCGGCGCCACATCGCTTGAGGTGCGGCGCCTCATCCTTTCACCGTTAGCGTCAACGGCTTGCCGTTGACGTCCCACTCCTTCGTCAGGTCGCCTTCCATCGGCGCGAAGACGAACTCCCGCACCAGCACCGTCTTGCGGATGTGGTCCTCGTTGCGGCGCAGGATGTCGAGCACCTCGGCGTCGCCGACGGCGCTGAAGACGACGTGGTCGGTGACGTTGTAGTTCACTTCCTTGCGCATCATCTGCATCTTCGAGATGAGCTCGCGCACATACCCTTCCTCCACCAGCTCCGGCGTCAACTCCGTGTTCAGGCCGACGAAGCCGCGCGGCGTGACCGTGACGAGGCCTGGGAAGTTGGCGTGGTAGCGCACCTCCGCGTGCCCTTCCGCGCGTGAGATGACCTGGCCTTCCAGCACGACCTCGCCGGTTTCCTGGAACTGGCGAATCTGCTCCGGCGTCGCCTGTTTGGCCGCCTGGTTCAGGACTGGAACCAGCTTGCCGTAGGAGCGGCCGACCTCCCTGAGGTTCAGGTACAGCTCCGGCGTGGCGATCTCGCCGAGTTCCACGAACACCATCTGCTTGATGTTCAACTCGTCCAGGATGACGTCCTTGAACTTCTCCAGCACCGCCCGCTTGGACGCCGGCACGAACAGGATCGACAGCGGCTGGCGCGTCTTGATCTTGCTCTCGTTGCGCAGATACCGGCCCGCCTCCACCACCGCCAGCACCTCGTCCATCTCCGCCAGGAGATCGCGGTCGATCAAGGCCTCATCCGCCGCCGGGAAATCGCACAGGTGCACGCTGAACGGTGCATCCGGGTAGGCGTCGCGCACCACGTTCTGGTACAGCTCCTCCGCGATGAATGGCGTCAGCGGGGCAATGAGCTTGCTGATGTCCGCAAGGACTTCGTACAGGGTGAGGAACGCCGCCACCTTGTCTTTTTCCATCCCCGACGCCCAGAAGCGATCCCGGTTGCGCCGCACGTACCAGGTCGACAGGTCCGTCACCAGGTCCTGCAGCATCCGTGCGGCCGACGTCGCGTCGTACCGCTCGTACGCTGCATCCGCCCGCTGGATGGTGTCGTGCAGCCGCGCCAGGATCCAGCGGTCCATCAGCGGCCGATCCGCCACCGGCACTTGATGACGGCTCGGGTTGAAGCCGTCGATCCCCGCGTACAGAGCGTAGAAGGCGTGCACGTTCTGCAACAGGTCGATAAACTTCGCCTTCGCCTCTGCCACCGCCTTGTGGTAGAAGCGCTGGGAGTTCCACGGCTGCGTGTTGGAAAGAAAGTAAAAGCGGAGTGCGTCCGCGCCGTGCAGGTCGAAGGCTTCGAACGGATCGATCACGTTGCCCTTTGACTTCGACATCTTCTTCCCGTTCTCATCCACCACGTGGCCCAGCACCAGCACGTTCTTGTACGGCGCCTGGCCCGTGACGAGCGTCGAGATGGCCAAGAGGCTGTAGAACCAACCCCGCGTCTGATCGATGGCCTCGCAGATGTAGTCGGCCGGGTACAGGCGGCGGAAGGCATCTTGGTTCTCAAACGGGTAGTGCAGCTGGGCGAACGGCATGCTGCCGGAGTCAAACCATACGTCGATCACTTCCGGCACGCGCGTCATGGTGCCGCCACAGGAGCACGTCCAGGTGATCTCGTCGATGTACGGCTTGTGCAGCTCGGACGGCAACCGGCCGGCGAGCTGCTCCAGTTCCGCTTTGGAGCCGACGCAGTGGGTTTCGCCGCAGTGATCGCACACCCAGATGGGCAGGGGTGTGCCCCAGTAGCGGCTGCGCGACAGGTTCCAGTCGACCACGTTCTCGAGGAAGTTTCCCATCCGCCCGGCGCGGATGTGTTCCGGCATCCAGTTGACGCCGTTAGAGTTGTCGATGAGCTGCTGTTTCACCGCGGTGGTGCGGATGAACCAGCTGTCGATGGCGTAATAGATCAGCGGCGTGTCGCAGCGCCAGCAGTGCGGATAGGCGTGCTCGTGCTTGTGCTTGTCGTACACCAGGCCGCGCGCCGCCAAGTGTTTGACGATGTCGACGTTAAGATCCTCGTCTTTGACGAAGCGGCCGGCGAAGTCCGTCACCGCGTCCGTGAAGCAGCCGGAGAGATCGACGAAGTTCACAAACACCACGTCGTTCTCCTGACACACGCGGTAGTCGTCCTCGCCGTGGGCAGGGGCCATGTGGACGACGCCGGTGCCCGACTCGTCGGTCACGTGGGTCGAGGTGACGATGATGTGCTTGCGCCCCTCCTGCGTGACGTACGGGAACAGCGGCTCGTACGGGAGGCCGGCGAGATCGACCCCTTTTTTCGTGTCGATCACTCGGTCTCCCTCGCGCAAAAAGTTTGCCTTCAGCCCGGCGGTGACCCAGTAGTTCTCGTTGCGCTCGCCGGAGTGGATGAGCACGTACTCCAGGTCAGGGTGCACGGCCAGGGCCACGTTGCTCGGCAGGGTCCACGGCGTCGTCGTCCAGGCGAGCACGTAGGTGGGCACCCCATCGACGTCCTGCTTGAGCCGGAACTTGGCGGTCACGGACAGGTCCTTGACGTCCTTGTAGCCCTGGGCCACCTCGTGGCTCGACAAGGTGGTCTCGCAGTGCGGGCAGTATGGGCTCACGCGGTGCCCCTGGTAGAGCAGGCCCTTTTCGTAAATGGTCTTGAGCAGGTGCCAGACGGACTCGATGTAGTCGTCGGTCAGGGTCATGTACGGGTGGTCCATGTCGACCCAGTAGCCGAGCCGTTCGGACATCTCGCGCCAGGTGGCCTCGTAGGTGAACACGCTGTTGCGGCACTCCTGGATGAACCGCTCGATCCCGAACGCCTGAATCTGCTTCTTCCCGCTGATGCCGTGCTTTTTCTCGACCTCGATCTCCACCGGCAGACCGTGCGTGTCCCAGCCGGCCTTGCGCTGCACGTGGTAGCCTTTCATCACCCGGTAGCGCGGGTACACGTCCTTCATCACGCGCGTCAGCACGTGCCCGGGGTGGGGGCGGCCGTTGGCCGTCGGCGGCCCTTCGTAGAAGACCCACTCGGGCCCCCCTTCACGGATGCGTTCGCTCTCTTTGAACACGTCGTGCTGCTTCCAGAATTCCAGCACCCGCAGCTCGCGGGCTTTGGCGGGTTCCTTGGCGTCGACCTTGCGTGGCATGGTGCATCCTCCTGTGCGTCGATGTGGCAAATATGTGTGGCAAATAAAAAACCCGCCCCGCGAAGGGACGGGAGGGTTTCCCGCTGTACCACCCTACTTAGCGCCGTGTCCGCACGACTGCCACGGGGATCGTGACCGTGCCGGCCGCGCGTCGCTGCAGGCCGGGCGGCACGCCGGTGCGGCGGCGCTCCATCTGCCAGAACCCTGGCGCATGTGGCCCGGACCGGAGTTATGGCCGTCCGGCCGTCGGCCGTTCATTCGCCGGCCGGCGAATCGGCCGGGTTCTGCCCCGCGGATAACGGGCGGGTCCCGATCCGCCTTACTCCCACGTGTTGGATGCGGTACATTCCGGGCGCCGCGCGCTGGGCACCGGGGGGCCTAGACCTCGCCCGATCCCCGGTCGGGCGCAGAAACGAGCCGTGGTTTCAGCGGATGCCTCAGAGGGGATGTTCGTCTCCGGCCGCGTGCGGGGGTTCCACCGTGTCCCCGCTCTCTGGGACGCGGGATCGGGGACTACTCGTCCTCGTCCTCGGCGTGCTATGGCCGCGCGTGGAACGCGCAATATGGTACCATTGAGTTTAGCAAAAATCGACATCGTCCTCAATAGCGGGCGCGGTTTCGGGCGCGGATCTGCATGGAGCCCGGGCACACCTGCGCGTAATCATGTCCGTGCCGCAGGGTCGAACTACAGGGAGGACTGGTGAGACGGATGAGCATCTTCCTGGATACGACGCCGTTGCGCACGTCGCCCGCGTTTCGGCGGCTTTGGCTCGGCCAGGGCCTGTCCGTGCTCGGCGGCTACATGACCACGTTCGCGGTCACGCTGCAGTTGTACAACCTCACTCACAGCTCCCTCGCGGTGGGGGCGGCCGGGTTGTGCAGCGCACTGCCGGCGATGGCGTTCGTGCTCTTGGGCGGCAGCATCGGGGACGCGGTGGATCGGAGGATCCTGGTGCTGTCCGCCACCAGCGGGCAGATGGCCGTCTCCATCCTGTTCGCCCTGCAGGCGTTCGCCGCTCTTCGCATCCCGGCGTTGCTGTACGGGCTGCTCGTCCTGCAGTCTCTCCTCACCGCCGTCAACGCGCCGGCTCGGCGCACCTTCCTGCCGCGGCTGCTGCCGAAGGACCAGATCCGGGCCGGCAACACGCTGAACATGGTAGTGATGCGCTTTGCCGAGATGGCCGGGCCCGCGTTGGCCGGCGTGATCGCGTCCGTTTGGGGCTTGAAGGCGTGTTACACCCTGGATGCCTTCAGCTTCACCGCGGCGCTGTACGGCGTGGGGCGACTACCGGCGATGCCGCCGGAGGGCGGGCCGTCCCGCCCGACCCTGCGCTCGGCCGCCGAGGGCCTCCGCTTCCTCATTCGGCAGCCGGTGTTGATGGGGGCGTTTTTCGCCGACCTGAGCGTCACCGTCCTGGGGGTGTCGACGGCGCTGCTGCCGGCGCTGAATGCCGCGCGGTTTGGCGGGAACCCGCAGACGCTCGGCCTGCTCATGGGTGCCACGGGCGTCGGTGGGCTGGCCGGCTCCATCTTCTCGGGGCCGCTGCGGCGGGTGTCGCGGGAGGGATTGGCCGTCCTCGTCGTCGGCGCGCTGTGGGGCGGTTGCATCGCACTGCTCGGCGCGAGCGGCGTACTGTGGCTGGCCCTCGCCTGCCTCTTCGTCGCCGGGGCGGCGGACACGATGCTGGTGGTGCTGCGCACGACCATCGTCCAGGTGAACACCCCAGACGCCTACCGGGGGCGCGTGAGCGGGATCGACTACCTCGTCGGGGCGGCCGGGCCGCAACTCGGCAATCTCCGGGCTGGCCTGATGGGGACGGTGTTCCCCGTGGGGGTGGCGCTCGTCATCGCGGACTGTCCAGCGTGGCGGGGGCGGTGGCCGTCGGGATCGCCCTCCCTGCCTTCCGGCACTACCGGGCCTCCCAGACGGGTGACGGGGCGGAGGGCGCACGCGGAGCCAAATGCTCTGTACCCGCTCCGTCGGAGGCGCCGCGGGATCGGGCCACCAGTCCCGGCACCGAGGGCGCCAACGTCCCGCAGAACGTCTCTCCGCCCTAACAGGATGATGCTCATCCGCTCGAAAACGCAAACGTCACACTCGCCTGCGAATGGTGCTCGACGCTCGCTGTGTAGAACCGGGCCTTGTCGGTGAGGTGCAGGACCAATTCCCACTCGGACCCGTTCTTCCGGGCGGAGACGCCGTCGACGTACGCGTTGTGCACCTTCGCCAGCACGGCGGACGCCACGGTGGCCTGGGTCGACGCGAAATGAATGGTCATCTCCCTTCGATCCGCCGCATACTCGGTCCGCATCTTGGGAGCACCATAGGCGCCCGCCATAAAGGGTCCCTCCAGGCCGGGAAGCGGTTGGAAGATGATGGTGATGGTATCGGAGGTCGACGTAACCTCGGCGGCGGCCTCGACCTTCCCATCGCCGAAGGAGACGGATTCGCTCACGGGCAGTCGGGCCGGTTTCCGGGTGACGGTGAAATCGGACTCTGGATCCGGCCGCTCGGCGTACACGTCGTAGGGGAAGTCGATCCCGGGGGTTTCGCTGTACCGGCCGGTCGCCCGAAGCACCACTTTCTCCGGGCTCACCACCTGCTCCAGCTGGACCTCGTATGACCGGCCCGCGAGGGGGAAGTGCCGCCCCGTGCGCAGGTCCCACCAATCGAATTCGCTGAAGAGGGTTGGGTCCCACCGGGTTTCCACGATGATCGCATGATAGGCAGGATAGGGATGGACGCTGACCACCTGCACCGGCCGGCCGGACAGGGTGGGCTGCTCCTGGTAGTACCGCCGGATGTCGTCCAGCGTGATCGCGTCGGGTGTGGTGTCTCCCGGAAGGATCCCGCTGGATGCCTGGACCTTCTCGTCCTGCGCAGCGGCGGCGTTTTCCTCGGACGCCGTGGCGCCGATGCCCGCCGCTGAGGCCGCCTTCGTGGCGTTGGGCCCCGCGATCGACATGGCTGTGCCATTTTCAGCGGACGAGAAGGCCTGCTTTTGGCCGATGACCGGGTGGTGGAACAGCAGGATCAGCGTCCCGCCACAGACCCCCACCATGAGGGCAGCCGCCGTGCCCGGCCCGATCAGGCGTTCCCAACGCCAGGAACGCCGGGAGAGGCGGGGATGGGCCATCTCCCGCTCGATGGCCGCCCAGATCTCGCGGCTCTTCTGCGGGTCCATGCGGAGACGGGACGCCTCCGACAGCAGGTTCAAGACGTCTTCCTCAGCTTTCACCGGGTTGCACACCTCCCGCTGGCGCTTCGCCCCACATCCTCCGCAGCTCCATCATCGCCCGATGCGCCGTGGTCCGCACCTTGCTCGCCGACCACCCGAGCACCTGTGCTGTCTCCTCCACCGATAGGTTCTCGATGTAGCGGAGGACCACGACCTGCCGGTACGCGGGTCTCAGTTGCCTCAATGCCCACTCCACTTCCAGTACGGTATCCGCCGTCCCATCCTCTCGGCCCACGTCCTGCAGCTCCCGTCGAGAGATGTATTTGTTCTCCACCCTGCGCTTGCGGTGGACGTCTGCGAGGTAGTTCTTGGCGATCCGGATCAACCATGTTCGGGCGGAGGCTTCCCCCCGGTACGATCCCCACGCCCGCAGCGCGCGCAAGAAGACCTCCTGCACCGCGTCGTACGCATCGGGCGCGTTGCCGAGCATCATCCGGGCGTACCGGTACACATCGTCCGCATACTGCCGGTAGAGCGCGTGGAGCGCTTCGTTGGGCGGGGCGGCATCGTTCATCGGAATGCGCGTCACCTCCGGCGGGCCCGGCGGGATCGACCGGGAGATGTGGCGGGCTGGGTCGCGCTGGCTCCACTGGGTTTGGCTGCGCCGTTTGCGGCCCTCGAATTCAATAGACGTACGAGACGGTGGCGGCATCGCAGCGGGACGCAGAAATGGGGTGAGTCGGGTGTGGGTGGGGGCACGGTGGTCAGACATCGGCTGTGGGCTCGGGCGTCGGTGGCGGGGCATCATACGGCGCAGGCAGTGGGGCTCGATACGGGCATGGGCGGCGGGACACCGTGCGGCGCCGGCCGGGTCCTAAACGCAAACCGTGCGTTATGGAGGCGGACGCGGTCAGGTTTACATGCAGAAAGTGCGTTATCGGGGTGGCCGCGGGATCAATAAATACACCGATTTGCGTTAACCAAGCCTCGCTGGGCGCGCCCGGCCGGCACTAAGTACAAAACGGTGACAATGACGGTCTGAGTATAAGAGGTTAATTCAAAAACGAATGCTAACCGGCTCGGTGACCGCTGAGTTAAGGACAAAACCTTGATAAGCGGTGTCGCCTCGGCCATCGTCACCCCGGCTACCGTCGCCTCGGCTCCCCACCCGCCTTCGTCCTCCCCGACCGCGCCTCGGAGGCGGGCGCCGTACCGTCATACGTCCAGGCCCGCATAGACTGGGGCAACCTGCGCACACCTTGCACGTAAGGAGGTCTGTCCCGTGAATCGCACGCACACGAACACACCCATCGCTGCGATCCCGTCTCCCGCCCCTTCGCCTGCGGCCTCGGCTTCTCCTTCTGTGCCCTTTCCGCAGGCCACCCAGCCTCAGGTCAATCCTTCTCCGCAGGCGACTCCGTCACCTGACCCATCGCCTCAGGCCAACCCATTCCCTCAATCGGCCCCATCCCCGTCACCGTCGTCGGCCTTACAAGACCGTCTGGTGACGTCGGCCCGCGACGCCATCGACGACATTCTGCAGCGGGTGGGGGGCGTGGAGCGCAGGGTGCTGGGCGAACTCTCGCGTTTCCTGTGGCCTCGCCTGGAGCGGGCGATCCGTGGGGCGGACGACGCACAACTGCGAGAGGAGTTGATGCGCTGGCGGAAGCGGATCGACGAGGTGCTCCAGGACGGGACGACACACCCCAATGCCTCCCACGCAGGACGGCGATCGAGACAGCGCCGGCCCGCCAGGAGGACGAATCGGAGCCGCATGGTGCGGTCGATCCGCTGACCCCCTGTCGGCCATAGATAAAAGCCGGGCATCCTGCCAACTCCTAGCCTGGCCCGCCCGGCTGCCCGCCCCGTCGTTCCTCCCACCCGTCTCAATAGGTCCGTCCCACATCGTCAGGTGGGTATTGACCCCGAAGGAACTCCGTCACGGTCTTCAAGAAGGCTTCCGGGTCCTCGATGGCCGGATGATGGCCTACATCGGCAAACGTAACTGTTCTCGCGCTCGGGCAGTATCTTTGGTACAGCACCTGAGCGGCGCAAAATACCGCATCGAGCGATCCAGCGAGTACCAGTACAGGACAGCGGATGTCTCGTAGTTGATGCGTGAGATCGGTATGATAGGCCTCGGCCTCCAAGTACCGCGCGTTTTCGTTGTCCATCGCGGCCGCGCGTTCGGCAGCGCGAACCCATTTCATACGGTCTGGACGTCCCTCCTGTAACAGACTCCAAACTCGGTAGCGGGCGCGGCGCCGTTCCGCAGTTTCAGGGCGCCAGGCCCAACGCACCACATATCCGGTGCTCGAGGCGATCAAACGGGCGGTCCTCGATGGGCCAAGAACCCGCAACGTCGGCACCAGCAGGCGCTTCATCGATCCACAAGGTGTTGTTGCCACCAGAATGAGCGCGTCAAGGTGTCGTCCGCTCTGCAACGCGTAACGCTGGGCCACAAAACCGCCCAGCGAGTGAGCCAGAATTGCGATGCGGTTGTGACCGAGGAAAGCGCGCAGGTCATCCAAGTCGGCAGCCAATTGCTCGAACCGGTATGTTTCTGGACCGGCCCGCCCTGAACGCCCGCTGCCTCGATAATCGTGGTACACGAGCGTGAAGTGGTGCGCCAGAGGCTTGAGGGATTCGCTCAGATACGAAAAGGTTGCATTTGGTCCCCCATGGCAAATGTAAAGAGGAGGACCGGAGCCGTGGGTTTCGAAATGGATGTGTGTTCCATCCGCCGTGCGAAATGTACCCTGTACAACTGAAAGCGTCTCATCTGTACGCACGCGGTTCACTCCTCCAGTATGGCCGAACCACCGCTTGAAAGTCATGGGCCGGGAACAGAATGGTATAAAGAACTGAAATAATCAAAGAAATAATCACATTCCTTATCCCGGCATTCCGCTTTCCGGTGGTCCTCTCCATCGATCCTCGATCCAGTTTACAATGTCTGTCGTTACCCACAAAGTCTATATGCTGTTATTCTGCCGCGATGGGTCAAAATACGATTGGGCAGGATACCAAGAATCGCATATACAACCCATGTCCACGCTGCGGGCAACGAAGGGGTGTGCTTCCCCTCCTCCCCCTCCAGCCTACGCCTGCACGCCGCGCCGTCACGGCCTGCGCCTCCCCTGCCCGGCGAATTGTCGGCAAACTGTCGCCGAACGGCCCTACCACTCCCTGCAAGAGACGCGTAGTATTGTAAATAGGCTGGGTCGACCCCAGCTCGACGCGTGTATGGCCCAACCACAACGAATGTGCCGGTGACCGGCTGGGATGTCGTCGCGTCCCGGCAGGAGCAACCGGCAGACGGGAAGAGGGGATGGCCTTGGCGTTTGTGACGAATCGACAATCCTTCGGCCAAGACGGCCGTTCCTACCGCGGCATCTCCGGGCGCTCGGGGATCTCCGGGCACTCACGCATCTCCGGACGCTCAGGGATCTTCGGACGCTCGGCGATCTCCGGGCGCTACGGCACCAGTCCCAGCCCTGGCCGCCAAGTTGGCCGCACGGGCCGCGCTTCCAGCCGTCCGTCGGGCGGCAGGACTCCGCGTGGCAGGACCCCGGGCGGGCGGCCACCAGGCGGCCGCCCGCCGGGGGGCGCCGGACGCGTTATCGCGCGCCTCTTCGCGTGGCTCGTCGCCGCCGTCGTCGCCTTCACCGTCGGCTTCTTCGCCTTGGTGGAGCTGTATCCGTTTGACGCCAGCAAGCTGACCGAACACCACGAGCCGACGGTCGTGTACGACAAAAACGGCCAGCAGTACATGACCATCGCCGGCCAGGGCGCATACGACGTCACGTACAACCAACTGCCGAAAGACCTGGTCAACGCCGTCGTGGCGACGGAGGACCACAACTTCTGGGATTCGTCGAGCATCGACTTCAAGGGTATCCTGCGCGCCGCGTTCATCGATCTCTGGACGCAGAGCTATGCCCAGGGCGCCAGCACCATCCAGGAGCAGCTGGCGAAGATCGTGTACCTGAACGACAAGAAGACGCTGTCGCGCAAGTTCAGCCAGATCGTGCTCGGGGTGCAGATCAACCGCCACTTCACCAAGCAGGAGATCCTGGCGATGTACCTCAACCGCGCCTTCTTCGGCGAAAACGCCGTCGGCGTAGGACAGGCCGCGTACCGCTACTTCGGCGTCGATCTGCGCCAGCAGCAACATCTCAGCCTCAGCCAAGCGGCTCTGTTGGCTGGCCTGCTGCAGGCGCCGAGCGCGTACGATCCGATTCAGCATCCGGACGCCGCCATCAAGCGGCGCAACCAGGTTCTCGACAACATGGTCAAGTACGGGTACATCACCGAGGCCCAGGCCAAGGCCGCCAAGGCCCAGTCCATCCGGGACATGGGCGTGGCCTTTCACAAC
Source organism: Alicyclobacillus macrosporangiidus CPP55 (assembly GCF_000702485.1). Classification (GTDB taxonomy): domain Bacteria; phylum Bacillota; class Bacilli; order Alicyclobacillales; family Alicyclobacillaceae; genus Alicyclobacillus_H; species Alicyclobacillus_H macrosporangiidus_B. The sequence continues at coordinate 1,788,026 of NZ_JNIL01000001.1, read as the reverse complement.
GTGCCGGACGACGCGTGGGACAACCACCCGCTCTTTACCAATTTTCTGTTCCACTATGCGGAACAGGCCGGCATTCCGCAGGAGGAGCTGCTGCAGGGCGGCCTGAAGGTGTACACCACCGTCGATCCGCGGGTGCAGAAGGCCATCGACACGGTCTTCTGGAGCACCAACTACAACGGCGACTTCCCAGGGCCGACCAGCGGCACCGTGGCGCAGGGCGCCGCCATCTTCATCGATCCGAAGACCGGAGGGGTGCTCGGGGCAGCGGGATCGAGGAAGCAAGGATTCGTGCCGCTCGGGATGGACCGGGCCCTGCAGGCGTACCGGTCGCCCGGGTCGTCCATCAAGCCACTGGTGGTGTACGGGCCGGCGATTGAGAGCGGCAAGTTCGGCCCGGACAGCGTGCTCAACAACCAGCCGCACGACTTCGGCGGGGGGTACGCGCCGCGCAACGACGATCCGAACGCCCCCGCCCAGGTCACGCTGCGCTACGCGCTGGCGACGTCGCAGAACGTGGCCGCGGTGTGGACGCTGCAGCAGATCGGCATTCAGACCGGCGCAGACTTCGCGGCGAACGCGGGGATTCCCATCACCTCGGCGGACCGGCAGCACCTGAACATCGCCCTCGGCGGCCTGGAGAAGGGCGTGTCGCCGTTCATCATGGCGCAGGCGTACAGCGCCTTCGCCAACCAGGGCATCGAGCCGCAGGCGCACCTGATCGACAAGGTGGTCAACGCTGCAGGGGACACCCTATACACCTTCCAGCCGGCGGCCAAGCGGGTGATGTCGGCGCATACGGCGGCAGTGATGACGGACCTGTTGCAGAGCGTGGTCCAGTACGGCACGGGCACCGCCGCACAGGTGCCCGGATGGGGAGTGGCTGGCAAAACCGGCACCGTGCAGTACGACGCCAGTTTGACAGGGACGCACGCCAACTGGATCAACGCCGGTTGGTTTGACGGCTACACGCCGACGATGGTGGGCTCCATCTACCTCGGCTACGACGTGCCGAGCCCGGAGCATCACCTGACCGATATTCCGCACACGCCGTCGTACAACGCGGCCAAGATCTTCGGCGACATCGTGCAGCTCGCCACACAGGGGATGACGCCGCAGCAGTTCGGGCAGACACCGGACACCCAGGCGCAGAGCACTCAGGCTGTGTATGGCCTGAACGCGACCTGGGACCCGGTCGCCCAGGCCGTGCAACTCACGTGGAAGACCGACCTGTCCGGCCGCGTGCTGTTCCAGATCAGCCGCCTGGACAACGGCCCTGCGGTCCCGAGCGGCGACGCGGGGCCCGGCAACGGCAGGGGGAACGGCAAAGGCCACGGCGACCGAGGGAATGGCGCGGGGGCCGGGGGATCGAACGCGGCTGGTACCGCGGCCACGTCCGGCAGCCCGGACGTCATCGGTCAGACGACGCAGCCCTTCTACGAGGACGCGGCCGTCCAGCCCGGCGAGTCGTACACCTACACCGTGCAGGCGCTGGACCTGATGACGCAGCAGCCGGTGGGATCGCCGGTGTCGATCACGGTGACCCTCGACACCTCCGCCGGTGCGGGACCCGGGGCGGCGGGCGGGTCGCCTGGCGACGGCGGGAACACCGGCGGGGATACGGGCGGCCTGGGCAACGGGCCGGATACGGGCTCGGGCACTACGCCGCCCGGGCAGACCGGTGGCATGGTGCCGCCCGCCGAGGGTGGCACTTCCGGGTCGCCCGGGTCAGGCTCCGGTTCGGGAACGCCGGGCTCCGGCGGTACGGCCGGATCGGGTGCCGGGGCTGGGAACGGCGGATCGACCGGGACAGGAGATTCTGGCACGGGACCGAGCGGCGGAATGGTCGGCGGTACGGGGAACGGTACCGAGTGATACTGGATCGGGACCGAACGGACATGGCACGGGCGCCGAGGGGTACTTCGGCGCCCGTTGCCGTCGTGTCGGAGATCAGGGTTGGAGTTCGTGGATGAGGCGCCACGTCTTGTGGATCTGCTGGCGGCGCCGGTCATCGGCCGCCAGATAGGCTTCCATGAAGGCGCGCGCCTGCGGGTTCAATCGCAAAAACAGGATCAGGCGCGCCTCGAAACGATCGAGCGGGATCGCTGGATACGCCGCGCCTGGCTGTTCGGCGGGGCCTTCCTGCGAAGGCGAGTTGCGACCCGGCTCGGCAGCCACTGGCGCGGCTGGCGCCGGCACCTCCGCCGCCTCCTCAAAGCCAGCCGGGCCGGACTTGAGCTGGTCCGGCGGCACGCCGAGGGCAGCGGCCAGCTTGTCCAATTGCTCCGGATCCGGGGTTCGCCGGCCGGTTTCGTACATGGCGATAGTGCTCGCGCTTACGCCTGCGGCGGACGCCAGTTGCGCCTGGGTCAGGCCGCGCGCCCGGCGCAGCTGCGCGATGCGCGATCCTGTGGACATACCATCCCTCCTCAGGGAGCGGCCGGCTGCTCGTCTTCCTCCGTGTTGACCATGTGCATGGCCGTGCGCGTCAGGCGCTCCATCATCACATCGTACAGCGGGCCTTGAATGCCGACTTCCTGCAGCGATTCACCCATGCGGCGCAGCCAGGCGCGGGCGTGCCGTCGGGTGATGGGCGCCTTGAGATGGCGTGCGCGCAACATCGGGGCGCCGTACACTTGCGAAAAGAGAGGGGGTCCGCCGAAAAATTGGGTCAGAAACAGATACTGCTTGTGGCGGACCTCCGATAAGTCCTCGGGGAACAGGGGGGCCAGGTCCTCGTCCTGCGGGATCTTGCTGTAAAACACCTCGACCAGCCGGCGGATGGTCTCATCCCCGCCCGCCCAGTCGTACAGCGTTCGAACGTCAGCCATACCAAATCCTCCTCAACCCCTCATTATACCGGGTTTTCAGACGGACATCCGCAAGCGGATGCCGGCGGTTTGGTATACTGAAGTCCGAATGAAACGGGAGGTGGGGCGATGAATCCGTACGACACGGCGAACGCGCTGTTGAAGGACATCCGGTCCACGCCGGAGTTTCAGCGTTTGAAAGAGGTGCACGATCGGATCGCCGCCGATGAGGCCACCCTGCGCATGCTCCAGGATTTTCGCGCTCGTGAATGGGAGATGCAGGCTCAGGTGATGGAGGGGAAGACGCCGTCGGAAGAGGAACGCCGCCGGTTCGAGCAGTTGAGCCAGGTGGTGTCGCTCAACCAGGACATCGCCGAGTACCTGGCATTGGAACGTCACGTGATGGCGGTGCTGATGGACATTTATCAGCTGTTGGGCAAAGGCCTTGAAGACGGCCTGTTTCCGCACCCGATGATGAAAGACAACAGGGGTTAGCCAGCGGCCAACCCCTGTGGCAACAGGCCGGCGAATCGCGAAGCGCGCCGGCGTGGCCCGTCCAACACCTCTCAGTGCGCCCGATCCGCCATTTTGACCATGATGGAAGCCAACGCGTGCTGCTCGTCCTCGTTGCTGACGTCCCACATCTGTTTTAACAGGCGCTCCTGCGGGTTCTTCGGGTCGATCTTGTCCGCCAGGAACGAACCCATCCGGCGCGCGACCTCGGTGATCCTTTCGTTGGACACGCCCATGGCCTGGGCCTTGTCCACTTGCTCGCCCAGGAACTCTTGCCACCGTTCCCAATTCTCCAAAACGCTCATGCGTTTCCCTCCTCACGAAAGTTGGCCTCCGGTGTCTAAGGTGCCGCAGCGGGCAGGGCGATATACATAGGTATGGCCAGCCATCGCCGGGCATAGCATGTACAGGAATGCGCAGGGGAGGGATAATCGTGAAGCGGAAAATGAAGGATGTCCCGCACGCGAAACACCGGGCGTTGGTGTACAGCGGCGCGTTGGTGGCGTTGGCCGTGTATGCCTTGCCGCGCCTGCCGGATCTGCGCCCGGGGCTCGGAGGCACCTTCACGGTGCTGTGGATCCTCATCACCGCGCTGGCGCTGTCGGCCAACTTGTACTTCTTGGTCGGCGCGGACAAGGAGCGCAGCCGCATGCTGGAGGAGATGGAGATTTTGCCGACTCCGGACGAACCTGCCCGCCAGGGTCTCCGCCGCAGCCTGAGCTGAGGCGGAGAGGCGGTCTTCACTTCGATCCGCCGCCATCGCGCCGCACAATGCCCCACGCGAAAAGGGCGCACAGCGCGATGGTGACAGCAGGATTGAGCGCACCGTTGAGGAACTCCACCGGTTGGCCTCCTTTCCACCATCCGCGCAGCGGATCTTCGCGGGATCGCGGCGTCAACCCTGCGGTATGACGCGGCGAGCCCCCCAGTAGTGGCTGGTGTAGTACGGGTTCGACCAGATGTTGTGGACGACGATCACGCCGATGCCGCCTTTTTGCACCTGGCTTCGGGGCACGGGCGTCCCCACCGTTGCCTGTTCGTGGGCGGAGCGGGGCAGGGAGATTCCGTTCTTGCTAAAGACATATTGCACGAATCCCGAGCAGTCAAAACCAACCTTCGGGTCGTTGCCGCCAAAGGTGTACGGCGTGAATCTGAGGATTGGCCTTCTCCAAGTCTGCGAGAGATACCCCGAGTTTCAACGAGATCTTGTACATCGTGTCGCCGCGTTGCACGGTGTACGTGCCGGCCGTCGACGCCAGTACCGGTCCAACAGATTTAGGAGATAGATAGAAAAAGTATAATACGCATCCATGTCGGCAGAAAACACACGCATTTTTACAGAGAAAGGGGGGGGAACGGGATGGTGTTGGCGAGCCGGTTTTTGCGCGTGACCCAGCCGCCCATGGAGGGCCCGGACGTGATGGCTGTGCAGCGCCGGTTGATCGCGCTTCGGTTGTATACAGGCCCGTTCGACGGGGTGTACACCCAGACCACGGCGCAGGCGGTGATGACCTTCCAGAAGAACAGCGGTTTGGTCGCGAACAGCATCGTGGGGCCTGCGACCTGGACGGCACTCTGGTTCGAGAACGTGCCGTGGGGCGGGGGACGGTGGCACATCACCATCGACACCATCTGCAATCTGTTGGCGCTCTACGATCAAAACCGCCTGTCGGCCACGTATCCTGTCGCGACGGGAAAGCCGTCGACCCCGACGCCCTTGGGGGATTGGGTGATCATCGAGAAGACGCTGCGACCGGGCGGCCCCTTCGGGGCTGCCTGGATGCGGCTGTCGGTGCCCAACGGCGGGTACGGCATCCATGGAACGAACGACCCGGCGTCCATCGGCCGGTCCGTGACCCACGGTTGCGTGCGGATGCGCGATGAAGATGTGACCCGCTTGTACAACACCGTCCCCATCGGGACGCTGGTGACGGTGACGGGGCAGGTCTTCACGAGCCGGATCCTGCACCGCTACGTGCCACCCGGTCTGGACGTACAGCAATTGCAGCAGATGCTGCGTGCCCTCGGGTTTTACCGCGGCCCCATCGACGGAGTGTACGGTTGCCCCTGAAAGACGTGACCGCCGAGTATCGCCTGCTCCATTCGTCCACAGGCTCCACCCGTCATGGTATCATGGACGTGAGCCGGGTCACCGGGACTCGGCCCCGTTCGTACGACCCGATGGGAGGGAGACATGGATTCGCTTCGACAGGCGCTCTCGCGCCTTGAACCGTTCGAATGGCTGGGCCTGGCCGCGACGGGTGCCGCCCTGTGGATATTTTTCGCCTTCGGCCATCGCCTCGATGAGGCGGCCGGCATCCCGGGCTATCACTGGCGGGTCGTGGGGGTCGTGGCTGGCATCTACGGCCGGTTCATCCCCGTCGCCCTGTTGTTTGGATTGGTGGTTTTCGCCGTTGCAGCGTGGCGGATGCGGGATCGTCGCCCGGCGGGTTGGCACCGGTTCGGTTTCGCCGTCCGCGTGTTTCTTTCCTACTGCGCCTTGTTGCTGGTGTTTCGTGTGGTAAACTTTTACGTACCGGTGATCCACTCAGAACTGCGCGATCCGGTGATCCAGCGCATGGACGCCGCCCTCTTCGGACGGCAGGTCGCCGATTGGCTCGAGCCCCTGGTGCGGCCGTGGGTGACCCACCTGCTGACCGGGGCGTACGTCTCGTGGTTCTGGCTGTTGTTTTTCACAATCCTCTTGTTGGTGTGGCGCAGCCGGGAGGCGGCATCCGAGTATCTGCTGGCGTCGCTGTTGGCGTTTTACACCGGATACGCCTGCTATCTGTTGGTCCCGGTCATCGGACCGGGGTACACGCTGCATTTTTCGATCCCGGTGGGAGACATCGCTCCTGTGTTCACCCTCGACCGGTTTGCCATCCCCCGGGATTGTTTCCCGAGCCTGCACACGGCGTTGACCGTCGTCATGTTTATGTACGTGTGGCGCCACCGCAGGATCTGGTGCCTTTTGTACGCGCCGCTCGGGGGGGTGATTGTGTTCGCGACGCTGTACCTGCGTTTCCATTACGGGATGGACGACGTCGCAGGTGCGGCACTCGGGGTGGCGGTCTCGTACATCGCCCCCGCGCTGCAGACTCTCTGGGCGCGCCGGAGGCACACCGGTGCGCGGCCGGCCGGTGCGCCGGTATCCTGGATGCAAGTCAATGAGGCGAGGTGGAGACATGGCTGAAACACAGGCCAAGCGCTCGGTCTGGAAAGAATTGTGGGACTGGGTGTGGCCGATCGCACTCGGGGTGCTCATCGCCCTCGGCATCCGGCACTGGGTGGTGGATCTCAACCGTGTCCCCAGCTCGTCCATGCGTCCGACCATCATGGACCCGTGCCTGATCCTCACCAATCACTTGGCGACGGAGTTCGGGCAGCCCTACCGCGGTGAGGTGGTGGTGTTCCACTTCCCCGACGATCCGTCGAAGATCTTCGTCAAACGCATCATCGGCATGCCGGGCGACACCGTGACCATCCACGACGGACAGGTGTTCGTGAACAATCAACCGTTGAAGGAACCGTACCTGGACCAGCCGACGAGCGGCAATTGGGGACCGTACCACGTCCCGACTGGGGAATACTTCATGCTGGGCGACAACCGGAGCGTCTCGGAGGACAGCCGGTACTGGCAGAACACCTACGTGCCGAGGTCGTACATCATCGGGAAGGCCGAATTCGTGCTCTGGCCGCTCAGCGTGGCGCATCGCATTCAGTGACACCGGCCTGGAGGAACCGGCCATGGAGGGATCTTGGTGACCGCAGGGATTTCATTGAAAGAGAAGCGGCACATGAAGATCAAGGAGATCGTCAGTCAAAACGAGATCGAAACGCAGGAGGAGCTGGTGCAAGCCCTGGAGGAAGCGGGGTTCACCGTCACGCAGGCGACCATCTCGCGGGACATCAAGGAGCTGCAGCTCATCAAGGTGGTCGGGTCCAACGGGCGCTACAAGTACGCCATCCCCATCACCGCCAGCGTGGCTTCGCTGGACACCCTGCGACGCCGGCTGACGGAGGTGTTCGTCTCGCTCGCCCGTGCGGGAAACCTGCTCGTGCTCAAGGTCCTGCCAGGCAATGCCCACTCCGTCGCCAGCCTGATCGACGGCCTGGAGGTCGAGGGACTCCTCGGGACCATCGCGGGGGACGACACCTTGCTGCTCATCGCGGCGGACGAGCCGGCGGCGAAAGAGATTGAACGCCTGCTGGCGGGGACCTGAGGGTGCGACGGAGGGTGTGTTGCGAAGCGGCTCGCTTTAGCGCAGGAGCGAAGCAACACACCCTCCGTCGTCGTGTGGGCACAAAAAAGCCGCCAGCCCCTCCCCTACGGGAGAAGGCCGGCGATGACTCACTGACTGCCCCGTTGCGTCGAAGTGTGGGCGTGTCGCGGAACGACTCGCTTCAGCGCAGGAGTGGAGCGACACGCCCACACGCCGCCTCACCACGTCCGGATGTCACCGTCGTCCAGGCAGCCGGGGCGAATGAGCCCTTTGAAGAAGTTGGTGCTGACGGGCAGCGTGATCATGTGCGCCAACCAGTGGGATTTCTCCGCCTCCGGGATGCGGTGAACCAGTGACTCCACCGGGATGTGCAGGATGCTGTCTCCCTCGCCGCTGATGCCGAAATCCACGCTCCATCCGCCGGGCTTGCTGATGCGCCCGGAGGTGTTCGTCCGGATGATGCGGTATCCGCCGGCCTCGCGGTACTTGTTCAAGACCGCGGCGTCGAAGAAGACCTGGGCTTTCTCCGGTTTCTCCCCGGATGCGACCTGCGCGTACAGCTGCGCGGCGATGGGGAGGTCCGAGACGCGTGCGTGATTTGCCATGCCGCTCACTTCTCGATGGGCGTGCCGACCATGCTGCCCCACTCGGTCCAGGACCCATCGTAGTTGCGCACCTTCGGGTACCCGAGCAGCTCACGCAGGACGAACCAGGTGTGCGCCGACCGTTCGCCGATGCGGCAGTAGGTGATGACATCCTTGTCCGGCGTGACGCCCTTGCTCTGGTAGAGCGCGCGCAGCTCTTCCGGCGACTTGAAGGTACCGTCCTCGTTGACCGCCTGCGCCCACGGGATGTTGACGGCGCCAGGGATGTGGCCGCCGCGCTGGGCCGTCTCTGTCATGCCGGGCGGGGCGATGACCTCGCCCGTGTACTCCTGCGGACTGCGCACATCGACCAGCGCGTAGCCGCTCTGGCCGATGGTCGCGGCCACGTCCGGCTGTTTCGCGCGGATGGTGAAGTCGGGCTCTTTGGCTTGGTAGGTGACGGGCTGCACCTGGGGGACATCCTTGACGAGCGGCCGGCCCTCCAGCTCCCACTTCTTGCGGCCGCCGTTCATCAGTTTGACGTGTTCGTGGCCGAAGATCTTCAATTGCCAGTAAGCGTAGGCGGCAAACCAGTTGTTATTGTCCCCGTACAGCACGATGAGCGTGTCGCGCGTGATACCCGACTGGCCGAGCAACGTCTCCAGTTGGTCGCGGCTGAGGATGTCACGTCGAACTGGATCATTCAATTGCGTCGTCCAGTTCCACGCGATGGCGCCTTCGATATGGCCGGAGTCGTAGGCACTGGTATCCACGTCGACCTCGACCAGGCGGACACTCGGGTCGTCCTTGTGGGCCGCGACCCAGTCGGTGGAGACGAGTGCGTCCTGGAAGGTGTTGGACAAGAGAATCCCCTCCTCGCATTCCGCAGATGCCCATGAGAATGATCTATTTTCCGGGTGGACTTACAGGTATAATCTACAATGAATCAAGACGGTTGGCAAGGGGGAATCTTCGGACTTCTCTTGGCAATTGATCCGGCCACCGGCACATGGGAGCCGTCCGGGTCCGCCGGGACCCTGGTGTGATTCGCCGAGGCAAGAAGTGGTATGATAGCCCCGTCACCGTCATTGAATGGGAGCGTGTTTCCATGGAACAAAAACTGTACGATTCCGTGCTCGATCTCGTGGGCAATACCCCCGTCGTCCGGCTCAACCGGATCCCGGATCCGAACGGCGCCCAGGTATTCGCCAAATTGGAGTCGTTCAACCCGGGCGGGAGTGTAAAAGATCGGGCCGCGCTCAACATGATCCTGCGCGCCGAGCAGGAGGGCAAGATCACCCCGGGCAAGACGACCATTGTCGAGCCGACCTCTGGCAACACCGGCATTGGCCTGGCGATGGTGTGCGCCGCCAAAGGCTATCCGTGTATCATCACGATGCCCGACAACGCCACCGAGGAGCGGGTGAAACTGCTCAAGGCCTACGGGGCGAAGGTGGTGCTGACGCCCGCGTCAAAGCGGATGACGGGCGCCATCGAGGAGGCCAACCGGCTGGCGGCCGAGATCCCGGACAGTTTCATCCCGATGCAGTTCGAGAACCCGGCCAACCCGGATGCGCACCGGAACACCACCGCCATCGAGATCCTCGAAGCGTTTGACGGGAAACTGGACGTGTTCGTGTTGACCGCGGGCACCGGCGGGACCGTCACGGGCACCGGCGAGGTATTGAAGGAGAAGATCCCCGGGCTCAAGATCTACGTGGTGGAGCCGGCGGGATCGCCCGTGTTGTCCGGGGGCCAGCCGGGACCGCACAAGATCCCCGGGACGGGCCCGGGATTTATCCCAGCCATCTTGAACCGGGAGATCTACGACGAGGTCCTGTTGATTGAGGACGACGACGCCCAGTGGATGGCGCGCCGCCTGGCGGCGGAAGAGGGCATCCTGGTCGGCGCGTCAGCGGCCGCGGCGGCTTTCCACGCCGTGCGCATCGCGGCTGGGCTCCCGCGCGACAAGCGGGTGCTGTGGCTGGCGCCGGATACCGGCGAGCGGTACCTGTCCTCCGACCTGTTCCCGAGTGCGTGACCCCTTCTCCGCTTCCCGGATGCGGGATTGGCGCGAGAAACGGCCGCGTGGGGACCGGGGTATCGGTCTGCGCCGCGGGCCTGGGACGACATGGGTTGCGGCGGCATTAGGAAGAAAATTACTTTATAAAGTACAGTATAATCAATCTAAACTTAAGGAAAGATAGGCCCTAGGTCCCATGCGAATGGCCGGCGTCCTGGTTATACTTTCTTTCGTAGCACTGTACCTAACCCCTGTATTGCGTGTCTTTCGCACACCTACCGTTTGGTAGGTGATTTTTTTTCTGCGGGTAGGGCGGGGCCCTCCGCTTCTGCTGCGCAAGCCGCTCCGCGCCGCGCCCCACCCTTGCCGAAGGGGATGGCGTCTGCTGAGGCGGCGAAGGCGACTCCATTTGTGTTGCGTGGGCGTTTCACGAAGTGTCTTGCGTAGCACAAACGGAGTGAAACGCCCACGCCGCCTGCGAGGGAGTGGGGCACAGCGCGAAGCGGTGATGAACCGCCCACGCAACGGCTAAGGTGGGGTGCATCGCGCAGCGGCTTGCGAAGCAGAAGCGGAGCGATGCACCCCACCCGCACGTCATTGCAACCGTGCTGTGGGTGCGGTACATTTCGGCTGTGCACAGGTGTCAGGGACAGGAGGGGCAGACATGCGGATCACCGGATCGGGGCACGTGGTGCGGGCGTTGACCATCGCGGGATCGGACTCCGGCGGGGGGCCGGAATCCAGGCGGACCTGAAGACCTTCGCCGCGTATGAGGTGTACGGGGCGTCCGTCATCACCGGGCTCACGGCGCAGAACACGCTTGGGGTGCAGGGGGTGCAGTACGTCGATCCCGCGTTCGTCCAAAAGCAGCTGGACAGCGTCCTCGGCGACATCGGGGCGGACGCCGTCAAGACGGGAATGCTCGGCAGCGCCGAGATCATCGCTGCTGTCGCGGGCCGTCTGTCATTGGCCGGCGTGGATCGGTTGGTGGTCGATCCGGTGATGATCGCCAAAGGGGGCGAGGCGCTCATCGACGGGGACGCGGTGGCCATCCTCCGGCAGCGGCTCTTGCCGCTGGCGCGCGTGGTGACGCCGAATATCCCCGAAGCGGAGGTGTTGGCCGGGTTCGCCGTGGATTCGTGGGCGGCGTGTCACCGGGCGGCGGAGGCCTTGCACCGGCTGGGGCCGAAGGTGGTCGTCATCAAAGGCGGCCACAGCCAGGCCGGTTGGCTCAAGGACGCGCCGTGGGACAGCCTGGAGACCCAGGGGCACGCGGTGGACATCGTATACGACGGGGAACGATTCACGTACCTGGCGACTCCGCGGGTACCCAGCCGCAAGACGCACGGCACGGGCTGCACGTTCAGCTCGGCCACGGCGGCGGGCCTGGCGCTGGGGTGGACCGACGCCGAGGCCATCGCCTCGGCGAAAGCGTTTATCTACGCGGCCATTGCGTCGGCCGCCGATTGGGATGTGGGCTCCGGGCACGGGCCCACCGATCACTCCGTACGGCCTGCCCCGGCTGCGGGCATTCAAGCGGGCGGCGCCTATCGCCTGGTCGACGGGCAGTGGGAACGCCTGGAGGGAGGATGTTAGATGACGACGACCGTGGATGTGGCGGCGTGGCTGGACAAAGTACGGCAGGAGCGCCCCTTGGTGCACAACATCACCAACCTGGTGGTGACCAACGTGGCGGCCAACGGCCTGCTGGCCATCGGAGCGTCGCCGGTGATGGCATACGCCAAGCAGGAGGTGGCCGACATGGCGCGCATCGCCGGGGCGCTCGCTCTGAACATGGGCACCCTCGACGAGGATGTGGTGGAGGCGATGCGGATCGCCGGCCAAGCGGCCAATGCGGCCGGGGTGCCGGTGGTATTCGATCCCGTCGGCGTCGGCGCCACCCCTTACCGCAACCAGGTGGCCGAACGCCTCACCGACGAGCTGAAGCTCGCGATCCTGCGCGGCAACGCGGGGGAGATCGGGGTGCTCATCGGCGCGGGCGGCGAGGTAAAAGGGGTCGACAGCCAGGGGGCTGCGTCCGGATTACCGGAGGCCATGCGCAGGTACGCGAGCGAGCGCGGGTGCTGCGTGATTGCCACAGGGCCGACGGATTACGTCACGGACGGCAAGCGGGTGTGGGCCCTCTCCAACGGCCACCCGCTGATGGCCGCCATCACGGGATCCGGGTGCGTGGCCACGGCGATCCTCGGCGCCTTCGCGGCGGCGGCCGGCCGCGGGCAGGACGCGGCGGCGTACGCTGAGGCGGCGGTGGCGGCGCTGACGTGCTACAACGTCGCCGGTGAGCTGGCGGCCGACAAGGCGCAGGGGCCAGGCACCTTCCAGGCGGCTTTGTTCGATGCCCTGTACCACCTGGACGGCGCGTACGTGGGCGAGGTGGCGAAGATCGAGGTGCTCCCGGTATGACGGAGCGAGCCGGCATGATGGGCGCGGGCTGGCGGGACCCCGCCCGGCTCCGCCAGGCGTTGCAGCTCTACGTGGTGACGGATGAGCGCCCGGACGGGGAGGCGCTGTTGCCCATCGTGGAACGGGCCATCGCAGGCGGTGCGACGGCGGTGCAGCTGCGGCGCAAGCAGGAGCTGGGGCGCCGGTTCGTGGAACTGGGCCGGGCGCTGCGCGAGCTCACGCGCCAGGCGGGGGTGTTGTTTTTCATCAACGATCGCGTGGACGTCGCAGCCATCGTCGACGCCGACGGGGTGCACGTGGGCCAGGACGACATCTCCTGCCGGGACGCGCGGCGCTTGTTGGGGCCGGAGAAGGTCATCGGCGTATCGGCAGAGACGGTGGAAGAGGCTGTCGCCGCCGAGCGGGACGGGGCCGATTACCTGGGCGTGGGCGCGGTGTACCCGACCCAGTCGAAGCCGGATGCGGGATTCACCGGCCTGGATGGCCTCCGGGAGATCGTGCGCAGCGTCCGCATCCCGGTCGTGGCCATCGGGGGTATCGGCCTGGCCAACGCCGAGGAGCCGATGCGCCGTGGCGCCAGCGGGATCGCGGTGGTGTCGGCCGTGATGAGCGCCCCCGATCCGGAGGCGGCGGCGCGGGCGCTGCGATCCCGCGTGGACGCCTCGCTTCGCTGACGGGGGGCTTTCCAAAACAAAATCCCCGGTATACACCGGGGATTTGGCGCGTTTCCGAGTGGCTCCATAGGCCGGGGTCAGCTCCCGGACGAGGTGGATCCCACAGCGTTGATGGTGACGTTGCCGCTGGTGCCGTTGCCTGTGGCGCTCCCGCTCGCAGACGTGTTGCCGGCGGCCGTGTTGCCGCTCGCCGATGTGCTGCCACTCGCAGTCGTGTTGCCGGCGACCGCACCGCTGCCTTGCAAGGTCTTCCAGGCCGACTGGCGAACCTGTTGCGCCAACGCGGCGAGCTGCTGCGCCGCTTGCTGCATCGCCTGGGTCTTGGCTTGAATGCGTTGATCGGCGGCAGCGATGGCCGCGAGCGCCTTCTGCAGGTCTCCTTTGGCCTGGGCTTGGTCGCCCGTCTTGGTGTTCGCGTCTGCGTCGGATTGGGCTTTGAGCGCCTCGTTGAGGCTCGTCAGGATAGACGTCAGCTGGTTCATGCCCGTGTCCACGGCGCTTGTGTCGCCGGCTGCCACGGCCAGCTGCATCGCCTGGATGAACTGGCGCGCGGCCGCGACCAGCTGTTTATGGGCCGCCTGCTCGGCCTTTTGATCTTTGTGCAGTGCCGTCAGAGCCTGTTGCAAGGCTTGCACCGCTGCCCGGTGGGTGGCATCGGACGAATCGGTACCGGTCTGGTTGGACGTTCCTGTGCTGGAGTTGTTGCCCACGGTGTTGCCTGCGCTGCCCGTGCTGTTTCCGTGCGCGCCTGTGTTGGAGCCGCCCCAGAGCCCGCCCAACAGCGCGCCCAGGTGCAGTCCGTGATCCAGGTGATCCGGGGCCTTCTCGTCGTCGTCCTTCTCCTTGTTCGCATCCTTTCCGTGGGACGCGGATGTCTTTCCGTCCTTCGCCGACGAGCCGTCCTTTTTGTTTTGTTGGCCGTTGGACTCCTGGTGATCCTGATCGCCAGCCTGCGCCGAGGCAGGGGACAGGCGGCCGTCGAGAATGCTGTACAAGGTCACAATGCCGTCGATGGTCGTGTAGTGGCCAGCGCGCTCGTTGGCCATGGCGACGCTGGGCACCGCGAAGACAGTGGCGCTGGACAGGGCCATCAAGGCCGTCGCGGTCAGAGTCAACCGGGATTTCATGCTTGCATCCTCCCCCTTCAGACATTAATCGTGGATCTGATTGATGGCAGACACCAACTGGTTGATAGAATTTTGAGCCTTTTGCTGCTGCTGAGCGGGGACTTTACCCGAACCGCCCGCCGCCAGGTTGCTCTCCGCCTGGGTGATGGTGGTGGTCGCGGCGGCGTTCGCCGCAGCTCCGGCGGAGTTGCCCGCCGGCGCCGTCCCCGTATCGGACGCGTCCGCCTTGCCCGCCCCCGTGTGGGATCCCCCGCAGCCCCAGAGGGTGGCTGCCATCACCGCGGCGATGGCCAGGGTCCAGCCCTTGGCGGCTGAGTTTGGCTTCCATCGCTTCACGGCTGCATCCTCCTGAATTTCGTCCGTCTCGCGCGAGACACTCATAGCTTCGCTGGGGCACTGGGCGTTGTGAGGGTGGGGGTGGGGTTCTGGAGGAGAAAGCAAATGCGCGGGGTCGCGTGTGCGACACCCGCGCGGGAGAGAGGAAAGAGGTGGCACCAGTCAAGGGCCGCGGGACGAGGTGTCCCCCGCCGGGCCCTGTTGCTCCTGCGTCAGACGTCACGACGTCATTCGGCGGTGGCGGCGCGCCAACAGGCGCAGGGTTTCCAGCCCGTATACCAACAGGGCGGCGCCGACGAACACCATCACGTGCCAGAGGGCGTGCACCAACCGGTAGTCGGGCAGGGTGTCCGGCAGGCCCGGGAAGAAACCGGCCAACAGCAGCACCACGCCGATGTAGGCGCACAGGGTCGCCTGCCCCACAGTTCGCTTCACGAGCTGATCCCCCTCTCCTCGGGTTGGGTGACAACATCGCTGGCGTGGGCCCACCATGCCGTCTGCAGCCCGAACAGCACCCCGGCCAGACCGTACAGGGTGTGGGTCAGGTAGTGTTGAATCATGCCCAATTCCGCCCACGTCTGCACGGCCGGCCAGGAGGCGAAGATGAGGAGCAGTGCGCACGCCACGACGGTCGACGGGATCTGCCTCATCGCGAGACCCTCCTTAGCATTCCAGTACAAATTCTGGTTGGTCTTTACAGTCTCGTTATAGACAAAAATGAGAGGCGTTAAACGCGCGCGAGCCGTTTGGACCTCAATCCGGCAGGCGCCGGAAGTGGCCCACGATCTCCGTCGTCTCGAGGACGGAGATGAAGACGTGCGGATCGATCTCGGTGCAGATGGCCCGCAGCTCCGACAGCTCGAAGTGGGTCAGGGCGCACATCAGCACGCCGGTGGGGGCGTTGGTGTAGGTGCCGGAAGCCTGGATGAGCGTGCTGCCCCGCCCCAGACGCGTACCGATGGCGCGTGCCATCTCCGGGGCGCGCGGGCTGACAATCAGCGCGGTCTTGCGGTTCTGGAAGTTCATGAGGGTGTTGATGACGCGCGAGGTGGCGAACATCGACACCAGGGAGTACAGGCCCGCCTGGACGCCGAAGACGGTCATCGACGCGAGCACGATCAGCATATTGATGCCGAACGACACCCCTCCAACGCTGCGGCCCGTCACCCGGTTCACGGCAAGGCTGAGGATGTCGGTGCCCCCGGACGATCCCCCGACCCGGATGATGAGCCCGGACGAGATGCCGAGCAGGACGCCGCCGTAAAGGCTGATGAGCAGCGGATCGGTGGTCGGCAAATTGAACCCGAGGTGCACCAGGTCGGTGAAGGCCGAGAAGGCCACCACCGCGATCCCGGTGAGCAGCACGAACCGCTTCCCGAGATACCGGTACCCCAGGACGAACAGCGGGATGTTGAGCAGAAAGTAGACCACCCCGATGGGCACGTGCAGGAAATAATACAGCAGCTGCGCGACGCCCGTCACGCCGCCGGGCAGGATGCGGGCGGGGGCGAGGAAGCTGTTGACCCCGACGGCGCCGATGAGGCAGCCGGCGAGGATGACCAGGATGCGCACGGAGTAGGCGAACAACCAGTGCCCTCTCGGGTGGAACACGTCATTGACGTCGATGTGCGGCAGGCGCGGCGATTGCACCCCGTTTCCCTCCTTGACAGCAGGCCGGGGAGACCCCGGGATCGACCCTAGTGTAACAGGAACAGGGCACCAGACGCATGTCCTCCGCAGGGTGCCCGCGAACGTGCTCTTCCCACGCCCCGTGCGGCGGGCGGCGCGGGTGCGGTGTATAATGGGAGGGAAGTGGACACTTCCGCCGCGCTGGCCGCGTACGGCGCGGGGACGGAGGACGGCATGGGCACCAAACACGAGCAGATCTTGTCCTACATCGAATCCTTGCCGATCGGCGCGCGTATCAGCGTGCGCGGGGTCGCGCGCACTCTGCGGGTCAGCGAGGGCACCGCGTACCGGGCCATCAAGGAGGCCGAGCTGCAGGGGTTGGTCAGCGCGATCGATCGGATCGGAACGGTGCGCATCGAGCGGCCGCAGAAGAAGCACATCGAGCGCCTGACGTTCGCCGAAGTGGTCGGCATCGTCGACGGCACCGTGCTCGGCGGACGCGACGGGTTGTACAAGACGCTGAACAAGTTCGTCATCGGCGCTATGCAGCTGGAGGCGGCGGTGCGTTACATCGAACCGGGAAGCCTGATGATCGTCGGCAACCGTGAGCAGGTGCAGCGCATGTCGCTGGAACACGGGGCGGCGGTGCTCATCACGGGCGGTTTCACCGCGTCGGAGGAGGTGCAGCGGCTCGCCAACGAGCGGCAACTGCCGATCATCTCCTGCACCTACGACACCTTCACCACGGCCACGCTCATCAACCGCGCCATCTACGATCGCCTCATCAAAAAAGACATCGTCTTCGTCGAGGACGTCCTCGGCAACCAGCAGTTGGCGGTCCTGCCCCGGCGCGCCACGGTGCGCGACTACCTGGACATCGCCGAGAAGAGCGGGCACAGCCGCTTCCCGGTGGTGGACGACGCGGGCCGGGTGGTCGGCATCGTCACCGCCCGCGACGTGGCGGAGTCCGCGCCGGACACGCCGGTGGAGCAGGTGATGTCGCGCAATCCGCACACCGTGTCGTTGAAGACCCCCATCGCGTCGGCGGCGCACCAGATGGTGTGGGAGGACATCGAGCTGATGCCGGTGGTGCAGAACAAGCGCCTGGTCGGCGTGTTGAGCCGCCAGGACGTCATCCGCGCGCTGCAGCTGACGAGCCGCCAGCCGCAGATGAGCGAGACGGTGGAAGGCATCGTCCTGCGCGGGTTCGAGGAGGTCCACCACGACGACCGGACCCTCTCGCTGGTGGGGGAAGTCACGGCGCAGATGACGGGTGCCACGGGCACCCTGGCGACGGGGCCGCTGATGGTGCTGATCGAGAACTGCGCCCTCGCCTGTCTGCAGCGCAACCGCAAGGTGGACATGGTGGTGGAGAACGTCACGCTGTACTTCATGAAGCCGGTCCCGGTGGACGCGCGGCTGGAGGTGCGCGCCCGCATCCTCGACTTTGGGCGCCGCTTCGCCAAGGTGGACGTCGAAGTGTACGCGGGGCAGGACTTCAGCGCGAAGGCCATGCTGACGACCCAGGTGTTGGAGCGATAACCGCCAGGAGGAGGGATGGGTGATGGGATTCGTCCACCTGCACGTGCACAGCGAGTATTCGCTGCGCGAAGGGGCCCTTCGCCTGGCGGATCTGGTGCGTCTGGCGGCCGAGATGGAGATGCCGGCGGTGGCGGTCACGGACACCAATGCCCTGTATGGAGCCGTCGCCTTCTACCAGATGGCGCAACAGGCGGGCGTGAAGCCCATCGTGGGCGCGCAGCTGACCGTGGGCGCCGACCAGGACGCGGAGACATTGGCGGAAGGCCGGCCGAACGGTCCACCGGTCGATCACGCCGTCCTCCTCGCCACCTGCTACGAGGGCTATCAAAACCTCGTGCGGCTCGTCACCCGGGCGCACCAGCGGGATCGTCAGCCGTTTGTGACGTTTTCGGAGTTGGCCTCCCATTCGGAGGGCCTCATCGCCCTCGTGGGCGGGGGGGAGTCGCTGCCCTTGCGCTGGTTTTCGGCCGGGCGCGAGGCGGAGGCGGTGGCTTGGTTGAAGCGGTGGGCAGACGTGTGGCCAGCAGGTGACCTGTACATCGACGTGCAGGATCACCAGTTACCCGAGGAGCGCCGCGGCCTGCCGGGCTTGGTGCGCGCGGCCCGCCAACTCGGCCTGCCTCTGGTGGCGACCAACGATGTCCACTACGCCCGCCGCGAGGACGCCCCCGTGCAGCGGGTGCTGGCCCAGATTGAGGCCGGTCCCGGGACGCACATGTTGCAGGGCGATCTCTACCACTTCGCGAGCCCGGAGGAGATGGCGCGCCGCTTCGCCAAGCTGCCGGAGGCGCTCGCCGGCACCCTGGCCATCGCCGAACGGTGCCAGCTCACCCTGCCCATCGGACAGACATTGTTGCCCCGGTACCCGACGCAAGGGGAGCCTGCGCCCGTGGTGCTGCGGCGGGCGGCGGAGGCCGGGGCACGCCAGCGCTACGGCGAGCTGACGGACGCGGTGCGGGATCGCCTGGACTACGAGCTCGGCGTCATCGAGCGGATGGGGTTTTCCGATTACTTTCTGGTGGTGGCGGATTTCATCCGCTTCGCCCACAAGAACGGCATCTCCACCGGCCCCGGACGCGGGTCGGCCGCGGGGAGCCTGGTGGCGTACGCGCTGCGCATCACCGACGTGGATCCGCTGCGGCATAAGCTTTTGTTCGAGCGCTTCCTCAATCCGGAGCGCGTGTCGTGGCCGGACATCGACACCGACTTCGAGTATGAGCGCCGCGGCGAGGTCATCCGGTACGTGGTCGAACGGTACGGGGCCGATCACGTGGCCCAGATCGGCACCTTCGGCACCCTCGCGGCGCGGGCGGCCATCCGGGACGCCGGGCGCGCGCTCCAGGCGGATGCCGGCGTCATTGACCGGCTGGCCCGGTTGATTCCGTCCCACCCCGGAATGACCTTGGCCAAGGCCCTGGAGGAGGCGCCGGCCATCGGCCAGATGCTGGTGGAGAGCCCCGAGGCGCGCAGGGTCTGGGAGACGGCCCGGGGCATCGAGGGCTTTCCGCGCCACACCTCTATCCACGCTGCCGGGGTGGTGATCTCGCCGGTGCCCTTGAGCGATCTGGTACCGGTGCAGCCCGGGGCCGACGGCGTGCCGGTGACGCAGTACGCCATGGAGGACATCGAGGCCCTCGGGCTCATCAAGATGGACTTTCTCGGGCTGCGCACGCTCACGTTGATCGACCGTTGCACGGCCAGCGTCGAGGCGCGGACCGGACAGAAGCTGGACTGGCGCCGGATCCCGGAGGACGATCCGCGGACGTACGCGATGCTCGCCCGCGGCGAGACGAACGGCTGCTTCCAGCTGGAGTCGGCGGGGGTGCGGCGGGTCCTGCGCGATCTGCGCCCGACGGGGCTGGAGGACCTCATCGCGGTCATCTCGCTGTACCGGCCAGGGCCGATGGAGAACATCCCGGCCTACATCGACGGCAAGCATGGCCGGGCGCCGGTGACCTACCCGCATCCGGACCTGGAGCCCATCTTGCGGGACACCTACGGGGTCATCGTGTACCAGGAGCAGATCATGCAGATCGCCTCGCGGATGGCCGGGTTTTCGCTCGGTCAAGCGGACCTGTTGCGGCGGGCGGTGGGCAAGAAGAAGCGAGAGGTGCTCGACGCGGAGCGGTCGCGCTTCGTCGAGGGGTGCGTCCGATCGGGGTACGACGAAGCCCTGGCCCACAGCGTCTATGACCTCATCGTCCGCTTCGCCGATTACGGATTCAACCGCAGCCACGCGGCGGCCTACGCGGTGCTCGCATTTCGCACCGCCTACCTGCGCGCGCACCACACGGCCGATTTCCTGGCGGCACTGCTGACGATGGCGATGGGGGACGAAGCCAAGACGCGGGAGTATGTGCGCGACGCACGGCAGCACGGCATCCGCGTCCTGCCGCCGAGCGTCCTCGAGAGCGGTGCAGGGTACACGGTGGAGGCGGACGACACCATCCGCACCGGGCTGCTCGCCATCCGCAACGTCGGACGAGGCGCGGTTGAGGCGATCCTGGAGGCGCGGGCACAAGGGCCGTTCCGGTCCCTGGTGGACTTCTTGCAGCGGGTCAACCCGAGAGCGTGCAACCGCAAGGCGGTCGAGAGCCTCCTCGCGGCGGGGGCCCTGTCATCGTTTCTGCCAGAGGGCGCGAGCCGCCAGGCCGCCCTGGACATCCTCGAGGAGGCGTACCAGCTGGCGGAGGAGGGCCGCCAGTCGCAGGGCCTCGGCCTGTCGTGGGACGAGGGGCGCCCGGTCCAGGAGCGGGTGCTGTACATCCGTTACGACCCGCGGCGGGGGCCTGAGGACGTGCTCGAGCGGGTGAAAGACCTGTTGGTCCGGCAACCGGGCACGGTCCGGGTCGCCCTGTACGACCAGGCGAGGCGCCGCGCGCGGCTGCTGCAGCCGCGCTGGTCGGTGGCGCTGACGCCGGAGCTCATCGGGGCCTTGGAGGAAGTGGTGGGCATCGGGAACGCGAAGGTCGGTTGGATGCCACGCCGCTGACGCGCCGGTCAGACACGGGTGACACACCGGAGACACGCTGGAGACAGGCCGTGATCTCCGGTGATGATCCATGTTCGAAACGTGCTATAATGTCTGACAACGGCGGCTGCAGCATCCGCTGTCGGGCCTTGGAGCGGGCTGCCGATGCCGGATCGTGGAGCGAGCCGTCTGAGAAGTGGCACGAATCCGTAAAGGGGATGTTTTCCGTGGCGTTGCGGGAGGACGCGCTGGAGTTGCACCGACTCAACCGCGGCAAGCTGGCGGTGCAGCCAAAAGTGCAGGTGGAGAACGCGCGCGACCTGAGCTTGGCCTACTCGCCGGGGGTCGCGGAGCCCTGCAAGGAGATTCACCTCGACAAATCGAAAGCGTACGAGTACACGGCGAAGGGCAACACGGTGGCCATCGTCACCAACGGGACGGCGGTGCTGGGGCTTGGGAACATTGGCGCAGCGGCCGCGTTGCCGGTCATGGAAGGCAAGGCCGTGCTGTTCAAGGCCTTCGCAGGCGTCGACGCCTTCCCCATCTGCCTGGACACGGAGGATACCGACGAGTTGGTGCGGGCGGTGAAGATGCTGGAACCCCAGTTCGGCGGGGTCAACTTGGAGGACATCGCGGCGCCGGCCTGCTTCGAGATCGAGGAGCGGTTGAAGCGGGAGACGGACATCCCCATCTTCCACGACGACCAACACGGCACTGCGATTGTCACCCTGGCCGGCCTGATCAACGCCCTGAAGGTGGTCGGAAAGCGTATCCAGGACATCCGCGTCGTCGTAAACGGCGCCGGGGCGGCGGGCATCGCGACCGTCAAGCTCCTGTTGTCCGCCGGAGTCCGGCACATCATCCTGTGCGACACGAAGGGCGCCATCTACCGCGGGCGGACCGTCGGCATGAACGAGGTCAAGCGGTTGGTGGCTGAGAACACCAACCCGGAGGGGAGACAGGGGACGCTCGCCGACGTGATCGCAGGAGCGGACGTGTTCATCGGCGTATCCGTGGCAGGGGCGTTGACCGGCGAGATGATGCGGACGATGAACGAGGATCCCATCATTTTCGCAATGGCCAATCCGGTGCCGGAGATCCATCCGGAGGAGGCGCTGGCGCTGGGGGCGCGGGTCGTCGGCACGGGGCGCAGCGACTATCCGAACCAGATCAACAACGTGCTCGCCTTCCCGGGCCTGTTCCGCGGCGCGCTCGACACGCGGGCCAAGCACATCACCGAAGAGATGAAGATGGCGGCCGCCCATGCCATCGCGGGCCTGGTCGGCGACGAGGAACTGCGGCCGGATTATGTCATCCCGAAGGCGTTCGATCCCCGCGTCGCCCCGGCGGTCGCGGCGGCGGTGGCGCAGGCGGCCATCGAGGGCGGGGTCGCCCGCGTGAAGGTGGATCCCGCCGAGGTGGCGGAACGCACGCGGCGTATGGCGAGTATTCGTTGAAGGCAGACGCGGCCGGTCCGCGGCGAGGGGGGTGCCTGGGGACGGCGCGCCAGGGGATGGGCGCGTCGCACGGCACCCCTGTTGGTTTGTGAGTCCTCCGGCGCGTGTGATAGAATCATGGACGACACGTCATCTTATCCGTGATCAGGGGTGGCCCGGGCAGGCCCGTCGCGGGGCCGCGGGTTCCCGGACAGGGGAGAATCACCTGCCATGTGGACCGTCATCTACATCGCGCAGTCGGACAAGCAGGCGGAGCAGATTCGACGCCGGCTGGCGGACGAAGGGTTCTTGGTCAAGGTTCGGAAGACGCATGTCTCCAAACAGCAATACGAGATTCTCATCCCGGAGAGCGAGTTGGACGAGGTCCAGGAAGTTTTGAACGACGTGCTGCACTCGTCCTACGAATAAGCACGCGGCGTGCACGCGAGGTGACAAGGTGCTCAAGGACCTGTTTCACAAAAAGCGCCAGTACGCGACCCTCGCCGGGCAGACGGCGGAGGAGCGGGCGAAGGGGCCCGCCGCGGCGCCGAGGGACAACATCCCGCAGGGCCTGGTGAACAAGTGCCAGTCCTGCGGCGCACTCTTGATCTCGAAGGAACTGCAAAAACACGTCAACACCTGCCCCCACTGCGGTTATCATTTTCCAGTCGACGCCCGCACGCGGATCGACATCACCCTCGACCCCGACAGCTTCTTTGAATACGACCCCGGGATCACATCGGTCGATCCACTGTCGTTCCCCGGCTATCCCGAGAAGCTGCGCAAGGCTCAGGAGGCCACCGGCCTGCTTGAGGGGGCGGTCACCGGCGAAGGGACCCTCGACGGGCACCCGGTGGTCATCGGCGTCATGGATTCCCGCTTCATCATGGGCAGCATGGGCTCCGCGATGGGCGAGAAGCTGGCGCGGGCCATGGAGCGCGCGGCGCAAAAGCGCTACCCGCTCATCCTGTTCACTGCCTCGGGCGGGGCGCGCATGCAGGAGGGGATCCTGTCGCTGATGCAGATGGCCAAGACCAGCGTCGCCCTGGAGCGGCTGCACGAGCGGGGCGTGCTGTTCGTGTCTGTCATCACCCACCCGACGACCGGGGGCGTCAGCGCCAGCTTCGCCAGCCTCGGCGACATCATCCTCGCGGAGCCGGGCGCCCTGTTCGGTTTTGCCGGCCGGCGCGTGATTGAGCAGACCATCCGCCAGAAGCTGCCGGACGACTTTCAGACCGCCGAGTTCAACCTGAAGCACGGGATGGTGGACAAGGTGGTGGACCGCAAGCAGATGCGCGACACCCTGGCGGCCATCCTGCGCATCCACGCGGCGAGGGGGTGGGCGGATGCCCAATGAGCTGGAGTTCGAGAAGCCCATCCTGGAGCTGCGGCAAAAGGTCGACGAACTGCGCCAGTTGATGGAGACCACCGGCATCGACCTCACCGAGGAGGTCGCCAAGCTGGAGGACCGCCTGGCGGAGCTCTCGCAGAGCGTCTACCAGGGGCTCACCGCCTGGCAGCGGGTGCAGCTGGCGCGCCAGCCGGGCCGGCCCACGACGCTGGATTACATACGCGGCTTGTGCACCGATTTCGTCGAACTGCACGGGGATCGCAATTTCCGGGACGATCCCGCCGTCGTCGGCGGGATCGGCCTCCTCGAGGGGCGGCCGGTGACGGTCATCGGGACGCAGAAAGGCCGCGACACCAAGGAGAACATCTACCGCAACTTCGGCATGGCCCATCCGGAGGGGTACCGGAAGGCCCTCCGGTTGATGAAACAGGCGGAGAAATTCGGACGGCCGGTGATCCTGTTCATCGACACGGCCGGCGCATATCCGGGAATGTCTGCGGAGGAGCGCGGCCAGAGCGAGGCCATCGCCCGCAACCTGCGCGAGATGGCCGGCCTTCGCACGCCGACGGTGTGTTTCGTCACCGGCGAGGGGGGCAGCGGCGGCGCCCTGGGGCTGGGGGTGACGGACCGCGTCTATGTGCTCGAATATGCCTGGTACTCGGTCATCGCCCCCGAGTCGGCGGCGGCCATCCTGTGGAAGGATGCCAGCCAGGCCCCCCGGGCCGCCGAGACGATGCGGATCACCGCGTCTGATCTGCTGGCCCTCGGCATCGCCGACGAGGTCCTGCCAGAACCGCCAGGCGGCGCGCAGAAGGACCCGGCAGCGATGGTGGCGCGGGTCAAGGAGAAGGCCATCCAAGCGCTCGAGGAGCTCTCCCGGGTCCCTATTGCCCAACTGCTGCAGGCGCGTTACGATAAGTACAGGGCTATGGGAAGTTTTGTGGAACGGTGAACGGATTTGGTGCCCGTCCGACGGCGGGCACCCCCTTCTTGATCAAACGGGACAAAAAATGTCCAGGCGGGCAAAATATGTTCCCGCGAGGCGGAACCGGAAGAATGGTACAAACTGTAGACCAAGACCCATCAGAAGCCTCCGCGACACCCGCCGGCGGGCGGGGAGGAGGCCAGAGGGGAGGAGACGGTTGTGAAGCGGATCGCGGTGTTGACCAGCGGCGGCGACGCGCCAGGAATGAACGCGGCGGTGCGGGCGGTCGTGCGGACGGGCATCTATCACGGCCTGGAGGTCGTCGGCATTCAGCGCGGTTACAGCGGGCTGTTGCACGAAGAGCTGATGCCGATGACGCTCGGCTCGGTGGCCGACGTGATCCAGCGCGGCGGCACCGTGCTGTACACGGCGCGCTGCGAGCCGTTCAAATCGCCCGAGGGCCAGCGGCAAGGATACGAGGTCTTGCGAAAGCACGGCATCGACGGGCTGGTCGTCATCGGCGGAGACGGATCGTTTCGCGGTGCCCAGAAACTGGCGGAGCTTGGCATCCCGACCATCGGCATCCCGGGCACCATCGACAACGACATCCCCTGCTGCGACGCCACCATCGGATTCGACACGGCGGTCAACACAGCCATCGAGGCCATCGACAAGATCCGCGACACGGCGACCTCCCACGAGCGCACCTATGTGGTCGAGGTGATGGGCCGCAACGCCGGCGACATCGCGCTGCACGTGGCCTTGGCGGGCGGGGCCGAATCGGTGCTCATCCCGGAGGCGCCCTTTTCGCTCGACGAGGTGATCCGCCGCTTGGAGCGTGGGGTCGCGCGCGGCAAAAAGCACTCCATCATCCTCGTCGCGGAGGGGGCGGGCAGCGGGATCGAAATCGGGAAACACCTGGCGACGCACACCGGCTTCGAGGTGCGGGTGACGGTGCTCGGCCACATCCAGCGGGGCGGGGCGCCGTCCGCGCGGGATCGCGTGCTGGCCAGCCAACTGGGCGCCTACGCGGTGGATTTGCTGCGCCAGGGGGCGAGCGGTAAAATGGCGGCGACGCAGAACGGGGCGCTGGCAGCCGTGGACTTCGAGACGGTGTTCTCGACCCACAGGCAGCCGGACATGCGGTTGTACGAGCTGGTGAACATGTTGTCCATTTGAGCTGCGGCGGCGCGGGTGTCCGCGCGGACGACAGGTTCCGCCCGGGCGGGGCGAGCGTCTTTGGGGCGCCCGCGCAGGGACTTTGGATGAAGGGTGAAGGGGCATGAGGAGAACGAAGATCGTCTGCACCATCGGGCCGGCCAGCGAGTCGCCCGAGATGTTGGAGGCGCTCATCCGCGCCGGCATGGACGTGGCGCGCCTGAACTTTTCGCATGGCACGTATGACGAGCACAAGCAGCGCATCGACCGCATCCGCGAGGCGGCCCGGCGTGTGGGCAAGCACGTGGGCATCATGCTGGACATCAAGGGGCCGAAGATCCGCACCGGCAAGATCCAGGGCGGGGAGGCGGAGCTGAAAGAGGGGGCGACCATCGTCCTGACGGTCGACCCGCTGGAGTACGGGACAGCGGAGCGCGTCTCCATCTCCTACGAGGGGCTCGTCGAAGACGTATACCCGGGCGCACCCATCCGCATCGACGACGGCCTGATTGGCCTGGTGGTGGAGCGCGTCGAGGGCCGGGACATCGTCTGCCGCGTGACCAACGGCGGGATCCTGCGCGATCGAAAGGGCATCAACGTCCCCGGCGTGACGCTGCGCATCCCGGGGGTGACGGAGAAGGACGCCGCGGACATCCGTTTTGGGATCGAGCAGGGAGTGGATTTCATCGCGGCCTCGTTCGTGCGCAAGGCGGCGGACGTACTCGAGGTCCGGCGCCTGCTGGAAGAGCAGGACTACCACGCGGACATCATCGCGAAGATTGAGACGCAGGAAGGCCTGGACCGCCTGGCGGAGATTGTCGAGGTGGCGGACGGCATCATGGTGGCCCGCGGCGATCTCGGCGTGGAGGTCCCGACGGAAGAGGTGCCGTTGGCGCAAAAGCGGATGATCGCGCTGTGCAATGCGGCGGGCAAGCCGGTCATCACGGCGACGCAGATGCTTGACTCGATGCAGCGCAACCCGCGGCCGACCCGGGCGGAGGCGAGCGACGTGGCGAACGCCATCTTCGACGGCACGGACGCCATCATGCTCAGCGGCGAGACGGCGGCGGGCCGCTACCCGCTGGAGGCGGTGCGGACGATGGCGCAGATCGCGGAGCGGGCCGAGCGGGCGCTGGCCGAGCACGAGGTCACCGGCCGGCACAAGACGGGTGTGGAGCGGGCGATCACGGATGTCATCGGCCACGCGGCGCAGACGATGGCGTCCGATCTGGGCGTGAAGGCCATCCTGACGGCGACGACCTCTGGCTACAGCGCCCGCATGATGGCCAAACACCGGCCGGCCGCGCCCATCGTCGCGGCGACGCCGCGGCCGGAGGTGGCCCGGCGGCTGACGGTGACCTGGGGCGTGTACCCGGTGGTGGTGCGGGAGGCGTCGACGACCGACGAGGTCCTGGAGACGGCTGTCGACGGGGCGCTCGACGCAGGCCTGGTCCAGCACGGCGACCTGGTGCTGATCATCGCCGGGGTGCCCGTCGGTCAGCGCGGTACGACCAACCTCATCAAGGTCCACACCATCGGCGAGGTGTTGGTGCAAGGCATCGGGATCGGCCAGAAGGCGGTCAGCGGCCGCGCCGTCGTCTCGCGAAACACGGAGGACATCCTGGCCCGGACGAAGGAAGGCAGCATCCTCGTCACGACCAGCACCGACGCGGAGCTGGTCCCGGCGATGGAGCGGGCGGCCGCCATCATCACCGAGGAGGGCGGGCTGACCTCCCACGCGGCCATCGTCGGCCTGAACCTGGGCAAGCCGGTCATTGTGTCGGCGCAGGGGGCCTTGTCGAAGGTGGAAGACGGGGCGCTCATCACGGTCGATCCGCAGCGCGGATTGGTGTACAAAGGCCGGGCGCAGGTGTTGTGAGGCGGCAGACCGCGCCGGGCCTCCATCGGCACCTCTGAACGCAGGCTGCCCAGACCGCGTCCCGCAGTCGGGTATGGGTGTATGCCGTGGCATGTCCCGAACCCGTGCATAGGGTGGAAGTGTATTCATCTTCCACTTCCATGCAAAGGAGGCATGCCGCATGTTGACCCTGATCTCGCACCACCTGGGGATGCTGGTGTCCCTCTGGATCGTCCTCATCGTCACGGGCGTGAACCTGGTGGTCCAGGTCATCAAGGGGCTCACGGGCCAAGGCAGCTGGCACGAGATGGCGAGCGCGGCGACCCATCCGCTGCTGTATCACATCCTGCCGCTCGTTCTGCTGGCCGGGTTGACGACCCTCGATCCGACGCACTTCCTGGTGCTGATCTGGTACTACTTGGCCGCGCTTCTGGTCATCATCTCCGATCTGCTCAACCTGTCGCAGTATATCAAGCGGTGACACCCGTCCCGCCGCATGGGTTCAGCCCCAGCCGGAGGAATTCGGCTGGGGCTGAACAATTTTCACATCATACATTCAGCAGCTTCAGAAATCGGCATCTGCTTCCCTC
Organism: Alicyclobacillus macrosporangiidus CPP55; assembly: GCF_000702485.1. Taxonomy (GTDB): domain Bacteria; phylum Bacillota; class Bacilli; order Alicyclobacillales; family Alicyclobacillaceae; genus Alicyclobacillus_H; species Alicyclobacillus_H macrosporangiidus_B. The sequence continues at coordinate 1,759,855 of NZ_JNIL01000001.1, read as the reverse complement.
CCAACTTTCCTTCCATCGTTTCCTGCAGGGACTCGTCCGTTATGGAACGAGGACGGCCCTTCCGTTGATCTGACCCTTGTCCAACATTTCCAGAACCCGCCATCCGTCGGACAGTTCATATTTGGTGGCATGCAGCCTCACCTTGCCGCGGGCATACAGCTGCATGAGTTCGTACAGCTCCGTGTAGTTCCCCACGAGATTTCCGATGATATTGAATTCGTTGTTGATCAGGTCGAGCGACGGGGCCTTGAGCACGCCACCGTACCCGACGACGAAATAGGTGCCTCCCTTGCGCAGCATCCGCATGGCCTCTGCGTGCGTCTGGTCGGTTCCCACGAAGTCGATGATGATGTCGGAACCCCGTCCCTTTGTCAGATCCCGCACCTGTTCCACCGTCCGATGGTTGGCAAGAACCCCGCGATCCGCTCCGTATTCAAGTGCCAAATCGAGGCGGACGCGATCCGTGTCGACAGCCAGAATGTCTGCACTGCCCAGCTCTCGCATGAGTTGGACCGCGATGTGTCCAAGGCCTCCCATTCCGATCAGGGTCACGGTTGTCCCGGGTGTTGCCAATGGGGCGGCTTTCCGCACCGCGCGGTAGGCTGTGATTCCCGCATCGGCGAGCGGTGCGACATCGTCGGGGCGAACGTGGTCTTCCAGCCGGATCAGGGAACGTTCCCCTGTCTTGATGAATTGGGCGTAGCCGCCGTCCACGGTGAGGCCGGGAAACCGCATGTTCTCGCAGTGCATGTCTTCGCCCGCCCGGCAACTGAGGCACTTGCCGCAGCTGATGACCGGATGCAGGATGACCGGGTCGCCTACGCGGAATTCGGTGACTCCGCTGCCTACGGCCGCCACCCATCCTGCGTTCTCGTGCCCGATGATATGAGGCAGCGGGGTTCCCAGTGTTTCCGCCCAGACGCCCTCAACCAGGTGAAGGTCGGTCCGGCAGACCCCCGCGCCCCCAATCTTGACGATCACATCTGTCGGTTCCGTAATCTGGGGTTCCGGGACGTCTTCAAAACGCAGAGGGCTGTGGTAAGCGTGCAACCGCCAAGCTTTCATACGTGCATCTCCTCCATCGCAGGATCCTCACCCTGGTATCGTGTTCGCAGCAACCCACGGCAGTACACCGCATTGACCTCCTGATTTACGCGGGCGTTGCGAGCGAATTTCATGTGGACCGGCATCCCCTCGGCGGGGATGGGGGTTCCGCTGAGGTCTACAAACCCCTTGTCGTGGGGGCCACATGTTTGAAAAATCTCGGTCAGCACTTCGAGATATCGTTCCACCAATGGTGCTGACGTCGGATCTGGCAGTGCGCGCAGGTCTGAAACGGTCATCGTCGCGATATCATGGTCCGATTTGCCGGCGGCCCTGAGGTGCCGATACAGGCGCTCCTGCCGTACCAGGAACGCCTTCCGGCGGAAGTGAAAGCGCAGGCTCTCCAGTTCTCCATTGGACAGCTCCGGGAATGTCTCCGTGAATGATCTGCCGTGTTCAATTCCTTGATTGATGGCGTCTGATTCGGAGTGATCGACCAATCGCACGTGAACGTTCTTGACCCACGGCAACTCGGCCACGCGCTGTTTGATGTCGCTGGCCATCAGAAAAGCGAAGTTGGGTGCACACCAGTAGGTTGGAAGCCGGAAGGAGACGGTGACATCGCTTTCATGAACCTCGATCTCGTGGACGAAACCGAGCTCGGTGAGCGGTTGGTCCAACTCTGGATCGAGCACCAGAGCAAGACGTCCGTACACCTCAGCGTGTCGGTCCTCTCGCGTCACCTCATCCACCTCCTCACGCCCGGGCGGGAGTCCAGGACGAAATCTGGGCGGCCAGGGCGTCATGTGCCAGTTCGGCTTTGCGCGCCTCGATGTCAATGCGGTACAGTCGAGCCGCATTTTCTGCAAGGATCTTCTTCTTGACCGGGAGTGTGAGCTCGACACCTGTCTCTTCCGCGATGTCACGGGGCAGTTCAAAGTCCATGAATTTCTCTATCAGCCAGTCAGGTTCCCAAATGGCATAGTCACTCCCGAACAGAATCCGGTCCTCGTCCAACCAATACAGCAACTCGCTGAGGATCTGCGCGAAGTAGCGAGGGCGGCTGTGGATGAACGGCATGACCACCGCGAGGCCGGCGTACACATTCTTCTCTTGGGTCGCGATCCAACAAAAGTCTTCCAAGCGCGGCAGGCCGACGTGTTCCACGATGAAATTTAGATTGGGAAATGCACTTGCCGCGTCATCCACGTCGGCGACGTCGAACGCATCCCGATTGAGCGGTGTGATGGTCGGTCCCTTGTGCACGTGGATATTGCGGATGCCGAGCGATTCACACTTTTCCAGGTAGCGGTACGACCAGTCGTCGGAAAGCTTGTAACCCTTGGAGTTCCCTCGCCACTCCGCTGTGTACAGTTTCACGCCCTGGAGATGGTACGTTTCAGCGAGGTATTCGAGGACTTCCAGACCTCTCTCTCCATCACGCGGATCGAAGTACCCGTTCCCAATGAAGCGGCCAGGATATTCCTGTACCAAGGTCGCGTTCTTCGCGACGTCCCCGAATCCGTTCCGATAGAACTCAATCAGGGGAACGGGCTGAAAGATAGCCACATCCACGTAGCCTTTGCCGAACACATCCCGCAGCAGAGTCTCCCGATCATACTTGTAGAACTTGTCGCGGGGCCATATCCGTTCCTTGGGGCTCAGGTTCCTGTGATAGTCGTAGAAGCAGCTGATGAACTGTTCCCCGTGCACGTTGCGTTGGTTCTCCTGGCTCCCGTCCCACCATGCGATGTGCGCGTCGATCACGACAATCTCTTCGCCCTCTCGCGTCCGGAACATCCACTTCTCCTCCTCCGTTTTCATGTATCAGCCATCGTCGTGGCTGGGTCCCCGCGGACGGGGTTCACCGCCTGAAAGACAGCAGGATCTGTGCCAATCGTGTCGGGAGACAGAACACGCGGATACGCGAGGGTGCAAACGGAGCGCCCCGATTGGACTCTGTGTCGCAGATTGCATCTCATCCGCGGCCAACGGGATCGTTTCCTGGCGACTCGCCGAGTCGAGGCGGGGCAAGTGCGTGCCGTCATCCATGAGTCGTGGTTACGTTCCGCCAAGCACGGGGTCAATCCAAATCGAATCCAGCCTCGGCGAGCGGAGGGAGTCCCTGCGGACACAAATCTCTTGTTTCGGTGGTTGGAACATGCGGCCAGACACTCGGTCCTCCAGGAGATGCATGCCGTATCGGCAGCCTCCGGATGTGTCGTTTTGATTGCGGATGAAAACGGTGTCATCCGACTTGTGGATGGTCCAGACAGGTTACGCCACACCGCGGAGGAGTTGCTTCAATGCCAAGAGGGGACTTGCTGGTCCGAAGAAGTGGTCGGGACCAACGCGCTTGGGACGGCCCTGGCTGTCGGGCGACCGGTGGAGGTCCTCGGCGCGGAACACTTCTGCGAGTCGGCGCATGCCTGGGCCTGTGTCGCTGCACCCATCCTGCATCCGGTGACACGCCGGGTGATCGGGGTGGTGGACATGACGGGATGGTTGGAGACTTTTCACCCGCACACGCGGATGGCTGTACTGGCCACTGCGCATGCCATTGAGGCCATGGTACGTCTTCGCGTGGAACGGGATCGGCACCTACTTTTGGACCATTTCTCGGACACGGTGATTCGGGACACTACTTCTGACTGGTTCGCCGTCGATACTTCCGGATGGGTTGTCAAAGGAACGCGGGACACCGATGAACTCGGTCTCAACCTGGAGATGAACTTCAAAGCGCCTTGGCGGGATGAAAGGGTTGGGGAGATCGCTGGCAAGCATGGACCCTTGAGGTTCCACTACGTGCCCTGTTACGACGGAGACTGGCTGACCGGTGGTTTGATGCGTGTGGAGTCCATCGATGGATGGTCGCGAGGCAGACGCATTTATGCTCATGCAGCTTCCGGATCGTTTCGCACGTGCAATCCACACAGAGGGTGCTCGCCGCCAGGGACCATTTGTGGCCGTTAACTGCAGTGCGATTCCGAAGGAGCTTGCAGCGAGTGAATGGTTTGGCTATGTGGGGGGTGCATTTACGGGAGCGTCCAAACAGGGAGCGCGCGGCAAATTTCAGTCTGCGAACGGGGGGACATTGTTTCTGGATGAAATTGCTGATATGCCGATGGAAATCCAGCCGCTATTACTTCGAGTGCTGGAGGAGCATGAGGTCACTCCGGTGGGCGCGGATCGGGCTGTCCGGGTGGACGTCCGCATCGTCGCGGCATCTCATCAGGACCTGCGTGCAGCAGTCGATCAAGGCAGGTTTCGCGAAGACCTGTACTATCGGTTGAGCGTATTGACCCTTCGTGTTCCGCCGCTGCGTCGCCGTGGCGAAGACATCTTGGTGTTGGCGCAGCGGTTTGCCGAGGAGGCGGCCCGGGAGCTCGGGTTGCGTGTGCCCAAAATGAGCACGCGTCTATGCGAACATCTAATGGCGTATCCTTGGCCGGGTAACGTTCGCCAATTAAAAAACGTGATGTACCGCATGGTGGCGAGTGCTGTGTGCGACGTGCTGGACATAGAACACCTTCCGGACGAAATTCGCCGGGTGGATTCCATCGATCCTGACCAGCCGACCAGACGCGGAACCTTGAGACAGCAGGAATTGCGTTCCATCGTAGAGACGCTTGAGCAGACTGAACACAACGTGACCGAAGCAGCACGCCGGCTTGGCGTCAGCCGAAGCACCATCTATAGGAAGCTGCAAAAGCTGCAGAAATAGACGACCCCCGCCCCGTGTTCCGCTAGAATAGAAGACAGCGAGGCGCGCCTGCGGATCGCCGTGAGCGCGCCGAATCTTTTCCGGACAGGAGCGGGACCGATCGGATGGACGTACCGTTTCAGATCAGCGAGATCGCGCGATTCGGCGCGGCGCTGTGCGTGTCGACCACTTCCCTCACGCGCCAACGAGGCTATGATCATTGGCAGCGGGGGCGCGTCCGGTCATTGACCTTCCAAGTGACGGGCGCCCTCGCCACCGTCTCCGGGGCGCGGATGTATGCCATCCAACTGGACTGGGTCAGCGGGCGTGTCCGCGGCTACTGCACGTGTCCGTCTGACCAGGCGTTCTGCGAACACATCGTCGCCGTCTACCTGACGTTGATCGATGCCGTGGGAGGCGATCCGCTGGCCTTCGTGTACGGCCTCGGCACCGGCCTCGAGGGCCTGGAAGGAGCGGACGAGTCCGCAGCGGCGGGGGAAGCGGCACCATCGGATTCGGCCCCGGCTTCGCCGTCTGAACCTGCCACCCGGACCGAGCCATCGGGAACGCGCTCGGCCCAGGAGGCGATCTCCCCGCTGCCGGCGGAGCTGGCCCAGGTCGCCCGGGCTATGGACGAGCAGTTGGAGTCCCTGCGCCAGAGGACGCCTGCGCACCAGTTGGCGCAGGAGATCAGCTGGCTTCAGGATCGCCTGTTGGCGTCCGTGCCCCGGCGTGGCCCAAACGGGCTGCTGGCGCGGATCGTCGCGCACCTGTGTCTGATCCACGCCCTCTGGTTGCACGTGCACCGCCTGAAGGGATACCCCCGTTTCGTGGTCGCGGAGGCGGAGCGGGCCGCCCGCCGATCCATCAACGATTTCCACCAGTGGCTGTCCGAGGTCGAGGAACGTCTCCCCGAAGGTGTGGAGGCCCCCGAAGCCTGGGCGCACTTCCTTCGATCCCGCTGCCTCCTGCCGCCCCTGATCAGCGCGGACGCCGTCCTCGCGGCGCAGTCCGTGTGGGATCTCCTGCTCTTGGGACAGCCCGCCCTGTGTGATCGCGAGATCGCTTGGCTACGGGCGCAGGAGCCCGCGTGTCCGGCGGATCGAAGGCCGTATCTGCGGCACATGATCGCCTACTTGCAGGCGGCCGCCGGCCGGCCGGGGAGGCGCTGGCGGAGGTCAAGCCGGTGGGCGTGCCGGAGGGCGCGCTCGTGGTCAACACGCTGCTGGCCGTGATGCGAACACAGAAGGTGGACGAGCTGTTCACGTGGCTGCGGTGGCTGCGGGACACCCTGGGGGCGCACAGCACGGCGCACGAGCGCTACGTCGCCCCGGTGTGGCGCATCCTGGCGGACCACCACGAGGCGGCGCGCGCGGAGTACGAGGAGATGCTGCGCGCACGCGGCGGCCGGGAGTACCGGTTGTATCTGTTGCAGCGGGATCGATTTGAGGAATGGGCGGACGTGGTCATGATGGCCCTCTGGAACGTGCCTTTCCTGGCCAAGGACGAGGCGGACGTGGTGGCGCGCCAGAAACCGGAGGCGCTGATCCCGGTCTACCACCACCTGGTTGAACGCCTGGTCGATCAGCGCCAGCGCGACGCGTACCGCGAGGCGGTACGGGTCCTGGTCCGCCTGCGGAAGCTGTATCACAAGGTGAAGCGGCCGGACCGCTGGGAGGCGTTCATCGCACGCTTTGCCAAGCGGCATCAGCGCCTGCGCGCCCTGCAGGAGGAGCTGCGGCGCAAGGGGGTGGTGGAATGAGTCAGATGATGTCCATCCGCCTGGTGTTTCGCTGGTTGCCGGGGCGAGGGGTGTTGATCCAGGACCCGGACGAACCTATTGCCGACGCGGATCTGCTGAAGCGCCGCGCCCACCTGGTCTTGGCGCACCACCCGGACACCTTCTACGGCACGGACGTGGCGCTGATGACGGACACGGATGAAGACCTCTCAGGAATCCTGCTCACGCCGCTGCAGGCGGTGACCTTTTTCGCCCAACTGGAGCCAAACCGGATGGTCCATTGGGATTGGCCGGACGATCTCCGGGTCTGGCGTGAAGCCGCGCAGCGCATGGCGGACGCCTTCGCATCCAACCGCCTGGCCCCGGCGCTCGACGGCGCGCGGCCCGGGCGGCCCGCTTGGCGGCTCATTTTGGAGGACGGTACGGATGCGCTGGCCGGTCTGCCGGACTGGGTTCGAGAGTGGGCGAATCTGGCCGTCTGGGAGCTGGTGGAGGCCGACGCGGACCTGGACCGGGCGTGGCAGGGGGTGCTGGACGCCCACCCGGTGTTGGCGGAGGACCCGGGCCGCGGCCTGTGGCTGGATGAGGCGCAGTGGCACGAGGCCATCGGTTGGCGTCCGGACCCGTGCCCGTTCACGGCCGCGCTGAGGCTGTGTGAGCCGGCGATGGGCCTCGAACGCGGGGCGAGTTGGGACGATGCCGCGGACGGCCCCACGGGCTGGCGGCTGCAGGTGGTTCTGCGCGACAAGGTTCAGCCGGACCTGGTGTACGGTCTGTGGCCAGACGTGGCCCGGGAGGGGCGTCTGGCGCCGAGGACAGGTCCGGAGGGACGAACGGCGGAGGGCACGCCGGAGACCGGGGTGGCGCTGGACCCGGACCTGCCGCCGGCGCCACCGGACTGGTTGGCGTACGAGGAACGCCTGCGGCAGTCCGTGGGGCATTGGTTGGCGGCGGTGCCGTGGCTGGCCGATGCCGGCGGCTGGCTCCCGCGCGGCAGCCTGTCGGAGGCGGACGCGTGGCGCTTTCTCACGGAGGCCATCCCGCCGCTGCGGGCGGCGGGTTGCCCGGTGATGGTGCCGGCCTGGTGGGAGCGGGCGATGCAGCAGCGGCCGCGCCTGCGGGCGAGGGTGCGTCCGGCGAGCGGAGTGCATGGCATGTTCGGGATCGATCAGACGGTGCAATTCGACTGGCGCGTCGCGCTGGGCGGCGAGGAGATGGACCCGGAGGCGTTCGAGCGTCTGGTCGCTCAAAAGCGCCGCCTGATCTGGTTCCATGGCCAGTGGCGTGTCGTCGACCCGGCCTGGGCGCAGCGCCTGCTCACGACCATGAAGCGGCGCGGGGAGGCGCTCACCTTGGCGGACGTGTTGGAGCGGGCCCTGCTCGGCGGCGACGCCGGTGCGGGGGCAGATGGGGAACCCGCCGGGGCGGACCGCGCGGACGGCGCTACGGAGGACGGCTCGGAGCCCGGTGGGGACGGCGAGCAGCCCAGGGGGGACTGCGCGATCGCGGCGGACCCCGGGATCACCGGCACCGCGGAGGCGCCGTTTGAGGTGGCGCTCAACGAGCCGTTGCGGGCGTTGATCGGCGGCCTCAGGGACATCCGCCAGATGCCGGTCCTGCCCACGCCGCCGGGGTTCCGGGGGGAGCTGCGCGCCTACCAGCGGATCGGCTTCTCCTGGTTCGTCTTCCTGCGCCGCTTCGGCCTGGGTGCATGCCTGGCGGACGACATGGGCCTCGGGAAGACGGTGCAGTTCATCGCGTACCTGCTGCATGTACGGAGTGAGGGGGCGGCGCTGGGCCCGGCGCTCATCGTCTGCCCGACGTCGGTGGTCGGCAACTGGCAGAAGGAGCTGGAGCGGTTCGCGCCGGGGCTGCGCGTGTACGTGCACTACGGATCTGGCCGCGCGAAGGCCGAGGCGTTCGCGGACGCGTGCCGGGAGGCGGACGTGGTGGTGACGTCGTACACGCTGGCATACCTGGACGGGGATCTCCTCCAAGGCGTCGTGTGGGACACGGTCTGCCTGGACGAGGCGCAGAACATCAAGAACCCGCACACGAAGCAGGCGCAGGCGGTGCGCCACCTGCAGGCCCGCCACCGGGTGGCGATGACGGGGACGCCGGTGGAGAACCGGCTGACGGAGCTGTGGTCCCTGTTCGCTTTCCTCAATCCCGGGTATCTGGGCAGCGAGCGGGCGTTTCAGAGCCGTTTCGCGGCGCCCATTGAGAAGTCGGGGGACGCGGCGAGCACGCGCGTCCTCCAACGCCTGGTGCGGCCGTTCCTGCTGCGCCGGATGAAGACGGATCCGGGGGTCGCGGCCGACCTCCCGGAGAAGGCGGAGGCGAAGGTGTACGTGCCGCTGACGAAGGAGCAGGCGGCGCTGTACGAGGGCGTGCTGCAGGACATGTTGGCGCGCCTGGCGGACGTGGACGGCATGGAGCGGCGGGGGCTGGTCCTGGCCACGCTGACGAAACTGAAGCAGATCTGTAACCACCCGCTCGCGTTTTTGAAGGCCGATCCCGCGGGCCCGGGGGCCGAGGCGGCCTCGCGGTCGGCGGTTCGGGCGGTGCGGCGCCCGGGGGCCGTGCGGGGCGGCTGCGGGGGCGTTCGGAGAAGCTGGAGCGCCTGCTGGAGATGGTCGAGGAGGTCCGGGCGTCTGGCGAGCGGTGCCTGGTGTTCACGCAGTTCGTCGAGACGGGCGAACTGTTGCGGCGGGCATTGGAGGACGCCCTGGACGAGCCGGTGCTGTTTTTGCACGGCGGGGTGCGTCCGCGCGATCGCGATCGCATGGTCGAAACGTTCCAGGACCCGGCGTCGCGGGCGGGGGTATTCCTGCTGTCGCTCAGGGCCGGCGGCGTGGGGCTCAACCTGACGGCGGCGACGCACGTGTTCCATTTCGACCGGTGGTGGAACCCGGCGGTGGAGAACCAGGCGACCGACCGGGCGTACCGCATCGGCCAGCATCGCCATGTGCAGGTGCACAAGTTCATCACGTTGGGGACGTTGGAGGAGCGGATCGATCAGCTCATCGAGCGCAAATTGGCCCTGGGCGAGCAGATCATCGGCACGGGTGAGCAGTGGATCACGGAGTTGTCGACGGAAGAACTGCGCGATCTGTTCGCGCTGCGCCGCAGCTGGGTGAACGAGTAGGCGGGCGGCGGTGGAGCTGCGACAATGATGACGGGAGGGATGGTGGATGCCGAGGCGGACGGGATCGGCGCAGACGAACGGCGGGGCTGCGGGATCAGGGCGGGCCGCGAAGCCGAGGCGTCGCGGGCGGCCGCGGCGCGAGGCGGCGGTGAAGGCCGCGATCCCGATGCCGGACGGGGTCTCGCCGGCCTGGCGGGCGTTCTATGAGGCGCTTCACGCGGCGTGGCAGCGGCGCCGGTGATCGATCGTTTTGGCTGCGGGTTTTGGCCCCGCGGGGACGAGCTCCGGGCATTTCGGGCGTATGCGGCGGCGTGAGGGCACGGGAAGACGGAGCGCGGCCGCGGGGCGGGTGTCCGGCCCGCCGGGGAACGTGTGCGTATATGCTGATCCCGGAGCGGGGGGATCAGTATGGACGAGGCGCGGCTGGACAAAGAACGGGGCTACCTCGACAAATGGGAGATGTACAAGGCGTTGCGAGGGCGGCGGCTGGGGCCGTGCAGGCTGCCGTACACGGAGCGCCTTTCGGATGAGGCGTTGGTGCGGATGCTGGGGCGATTTCGCCGGGTGTACGTCAAGCCGGTGGACGGCTGGGGCGGGCATGGCGTCGGCGTGATCGCGCGGCGAGGCGATCGGTGGGCGTGGACGGTACAGGGCGAGCCGACGCGGTGGTTCGTCCGGGAGGCGGACCTGGTACAGGTGGTGCGGGCGGCATACGGAGCGCGCAGGGGCGTGGTGCAGCAGGCGGCCCCGCTGGCTCGCTACCGGGGCCGTCCGTTTGACGTCCGTGTGCATCTGCAGCGGGACGCGGAGGACGCATGGGTGTACGCGGGGGAGCTGGTGCGCGTCGGCGGTGCGGGGGCATTGGTTTCGAACGTGGCGGTGAGCGGCGGCGAGGTGCTGCCGGCGGACGAGGTCATCCAGGCGGTGTTGGGGCGCAGGAGGATGCCGATGTTGCTGCGCCAGTTGCGCACCGTGGGGCTGGCGGTGGCGCGGGAGCTGGAGCGGTACCGGCTGTTTGAGGAGATGGGGATCGATCTCGGTGTCGGCCGCGACGCCCGCCTGTGGCTGATTGAGGTGAACACGGACGACGCCCTGGGGGCGCCGAGCCACGAGCTGTTCGCGCACCTGCCGGACGGCCGGGTGTACGAGGCCATCCGGGCCCGTGCGGAAACGCGGCGCAAGGCGTGGGCCCGGTGGTTCTTCGACGCCCTGGATGCGCCGGACGCGCGCGGCTTGGAGGAGTGACTCGGGCGGGCGTGGCTGGAGCGGCCGCGGCGCGGTGCGTCGGGGCAGGAGTGGCGGTCATTGGGGCGGGAGCGGGTGCGGCGGCGGTGCGTCGGAGCAGGAGTGGCGGTTCGTTGGGGCAGGAGCCGGTCCTTCAGGTGGTAACAACCGAATTGTGCTTATGCAACCTGGGCCCATTGGTCATAGCAACCGAATCGTATTTATGGAGCCCGCCTGGTGCATTCATAGCGACGGTTTTGCATGTATCCGGGGCAGTGGCGGGGCCGGCCAACCTCATTAAATCAAGTTCGCCGCTTTATTTGACCGTCTCGGGTTGAGATAACGTTGAATTGTTGAGTAACGGTCCGCCACCCCGGCTCGATAACATCAAACGTGGTGTTTTCCGCCCTCTCACCCAATCGAACGCCTGCGATCCACCCATCCACGCCTCTCCCGCACCCCAATTTCCGGCAGGAAGTTGCGTTCCCCGCGAGCGGCCGATATAATGAATCGTAAACTTGAGCACGAGATCGGCGGCGAAAAGGAGAGTACGCGCGGTTCGCCTTTCCAGAGAGCCGGGGCAGGGTGGAAGCCCGGCAAGCGCGATGCGCGGAGTGGGCCTCGGAGCCAGCCTTCCGAACGACACCGTACCCTGGGGCCGTAGGAGGGTTCGGATCACCCCCGTTATCGGGTGGCTGCCTGGCGCGTTGCGTGATCCAGGCAGGGCGAGGGCGCGCCCCGGTTGGTGGCGCGAACCTGGGTGGTACCGCGGCATACGTCCGTCCCAGTGAGGGATGGGCGTTTTTTCATGCGCATCGGTAACGGTGCGGTGTGGCGCGCTACGCCCGGTGCGCCCGGGCCGCCCACGACGCTTAGGCCCGGGCCGCGACGACGCTCGTGCCCGCACGCCACAACGCCGCTGCCCGGGCCGCTGCCGCAAAACGCTCAATAGCACTTGAATCCAATACCGGATCCAAACCGAAAGGGAGGTCATATCCATGAGCACGCGTCCGCGTGTCCTGTCCGGCATTCAACCGAGCGGGACCATGACCATCGGCAACTATCTCGGGGCCATGAAGAACTTCGTCCGGCTGCAGGACGAGGCCGATTGCCTGTTTTGCATCGTGGATCTGCACGCCATCACCGTTCCCCAGGACCCCGCCGACCTGCGCCGCAATACCCTGAGCTTGGCCGCGTTGTATTTGGCCTGCGGGATCGATCCGGAGAAATCCACACTCTTCGTCCAATCGCACGTCCCCGCGCACGCGGAGCTCGGCTGGCTCCTGCAGTGTGTCGCGCACTACGGCGAGCTGTCCCGCATGACTCAGTTCAAGGACAAATCCGCCCGGCATGAGGTGGTGACCGCGGGGCTGTTCACCTATCCCGCCTTGATGGCAGCCGACATCCTGCTCTACCAGGCCAACCTGGTACCCGTGGGCGAGGACCAGAAGCAGCACCTGGAACTGACCCGCGATCTCGCAGAGCGGTTCAACCACCGCTTCGGGGAGACGTTCACGATTCCCGAGCCGTACATTCCGAAGATCGGCGGACGCATCATGAGCCTGGAAGACCCGTCGAAGAAGATGAGCAAGAGCGACGCAAGCCCGAATGCTTACATCGCGATGCTGGATGAGCCGGACGTCATCCGCAAGAAGATCATGCGCGCCGTGACCGACTCCGGCCGGGAGGTGCGGTTCGATCCCGATGCCAAACCCGCCGTCAGCAACCTTATCACCATCTACGCCCTGTGCGCCGACAAGACGGTGGCTGAGGTGGAGGCGATGTACGAGGGCAAGGGGTATGGCGACTTCAAACGGGACCTGGCGGAGGTCGTCGTCGCGGCACTCACCCCCATCCAGGCGCGATACCGCGAGCTGCTCGGTTCCGGCGAGCTGGAGGACATCCTGCGCCGAGGCGCCGAGGCCGCAGCCGAGCGGGCGAATGCCACCCTGCGCGACGTGAAGGAGAAGTTCGGGTTTTTGGTGTGAGCGGAACGGAGGCCCGCTCCGATGCCTTCGAAGGGGAGCGTCCGACGGGCCTCGCGTGGACCGCTCGTTCCCTAGATTGCGAACATTTTATGAACATTCCGTGATTATGGCGCGAAAGCCTTTGCTTCTTTGTTGCATTCTGCAAGTGTGATATGATCTTTCACGGGCTTTATGGAGCTTTTCCACGCGATACGGACCCCGTCTCACCGTATACTCACCACGTGAGGGAGGCAGTGGCATGCCGCAATTCAAACAGTTCAACCCTCCGGCACAGGGGGAACCGATTCGGCTCGTCGACGGCAAGTTGAATGTCCCCGACCACCCCATCATCCCGTTCATCGAGGGCGACGGGACCGGTCCGGATATCTGGCGGGCATCGCAACGCGTGTTTGACGCCGCGGTGGAGAAGGTGTACGGCGGGCGCCGCAAGATCGCCTGGTACGAGGTGTACGCTGGCGAGAAGGCGTTCAACCTCTTCCAGGAGTGGCTGCCTGAGGACACCCTGACCGCGCTGACGGAGTACATTGTGAGCATCAAGGGCCCGCTGACGACCCCCGTGGGAGGCGGCATCCGCTCTCTCAACGTGGCCCTGCGGCAAGAGCTCGATTTGTACGTGTGCCAGCGCCCGGTGCGCTACTTCCAAGGCGTTCCTTCCCCTGTGAAACACCCCGAACTGGTCGACATGGTCATCTTCCGCGAGAACTCCGAGGATATCTACGCGGGTGTCGAGTGGGCCGAGGGCACGCCGGAGGTCAAGAAGGTCATCGAGTTCTTGCAGAAGGAAATGGGCGTGAAGAAGATCCGCTTCCCGGAGACCTCCGGCATCGGCATCAAACCGGTGTCGCGGGAGGGCACGGAGCGGCTGGTGCGCGCTGCGATCGAATACGCCCTGCGCCACAACCGCAAGAGCGTGACCCTGGTGCACAAGGGCAACATCATGAAGTTCACCGAGGGTGCCTTCAAGAACTGGGGCTACGAGCTCGCTGAGCGCGAGTACGCGGACAAGGTCTTCACCTGGGCCCAGTACGACCGCATCAAGGCGGAGCGCGGCCAGGAAGCCGCCGACGCCGCGCAGAAAGAGGCCACAGCAAACGGCAAGCTGATTGTGAAGGACGTCATCGCCGACGCGTTCCTGCAACAGGTGTTGACGCGGCCCGCGGAGTACGACGTGATCGCCACCATGAACCTCAACGGCGACTACATCTCCGACGCTCTGGCGGCCCAGGTGGGCGGCATCGGCATCGCGCCGGGCGCGAACATCAACTATGTCACCGGACATGCCGTGTTCGAGGCCACGCACGGGACCGCGCCGAAGTACGCGGGGCTCGACAAGGTCAACCCCGGTTCCGTCATCCTCTCCGGCGTCATGATGTTTGAGTACATGGGGTGGCAGGAGGCGGCGGATGCCATCACCCGCGCGCTGGAGCGGACCATCGCGGACAAGGTTGTGACGTACGACTTCGCCCGTCTCATGGAAGGCGCCAAGGAAGTGAAGACCTCTGAGTTCGCAGACGCTATCATCGCCAACCTGTAATCCGATGGAGGGAGACAAGATGCTCAAGCGGAAGAAGATCTCGGTCATCGGCGCTGGTTTCACCGGATCGACCACCGCGTTCATGCTCGCCTTGAAGGAGCTGGGCGACGTGGTGCTGCTCGACATCCCGCAGCTGGAGAACCCGACCAAGGGCAAAGCCCTCGACATGCTGGAGGCCACGCCCGTCGTCGGCTCCGACGTGCATGTCATCGGCACCTCCAGCTACGAGGACACAGCCAACTCGGACCTCGTCATCATCACCGCTGGAATGGCGCGGAAACCCGGGATGAGCCGCGACGATCTCGTCACCACCAACGCGAACATCGTGCGCTCCGTCACCGAGCAGGTCGTCAAGTTTTCGCCCAACGCCATCCTGCTCGTGCTCAGCAATCCGGTGGACGCCATGACGTACGTCGCCTACAAGGCGTCCGGCTTCCCGAAGAACCGGGTCATCGGACAGGCTGGCGTGCTCGACACCGCCCGCTTCCGCACGTTCGTCGCGGAGGAATTGAGCGTCTCCGTGGAGGATGTCTCCGGCTTCGTGCTCGGCGTGCACGGCGACGACATGGTGCCGCTCGTGCGTTATTCCTATGTCGGTGGCATCCCGCTCGAGAAGCTGCTGCCGAAGGATCGGATCGACGCCATCGTCGAACGGACCCGCAAGGGCGGGGGCGAGATCGTCAACCTGCTGGGCAACGGGTCGGCGTACTACGCTCCGGCCGCGTCCCTGGTGCAGATGGCGGAGGCCATCCTCAAGGACAAGCGCCGCCTGCTTCCGGCCATCGCCTACCTGGAAGGCGAGTTCGGCTACAACGATCTCTTCCTCGGGGTGCCGTGCATCCTCGGCGGCAACGGGATCGAGCGGATTGTGGAGATCGATCTGCTGCCGGACGAGAAGGACGCGCTGGACAAGTCCGCCGAGTCCGTCCGCAACGCCATCCGCGTCGCCGTCGGCAAGTGACGCCTCGTCGGGGCGTCCGTGGCCTGCCGGTGGAACGGACAGCTGGAAGGTAGCGGCTCAAGCCGTGTCGCACGGAAAGCCCGCAGGCATCCGCCTGCGGGCTTTCGATATCCTGAAAGCCCCTTGTGCTCGCGAAGGAGGTCCGGTTCGCGCGTCCCCTCCGGCTCCCGGTCAGCCTCTTACGGCCCCAGCAGGCGCTGGCCGATGGGCTCAAATAACCACTCCATCGGCCTGGCCAGCCCATGCGGGTGTGCCCAGGTGAATTGGCCGCAGACCCCGGCGGCCGCCAGGGCGAACAGTGCGCCGCTGACCCACATCTCCTTTTTGAGTTGACGCTGGTGGAGCGAGCGCAGATGAAGGAACGCAATCGCGCCAATCAACACCAACGCCACGACACACCGGATCAATGCGTATCACGCTCCACCGTTTCGTTCAGATGCAATGGTTCCGTCGCGCCGCCCGGGCGGAGGGCGTGGATGGACGCGTTCACCTGAACCGGCAGGTCTCGGAAGATGTCATCCCACTGGCCGCGAATCCGCATCCATAGCCGCGGATTGGTTCGATATACTTCGCGGCCAAAGCCGAAGATGTCGCAGTCGTTCTCTTTGGCTTTCTGGACCGCCCGCTGCACATAGCTTTCCACCTCCTGGGTGCAGGCCTGATCGACCACCTGCATATTCTTTGGGATCCCCAAATCCAGAGAGGAATCGTTTTCGACCACTTCGCCCTCGCCCTCCAGGTTAACGTCCATTCGAACGACCCGGCCGCCCTGGATGACCGGACGGAGCCGGGTGCTCATCCGGGACAGAAACAAGGACACCATCCCGTTGCCCTCGGGCACCCGCGCCGTAATATAGCCCGTGTGCGTCTCACCGCGGACCCACAGCAATCCGCGCGTCTCCTCGTCGTTGAGGTAACCCCGCAACTTGAAGTCCTTGAACATCGCCGTACTGGCGAGCAGGAACGGTTGTTTCACGCGCGGATCGTTTCCCGGTGCGATTTCCACAGCACCGGCAATCGGATCAATCCCTTCGTCGATGGCGGTGATGAGAAAGTCGAGCATCGTGATTTTGACCCCCGTGCCCTGCTCGATCAATTTGCTCAGCTCTTGACCAGGGAGCCGTTCCAGTGTGGATCTCTCCTGCAGGATGTCTTGCGCCGGCCCTCCCTTTGCGACGAGGATGTAGACTTGCAGGCGGTTGAGGGGATCGCGGCCCAATTGATCGAGCATCTCCCGGATTCCGCGGCGCGCGACATCCTCTCCGAAGACGACGACCCGCCGATGGGCGGTGTACAGGCGGCGCGAGAACTGTTCCTGAAGTTTTTGCTCCGCATCCTTGATGTTGACTCCCTGTCCGGACGCCGTGACGAACGCCTGCGGGCCTGGTCCTTGACCACCGCCTCCCTGGCTCCCGCCGCCTCCAACGATCCCCCCGGGATTCGCCACCTCCGTGGTGATCCGGATGGCTGTTGGATTGTCGGGGCCGGCTGTGTCGATCCCGGTGGCCATCACGAGGGCCAAGTCTTTCAATTCCACGCGATCCCAACAGCCGGTGATGAGCAGGCAGGTCAAGAGGGTCGCGGCGAGCACCCGAACGCGAGGATTCACGCCGGCTTCCCCCTCTTACCCCGGATCCAGTCGACGGCATACAGAAGGGTGGGCACGGCCACTTGAAAGAGCATCGCGTTTGGCGGAAAGGTGTACGTCAGGTACGTCTGCATGCTCGCCGCATCGGGAAAGGTCCACAGGGCGCCGACCATGCACAACAGGGTCATCGGCAAGACCATCGGGCGGTAGTGCCTCATGCGGAACAGCCCCGCAAAGGTCGTACAAAGCAACCAGAGAAAGATCGAAACTTTGATAAAGACCCCGTACAGCCAGACGGAGACGACCACCGGATCGATCCGTTCGATAAAATCGGCGATACTCACCTGTCTGACCGCTGTGTAAAACGCATACGACATCTTGCCCGTGAGCGGTCCTAAGACCAAAAACGTATCCAGACAGATCAGCACCATGGTGGAGACCAAGGTGATCACCGCCCACATGGCGCTGCGAAGTCCTCGCTCAGGATTGCGTATCCACGGGAAGATAAACCCCAGGATGTACACCTCGCTGAGCCACGCCGCGGGGATCATGGCTCCTTTCAGAACTGCGGTGTACGGCATCGCAAGCACGGGTTTGAGATAGTCCAGTTTCATTTCGGGAATCAACAACAGGGTCAGGATGGTCACGAAGATCTGTGCCAGCGGCAGCATGAACCCCGCCGCCCGCCCGATGACCTCGATGCCGGCCCACGCCGCGATGCCGGGAAAGATCAGGAACAAAAAGATGGTCACCACGGTCGGGGTCCGCGGTTGCGCATATAAGGCCGTAAAGTGGATGATTTCGTTGGTCGAAATGGTGACGTACAGCAGGAAGATATAACTGTACCCTGCGTACGCAACCACTTCGAACCACCTGCCAAACATCTTGCCGCCAATCTCTGGGAAGGTGAGGCCTGGATAGCGCATGCACAGCTTGGCCATCACGAGGACAACCCAGAAACCGATGACGGATGCCAATAACACGGAAGCCCAGCCGTTTTGCCTGGCGTACGCCGATGTCACGTTGGGAATGATCAAGATGGCGGTGGAGATGATGGTCGGAACCAGGATGAACATCAGTTGGGTCGCGTCAATCTTTTCTTTTTCTGGCACGGCTTCCTCTCCTCTCGGCTGCGCCTCAATTGGGCGGTGACGGCTTCTGACCTGGCTTGAGGCGGACGCGGTTGCCATCGGTCGCAGTCTGCGGCCTCTTCCACAGCGCCCAGCGCGGAGCGCGGATCAAGACGTCCCGCAGGTGCCACCCTTGCATGGGCGCCAGCGGCTCGAAGTAGGGCACGCCGAAGGATCGCAGCATGGACAGGTGGATGAGGATAGCGATGAGTCCGATGGTGATGCCGAAAAATCCGAGCGTCCCCGCGAGAAACAGCAGTGGAAACCGCAGCAGGCGGATGGCGATCCCGACGGCGAACCGCGGGATGGTGAATGACGCAATGCCGGTGGTGGCGACCACAATGACCATGGGCGCCGACACGATGCCTGCCTGCACCGCCGCCTGGCCGATGACGAGGGCGCCGACGATGCTGATGGCGGAACCGACCGCCCTGGGCAACCGCACCCCCGCTTCTCGCAAGGTCTCGAACATGAACTCCATCATGAAGGCTTCGACGACGGCCGGAAATGGCGTGGCCTCCTGGGAGGCGGCCACGTTGAGCAAAAACGTCGTCGGCACCATCTCTTGCTGAAACGAGACCAAGGCCACGTAGAACGACGGCAGGAACAGGGCGATGAACCCAAAGCACAGCCGCAGCCATCGGATGGCCGTGGCGATCATGGCGCGTGCGTAGTAGTCCTCATTGGCCTGCAACCCCATCCAGAAGGTCATCGGAGCCACCAACGCGTAGGGCGTCCCGTCGACCAGGATGGCGACCCGTCCCTCCAGCAGCTGGGCGGCGACGATGTCCGGGCGCTCCGTGTCCATCAAGGTCGGAAAGGGCGACCACCAGCAGTCTTCGATGAACTCCTCGATGTAGCCCGTCTCCAGGACACCGTCGATCTGAATGTCGCGGACGCGCTGGCGCACCTCCTCCACGACCGTTTCGTCGGCCACCCCTTCGATGTACAGGATGGCCACGTCGGTGTTGGTCAACGTCCCCAAGCTGAGCGCCTCGACCTTCAGTTTCGGGCTTCGGATCCTGCGCCGCACCAGGCTGGTGTTGACGCGCAGGGTCTCGACGAACCCTTCCCGCGGGCCGCGGATGACCTGTTCCGAGTTGGGTTCCTCGATTGTCCGTTTCTCCCAGCCGCGGATACTCGCCATCACGGCCCTGTCGCTGCCCTGGATGAACATCCCGGCGTCGCCGGCCAAAATGCGTCGAACCGCCTCGGAGAGGGTGCCGACCACGCGCGTCTCCCCGACGGGCACGGCGCACATCTGCAGCCATTCGGCCGGATTCGTAGCGGCATCGTGCCGGGGCTCATCGAACAAGAGCGGTTTGAGTACCATGTCGTCCAAGTGCCGGAAGTCGAGGAGCCCGTCGACGTAGACGATTAAGAGATCGCGCGTACGGGGGGTGGCCGCAGACGCAGCGGGATCGTCTACCTGTGTCGGTCCGGCGGGACGCGCCCGCTCGTCGATGGTGACGCGCCGGAACACCACGTCGGAGCAGTTCTGGAAGATCTGCATCAGCGTCTGCTCCATGCGGTCGAGGTCTGGATGGATCTTGTCCGAGGCCGCCGGGTCTTGCAGCGGTTGGGCTTCCAACGCGTCGAGCTTGTCCTGCACCGGCTTTGGAAAAGGCTTCGCCTCACCTTTCAGCGGTTTTGGTCTTCGTACCAACGTCTTTCCGTCTCCCCAATGACTGCCTGACCTATAGGTTCCCGCAAGGGCGGTCACGTATACCCCGGGCGGCTGTGCTACAATGGGACGGAATGGTTCATGGACAGAGAGCGAGGGATGATATGGCCGGCCGCCGCCCCAAGCTGATTCTGATTGACGGAAACAGCATCGCCTACCGCGCGTTCTTCGCCTTGCCCGCACTGTCCAATGCGGAGGGGCAATTTACGAACGCCGTATTCGGCTTCACGCAGATGCTCCTAAAACTATTGCAGGATGAATCACCCACCCACATTGCAGTGGCGTTCGACGCGGGGAAGGAGACATTTCGCCACGGCCTGTACGAGGCGTACAAGGGAACCCGGGAAAAGACTCCGGGTGAGCTTAGCGAACAGTTTCCCTTGTTGCGGGAGGTGCTGCAGGCTTTCTCCATCCCCGCCCTGGAAGTGCCCAATTACGAAGCGGATGATATCATCGGCACCTTGTCCAAACGGGCGGAGGAGGCAGGGGTGGACACCCTCATCGTCTCAGGGGACAAGGACCTTTTGCAGTTGGTCAGCGAGCGGGTGCACGCGGCCCTGACGCGCAAGGGCATCACGGAGATGGACCGGTATGATCCACAGGCCGTCTTCGAACGCTTCGGTCTGACGCCGGCACAGATCGTCGATCTCAAGGGCCTGATGGGCGACGCCTCCGACAACATCCCCGGCGTGCCTGGCGTGGGGGAGAAGACTGCCGTTAAGCTGCTTCAGGCCCACGGCAGCGTGGAAGAGGTGCTCGCGCACACCGGGGAGGTCTCGGGAGCGAAACTGCGGGAACGGTTGGAGACGTACCGGGATCAGGCTTTGTTGTCGAAGCAACTCGCCACCATCCACCGGGATGCGCCCATCGATTGGGGACTGGAGGATCTCGCCTACGCCGGCTACAACCCGTCCGAGGTACGTCGTGTGTTTCAGCGGCTGGGTTTTCGTTCCCTTCTCGACAAGATTCCCCGGGAAATCGACACGCCGGGACAACCTTCAACGGCGTCCGACGGCAAACGCTTCCAACCGCAGGTGCAGCGGATCGAGACCCTCGACGCGTACCGGCAACTGGTGCGCCGCTTGACGAGCCCCATCGGCATCCTTCCGGTGTATGACCGGGAGGATTACCAGACCGCCCGGCTCCTCGGGGTGGCCGTGGGCTGCGGTGATCAGGGGTGGCTCGTGTCGTTCGAATCGGAGCTGGGGCCGACCGACGTGATGGACCTGTGGAAATCGGAGTACGACAAGGTGGTCTTCGATTTGAAGTCGCTGGCGGTGCTGCTCGACGGCCACGGGATCACGCTGGAGAACGACGGCACCTGGTTTGACGTGATGCTCGGCAGCTACCTGCTCAACCCGTCGGACGGCGAGGTCAGCCTCGCCGACATCGTCGAGCGGGAGGCCCACCGGCGGGTCGTGCCCGCCAAGCCGGGGGAACCCGAACACGCCGAGGCCCAAGCCCGCCTGGCCGCGTGTCTGCCTGCCCTGAGAAGCCACCTGTTTCCGGCGCTGGCGGCGCAGGAGGTGGATCACCTGTACGGGGAGATCGAGCTGCCGTTAGAGTTCGTCCTCGCCCGGATGGAGGTCCTCGGCTTTCGCGTCAATCAGGACAAGCTGCGTGCGTTCGGTGCGGAATTGGAGCGAAAGCTGGCGGAGTTGACCAAGCGGATCCATGAGCGGGCGGGGATGGAATTCAACATCAACTCGCCGAAGCAACTCGGCGAGGTCCTGTTCGAGAAGCTCGGCCTCCCGGCGCTCAAGAAGACGAAAACCGGGTACTCCACCAGCGCCGACGTGTTGGAGAAGCTGGCGCCCTACAACGAGATCGTCCAGGACATCCTGGAGTACCGGATGATCGGCAAGCTGTTGTCGACGTACGTCGAGGGGCTGCTCAAGGTCATCCGCCCGGAGACGGGGCGCGTGCACACCCGGTTCCACCAGGCGCTGACCGCGACGGGGCGGCTGTCGAGTTCGGAGCCGAACCTGCAGAACATCCCCATCCGCATGGAGGAAGGGCGCGAGCTGAGAAAGGCGTTCGAACCGACGTACGAGGATTGGGTGATCCTCTCGGCGGACTACTCGCAGATTGAGCTGCGCGTCCTGGCGCATCTGTCGGGGGACGAAGCGTTGCTGGACGCCTTCCGCAGTGGGGCGGACATCCACGCCAGCACGGCTGCGACGGTGTTTGAGGTGCCGATCGATCAGGTGACCCCTGCCCAACGGCGCCAGGCGAAGGCGGTCAACTTCGGGATCGTGTACGGGATCAGCGACTACGGGCTGTCGCAGAATTTGAACATTCCGCGCAAGCAGGCGGCCGAGTTCATCGAGGAGTACTTCCGCAAGTTCCCGGGCGTCGCCCGGTACATGCAGGAGATTGTGGAGACGGCGCGCAAGCAGGGGTACGTGACCACCCTGCTCAACCGTCGCCGCTATCTGCCCGACATCCACAGCCGCAACTTCAACCAGCGCAGTTTCGCCGAGCGCACAGCGATGAACACGCCCATCCAGGGATCGGCGGCGGACATCATCAAGTTGGCGATGGTCCGGATCGACCGGGCGCTCGCGGAATCCGGGCTGCAGGCGCGGATGCTCCTGCAGGTGCATGATGAGCTCATCTTCGAGTGCCCGGAGGCGGAGGCGGACCGGCTGGTGGAACTGGTACAAGAAAACATGGAAAATGCCCTGGCTTTGAATGTACCTTTGAAGGTGGACATTCACACGGGGAAGACGTGGTACGACGCGAAGTAGCGGGCCGGGCGGCCGAGCCCGCAGCCAGCCGCAGGGCGGGGCGCCGCCCTCCCCGGGTGAAGGAAGGAGGGGAGGACGTGCCGGAGTTGCCTGAGGTGGAAAATGTGCGCCGGGACCTGGAGGCCCTGGTGGTGGGGCGGACCGTCGAAAGGGTGGACGTGCGGTTGGCGCGGATCGTCCGCACGCCGGACGACGCTGCGGAATTCGCGCTGCGGCTGGCCGGGTGCACGGTGACCGGTGTCCGGCGGCGCGGCAAGTACCTTCTCTTCGACGTGCCGCCCTATTGCCTGGTGTCCCACCTGCGGATGGAGGGCCGGTACGGGCTCGCCGCAGCAGATGATCCGGAGGCGCCGCACACGCACGTGGTGTTCCACTTCACGGACGGGACGCAACTGCGCTACCGGGACGTGCGCCAGTTCGGGACGATGGACCTGGTGCCAGCGGAGGGGCCGTACCCCCCGGGGCTGGCGGAACTGGGTCCGGAACCGTTCGATCCCGCACTGGACGCGAAGACCTTCCGCGCTCGGCTACACCATCGGCGGGCACCCATCAAGGCGGTGCTGCTCGATCAGACATGCGTCGCCGGGCTCGGGAATATCTATGTGGACGAGTCCTTGTTTCTCGCGGGCATCCACCCGGAGCGGCCAGCCTCGGGCCTGACGCGCGCTCAGTGCGCCGCCTTGCTCGACGCCATCCGGGAGATTCTGACGCGGGCCATCGAGGCGGGCGGGTCCTCCGTGCGCAGCTACGTCAACGGGTACGGGCGGCACGGCGGGTTTCAGATGCAGCTCAACGTGTATGCCCGCGCGGGGGAGCCTTGCCACAGGTGCGGCACGCCCATTGAGAAGCTGCGCGTGGCCGGGCGGGGGACACACGTGTGCCCGGCCTGCCAGCCGGCGCCGCGGCGGCGGGGAAGCCAACGGGGCAGCCGGGCTAGCCAAGCCGGCAGCGGGGGCGGCAGCCTGGACGGCGGCCTGGGAATCCGGGGCGGTAGAAAACCATGAGGCACGGGAGGTGGGCCGGGTGATCGTCGGATTGACCGGCGGGATCGCCACAGGCAAGAGCACGGTGACGCAGATGCTCCGGGACCTGGGCGCGTACGTGGTGGACGCGGATGTGTGGGCACGCCGAGTGGTGGAACCAGGGACGCCGGGGCTGCAGGAGATCGCGGCGGCCTTCGGCCCGGAGGTGCTGAACCCGGACGGGACGTTGAATCGGGCACGGCTCGGCGCCATCGTGTTCCACGACGAGGCGGCCCGCCTGCGGCTCAACGCCATCACGCATCCCCGAGTGCGGGCCGGGATGAAGGAAGAGACAGAGCGATACCTGGCGGCGCATCCGGACGAGCCCATCGTCTGGGACGTGCCCCTGCTGTTCGAGGGCGAGACGCGGTTTCTCGTGAACGTGACGGTGCTGGTCTGGTGCGACGAAGCGACGCAGCTGCGGCGGCTGATGGCGCGCAACGGGCTCGACGAAGCGGAGGCGATGGCGCGTATCCGGGCGCAGATGCCGATGGAGGAGAAGCGGCGGATGGCCGACTATGTGATCGACAACGGAGGCACCCTGGAGGAGACCCGCGCGCAGGTGGTCACCCTGTGGGAGCGGTTGTGTGCGCAGGCTCGGCGGGCGGGGCGCGCCTGATGGTGGTGGTGCTCCGAAAGCGCGCGCTGGCTGCGCTCATTCTCCTGATTGGCGTCGTGTTCCTCATCACCTCCAACACGTTCTGGCGTTGGATGTACCCCATCGGATACCAGACGGAGATCCGGCAGGCGGCGTCGGAGGCCCAGATCGATCCCCTCCTCATCGCCAGCGTCATCCGCGTCGAGAGCCAGTTTCACAGCGAGGACGTTTCGCACGCAGGCGCCATCGGATTGATGCAGCTGATGCCGGAGACAGCCCGGTGGTTGGCCGAGCGGATGAACGGGGCGGCGGGCCCGGGGGCGCATGCGGGGGCCGAGGGCAGTGCTGGGAGTGCTGGGACTGCTGGGGGTGTGGCCAGGAGCGGATCGAACGCGGCAGGATCGCCGGTGGACACCGCGCGGCTGGCCGACCCGGCTGTCAACATCCGTCTCGGCACGTGGTACATTCGCTATCTGGTGGATCAGTTCCACGGCAACCAGGTGGCGGCCATCGCGGCGTACAACTCTGGTCCCAAGCGGGTCTCCGGGTGGCTGGCGGACGGCACGTGGGACGGACAGTTGAAGACGCTGAACGACATTCCCGTCGGCGAGACGCGCCATTTCGTCGGGCGCGTGTTCTACAACTACGACCTGTACCAGCGCATCTACGGCAGCGATCCCCTGTGGCGCACACCTATGGCGGGCAGCGGAGCGGTGAAGTGAGGCATGGTAGTGCGGGCTTCGCCGGTGTGAGCCGGGAGGTCGCGAGCGCTATGGAAGGGGCGCCAGGGGGCGGAGGCGAACGCCTGCCGAGGTGTCGAGGATGCCTTGTAGGGGCTGCGAGCGCCATCCCTGGCGGCGACGAACGCCATGCGCGGGGCAACGAACGCCACGCGAGGGGCGCTAGAAAACGAAACGTCGTTAACTCAAGCGCCCGGTGGATGGATTGCGTCAGATTCGTATTTACATCGACGATCCCGCCTTCCGATAGCGACTGATTCATATTTACCCAAGCCGCGAGACCCCACCGCCGCCTTCGATAACGCAACACGTTTTCTTTATCCGAATCTGGCTGCGCCACGATAACCCGTAAACCATTCTTATCGTCCCACCGCTCGACGACGATGACATCAAAACGTATGTTATGGTTTCCATCCCGCACCCAGTCACATGGTCGCGCGGATAAGTCACACCGTCTTGTGTCGAAGTCACATCGTCACGCGTCGAGGCATTCGATCCCGGCTGATTGTGCGTCCATGAAGGAATGGCAGGATGTGACGATTCGACGCAGGTTGACACTGTCCGCGCACGTCCGTATAATTTTTGACGTCGGTTGCTTTGGCTGAACAAGCGAAAACAGCCGACCTCCACTTGTCGAGATGGCGGAATCGGCAGACGCGCACGTTTGAGGGGCGTGTGGGGAAACCCGTGCGGGTTCAAGTCCCGCTCTCGACACCACATTGGTTACGCAGCAAGCCGCCTGGCGGCCATGCAGAGCATGGCGACCGGGCGGTTTCGTCTTTAATCTCCCCCGGTCCAGGCCGGTCATGCAAAACGCCCAATCCAACAGGAAACGTCCGGCCGCGCTGCCAACAATCACAGGGTGCGGCTCGCAGAAAAGACCTCCGCTTCGCCACTTACGTGTGTTATCGTAATCCATAAAGGCTTGTAAGGTTGTGGAGACGGACATGCGCCGATTTGTATGGACTGACCAGCCGTACACGCTGAGTTTCCTGTCTGAGCGCCCGCTGCGGCGGGAAATGGACGTGGTGTTGGCGCTGTTGACCTCCGGGCGGACGTGGTCCGAGGTCCGCGGTGAGGTCTTGGAAAAGGACCTGTTTCAGGTTCGCCGGCCCGACACTGCCGAAACGCGCTTGAAACTGGTGCGCCGCCGGTTGAGTTGGTTGGACGACGATTTGCGATCACGGTATCTCAGCGGAGACGCGGAGGATCGCACGGCCCTTCTGCTCTGCACCTTTCTCGCCGCCTACCGCCTGCCAAGAGAGTTCGTTCTCGAAGAGGTCCGTTACCGGTGGCACACAGGGCAAGCGTCCCTTTCGCGGGAGGAGATCACGGAGTTCTTCCAGCGAAAACGGGAGCAGGATCCGGTCATGTACGGGTGGGATGACGGGCGGCTGGCGAGAGCCCGGCAGGTGATCATCCGTCAGTTGTGCGATTACCATCTGCTCGAACGGATCGGCGGCAGATGGAACATACGTGGAGTGGTCCCGAGCGACGCCCTGCGCGAATATCTGATGCAGTCCGGAGACGGGCGGGCGTACCTGGAATTTCTCCTATCCGATTAGATAGATAACGGGGGTGAGGCGTACGGTCCGGGAAGAGGTTCGAAGAAAGATGGCGACATTGGAGCGCATGCTGGAGGACGGCACGCTGTTTTACAACAAGTCCACCGGGAACGAGCTTCAAAATTACATCTTCGACTATCCCCCCGAAGAAGAGCTCACGATTCGGAGTTTCGTCAAGCGCCTGGTGCGTCAGAGCCCGAGGCGATTGGTCAACATCAACCTGTTCGAGGCCGTCCTTCAGATGGTGGACGAAGAGACCGGGATCGATCGCCTGTTTGAAATTGAGGCGGAAGAGGACAGCGAATCGTTGGTGGACGCCCTGTCGCCCATGCTGGAGTCGGATCGGCTGATCCAGCGGATTCTTCAGCGCGCGGAAGACGCCGAGGGACTGTTGCTGACGGGGGTGGGCAGCCTGTATCCCATCTTGCGGTCGCACGTGGTGCTGAACCGGTTGAGTGAACGCTTGACCGACATTCCTGTGGTGCTGTTCTTCCCTGGCACGTACAACGGTTTGCAGCTTCGGCTGTTCGACTTGCTGACAGATGATCATTATTACCGGGCGATCCGGATCACAGCCGGTTGAGCACCATCGCCTGCGCGGGTAAGGGGGAATCACACGTGCAAGAGCTGTTTGTCAAAGACATCTACCGGGACATCAACGGCGTCATCCAAGCCGGGCAGCTGGATGAGGAGCGGGTGGCCCAGGAGCTCGACGAGTATGTGGTGACCGCGGAGATTGCGGAACATTTGGAAGCGCTGCTGGAACACTATGTGCGCAGCCTGCGGAATCCGACCGACAAGATCGGGGTCTGGATCTCCGGCTTTTTCGGTTCCGGTAAATCGCACTTCCTCAAGATCGTGTCCTACCTGCTGGGAGGCAGGGTGGCCCATGGCCGGACGGCGGTGGACTATTTCCGTGAGAAAAATCTCTCTCCCAAGTTGATGCGGTTGATTGAGGAGGCGGGGAGTCGGAGAGCGGCCACGCTGCTGTTTAACATCGAGGCCAAGACCGGCGTGGATGCGCGCGGAAGCCGCCAAACCATTGTCGAGGTCTTGCTCAAGGTATTCAACGAGCGCCTGGGCTTTTCGGAGACGTTGTGGATCGCGGAGATGGAGTACACCCTTGCCAAAGCCGGCAAGCTGGAGGCGTTCCACGATGCCGTGCGGCGGGTCTTCGGCCAGGAGTGGCGCACCGTTCGCGACTCGGTGTTGCTGCGAAGGCGGGAATTCATCGCCGCGATGCAAGAGATCGGCTACGACGAGGCGGCGGCTGACACCTTCTTGCGCACGGCGCACAAGGGGTTTTCCATCGATCCCACCCAATTCGCCCGCAGAGTCGCGGAGTACTGCCGGGAACGGGGAGACGATTTTCGCCTCCTCTTCCTCGTCGATGAAATCGGCCAGTACATCGGCGACAACCGCGATCTGATGCTCAATCTGCAGACGGTGGTGGAGGCACTCGGTACCCACGGCCAGGGGCAGATCTGGGTCATGGTCACCTCACAGGAGAGCATCGACATGGTCACCGATGTTCGTGGTCATGGCCGGGAGTACGACTTCTCAAAGATTCAGGGCAGGTTCAGCACGCGCGTCAACCTGTCCAGCACCAACACGGACGACGTCATCAAGTGGCGCATCTTGCAAAAGACCGACGCGGCCACCAACTCCTTGACGGCCCTCTATGACCAGCGGGAGCAGTCTATCCAGAACATGCTGTCGTTCGATTCGGACATGCATGCCTGGAAAGCCGGGTATCGCTCGTCGAAGGAGTTCGCCGAGGCGTATCCCTTCCAGCCCTATCAATTTGAACTGTTGCAGAAGGTGTTCGAAAAGATCCGCAGACAGGGGGAGGCCGGTAAGAGCCTGTCTCACGGCGAGCGGTCTCTGCTCAATGCCTTCCAGGACGCCTTGATTCACCTGGATCAGGCGCGCAAGGATGAGGCCCTCGCACCGTTCTGGATGTTTTACGACACGATTGAGACGTATCTCGACGGACCGGTGAAGAGCACCGTCCGCCGGGCCGCCAGCCGTGATGATCTCACCGAGTTTGACGTCCGCGTGTTGAAGGTGCTGTACCTCATCAAGAACATCGCAGAGATCAAGGCGACGGCGACCAACGTGGCCACCCTGTTGATCGACGGTCTCGGCGTGATCCGGCGGGATTTGGAGCACTCGGTGCAGGTCGCCTTGGACAAGCTCGTGCTGCACAACCTCGTCGCCCAGAACGCGGACGGCACCTACTCGTTCCTCAGCGACGAGGAACAGGAGATCAACCGGGAGATCGCCGCTGAGCGGATCGACGACGCGTTGGTGGATGAGCGCCTCGGCAAGATCTTCTTCGAGGAAGATCAACTGTGCCCCCAGGTCTACCGGGCGCCCGAGCGGCGGGATTTTCGGTTCAACAAGCGCTTCGACCGGTACGCCCACGGCCCACAACGGGAGATGCTGACGCTGCAGGTGCTCACCGGGGTCCCCGAGGAGATGGCCATCCAGCACTCCATGGCAAATGCGACGCTGGTGATGTGGATTCCCCCGTCCATCACCGACTACCGGGAGGCCATGGAGCGGAGCTTGCAGATTGAGCAGTATGCGCGCCGCGATCGCGCCGGTCTCTCGGACAGCCAGCGGCGGATCCTGGATGACAAACGGCAGCGGGAGGCCGTGGAGTTCCGCAACAAGGCCCGGGACCTGCTGGTCAAGGCCTGCAAGCAGGCGGTGTTCTACGTCTTTGGACAGGCGCAGCGATACAACGGCGAGCCGCGGACCCAGATCGAGCGGGCGCTGGCGAAGCTGGTGGAGAACACCTACTACCACCTCGATTACATCAATCAGCCCTTGCCCATGCGTGACGAGGCGCGCGCCATCCTCGAGTTGGCGAAACACGGCAGTCCGCGGACGTTGGAAGGCCGGGCCAACGAGCTGGCCCTGCAGGCGGTGCTTCGGTATTTGGATGAACGGGACCAGCAGCATCTGCAGACCACGCTCGGCGACGTGGTCAAGCATTTCGAGAGCCCGCCCTACGGATGGATGGATCGAGATATCGCCGGGCTGTTGGCGGTGATGTTGCACGACGGCCAGGTGCGGCTGTTCTATCTCAGCCAGCCCCTGACAGCCGACGATCCGAGGTTTGCTCAACTTTTGCTGCGCGCCGGGGAGCGGGACAAAGTGGTCGTCAAGCTGCTCAGGGAGGTCCCGCCTGAGATTCAAAACCAGGTCCGCATCCTCCTTCGGGATCTTTTTGAGGAGGTGCCGGACGCGGCCGACTCGTACGAAGCGCTGGCGGATTTCATCCGGAACCAGTTGAAGGAGCATCTGGCCCAACCGTTGCAGGAGATCATCGCCCATCAGGCGAACCCGCCCAAGGCGGGCGACACGGTGTACCACTACCCCGGGGAGCCGGAGGCGCGCCGTCTGCAGACGGAGGTGGCGAGGCTGCTCGCCACGCCCAACCACGAGGACCTGGTGCAAAACTTCCTGGATGCGGGTGTCGAGCTCGGCGAGTGGCTGGACCAGGTTCGGGATCTCCACAACTTTTTCACCAGGACACCGAAGCAGCGGTTTGACGAAGCGGTTCGGTTCTTGCACGAGCATCGGGCGGACTGGATGCATCTGCACGCCTACCCTGAGGTGTTGGCGAACAAGGAAGCCATGGAGGCCATCCTGCGGGATCCCGCACCGTACAACCGGATTCCGAAGCTGCCGAGCCTCATGTCCGCCATCGCGGAGAAGCTGCAACAGGTGCTGGACGAACAGCGCCAACAGTACGCCCCGCGGATTGAGGCCGTTTTGCAAATGGTGGACACGCTCGCCGCTGGCCTGGCGGATGCCGCACCGCTGTGGCTTCTCATTCAGAGCGCGAAGGCCGACATCGAAGGGTATCTGGGTGGTCTGCGGTCGGAATCTCAGTTCGGTGCCCTCGCCTCCTATGTCACCTATGCGACCGAGCGGTATGAACGTTTGCGTGAAGACGTGCGCCGATGGCTTGAAAGGGATGGAGCCGAGGGTACGGACCGGACGCGGGAACGGGAACTCAACCGCCCGTCGTCTGGGGGCTCAGGCGCGGTTCAGGTCGCGCGCGAGGTGATCATCACGGTCCAGGATCCGTCGGCCCGCCTGGTGCCGGAGGGCGAGGTGCGGCTTGAGACGCCGCAGCAGGTCGAGGAATATCTCTCACGGCTGAAACAGACCTTGGGCGCCTTACTGCAGCACGGCGTGGTCATCATTCGCGGACAATAGCGCTGCGACACAGACGGGTGAATGGACATGGATGTCATCGACATGTTGAGGCAGCGGTTTTCGCAGACCGGAATGAACCGGCGCATCATCCTGTGGCACGATCCCGACGGTGAACAAAATCTCGCCGACCTGGAGGATGCGCTGTCTTCCTTGGGGGTCCGCGTGTGGGAGTGGACTCGCCAGAACGCGTTGCGGACCAAGTACCAGGTGGAGGTGGCGGATCCGGACACCCCGTACCTCATCTACGCCCGGTTTCCGCGCCCGGATGCCCAGGACGATTGGCTGCTCGATATCCGCCTGTACGGCGAGGAGTTCGTGGCCGATCCCGTTGCCATTCGGTTGGAGACGCTGGGCATCTCCCACGCCGCGGCGCGGGAGTTCGTCACGGCCCACTACCCGTTCTTCCGCAGCCAGGAGCGGGTGGGGAAGGTGGCGCGCCTGATGCCGGAACGCCCGGATCTGGAGCACCTCATCCTGGCCACGCTGGCCGCGGCCACCGGGGCGGAGTTCGCGGATCGCCTCTTTATCGCCAGGCGGGTGCTGAGCGGCGGGATCGAAGAGGAGGCCAATGAGGCTTACCAGGCGCTCGTCAAGTGGGGCCTCGAGGCGGTGTTCTGGGAACACATGCGGTCGGCGTTCGGATTTCCCCAGGAAGTGTCGTCCTTGCGCGACCTCTTTTACGGCATCGCCCGGAGCCACCTGGCCCAGGGCGTGGACGCACCCCTGCCGGCGTGGGATGCGCCTGTCTCCCGCATGCCGAACGCGTGCCGGATCTTCCTCGACGAGGCGCTGCGCAGCCGGGACGGGGCGGCGTTTGACGCGCTGCTGCGCCGCTTTTCGGTCGATCTCGGTGTTTCCTCGTGGCTCTCCCAACTTTCGTGCGAGTCCTTGCTTCGCTGCGACACGGTGCCGGAGACTCACGAGCATATTCTCCGCACCCTGGGTGAGCAACTGACCCATGAAGTGGCGGACGCGGACCGCTGGCGGAATTGGCTTCGCGATCGGCAGGACACGCACGGCTACGAGGCGTGGCGGCCCGTGTACGAGGCACTCGGATTCGCGCTGGAGCTTCAGGAGGAAAAGCGGGCGTTCGAACGGGTGGCTCCGCCCGGGGACGCGAAGGCATGGTTCGAGGCGTACGCGTCGCGCTGGTTTGGAGTGGACCAGCTGTACCGACGGTTTTCCACGACGGCGGCGGCAGTGGACCGGCCGGGATGGGAGACGCTGTTCGGGCTGAAGGCACGCTGGGACAACTGGTACAGCCACGTGTTCTTGCCGAGGTGGGGCGACTGGACGGACCAGCTGCTTCGAGACGGATGGGCCGCCTCGTGGCCCATCGCCGAGGTAAAGCAGCAGCGGCATTTCTTCACCCAGTACGTGGCGAACCATCTCGCCCGCGAGCGGGTGTTCGTGATCATCTCCGACGCGTTGCGGTATGAGGCGGGCGCGGAGCTCGCGGATCGACTGAAACGCCGGATGCCGGGCGAGGTTCACCTGGAAGCCATGCAGGCTTCGCTGCCGACCTACACCCGCCTCGGCATGGCGAGTCTGTTGCCAGGGAGGACCTTGTCCATCGAGGATTCGGGGGCGGTGCTCCGCGACGGCTTGCCGACGGATTCGCTGGAGGCGCGGGGCGGCATCCTGTCGGCGCACGCAGACGGTGCCTTGGCCCTGCGATGGTCCGATTTCGAAAGCCTGCCGGTGCAGGAGGGGGAGGAGCGCATCCGCGGCAAGCGGTTGATCTACTTCTACCACGACGCCATCGACGCGATCGGCGACCAGGCGAGGTCGGAGTCGCGGGCGTTTGCCGCGGTCGACCAGGCCATCGATGAACTGGAGGCGGCCGTGCGCAAACTGGTACGTTCGTACCGGGCTGTGCGCGTGATCGTGACGGCGGATCACGGGTTCCTGTATCAAACGACGTCGGTGGAGGCTTGGGCAAAGCCGGACCGGGTGACGGGCCAGGTGTACGACGGAAACCGCCGTTTCGCGCTGGGGCGCCGTCTCTCCACACCGCCCGGCAGCATTCCGGTGTCATTGAGCTATCTCGGGCTGGACGTGGAGGCGGTGGTGGCCGCCCATATCCACCGATTCACGGGCCACGGGGGGCTCCGGTTTGTCCACGGAGGCGCTCTGCCGCAGGAGGCCATCGTCCCGGTGGTGGTCTGCCACCAGACCCGCAGCCAGGCCGGCCGCCAGCTGCCATTGGTGGATGTGTCGTTGGTCAACCGGAGCCGAGTGGTGACCACCTATGAATTCACCGCCATCCTGTTCCAGGAGCAGAAGCTCGGCGAAGACCGCCAGCCGCGCCATCTCCGCATCGGGCTGTATCTGGACGGCCAGCGCATCTCGAATGAAGTGACGCGGAGCTTCCACCTGCAGGGCGGACCGGCAGATCGTGAGGTCCGGGTGCCTTTACAGCTGTTTGAAAGAGACTATCCGCTGGGCGCCATGGCGGTCTTGCGCCTGGAGGACGTCTCCGGGCCGGAGACCCAGTTGTACCGCGAATACGACATCGAACTTCGCATCGCTTCTTGGATATAAGCCACCCGGGGCGTCCGGGAGGCGCAGCCTGAAGGAGGACACCCATGGACAAGTCGGCCATTCGCAACTTTGCCACCGAGGCCCGGCGGGATCTCATCGAGCAGGTGGGCCTGCGCGCAAAGGAACTGGGGGTCACTGAAACCCAGTGCGCAGCGGCGGAGGCGGGCGAGGACTACGTGGTCATCGGCGGGGTGCGGTACCCGAAGGCGTACCAATCCGCGTACGAGCGCCTGTGCGCCGAGTGGAAGCGCAAAGGGTTCCAGCGCCTGGTGGAGGAAGTGGCGTACACGTGGTTCAACCGCATTATCGCCATTCGGTACATGGAGGTCCACGACTACCTGCCCTCCCACGTGCGCATCCTCTCGAGCGACCGGCCGGGTGGCCGCGATCCGGAGGTCCTGTCGCGCTACCGTGAACTGACGTTTTCGGTGGATGTGCCGTTCGTCGAACAGGCCTTGCGCAACGGCGATCGCGAGGTGGCCTTCCGGCACCTGTTCCTGATGCAGTGCGAGGAGCTGCACCGCATCATGCCGTTTTTGTTTGAGCCCATCGCCGATTACACCGAGCTGCTGCTGCCCACTCGGCTGCTGCACACCGACTCGGTGATCCAGAAGCTGGTCCGCGGCGTGGCGGAGGAAGACTTCGCCGATGTGGAGATCATCGGGTGGATGTACCAGTACTATGTGTCGGAACGCAAGGACGAGGTGTTTGCTGGGTTCAAAAACGGACGTAAAGCTGCGCCGGAGGACATCCCGCCCGCGACGCAGCTGTTCACGCCGGAATGGATCGTGCAGTACATGGTGCAGAACTCCGTGGGGCGGCTGTGGATGGACTCCGGCCTGTCCGTGGACAACGAGGTCCCGGAGACGTGGAGGTATTACATCGATCCCGCGCCGCAGACCGAAGAGGCCCAGCGCTTGTGGGAAGAGAGGAAACTGCGCGTGCGCGAGCCGGAAGAAATCCGGGTCCTCGATCCCGCGTGCGGTTCCGGCCACATCCTCGTGTATGCGTATGACCTGCTGTACGAACGGTATGAGGAGGCAGGTTACAGCGCCCAGGACATTCCGTATCGCATCTTGGAGCACAACCTGTACGGGTTGGAGATAGACGATCGCGCCGCCCAACTGGCGGCCTTCGCGCTCATGATGAAAGCGCGGGCGACGAACCGGCGCGTCTTCCAGCGCCCGCCGCGAATTCGCGTGTACAGCATCCCGTCTGTGGAGGGCGCCGACGTGACGTCCGTGGTGCGGGTTGTGGCCGATGGGGACGAAGGCCGGGCGAAG
The DNA here is from genome assembly GCF_000702485.1 of Alicyclobacillus macrosporangiidus CPP55. Classification (GTDB taxonomy): domain Bacteria; phylum Bacillota; class Bacilli; order Alicyclobacillales; family Alicyclobacillaceae; genus Alicyclobacillus_H; species Alicyclobacillus_H macrosporangiidus_B. The sequence continues at coordinate 1,725,372 of NZ_JNIL01000001.1, read as the reverse complement.
ACGCTTCAGGTGTTGATCGACGCGTTTGCGGATGCGAAGAACCGCGGGTCGCTCATTCAGCCCCCGGCGTTGCAGGTAGATTGGATCCGGGAGCGGCTGCAGCAGCTACGGGAAGAGACGCAGTTGCTGCATCGGTTGCGGGAGGACGAAATCACCTGGCTGGAGCAGCTGTTGAACGCGTACGAGTTGCTGACCGGGACCTACAGCGTGGTGGTGACCAATCCGCCGTACATGGGTTCGCAAAACATGAACGACACCTTGAGAGAGTTTCTGCGGCAGGCGTATCCGCACACCAAGAGCGACCTGTTCGCGGCGTTCATGGAACGGTGCATCGACTTGACGTGTCCGCGGGGGTTTTGCGCAACGGTCAACCAACAGTCTTGGATGTTCATCAAGAGCTATGAACAGTGGCGCCATCGGTTGATCGACGAGTGTATCATCCACTCGATGGCGCATCTGGGGCCTCATGCGTTTGAAGACATTGGCGGTGAAGTCGTACAAACCACCACGTTCGTCATCGTGAAGGGGGACATCCCAGGTTGGACGGGTGTGTACTTCCGACTCGCCGAAGCTGGTGGCTCTGAAGAAAAGGCTCAGACGCTGCTGAGACGTGACCAGTTGTTTCGTGCCGATCAGCGTAAGTTCCTCGAACTCCCCGGCGCCCCCATTGCGTACTGGGCCACAGATCGGGTACGGGAGATCTTTCGCGACTATCCGAAACTGGGGGAGATTGCTGAGCCGAAGCGCGGTCTGGCAACTGCAGACAACGAGAGATTCATACGTCTATGGAACGAAGTGGATGTGTGTAAGATCGGATTCGGTCTTCAGTCCCGCCAACAGGCCCGACAGAGCGGGTTGAAGTGGTTTCCGTACAATAAGGGTGGGGAATTTCGCAAGTGGTACGGAAACCAGGATTATGTGGTGAACTGGGAGAACGACGGCGAGGAAATTCGAACCTTTACCGATGAAGAGGGGCGCGTAAGGTCCAGGCCGCAAAACATGGAGTATTACTTCCGCGAAGGCATCACGTGGACGTCCGTTACCTCGGCCAATGTGGCAGCGCGGTTCTCGCCAGTGGGCTTCGTCTTTGATCAGGCTGGAAACAGTGTGTTTGCGAAAAAGGCACATCAGTTTTATCTTCTAGGGTTTCTGTGCAGCTCGATTTCCATACAGCTACTGAGAACGGTAAATCCCACGTTTAACATTCTGGTCGGTGATGTTGCTTCCGCACCCATCATCATCGACGAGGCACGCAAGCCGGAGATCGACCGGCTGGTGCAGGAGTGCATCCAGATCAGCAAGGACGACTGGGACGACTTCGAGACCTCGTGGAACTTCACCGTGCACCCGTTGGTGCGGGCGGGGGCGGCCAATCTGGAGCAGGCGTTCGCCCGGTGGGAGGATTTGGCGGAGTCCCGGTTCCAGAAACTCAAGCAGAACGAGACGGCCATCAATCAGCTCTTCGCCGACATCTACGGATTGGAGGCCAGACCCGTCCAGGACGAGGACATCACCATCCGGCGGGCCGACCGGGAGCGGGAGGCAAAATCCTTCCTGTCCTACTTCATCGGCTGCGCCATGGGCCGGTATTCGCTGGACCATCCCGGGCTGGCCTACGCCGGAGGCAAGTGGGATCCGTCCCGTTATGAGCGGTTCGTGCCCGACCGGGACGGCATCGTGCCGCTGACCGACCAGGAGTATTTCGATGACGACGTGATCCGCCGGCTGGAGGCGTTCCTGACGGCGCTGTTCGGTGCGGACTCCGTGGCGGACAACCTGGCTTGGCTGGCGGAGTCTTTGGGTGGCATGCGCACCAACGAGACGCCCGCGGCGCGGGTGCGGCGGTACCTGACGGACGAATTCTACAAGGACCACGTGAAGGTTTACCGCAAGCGGCCCATCTACTGGCTGTTCGACTCCGGCAGCAAGAAGGCGTTTCGGGCGCTGATGTACCTGCATCGGTACGACCAGGAGACGCTGGCTCGGGTGCGGTTGCAGTACGTGCAGGTGCTGCAGCGGCAGTACACGCAGGAGGCGGACGTGCTCCAGCGGCAGATGGAGAGCGGAATGCTGAGCGCCGCAGAGAGAACGGCGGCCAGGAAGCGCATCCGGGAGTTGGAGGAGCGCCGGGAGGAGTTGGCGGCGTATGACCAGAAGCTGGCCGCGTTGGCGAACGACCGGATCGAACTGGATTTGGACGATGGCGTCGTGGTGAACCACGGCAAGCTGGCCGACGTGTTGGCGCCCATTAAGTGAGTGACAGACAGAGTCTGGATTACTCGAATGGGGATGCCCGGCTGGACGAGCACATCGCAGTCATTCATGTGTGAAAGGCGCATGCAAACGAAGGAGGACACCCATGGACAAGTCGGCCATTCGCAACTTTGCCACCGAGGCCCGGCGGGATCTCATCGAGCAGGTGGGCCTGCGCGCCAAGGAACTAGGGGTCACTGAAACCCAGTGCGCAGCGGCGGAGGCGGGCGAGGACTACGTGGTCATCGGCGGGGTGCGGTACCCGAAGGCGTACCAATCCGCGTACGAGCGCCTGTGCGCCGAGTGGAAGCGCAAAGGGTTCCAGCGCCTGGTGGAGGAAGTGGCTTACACATGGTTCAACCGCATTATCGCCATCCGGTACATGGAGGTCCACGACTACCTGCCCTCCCACGTGCGCATCCTCTCGAGCGACCGGCCGGGCGGCCGCGATCCGGAGGTCCTTTCGCGCTACCGCGAACTGACGTTTCCGGTGGACGTGCCGTTCGTCGAACAGGCCTTGCGCGACGGCGACCGTGAGAAGGCCTTCCGGCACCTGTTCCTGATGCAGTGCGAGGAGCTGCACCGCATCATGCCGTTTTTGTTTGAGCCCATCGCCGACTACACGGAGCTGCTGCTGCCCACTCGGCTGCTGCACACAGACTCGGTGATCCAAAAGCTGGTCCGCGGCGTGGCGGAGGAAGACTTCGCCGACGTGGAGATCATCGGGTGGATGTACCAGTACTATGTGTCGGAGAAAAAAGACGAGATTGTCGGCATGAACAAAGGGTTCGTGAAAGCGGAGGATCTGCCCGCCGCCACGCAGCTTTTCACGCCAGATTGGATTGTCAAGTACATGGTCCAGAACTCGCTCGGGCGCATGTGGATAGAGACGGGAGGCGACACGTCCCTCCTGGACGACTGGGAATTCTATTTAGCTCCTTCCGGTGATGGCCGAAGGGGCGGGCATAGCCTTACGCTTGAGGAGATTCGAATCTTCGATCCCGCTTGCGGCTCTGGACACATCTTGGTGTACGCGTTCGATCTCCTGTACAGGATGTACGAATCGCAGGGTTACCCTAGCAGTGAGATTCCGACGATTATCCTCAAGAACAATCTATACGGGTTGGATATCGACGAGCGTGCCGCGCAGTTGGCAGGATTTGCGTTGATGATGAAGGCGAGAGAAAAAGACAGGCGGTTGTTCTCTCGCGACATTCAACCGAATATCCAGGACTTCCGTAACCCCAGGGATGTCAGTGACGATGCTCTCGCCTTGCTGTGTCGTCAATCGGAGGATCGCGGCGTTCTTAAAAGCGTCCTACACGACTTTAAGAACGCGAAACTGTACGGATCCTTGATTGTGCCCAGCGCGGATGTCGCGTCCTTGCTGGAGCGACTCACAGGGTTGCTTGAGTCGGAGCCAAGCGATCTGTACGAGCGCCTGCTGCTGGAAGAACTCCGTGCAGGTGTTTTGCCCGTGCTTCGTCAAGCATTCTGGCTTTCGCTGAAGTACGACATGGTGGTCACCAATCCCCCGTATCACAACAAATACTGTCCAGAGCTCAAGGCGTTCATGCAGGAGAACTACAAGGATTACAAGGCCGACTTGTATTCGGCGTTCATTTACCGCTGTACGCAGTTCACGAAGAGCGGCGGGTATGCCGCGTTGATGACGCCCTTCACATGGATGTTCATCAGCACCCACGAGAAGCTGCGGAAGTATATCATTACAAAGCAGACGATTACGAGCTTGGTACAGTTGGAATACTCGGCGTTCGAGGAGGCCACCGTTCCCATCTGCACCTTCGTCATTCAAAACCAGACGGACATGCGGGTGGGTGAATACGTGCGGTTGGCCGATTTCCGCGGATCTGAGGTTCAGCCGTTGAAGGTCCGGGAAGCGGCACGAAATCCCCGCGTACCGTTCCGCTACACTTCCGATCAGACGACGTTCCTCGACCTCCCCGGCGCCCCCATTGCGTACTGGGCCACAGACCGGGTGCGGGAGGTCTTTCGCGACCACCCGAAGCTCGGAGATGTTGCTCAGCCACGGCAGGGACTGGCTACTGCGGACAACAACCGCTTCCTTCGCCTGTGGCACGAGGTCAATGTGCACCGCATCGGGTTTGGCATGCGATCGCGGGAAGAGGCGATGCGGAGCGGGCTGAAGTGGTTTCCCCTGAATAAAGGCGGAGGGTTTCGAAAGTGGTACGGAAACCAGGACTTCGTGGTGAATTGGGAGAATGACGGGGCGGAGATAAAGGAGAATGTAATAAACCGGTATCCGTACCTGAATGGGAACTATGAATACGTCGTAAAAAACGAGAAGTATTACTTCCGCGAGGGCATTACTTGGACATCAGCTCAGCCAAATTTGGCGTTCGGTACTCGCCTGTCGGATTCATTTCGGACCACAAAGGCAGTTGTGTATTTCCGCCATCTACACTGACGTGGTACCTGTGTGGATTCCTTTGCAGCTCATTATGCGAGGACTTTGTTTCATTACTGAATCCGACAATATCATTACAAGTCGGCAACATCGCCTCCCTGCCCATCATCATCGACGAAGCGCGCAAGCCGGAGATCGACCGGTTGGTGCAGGAGTGCATCCGGATCAGCAAGGACGACTGGGACGACTTCGAGATCTCGTGGAACTTCACCGTGCACCCGTTGTTGCGGGCGGGGGCGGCCAATCTGGAGCAGGCGTTCGCCCAGTGGGAGGATTTGGCGGAGTCTCGCTTCCAGAAACTCAAGCAGAATGAGACGGCCATCAATCAGCTCTTCGCCGACATCTACGGACTGGAGGCCAGACCCGTCGAGGACGAGGACATCACCATCCGGCGGGCCGACCGGGAGCGGGAGGCGAAATCCTTCCTGTCCTACTTCATCGGCTGCGCCATGGGCCGGTATTCGCTGGACCATCCCGGGTTGGCGTACGCCGGAGGCCAGTGGGATCCGTCCCGTTATGAGCGCTTCGTGCCCGACCGGGACGGCATCGTGCCGCTGACCGACCAGGAGTATTTCGAGGACGACGTGATCCGCCGACTGGAGGCGTTCCTGACGGCGCTGTTCGGTTCGGACTCCGTGGCGGACAACCTGGCTTGGCTGGCGGAGTCCTTGGGCGGCATGCGCACCAACGAGACGCCCGCGGCGCGGGTGCGGCGGTACCTGACGGACGAGTTCTACAAAGATCACGTGAAGGTATACCGCAAGCGGCCCATCTACTGGTTGTTTGACTCCGGCAGCAAGAAGGCGTTTCGCGCCCTGATGTACCTGCATCGGTACGACCAGGAGACGCTGGCTCGGGTGCGGTTGCAGTACGTGCAGGTGCTGCAGCGGCAGTACACGCAGGAGGCGGATGTGCTCCAGCGGCAGATGGAGAGCGGGATGCTGAGCGCCGCAGAGAGAACGGCGGCCAGGAAACGCATCCGGGAGTTGGAGGAGCGCCGGGAGGAGTTGGCGGCGTATGACCAGAAGTTGGCCGCGTTGGCGAACGACCGGATCGAATTGGATTTGGACGATGGCGTCGTGGTGAACCACGGCAAGCTGGCCGACGTGTTGGCGCCTATCAAGTGAGGGCGAAGAGACAAGGGGGGACCGGCGTGCTGAAGGAAGGGGACCTGGTGCGCGGCGCGCACTGGCCGGAGATTGTCGAGATCAAGCGGTGCGAACCCGTGCCCGACACCTCGCTGGTGCTGGTGGAGGCGCTCGGCCGGGTGAGCCGCCGTTACTACGAGCACCTGCTCGAGGCGTACCAACTGGAGTTTGTCGATCGCATCGGCGCCGCGGAATCCTCCTCGCTGGACGGCGAGGCCATCGGCCGGGCGCTGCAGTATCTGGCACTGGAGTGTGAACGGCAGTTCTCCAGGACGCGGGCGCTCGGGAACCAGCGCATCCTGCCGTTGCCCCACCAGATTGATGCCGTGTACAACCGGATGCTGCAGGCTCCTCAGGTGCGCTTCCTGCTGGCGGACGACCCCGGTGCCGGCAAGACCATCATGGCGGGGATGCTCATCCGCGAGCTGCAGGCCAGGGGCAGCGCGGACCGGGTCCTGATCCTGGTGCCGCCGCTGGTCCTGACGCAATGGCAGGACGAGCTGCAGCAAAAGTTTGGGCTCGACTTTCGCATCGTCGGCCGCTCGGTCGTGAAGGAGTTGGGTGGCCGCAACCCCTTCATGGAGACGCCCCGGGCTCTTGCTTCGCTGTATTTCGCGGCGCGCGACGAGATCAAGGCGCTGGTGGCCGAGGCCGACTTCGATCTCGTCATCATCGACGAGGCGCACAAGATGGCGGCCTACACGGAAGGGGTGAAGAAGCGCAAGGTCCGCCGGACGCGGCTGTATCAGCTGGGCGAGGTGGTGTGCCGAAGGGCTCCGCACCGGCTGCTGTTGACCGCCACGCCCCATAAGGGCGACAGCGAGAACTACCGCCACCTGCTGGCGTTGGTGGACGCGGACGTCTTCCGCCGTGCCGACAAGGGACAGGACCAGGCTATTCTGCGCGACAAGGCCAATCCGTACGTCATCCGCCGGCTGAAGGAGAACATGGTGCGGTTTGACGGCAGCCCGCTGTTTCCGCCCCGGACATCCAAGACCCTCGAGTTCGATCTCTCCCGGGAGGAGCTCGACCTCTACGAGGCGGTGACGGAGTATGTCCGCCATCACTTCAACCGCGCCATGGTCCGCAAGCAGACCCGGGCCGCCTTCGCCATGATGGTCCTGCAGCGGCGGCTGAGCTCGTCTGTCGAGGCCATCCACCAGTCGTTGGTGCGGCGGCGGGATCGACTCATGGAACTGTTGGCGAAACTCGAGGCAGATGCGAACGCACTGGAGACCGCCGCGGGGGAAGAGGTGCCGGAGGACCTGGACGAGATGGCGGCTTTCGAGGAAGAGTCCTTGGAGGCACAGGTGGAGTCCGAGACCGAGGCCGTCGATCCGGAGGAACTGCGCCTTGAGATTTCGGAGCTCGAACGCCTCATCCATCAGGCGGCCGGGCTGCGCGGCGGCGCGGACGAGCGCAAGCTCCAGGAGCTGGAGCGCACCCTCTTTGGACCGGACGGCCTGCTGGCCAAGGGGGAGAAGATCCTCATCTTCACCGAGTTCACCGACACCCTGCGCCATCTGCAGGAGCGGTTGCAACCGCGGGTGGACGGGATTGCGGTCATCACCGGATCGCTCACCATGGAGGAAAGGCAGCGGCAGGTGGATATGTTTCGCGAGCGCTGTTCCGTCATGATTGCGACGGACGCCGGCGGCGAATCTATCAACCTGCAGTTCTGCAACCAGATGGTGAATTACGACATTCCGTGGAATCCGAACAAGCTGGAGCAACGGATGGGCCGCATTCACCGCATTGGCCAGCGGAACGAGGTGTTCGTCTTCAACCTGGTGGCCAAGAATACCCGCGAGGGAAGCGTATTGCTGGCGCTGTTGAAAAAGATGGAGCAGATGCGCGAGGACCTGGGGCGTGACTTGGTCTACGACTTCCTCGGCGATCGCCTCGAGGAGCGCATGGGGAGCCTGGCGGACATCCTCCAGGAGTGCATTCTGGGGCGCCGTCGCCTGGACGAGGTGCTCACCGATATGGAGGCCACCTTGTCCAGCGAACACGAGCGCCTGGTGGAAATCGCGCGCCAAGAGCGGCTGGAGCGCGATGTGATTGATCTGCCGGGGATGCGGCGGGATCAACATCTTTTGTCCCTGCGGCGGATCCCGCCGGTGCACGTGTTGTCCTTCGCCAAGTCGGTGCTGGTGGCGCACCGGGTCGCGGTGACCCCGACGGACTACGGTTTTCGGGTCGAGCGCGTGCCCAAGTCCGTGCGCGACCGGATCCGTGGACGCCTGGGCGATCCCTCGGGCGAACCGCTGGACTTCTCCCACGCGATACGCGCGGAACTGGCATCTGGCGGGGACACCTTCGACGTGGAACACCCGGTGTGCCGCTTGGCCATGGCGCTCGCATCGGAGGACGCGGCCCGGCTGTCTGTGGGGCCTGTACGCGTGACGTATCCGACTCCAGAGCCGTTGGACGTGGAGCTGTACGAGATGAGCGTGGTGGACGGCACGGGCCGTGAATTGGGGCGCGAGTGGGTCACCATCGCACGGCGCGCCGACGGGCGGACGCTGTTTTTGGATCCGCTGTGGATCTGGCAGTGCACGTGGAAGCAGGTCCATGCCCTGGATGGCTGGAACGCTCCGCTCATGGCGCACGCGGTCCGCGAGGCACAGCGGCGGGTGTACGAGCTGCGCATGTCGCGGGAGCATGCGTTGGCCAAGAAGGCGGAGTTTCTCCGCCGCGCGTTTGACGCGCAATACGACGAGGTGGCCAGACGTCTCACCGAAGCGCAGCGGCTCAACGTCGACAGCCGCAATAACATCCTCGTCCACCAAGCCCAGGCGCAACTGGCGGACATCGAGAAGCGCCGGGAGGAGCGCTTGGCTGAAGTGGAGCGGGAGCGCAGCGTGCAGCTGCGCCCGCTGCGGCGATTGCTCCAAGCACGGCTCGAGCCCGACGGTTCTCCGGAGACCCGCGTCATTCCTGGGGATTGGGCCGACCAATGGGCACAGGAGGAGCAGGCCGCCGGCCGCACGATGGTGCGCGTCATGGACGCGTTTGGGCTGGCGGATTTCTACAGCGAGACCCCCGACGGGGAGCCCCGGTTTTTCCGTATGGTACAGGGACACCGGGTGGAGGTGGACCTGGCGGGGGACGAGTTGGAGTGATGTCTTGGGGTGTCGAGGACTTTTCCAAGAGGCCAAAGGAGATGGTGGCGTGGCGGTTTGGTTGGTGCGCGCTGGCCGGGGCGGCGAATGGGAAAGCTTTGCGTTGGACAACGGGCTGGCGGTCATCGGATGGAGTGAGCTCCCGAACCTGATGGATGTCCAAAGTCGCGACCAACTCTACACACTGCTGGAACAGACATACCCGGGGGAAAAGCGCAACACGCTCGTCAACTGGGCCGGTCAGATCTGGCCCTTTATCAGCGTCATCCAGCCCGGCGACGTGGTGGTGCTTCCTCTCAAGACGCGTTCCGCCATTGCTATGGGTGAGGTGATCGGGCCGTATCAGTACCGCACGGATCTTCCCTTAGAGGCGAGGCATGTGCGCCCGGTTCGATGGATGAAGGAGTTGCCTCGGACTGCGTTCGATCAAGACCTGCTGTATTCCCTTGGCGCATTCATGACCGTGTGCCGCATACAGAGAAACAACGCGGAAGAGCGCATTCGGGCATTGCTCCATGGGAACGTGGTGTCCACGCAGACTGTACAGCGGGGAGAGGATACCGACTCCGGCGAATGGATGGCGCCACCGGACTTGGAGCAATACGCCTTGGACCAAATCCGGGATTACATTACCCGCCGTTTCAAGGGCCACGGTCTCGCACGACTCGTCGGTGCGGTGTTGGAGGCGCAAGGCTATCGGGTGATGATATCCCCCGAGGGACCCGACGGAGGCGTGGACATCATCGCGGGGCAAGGGCCAATGGGTTTCGATCACCCGAGGATCGTGGTCCAGGTGAAGTCCGGCGACAGCCCGGTGGACGTGAAGGTTGTCCGGGAACTACAGGGCGTCATTCGGAACTTCGGGGCCGATCATGGTCTGATTGTCGCTTGGGGCGGTTATAAGAGCACGGTGACCCGAGAGGCTTCCCGTCAGTTTTTCGAGCTCCGGCTGTGGGATGCCGACGACTTGGTGAAAGCAGTTCTTTCGACTTACGAGAAGCTGCCTGAGGCACTCCAGGCGGAACTTCCGCTCAAACGCATCTGGGTACTGGTTGGGGAAGAGGGGGAGTAGTCACGCCTCCCGTCCACCGCGTCCAGTACCTCCCCCACCTTCCCTTGGATTACGGGTCAATGCCTCTGGCGCCAGGGCAAGTATGAGGATGCCAAAGACTCGCTCGGGGTGGGTTGCGATCTTTCTTTTATTGCATGCATCGAATGAATTGTCATACCCTTGGGCTAAGGGATGACGGGACCTACCAAGACAGGCTGGCTGTTCATGTGGGCCCGGGGAAAAATCTTTGATGTAAAGATTGGGCGTCGCCGGACGATCAACGCGGGGGATGACGGTGTAGTGAAGCGTTGGTTTGAACACGGAAAGTGGCCGAAGTGGATGGTTCGGCTCCATTACTATACCATCGTCTCTTTTGTGCTGCTCCTGTTGACCGGTGTGGCGCTGTATTTGCCAGCGGTGCACGCAGCGCTGATTACGTCTTTGCCTGTCATCTATTACGTTCATATCGCACTCGGCTTGGTGTTCGGCGCAACGTTGTTGATCCCGCTGGCGGCGCGATTGCCCGCCGGGAAATTGATCCGTCGCCTGGACTGGCTGTTTCCACTGGTGTTCGGGACCGTGATTGTGATCACCGGTATCTTCATTTGGCAAGTCACTTGGTTTCCGACCACGTGGCGCAGCTTGGCGTTCCGTTGGCACGGGTGGATGTCGTATGCACTCTTGGCGTGGCTCCTTGTACACGCTGCGTACAAAGCCATTGGATATCGACCCGCAAGTGACGGTTTGAATGCGCGCGTGGATCCAACGCGCAGAATGTTTTTGCAGTGGTTGGGCGCCGGGATTCTCGGCGCGGTCGTGTTAACGGTGATCGATCCGGTCGGATGGCTGACCCGTTCGTTCACTTCCAAGAACGATGACGAAAGCACCGGCGGCAGAGCGACCGGTTTCGCTGCTTACTACACCGTGACGGACGGCTATCCGAGTGCGGACCTATCCACCTACCGGCTCACCGTCGATGGTTTGGTGAACCATCCGACCACCTTGACGTGGAGCGACTTGATGGGCCTGGAACCGTATACGGAGGAAGCGGACTTTCATTGTGTGACAGGGTGGAGCGTGCCGAACGTCAGATGGAAGGGTGTGCATTTGAGTTCGCTCGTCAGCCGGGTGAAGCCACTCCCCCAGGTTGGCTCTGTACACTTCTATTCATTTGATGGCGCGTATACGGAATCTCTGTCATTGTCTCAAGCGCTCGATCCGACGGTGTTGCTGGCTTATGAGTTGAACGGGCAGCTGTTGGGCAGACAACAAGGCTTTCCCCTCCGGCTTGTAGTTCCCAAAATGTATGGGTACAAGTCCATCAAGTGGGTGAACCGAATCGAATTCAGCGACAAGCCTCTGGTGGGTTACTGGGAGGCGCGAGGATACGACGACGACGCATATCTGGGCACCCGGCTGTAATCGTCGGGTCAACCCAGTGATGTCAACGCAATCCGGAACGCCTTCAGTTCCACCCGCAAAACCCAACTCCAACCAGGTTTCCCAGCACGTTGAGGTGTGGCACGATGTTATTTGAGAATGGACCACTTGGAGCACGCCGAATCCAGCCGCATGACTATCCTTTACTCTCCAAGTGGCTCAGTGATCCACGAGTTCTCCGGTTCTACGAAGGCCGTGATAACCCGCACGACCTAGAGAAAGTGAAGCAGGTGTTCGGTTCCAAGGATGACCGTGGCGTCACCGGCTGCATTCTTCACTGCGATGGAAAGGAAATTGGGTACGTTCAGTTCTACCTTCTGTCTGACGCCAAGAAATCTGATCTTGGCTTGGACCCAACCAAAGTTGTATATGGCATGGACCAATTCATTGGGGAACCCGATTATTGGAACAGAGGCGTCGGTACAACACTGGTGAAATCCATGGCGGACTATTTGAGAAACAAACTTGGTGCGGATCATGTCATCATGGACCCGCAGGCGTGGAACACACGGGCGATCCGGTCTTATGAGAAGGCCGGATTCCGTAAATTCAGGTGGCTGCCGAAGCATGAATTGCATGAGGGGGAATGGCGAGACTGTTGGCTGATGATGTATCCGGCTGACGAAGGCTGTGTCCGTTTGGTACAGATCGATCCCGCAGAAGCAGGGGCAGGCGCAAAGGAGATTTTGTCCGCAGCCATCTTTAACCCGACGGCAGAACGAATCGATGATATTCTCAGTCAAGTGTATTCGTCGCCGGACACTTGTCTGTTCGGCTTCCTGCTAGACGGTGCTCTTGTGGGTGTAGCCGGCATTCGAAGAATGGAGAATTCGACGGCCGAACTGTTGCACATAGCCATCAAACAGTCGGAACGGCACAAGGGGTTTGGGAGGGAGTTTGTTCGAACTGTGATACATTCGGAAAAATTGACCGAACTCCATGCCGAAACGGATCGTGAATCTGCGGGGTTTTACAGGCGCTGCGGCTTCTCTGTTGAGTCTCTAGGCGAGAAGTACCCTGGCGTTGAACGATTCGTCTGCAGATGGTCACAAGAAGGGCCTGGAAGCGATGAGTGAGTTGGCACGAACACCTGAACCACCGTACTACGCCGTGATCTTCACATCCGTTCGGACCGATGGAGATCACGGATACGGTGAAATGGCGGATGAAATGGTTGAGTTGGCCAAAACGCAGCCAGGTTTTCTGGGGATTGAGAGTGTAAGGGAACCGAACGGCTTTGGCATCACAGTTTCCTACTGGGAGACGGAAGACGCCATTCGACTTTGGAAAGAGAATGCCCGGCATCAGATTGCACAAAAACTTGGACGGGAGAAGTGGTACGAGGGTTTTGTAACTAGGGTCAGCAAGGTGGAGCGGACATACAGGTTTGAACGATAAAGGGTTGCCCCTAAGAGAGGATCGGTCCATGAATTTCGTAACTCGTACCATGACCCAAGCGGATGCCATTCAAATCGCTGGTTGGACTTACGAACCGCCGTATGACTTCTATAACATGGGCGGTACCGACGAATCGGTGAACGAGTTGTTGAACGGATCGTATTGGGTCGTCGAATCAAACGACGGGGACATCATCGGTTTCTATTGCACCGGGGGTTCGGCTCAGGTTCCTGCCGGGCATACGCTCGGAGCCTACCTGCATGGTGTTGAGGACGTGGTGGATCTCGGCATTGGCATGCGTCCAGACTTGACTGGGCGTGGATTGGGTACTCCGTTTCTGGACTGCGTTCTGCGAAAGGTAGCCGCTCGCCACCCGTCCGCTGACATACGACTGACAGTAGCTGCATTCAATCGGCGAGCCATCCAGCTTTACCGGAGATTTGGATTTCAGTATCAAACTGAGTTCGTCCGGGACGGCGTAGCTTTTCAAACGATGCTGAGGACTGCGCAGCGAACGAGGGGTGGAACGGGTCATCGTGAACCCTCAGACATGGAATGAACGGGAGTGAGATTCGATTTTCGAGTGTCTGGGTCATGTCTCGTGCAGATGTATTCCGCAGTTCCAATTTGCAGAAGAACGCGGTGGTCGCGTATGCATGATTTTTGCATATTCATGCATAATCTGTATGTTACACTTATGGCAGTCAAGGGCAGAATAGCGACATAAGCTCCCTGTAACTTTCCAAGCCAGGTCTGCTTGACTGTCAGCTGAACGAAAAATTGATGAGGGGTGTTCCTTGATGACAAATAGTAGAATGAATCCTAAGGTTGATGAATTTTTAAGTAAAGCTAAAAAGTGGAGGGAAGAATATGAGAAGTTGAGAAGTATCGTTCTTGACTGTGAGCTGACCGAAGAATTTAAGTGGATGCATCCTTGTTACACGTTTGAGAAAAAGAACATAGTTTTAATACATGGATTTAAAGAATATTGTGCGCTTCTGTTTTTCAAAGGTGCCTTGTTACAGGATGCCCATGGGATTCTAATCCAACAAACGGAGAATGTACAGGCGGCGCGCCAGATTCGGTTCACCAATGTTCAAGAAATAGTTGAAATGGAAACCATCTTGAAAGCCTATATTTATGAAGCCATTGAAGTTGAAAAAGCCGGTTTGGAAGTGAATTTTAAAAAGAATACAGACTTCATAATTCCTGAAGAACTTCAAAATAAATTCGATGAAATCCCTGCCTTGAAAACTGCTTTTGAAGCATTGACGCCGGGACGGCAAAGAGCATACATTCTTTATTTTTCTGAACCCAAACAATCCAAAACTCGACAGTCAAGGGTTGAAAAATGTATACAGCAAATTCTCAATGGAAAGGGATTAAATGATTAGTATATTCTCCTTGAACTAACGGGGGCGTTAGTTCAACAATGACACTCGTTGAATCCTGCATTGTTATGTAAAACGCGGTATGCCGGAACGCCGCGTTTTTCTGCATTTTTAAGTTGCGGATAACAGCAGCTTCCGAAGTGACTACGGAGGTGCGTGGACGTGGAGCCATTAGGCAAAGTCGTGAGCGACCTCAACGAGTTGTTCGCTGTGGAGAAACTCGGTAAGGATCCTACGTTTAGCCGATTTATCCCGCAAGCTTACGAGCAGGTGGGATTCGCGTGGAGAGAGTTCTTCGAGGAGAAGTTCTGCGGTTTGTTCAATGGGTTAATGATCAAAGGAAATGACCATGTGTCCTCCGTGTTCTTGGCGGTGTTCCCGACAGAACAAGTTTTGTGTCAGTTCATTGAAACCGGGCAGCCCGGTGATCTCTTGTTCATGCATCATCCGCTTCACATGGAGTGCGGTGACCCGAGAGGTCAGTGGGGGAGAGGCTTTGTCCCCATCGATCCGAAGCTTCTCCATGCCATAAAGGAACGACGTTTGTCGGTATATACGTGTCACTTGCCCATGGATTACAACGAGCGAATCGGGACCACCGCAGCGATGTGTGAAGCGCTTGGTGCGAAGAGAATTGGCGACTTCTATTCGGACGAACATGGCTCGGTGGGTGCGATATGTGAAATACCGGAGACGAGTACCGATCAACTTTGCGATCGCCTCAAAGAGATCTTTCAAATCCCGTACGTGGATTTCGAAGGAAAGCACCATGACCGTATCCGCACAGTGGCCGTTGTGGCGGGTTGCGGAGACGTGGTTGACCGGATGAAAGAAGCGGAGAGCAAGGGAGCACAAGCCTACATCACCGGCGAGATCCATTGCCATATTGACAATGATTACGGCCGCACGCGGTTTGAAATGATGATGGAGTATGTGAGGACGACAAGCATGTCCTTGATTGGCGTGTCGCATGCTGCCTCGGAGTACCTAGTCAAAAAGACCCAGATGAAGAATTGGTTCAACGAACATCACGATGTTCAGGTCAAGTTGATCCCACAGCACAAGTGGTGGCTATAAACAGAGGAATGTCTGTATCTCGGAGCCGCAGATGCGAGATGATGGGTCAATTTTGGGGTTGTTCAGGCACCCTTGACTCGTGCTTTTGGTTCGCCAAGCGAGGGGAGGATTCAAGTGTTCATTTACGACGCCGGTGATGGAATCCATTTGAGTCTGCTGACGATACAAAACGCCGAGGAACTCTTTACGCTGACTGATACGTCTAGAGACCTCCTCAGGCAGTGGTTGCCGTGGGTGGATGGCACGAAAACGGTCGAAGACTCGAAGGCATTCATCCAACAGAGTTTGCATCAGTTCTCGTCGAATGACGGCTTGCACGCAGGGATATGGTTCAGTGGGCGGCTCGTGGGAGTCATCGGCTTCCATAAAATCGACTGGCACAACCGTCGGACTGCGATTGGGTATTGGCTTGGTAAAGAATTTCAAGGTCGTGGCATTATGACCAGAGCGTGTCGGGCGATGGTCAATATCGCTTTCCACGAATACAAGCTCAATCGGGTAGAAATCCGGACGGCTGTTGAGAACCGCAAAAGCAGAGCGATTCCTGATCGTCTCGGCTTCGTCGAGGAAGGAGTGTGCCGGCAAGCCGAATGGTTGTATGATCGCTTTGTTGACCATGTAATCTACGGAATGCTCGCAGGGGATTGGCTTCAAGGTTAGGAAATGCACGGTGAGTGTACCAGATTCGGGGCCGAAGGACACGGCAGGTCAAATTCTTTGCCATGTGATTGCGCATGAAATTCACCACGTGGGCCAGTTGTCCATTTGGGCCAGGCAAATCGGTAGGGAGCCGGTATCGACGAATCTCGTTGGCCGACGCCTGACTTAACGGGACAGAGGCCATAGCGACAATTTGTGGATGTCAATCGGCAGGAGATTGTAATACGGAATCGAGTACCGTGACAAACTAATACATTTAGTTTAAAGTGGATCTATATTAGTTGTGTGGGCCCAATGATGGTGTTGGCACGACCGCAAAAGGCAAGTGATCCAAGTACACGCTCGAGTTTGTAGGGAGGATGAACAAGTCGATGAGAGTGACTTCTTTTGGGAACTGTGTTCAACTGACGTTTTATCCCGGTGTATTCCCAGTGAATTGCTACCTCGTTAGGGAGGACGACGGTCTGACTTTGATTGACACAGGGCTTCCGTCCAGCGCCAAGGCCATCCTCGCGGCAGCTCAGAGGCTCGACATGCCCATCCAGCGGATCGCACTCACACACGCCCACGGGGATCATGTCGGTGCCCTCGATACATTGCGCGAAGCGTTACCTGACGCGGAAGTCATGATTTCAGCGCGTGATGCTCGACTGCTTCGTGGAGACACCAGTATTGATCCTGCCGAGCCGCAGGTTGGGGTACGCGGTTCGGTGAAACCGTGCAAGACACATCCTACTCGCCTACTCACCGCAGGAGACCGGATTGGTTCCCTCGAGGTGATCTCGTGCCCGGGACATACACCTGGCCATGTTGCCTTCTTCGATGCAAGGGATAGAACGCTCATCGCGGGTGATGCGTTCCAGACAAAGGGGGGAGTGGCCGTTGCAGGTACGGTACGACCGCTCTTCCCGTTTCCCGCACTCGCTACGTGGCACAGGCCTACCGCTCTAAACAGTGCGAAACACTTGCGTCAATTGCATCCGTCCCACTTAGCAGTGGGACACGGTAACATACTTGTCGATCCACTCGACGCAATGGATGCCGCCATTCAGATGGCCGAGCGCAAGTTGAAGGGGCAGATGTAGGATGTCCGCCAAGGCAAGATTGGATCGAGTGTCCGTCGTTCTCACCGCGGCCAGCTTAGCCGATGAAATTGGATTTGAACATGTTACACTTGCGGCGGTGGCATCGCGTCTAGGCGTACGCATTCCTTCACTGTACAACCACGTCGATGGTTTACCGGGGCTGCGCAGGGAACTTGCTCTGTACGGCATACGTGAATTAAACAAGCGACTCCAGTTGGCTGCCATCGGTAAAGAGTCTGAACGGGCTATTGAAGCCATGTTCCACGCATATCGCGCTTTTGCCAGGGAACGACCCGGCCTGTACGAGGCAACTTTACACGCGCCGGATCCACAAGACCGCGAGTTAGAGAAAGCAGCCCAAGACATCGTCGAAACGGTACTGACTGTACTGGAGCCGTTCCATTTTACTCATGAGGACGCGATACACGTTGTCCGTGGCATCCGCAGCGTCGCTCATGGGTTTGCATCCCTAGAAGCAGCGGGAGGCTTTGGACTCTCTATAGACCCAGACGAGAGCTATCGTAGACTGATATCCGTCTTTCTTCTCGGTTTACATTCGATCCGTCAGGTTGATGAGAACTAGGGATGGATCGTACCAGGGATTACGACCAACGACGTATGGTGCCTGGTGAACGCCGGCACTATGCTGGAATTGAGTTAGCTGCACATCGTCGGAAAGAGGATCCTCATGCAAGGAATACACCTGCTGCGTACCAATCGGAACTATCGAAACTTGTGGCTGGCCTCGGTGGGAAGCCAATTGGGCAATTGGTTCAATGAGGTCGCACTTGCGCAAGTTACACTGACACTGACGGATTCGCCTGCAGCGATGGGGTTCGTTCTTCTCTGCCGCTCGTTGCCTGCTGTCATCCTTGGGCCATTTGCCGGACCCCTTGTCGATCGGTTTCCCAAGAAACCATTCTTAGTTGCGACTGACCTGGTTCGTGCCGTGTTGGCGTTTGCCCTATCTCTGTCTGTATGGCTGCATGCGAGTTGGATCCTCTATGTCGTGTCAGCGCTTCTAGGGATATCCGGCACCCTGTTTGGACCGGCGCGCAGCGCGGCGATGCCACTCATGGTTTCCCGTGATGAATTGGCGACGGCGAATGGGTTGGACTCGCAGGCGAGCGGGCTGGTCCAAATCATCGGTGCAGCGTGCGGGGGAATCGTTGCGGCGACGGTTGGCCCCATCATGTGTTTCATCGTCAACGCGGCATCGTATGTATGGTCCGCATGGCACATCCTGCGATGCCACTGGGATGAGACAGGTGGCGAAAGGCGAAACGGCACAACGTACTTGCAGTCGCTCAAGGCAGGTTTTGAGGAGGCGCTTCATAACCGGGTGGCTCGAGCCATCATCCTCATCGGCATCAGTTGGGGGCTCGCTGGTGGTGGATATTACATCTTAATCCCGGTTCTCGGTCAGCAGGTCTACCACATGGGTGGGCTCGGTATCGGTGTGTTGTACGTCATCGACGGGATCGGCGTGTTGATGGGGGCGTACGCCGTAAACCAGTTTGTCGGGAAGAATCATCGGCGAGCCGTCATCTGGTATGGGGTAGCATATTTGACACAGGCGCTTTTCTTTATTGCCTTGACGCAGTTTACCGTTTTCACGTGGGGTGCCTTGATGCTCTTGTTGATGCGTGTGAGTTCCGGGGTGATCATCCCGCTGGATACATACATGGTACAAACAAGCATTCGTCCCGATGTCCAAGGAAGGGTCTTTGCTTTGCACGGTTCGACGTATGGCGGTGTAATGCAGTTATCGTACGCACTTGCGGGATTGGCCCTTGCCAGATTCGGCATTCCGGTGGTTGGCATGGTGATCGGCGCGATGTCCATGTTGTGCGGGGTGTCCTGGTTGGCGCAGTTTGGAAGGCCGCGCAGGTTCGAAGGAGTGGCATGATGCACACGCTTGTGGTCGGAGGCACAGGCATGCTATTTGTCACGGCTTGGCTGGCTGAGCAAGGACACACGATTTCTGTCGTCAGCAGGCGTCCGGGAAACTTCTCCTCGTGTTCGTATCCGGGGGAGCCATGGGAGAAGCGCCCCAAGGAATGAACGGAGTTGTCGCTCCGGATCTCGTATAATGTAAAAAATTATCGAGGATATTGGAAAACGTGAATACAGAGGTGCAACTCATGCGGAAAGTGGCAGCCATCTATGACATCCACGGAAACTTACCAGCGCTCGAAGCGGTACTTGGTGAAATTGAACGAGAACATGTCGACTGCATTATTGTTGGCGGTGATGTGGCATGGGGGCCCGATCCCGTTGGTGTGCTCCACCGTCTCATGAGCTTACCGGGGGACGTTCGATTTGTCCGAGGCAATACAGATCGTTATGTAGCCGAGAGATACGGCGTTGAGAATGGGCTTGATCCATGGGATGCAGAGATCAACAAGTGGTGCGCTGATCAGATTGACGACGGGCAGCGTACATTTCTCAAAAATCTTCCAGATAGCGTGTCTCTTGAAATTTACGGATTGGGGCCAACGCTGTTCGTTCATGGTTCACCAAGGAGAGACAATGAGGCCATTCGTCGAGACACACCGGAATCGGAGCTTGGTCCGATGCTCGAGGGTGTTGTGGAGGGTTTGGTTGTCTGCGGGCATACCCATGTTCAATTTGACCGTACGGCGTGTGGCAAACGTATCGTGAATCCGGGGAGTGTTGGGTTGCAGATTCGTGCTCGGGGCGCGTGCTGGGCGCTCTTTGGACCTGATGTGGACCTGCGCCAGACGATGTATGACTTTGAGGAAGCTGCGAAGCGTATCCGTCAGACTGGTGTGCCGATGGCTGAGGAGTTTGCGCAGCACATACTGATGCCACCAATGAAAGAGTCATAAGCCGATGACGGAGGAGTGAAGATTGCAAATACAGTCGACTTTCCCCGCAGAATTGCTGACTTTTCTTCATGACAATTTTAGAGCCGTCACTCGAATGAACCCCTTGACGGGTGTCACAGGCAAAGTGGGCACGACTCGCCTGATATTGGACAATAGGTCTGTCACTGTGAAATTTTCTCCGCCTCCAGGAGAACGGAACTTCTACGAACGCCACGCCGGCCTCCTGCGACGTGCGGGTGTTGGGATCTCTGACTTGCATTGGTCAGGTGCCCATCTTGACGGAACCCACTGGATTGCCGTTCAGGACATCCCTAAGCCACATCCTCGCGAACGGTGTATCGATCCGGAACAGATTCAGACGCTCTTTTTCCTGTATTCTTCCACTTGGTAGAGTCGCCGACGACAAGCCACACAGATTACCGGCCACTGTGGAACGATGGTCTGAGCCACCGAGCATGTGAGTAGTTTCAATTAACGAGGAGGTAAACTTTATGAAAGCCATGATTATTGACCGATATGGGAAAGTTCCACTTAAACTAGCTGACATGCCAGTACCTACACTTGGTGAAAATGATGTCCTAGCAGAAATATTTGCAGCAAGCATCAATCCAGTCGATTTTAAAATAAGAGACGGAAAACTACGAATGCTCATAAAATACGATATGCCGCTTATTTTAGGTAATGACTTTTCAGGTGTGGTTAAGCAAGTAGGGTCAAGGGTAAAAAAGTTTAAGGTTGGAGATGAAATTTACGGACGAGCTGTTAAGGACAGAATTGGAACTTTTGCTGAGTATATCGCAATAGACGAAGATGCAATATCTTTAAAACCGAAAAACCTCTCATTTGAAGAAGCTGCATCAATTCCATTAGTAGGACTGACTTCCTATCAGGCGTTACATGACATTTTAAGGTTATCTGTTGGACAAAAAGTGTTAATACATGCTGGTTCAGGTGGCGTTGGTACTTTTGCAATACAGCTTGCTAAATCTATGGGGGCTTACGTTGCAACTACAACTAGTGAAGCTGGGTTTCAACTAGTGAAGAAATTAGGTGCTGACCTTATTATAAATTATAGAAATGAAGAGTTTGACAAAATATTACAAAATTATGATGCAGTGTTCGATATAATCGGTGGAAAGACTTTGGAAAAATCATTTAGAGTAGTAAAATCAGGGGGACAAATTATTTCTATTGCAGGACTACCTAACGCCCGTTTTGGAAAAGAGTATGGTACAGGTTTCTTTAAAACCAGTTTATTTCGGATAGCAACTCTTAAAATAACAAAACTAGAGAAACAATATAATGTTAAATATACCTATTTATTTATGAAACCAAGTGGTGAACAGTTAAGCATCATTACTGATTTAATTGAGTCAGAAAAAATTAAGCCTGTTATTGACCGAGTATTTCCATTTGAGGATGCTCAGAAGGCTATCGAGTATTCTGAATCAGGTAGAGCAAAAGGGAAAATTATTTTAAAAATAAAGTAACTATTAACGTCAACGACACAGCTTACCTTTGTAAGCCAAATCATTGCTTGCTGTGGCAAACGTTCTTCATGTAAGTTCGGCTTCATACTTGGGTCTAGGACCTGCACTTGGTAAATAATTTATTTGAGCGAATTTGAGGATGAGTTCTGCTCTCCTTCTTGTACTAACGGGGGCGTTAGTTCAACAATGACACTTGTTCGATCCTGCATTATTATGCAAGACGCGGTATATCGGATTTGCCTGTTCGCTTAAACACGGAGTACTAATTTGTATTTTCACTTTCCCAACATTTAATACTGCAGGTCTCGTTGACGTAAATCTAAGGAGTGGTACATATGCGGTACGTTGTGGTTTCGGGAGGCGGAACTGGTATTGGTAGAGCTATAGCTGAGCGCCATGCTGCCGCTGGAGACCAAGTTATTTTGATTGGACGCAGGATGCGGGTTTTGGAACAAACAGTAGAATCACTTAGCAATTCAATAGCGAAGGCACCCTGTGCCATTGCAATTCCCGCAGATTTGACCCGCGTAGAAGATGTGGAGCGGTTGAAGATAACATTGGACGATAAGAAGATCACTCACATTGATGTTCTCGTCAATAATGCTGGTGGTGTGGATTTCAGACATGCGGAAACACTTTCGGACATCGCCGATCAGTGGATGCAAGATTATAAGACTAACGTACTGACGGCGGTGTTACTAACTTCTGCTCTTCGTTCTCGTTTAACGCGACCAGGTGGACGCATTATAAACATTAGTTCGATTGCAGCCGTACAAGGTGCAGGTGATTCGTACGCTGCAGCTAAGGCAGGGATTCTGGGGTGGACTTATTCGTTGGCAACTGAACTGGGACCAGAAGGTATCACAGTCAATGCGGTCGTACCCGGATTTGTTGAGAATACAGAATTCTTCGGTGACAGAATGACCCCAGAGAGACATCAGCGGTTGGTAAATCGGACAGTGGTGGGACGAGCGGGTAGACCATCTGATATCGCCGAAACTGTGTTCTTTCTGGCGTCGCGTGAGGCTGAGTACATTACGGGACAGGTGCTACACGTAAACGGTGGAGCTATTTTTGGCCGCGCGTAAGGTGATCTCGGTTTAGTTAAATCACCCAATAAAGTACGGTCAGCCAATGCTCCGTAATTGCACAAATGGGCGGGGGCTTAAGTGCAATAAACTTGCTCTTCAACTAACGGGCCGACGTGGTGCGCCGCGGCGGGCGTTGAATTCAGCAAGTCGACAGGAGTCACATGCCGACAAGAGGGGAGACGCAGATCCACGTAAATGACAATCTCGAGGAGTATCAAGATCCTGTCACCTACGACTCTGAGTATGGCAAGGTAGGATTGGAGTTGCCCTTTTTTGAAGGCTTAGCCCGTGAAACGGGTGGTCCCATTCTGGAGCTTGCCTGTGGTACGGGTCGTGTGACCATCCCGCTTGCTCAAAGCGGATTTGATGTCACAGGGGTGGACATTACCCCTCAGATGCTTGAGAGGGCAAAGCAAAAAGCGGATGAGAAGGCTGTTCGAGTGAACTGGATCCTCGGCGACTGCAGACACCTGCGCCTCGACAAGCAATTTGGGCTCGTCTTCATGACGGGCAACGCATTTCAGGCGTTCTTGGACCGAAAGTCGCAAGAGGACATGCTCCAAAGGGTGCACGAGCACTTGCGCGAAGATGGCTTGTTTGCCTTCGAGACGCGGAATCCAAATTTGATGCACCTGTTTGATGACGAGGCAGATAAAGAGGTGTCACGGTTCACGGACGAACGCGGGTATGAAGTGACAGTGTGGGGAAGCGAGAGGTACGATTCGGTAACTCAAATCCAGCACTGTATCACGTATCGCCGCTGGACGGATTCCTCGTAAGACATCCATGTCGAACTTCGACGCCACGGGAGCATGAAAATGAGGAGATATTGCGATACGATCGCGTCAGCAGCCGCCAGAGCTCGTTTGACGGTGGTGCATAAAGCCCGATCGTAAGACGGAGCCGGCGACCTCGAGAACCACGGTTTGTCGCTCCCCTACGGGATGCACGCACAGTAGAATTCGGATCATCGGTCGCCACGCGGTTGCGATTGTTCGCTCGATGGAGGTGCCCGTGGAATGGAAGTCGTGCATGAACGTTGCTGCGGGCTGGATGTGCACAAGAAGAAGGTTGTTGCGTGTGTACTCACCCCTGAAGGCAAAGAGATTCGCACATTCGGCACGATGACGGAAGATCTCCAAGCGATGTGCCAATGGATTCGCCAACACGGCTGCACACATGTGGCGATGGAGAGTACCGGCGTGTACTGGAAACCGATTTACAACCTATTAGAGGACCAGGGGCTTGAAATTCTTGTAGTGAACGCACAGCACATCAAACAGGTACCCGGGCGTAAGACCGATGTCAAAGATGCGGAGTGGATCGCGCAGCTTCTGCAACATGGACTTCTGAAGGGCAGCTACATTCCCTCGCGTGAGCAACGAGAGTTGCGTGAGTTGATTCGTTACCGGAAGTCGCTCATTCGCGAGCGTGCGAGTGAAGTGAACCGACTCCAAAAAGTCCTAGAAGGCGCGAATATCAAGCTGGCATCGGTCGCTTCGGACGTGCTCGGTGCGAGCGGGCGTGCGATGCTGGAAGAACTCATCGCTGGGAACACCGACGAACAAAGCATGGCTGCTCTCGCGAAAGGCCGATTGCGGAACAAGACGAAGGAGCTTGAGCAGGCGCTCAAAGGCATTGTGCGTCCTCATCAGCGGAAGCTGCTGGCCATTCAGCTTCAACACATTGATGAGTTAGACGAGTTAATCGAGGAAGTGAGCGCCGAGATAGCGCGGCGGATGCGCCCTTTTGAAGAAGACCTGGCGCGTCTCGAGGGGATTCCGGGGGTTGGGCGAAAGGCGGCAGAAATGATTGTGGCGGAAGTCGGGACGGATATGAGTCGGTTTCCGACCGCAGCGCATCTGGCATCCTGGGCAGGACTGTGTCCCGGGAACCACGAGAGTGCGGGAAAACGATACAGTGGAAAAACACGCAAGGGTGACGGATGGTTGCGAGAAACGATGATCGAATGCGCACGCGCTGCCGCCCGAGGCAAAAACACCCGCCTTTCCGCCCGATATCACCGGATTGCTGCGCGCCGGGGAACGAAACGTGCAGCGGTCGCTCTGGCGCACACCCTGCTGGTCATCGTATACCACCTGCTTAAGCACAAGGTTGCCTATCAAGACCTGGGACCTGATTACTACGATCGGCAGAATCGAGAAACGTTGATTCGACGCCACGTGCATCGGCTGAAGCAATTGGGCGTACAAGTTGTCATCACTGGGGAAGCCTCCTGAATCAATATACATAAATAACCATTCGAGAACTGCACAAGAGGGAGTATTCTCTTTTTTGTCCATTTTCTCAGTAGCGTCAAAGCCCCCACACCTTGCGTTTCTCCAACCGTCGTGCGACAGTCATGGACGGCAACAATCAGCCCCGCCAGGAAACCCAGCGGGGCGATTTCTCATGCTATCCTTTTTTCCCACGCCTCCGGATTCGTTCCGGCAGGCGGTCCGACCACGGGAGCAGCTCATCCATCGCTGCACGGTCATCCGTTCGGATGTTGGGCAGCCACTCAAACAGATGTTCCAGGTACAGATACGGGTCCAGCCCGTTCTCCTTGGCTGTCTCCACCAGGCTGTACGCGATGGCGCTCGCCCTCGCACCCTGTGGGGTGTTGGCAAACAGGAAGTTCTTGCGACCAATTACAAACGGCTTGATTGACCGCTCGCTCCGGTTGTTATCCAACTCCAGATGGCCGTCCTCCAGGAACACCACCAGCTTCGGCCACTGGTTCAGGCAATACGAAACCGCCTTGCCCAAAGCACTCTTGGGCACCACCTGTCCGCTCTGCTCCTCAAGCCATGCCAAAAACTCGTCAAGCACCGGCCGGCTCAGCCTCTGCCGTTCGGCACGACGTTCCTCTGGTGTCTCGTCTTTCAAACCGCGCTCAATCTTGAACAGCCTGTTGCAGTACTCAAGCCCAATCCGGGCCGCTGTCGGTTTTTTCCGTTCGGCTGTCGGCAGAGCTGTGAGCGCCTCGTCGAACTTGCGCCTCGCGTGTGCCCAGCACCCCACCAAGGTGACACCCTCGATGTCGTGGTATCCGCTGTACCCATCCACATGCAGGTAACCCTTGAATCCCCCGAGGAACCGCCTTGGATGCTCCCTCGAGCGGGTCTCCTGGTAGTCGAACAGGACGATGGGGGGCCCATCCCGGCCGCTGCGGTACAGCCACATGTACGACTCCGACTCGGCCGCCCGTCCAGGCTCGTGCAGCACCTGTAGCGTCGTCTCGTCCGCGTGCAGGTACTTTCGTGAAAGCATCTCCTCGTGCAGTCGGTCATACACCAGGCTAAGCCATCGTGTCGCGCCTATCACGACCCAGTTCGCTAAGGTCTGCCGCGACAATGCCAGGCCCTTCCGGGCGAACTGCTGCTCCTGCCGGTACAGTGGCAATCCGTCCACGTACTTCTTGTCAATCACATGTGCCAGCATCGAGGCGGACGCCAGACTGCCCGGGATCGGGGGCCTGGGCATCTGCGCCTTGACCATCGGTGTTTCGGTCCCATGCTTGTCACACGGCCGGCACGCGTATTTATACTGCACATGTTCGACCAGCACCGTCTGAGCCGGGATGTGCTTGAGCTCACGACGGACCTCAGCGCCCACCTCGTCCATGACTGCGTTGCAGCACGAGCAGATCCGCTCTTGCTCCGACAAACGGTATTCAATCCGCTCCACAGGCAGATCTGCGAGCATGGCCTCCCGCTGGCCAGGCTGTTTCTTGCGTCGTTGATACGTAACCGTCTCGACAGTGGGTTCCTCTGCCTCCGGTTGCGCCTCCGCCTCGGCCTCGTTAAACACCAGGTCCAATCGAACCTGGTCCTCTTTCGTGCGTTCGCTGGATTTCCCGAAATGCCGATGGCGGGCCAGGCGAAGCTCTTCCAACAGCAGCTTCACCTGCTTTTTCAGCTCCGCGTTTTCCCGCTCCAACGCTTCGTAGCGTTCCTGCAGGGATTCCGGTTGGTTGGTGGTCACCGTCGTCGTGTTCATCATGCAAAAGGACTTCGACGCAGCCGCCGAAATCCCTTGTTAGAAAGGCATCTTTTGCGATTTTCCCCGTCACACCACTCTCTTGGCTGAGACCTGCGGGTGGGCCTTCTGCTGGGTGAGTGACAGCCCGTCCAGCAGCCAGTTCAGTTCCCGTCGGCCAATGACGACAGTCTTGCCGGCACTGGTGTCAGGCCATTGAAACCGTCCACGCTCCAGGCGTCGGTAATACAGCCAGAAGCCGTTGTGCTCCCAGTACAGGATTTTCAGCTTGTCCCGCTTCCGGCTACAAAAGACGAAAATGCACGGAGAAAACGGATCCAGCTCGAAAGACTCCTGAACCAAGGCTGCCAAGCCGTCGATGGATTTGCGCATGTCTGTGCTGCCGCATGCCAGGTACACACGCAGTTCCGGTCCGGTACCGATGTTCAGCATAGGCCGGACAACGTGCGTACCACATCGCGCAGCAGTTCAGTGTCGTAACCGGGTGTGACCTCGATGATGGCCGGGCCCACTCGGACGGACAGCGGCTTGTCCACCTCTCCGGTCGGTTCCTGGACATGAATGGGGACAAAACGAGGCTGCGGCTCGACCTGCTCCGCCTTGAACTTGCCCACCCAATACCACAGCTGGTGCTCCTTGATCTGGTGGGCAGCACACCATGCGGCGCCCGTCTGTCCGCTGGCCCGGAAGTCGGCCACGCGGGCGCGCCAAAGCTCACGAAGCTCTTCCAACTCCGCTTTCGTCACGATGATCCCTCCATG
This sequence comes from Alicyclobacillus macrosporangiidus CPP55, assembly GCF_000702485.1. Taxonomy (GTDB): domain Bacteria; phylum Bacillota; class Bacilli; order Alicyclobacillales; family Alicyclobacillaceae; genus Alicyclobacillus_H; species Alicyclobacillus_H macrosporangiidus_B. The sequence continues at coordinate 1,698,099 of NZ_JNIL01000001.1, read as the reverse complement.
ATTGGGTTCTGGGGGAATCATCTCGCAGACCAAGGCTTGGCGCTAGGTGCGGACTATTTGACGCTTACGATTCCTCTGGCGTCACAGTCACCCGTCAAACCCGAATTGACCTTCGCTATGTGTTTCCGCAAGAATTGGAGGCTTTGTTGCACTACAACGGATTCACATTGCTTCGCCGTTACGGGCATTTTGATAAGCGACCGTTTGACCCAGACAGCCCTCTCATGGTGTGCGTCTGTAACAAACGGGCTTGACTTGTACACGGCGGAGTCAAACCATCCCGCTAAAGGGGGCTTATGCGACAGAAGCCTTGTGGGACTGAAGGGCAGGTAAACGCAGTAAGCAGATGAAAGTAGTTCCCGCTACAATCGAAAATGCAACGGAGGTATTTAGTTGAAAGTGTATGACTTTACTCCAGAACCGCAGATGAGTCCCGTAATCGGACTACTTCATGCAGCAGTGAAATACAATTACGATCGTTTGAAGCGTATGGTAGACGGTTTGACACAGGACGAAATCGATTATAGAGGACCATTAGGTGAGTCGAACAGTATCGCACAATTGTTAAGACATTTGATGGTAGTTGACCTGCATTGGGTTTATCGCCTGCAATCAAAAGAATTTCCATTAGAACTCATTAAGTCCTTTGGTCCAATGTACGATCAAGACGGTAAGCTGCCGATGGTGAAGAATATCCCGTTGCACGCACTTCTAGACGACTATGAGAGGATTCAACAAATGTTCAGAGAGGTGTGTTTGACATTAACGGATGATGATTTGCCCAAGACTGTTCCCTATGAAAATGGGAACAGTGCAACTGTTCGCTGGGGTATTTGGCACATCGCCGATCATAGTCGTCACCATCAAGCTCATATCCAAAAGCTATTAATGGAACAAAGAGCTTCGCTATTGCACAAACGGGGGCTTTAGTTCAACAACGACACCCGTCTAATCCTGTATTTTTATGCAGAACGCGGTATATCGTCACGTCGCGTTTTTCTGCATTTTTTAGTTGCGGAAAACACGATTGGCGGACGTACAGCATCAGACACAGCCTCTGTTGGAACCGATGTGCTGTCTGTCAGGTGATCCGAATCCAACCACCTGACCTTTGCGCCACGACAGGGAATTGGCCTTGATTGACTGGGAGCGGTTTTGTGTCGGGTTCTTGCCACCGACCTTGCGATCACGTTGCCCGGTCTCGGCAGAAAAGTGGGTAAGAGGGAGAGTCGAATCGCCAACCTGTATCGAACATTCTGGGAGCAGCATACAGGTAGTGTGCCGGATGAGTTGAAGAACTTGGAGTTGTTGATACGACTGGGGAAGCTGCGCGTTTCGTCAGGGCGTGTGGGAATGGAGGCTGGGCGCCTCCCTCCCACACCATGTCATCCAGGGATACGGAGACAGACTGCGAGGACATCTCTGTTGGGAGTTACTACCCCAGTTTGTGACTTTGGACGACTCGCCGAGTCGCGTCCAAGGACTCGTAAACCTTCTCATCTTGGCTGGCAAGGTAGATGAACAACGCGTCGACAATGACGAGCGCCGCCACGCGTGACGCAGTCGCAGCCACCCGAACCTTCGGTTCCACGGCACTCACGTACAGACGAACGGTCGCAAGACGGCTGAGGGGTGAGTCACTGAACCGCGTAATGGCGATCACGTGGGCGTTGTTTCTTCTTGCGATGTCCGCGACCTCATAGACCTCGGAGGTCGTTCCAGAGTAGGAAACCGCCACGAGCACGTCCTCGGGTTCGAGTTGAGTTGCGATGACTGCCCCCTGGTGAAAATCGCTCGCATGGTAAACGGGAAAACCGATGCGCAGCAGCTTCTGCGCAAAATCTTCAGCCACGATCGCGGAGGCACCAACGCCAAAAGTCAATGTCCTCTTTGCGTTCCGGAGCACCGACACCGCTTCTTGGACGTCTGCCTTCTTTAACAACCGGAGCGTATTATGAATCGACTGCTGGTTGCTTTCCTCCACGGACCGTAGAATGTCACCGAACGAGCTTCCAAACTGAAGTTCCGTATATTGCCCGTTGATGTCTGTTTGAAGGTCACTCGCCACCCGAAGTTTGAAGTCTTGGTAGCTATCGAATCCGAGCGACCGCCATAACCGGACCACGGCGGCAGGACTGCCGCCACTGCGTTCCGCCAGCTCCTTGACCGTCAGATTCACGAACTCCGCGGGATGTTGAAGGATATAATTCCCTATTTTTGCTTCTGAGTCTGACAGCTCAGCAATGAATTCGCGCAGGCGGACCAGCCCGCCGCCAGGCATGTACGTCATGTATCGCACCCTTCCAAGCACGAGTGGTTCGATAATTTTTTTCGTGTTTTAAACATAGTATATGAAACAAAGGATTTCGCCAACGGTCTGTTTCAAGCTAAGTGAGACGTATATGTTCTCATCGTGCTGTGGGTAGAGGCAACCGTGTAAAAAACTTTTTCACTCTAACGCGAATATAGATTGAAAATGCATATCGACCATAATACAATCGTCTTAACTGAGAGAGGGTTTCAGCGAGTCGAATTTTAGACGTACGGAGCAACCGTTTTCAGGCTCAAGTTGTTGTGGACGGGAGTGGTGGTGGGTGAACAGGCGTAACCGGCTGGTCGTGATTGGGTTCCTGGGCCCAGCGGTTGTCCTATATGTCACATTCATTGTCTACCCCTTTTTATCCAGTCTTCGATACAGCCTGTACAACTGGAACGGGGTGGGCCCCCTGACAAATTTCATTGGCCTGAAGAACTTCTCGTACATCCTGTTTTCTCGCGACTTCTCACCCCAGTTTTGGAACGCGGTTGTGCACAATCTCTATTTCTTCGTACTTTCCATGATTCTTACGACCATCGCAGGTCTGGGTCTCGCTTATGTGCTGATGTCCATTCATGAGCGCCCATCACGTTGGTTTCAAGTCATCTATTTTATTCCAATGGTGGTGCCGCCCATCGTGATCGCCTATTTGTGGAGCATGTACCTGGAACCGAACTTTGGAGCGATTCCAACCATCATCCGGGCCTTACACTTGAACTTCTTGGATATCCCGTACTTGGGCAGTCACGCGTTGGCTTTGCCGACCATCGCGGTGATCAGTGCGTGGGCGGGCATGGGGTTCCCGATTTTAATCTTCTTGGCAGCTTTCATCAGCGTACCGGAAGAGTTATTTGATGCCGCTAAGGTCGATGGCGCCGGGCGGTGGCGCACCTTCTTCTCTGTGGTGTTTCCCATCATTCGGCCAACATTTCTCTCAGTGATGACATTGAATTTCGTTGGCGCATTCGGGACGTTCGACTACATCTACATCATGGAAGGCACACAAGCGGGACCGGATTACGCGACGGATGTACTCGGCACACTGTTCTACCGGACCGCCTTCGGGGGATTTGGGACCACCGCGCAAGGAGTGGGTTTGGCCACAGCGCTGGCCGTGCTTGGCTTCATCATCGTGATGATGGCTTCAGCGATCCTCGTGTTTCTGCAGAAGCGTGCAGCGGTCAACTTGTAAAAAGAAGGGATATGGATGCAGGCAAAGCGGCCTTGGATTCAGTACGTCATCCTGGTGATCTACGCGTTGATTGTCATTCTTCCATTGCTCAACTTGGTCTTTCTCTCTTTCAAAGATTTGGCGGGGATCGCCCAGCATCCGTTCGGTCCGCCCGTGGCGTGGCACTGGTCGAATTACGCCGAGGCCTGGACGCAGGGCAACCTGCTCACGTACTTGGTCAATACGGCCATCGTGGCCGTGCTGTCCGTGTTCATCATCATCATGTTTTCGTCGGCAGCGGCGTATGTCATCGCGAGATTTGAGTTTCGCGGCAACCAGTTGATTTACCTCACGTTCTTGGCAGGGCTTGCGCTGCCCATTCAGATGATTGCCATCCCGCTATTCATTTTGATGAGGCATCTCAATCTGTTGGACCACCTGCTCTCCGTCATTCTGATCTATTCCGCGAGCGGGCTGTCCTTCAGTGTGTTTCTGCTGGTCAATTTCATTCGCAGCGTACCGAGAGATTTGGAGGAGGCCGCCTTTCTGGATGGTGCCAATCACTGGCAGGTATACACCCGCGTGATTCTGCCCTTGATTCGCCCATCTCTTACCACTGTTGGGCTGTTGAACTTCATTCACTCGTGGAACGGCTTCTTCTTCCCTCTCATCCTTCTGTCCAATCCTGAACACATGACCGTGGCCGTCGGGGTCCTGTCTTTCATCGGGGAGTACGCGACACAGTGGAACCTCCTGCTCCCCGCACTGGTGATTGTCATGTTACCCACCATCATCGTCTTTGTCATCGCCTCCCGTCAGTTCATTCGAAACATGACTGCCGGTGCGATAAAAATCTGAGGCCGCCGACCGTTGTGGGTGATGGAACACCGGAATGGTGTGCGGGTGCTGCTTTGAGACCGTGGGGCAACCGCTCTCCCTGTTCGACGGCGGTGCGGGAGGTGAGGGACTTGTAACCGGATGGTCATCCGTTAGATCCCACATGAAATCGTCAGAAGACAGGAGGGGAGTCGAATGTTGAAACTAAAGAAGCTTATGGCTTCGATCGCGAGCGTCTGTATGAGTGGCTTTATGCTCGCTGGATGTGGTGGGAATCCAAACTCCACAGACAACAGTTCGAATTCCAATTCGGGCTCGCAGACGACGGTCACCATCTGGTCGTGGCGTTCTCAAGATGCCCCGCTTTGGCAGCAAGTCCAAGATGCTCTCAATAAGAACGGGGCCAACGTGAAGATCGATTTCCGCGCGATACAGCCGACAAGTTATAACTCGGTTCTGCAAACGGCCATGGACGGCGGCAAGGGGCCTGACCTCATGTATATGCGGGCTGGCCTGGGTGTTCAACAGTATGCAGCTGCCAACATGTTGATGCCATTGGATGGTCTCGTGGACTTTTCACAGGTCAACAAGGGTGCCCTGTCGGAAGCGCAGTATCAGGGAAAGACGTATGGCGTCCCGTTCGCAATTCAGACGATGGAGGTGTTCTATAACAAGGACATCTTCGCCAAGTACAACCTGTCTGAACCCAAGACGTGGGACGATTTCATCAAGATCTGTCAGACGCTCAAGTCGAACGGTGTGACTCCAATCGCTGCGATGGGCATTCAGCCATGGACGTTGGCGCTTGCGTCTGATGAAGTGACGGCCACCCTGCTTGGCAACGACTTTGCACAAAAACTCGTTCAGAAACAGGTGACGCTTGACTCGCCAGAGTACATCGACGCCTTGGCCCACTACCAGCAGCTGGCCGATTACTTCGAGCCGAACTTTAAAGCCGTCGGTTCTTCCGGTGATGAAGCGGATCAGATGTTTGCGCTCGGCAAGTCAGCGATGGTCCTCGACGGGATTTTTAACGTGCCGAAAATGTTGAAGTTCAATCCGAACCTTCATCTTGGGGCCTTCCTCATCCCGCCGGTGGATCCGTCGAAACAGCATGCCCAGATTGAATGGTACGACGACGGCGCGATTTCGGTGAACAGCAAAATATCGGACCCGAAGGTGCAAAAAGCGGCGGAGGAGATCATCAAGTACACGGCCACCAAGGAATTTGGGCAGGCGTTCTCCAACATCGCAGGGGAGATCTCGCCCATCGCCGGCGTCGAGATCCCGTCCAAGTTCCCGCTGTCCGTTCAGGCTTACCAGTGGTACCAGACGGTCCCGATCAATCCGCCCATCGGGATCCGCAGCCCGCTGGACATTCCGCCTCCGACGCCGATCAACCAGACCACCAACGCAGCGAACACGACGATGGGCATCTACAGTGCGAAGCAACAAGTTATCGTGCAGATGCTCGCGAAGGAGCTCACACCTGAGCAGACGGCCAAGAAGCTGCAGGATATGGTGTCCTGGTATTTCAAAAAATGACCGCTGGGAAAACGGGGAGTGGAGATGGGCTCCACTCCCCAACTTCCAGGACATAGAACGTGTTTGGAGATGAATCCGATGGTACAGGTCCGTCGCGTGGAGTTGTATAGCCTCCAAGGGGCCAAGCCGCTCAACGAGGATGCTTTTGCCGTGAACCCGGTAGCCCGTATCTATGGGGTGTTTGATGGCGCGACTTCCGTCACGGACTGGCATGACGTACAGGGCAGGACCGGTGGATATTTGGCTGCCCATCTCTTTCGCAAACATTTCGAGGAACTGACTCAACCGGCAAACCTAAGATGTGAAATCCTGACCGCGAATGGGGAATTACGCCGAGCGATGCTCGCCGCTCAGGTGGATGTCGCGGACAAGACGAAACTGTGGTGCACGTGTGCAGCGGTTGTGGGCGTCCAATCGGGGCAGGTGGAGTTCGCGCAGTTGGGGGACTGTATGATCCTCGGCTTGAGAGACGACGGATCGTACGAAGTCTACACGACGGACACGGTGGAAGGGATATCGGAGCGGGCGCATCGTCATAGGCTGGAGCGCTTGAAGGCAGGAGAGGAGATCGACCTTGAGGACTATACCGATCCTGCGCGGGCCGCCCTGTACAACCGCACCCTGGCCAACACGCCGTGGGGCTACACGGTCGCCAATGGCACCGATGAGGTGAAGGATGGTGTGCAGGTCGGCGTGATCGATCCGGTTGGACTTGAACAACTCATCATCGTCTCAGATGGCCTGTTGTACCCGGACCATGGCGGCCCGAGAGCGGATTGGGATCGGACTGCACGACTCATCCGAAGGCACGGAATGGCGTCCTACATTGCACACGTGGTGTCTCTGGAACACGACCTCGGCATCCGGCCGGACGACAAGACTGCGCTCGTACTGCATTTTATCTCACGTGACACACAGGGTCATGATGTGAGGTGCGCCATCGCATGGTGAGGCTTGGCATTGAACGCCTAGTGACCGATGAGAGGCATGTATTATCCGGGAAACGCGTTGGACTGGTCACGCACTACGCCATGGTCGACCGAAACTTCCGGTGCACCGTGGACATTCTCGTCAACGATCACGCATGGACGGTCGTGAAGTTATTCGGCCCTGAGCATGGTCTGCTCAACTGCGGCAAAGAGGGCGAGGAGATCTTCACACAGATCGACGAGCACACGGGATTGGTCGCGTTCAGCCTGTACGGGCACCAGTACAAGCCGACAGCCGAAATGTTGGAGGGCGTCGATGTGCTGGTCATCGATCTCCCGGACATCGGATCGCGCTACTACACAAACATCAGCACGATGGCGTACTGCTTGGAGGCTTGTGCAGGAGTTGGAATACCGTGTGTGGTGCTGGATCGCCCGAATCCGATCGGCGGCGCGGTTCGGGAAGGGAACTTGCAGGAGCCCGGCTATCTGTCGTTCGTTGGTTTTTTTCCGTTGCCGAACCGGCACGGCCTCACCATGGGAGAACTCGCCGTTCTGTACAATTCGACCTTAACCCCATCGTGTGATTTGACAGTCATCCGGATGGAAGGATGGCAACGACGCTACATGCTCCCGGACACGGGATTTCCCTTTATTCCCGTTTCCATGAACACGACAAATCTGGACATGGCCCTGCTTTATCCGGGGACGTGTTTGTTTGAAGGGACCAACATCAGCGAAGGACGCGGAACGGCTCATCCGTTCGAATTCATCGGGGCCCCGTTCATCGACGGACATCAGGTCGCAGCGCGTTTCAACGCGCTCAAGCTCCCGGGTGTGGTGGCCCGCCCGGTCTACTTTGTACCCACCTATCAGAAATACAACGGTGAGCTGTGTCAGGGTGTGCAACTCCACGTGGTGGACAGGGAATCTTTGCAGCCCGTGCGCACGGGGGTCTTGCTCATGCAATTGATCGCGGAGATGTACCCGGAATCGTTTGCGTTCCGGGAACGACGCAAGGACGGCAGGCTCGCGTTCGACCTGTTGGCGGGTACGGATCGACTCCGACGATGGATCGCGACCGGGGAGGCAAATCGTTATTTGGAAGAGGCCGCTTCTGAAGTGGAGGCATTCAATGAACAAGTGAGGGATGTATCCCTTTATTCGTGATGTCTGGATGCAGCGGCGATACCTCCGATGCAAGTGAAAGGACGTGCTGAAGGCATTGGATTCGATTTGGACCCAGCTGACCACAGAACAGCCAAACGCCGAGTACGATCATTTGGATACATGGTCTGTGAGAGAGATTCTTGTCGCCATGAACGCCGCGGACAAATCGGTACCGGATATGGTGGCAACGGCGATCCCTCAGATTGCCAGGGCGGTGGAGGTGGTCGTCCAGCGACTGAGGGATGGAGGGCGCCTCTTTTACGCCGGCGCGGGTACGAGCGGCCGGTTGGGCGTATTGGACGCGGCCGAATGCCCGCCTACCTTCAACACCCCGCCCGACCTGGTGCAGGCGGTGATCGCGGGCGGATCGAAAGCAATGTTCGAAGCGGTTGAGGAAGCCGAAGACCACTGGGATTTTGCAGAGGACGATCTCCGGCAACGAGGGTTCTGCCCGAAGGATGTGCTGATTGGGATCACGGCCAGCGGACGAACGCCATACGTGCTGGGGGCCATCTCCTATGCGCGCGGGCTCGGAGCGTTCACGATATCGCTCAGTTGCAACACGCCGTCGATTGTGAGTCAGTATGCGGACTTGCCCATCGAGGTGCCGACGGGCAACGAAATCGTGATGGGTTCAACGAGGCTTAAAGCCGGTACGGCTCAGAAACTTGTCCTCAATATGATCAGTACTGCCACCATGGTACGTCTTGGAAAGGTCTATCGAAACCTCATGGTCGATCTCCGAGCCACGAACGAAAAGCTGGTGGAACGTTCCAAACGCATCATTATGCTGGCCGCCGGTGTATCGTACGAGGTAGCGGAGGAGCTGCTGGCGAAATCGGACGGGCAAGTCAAGGTCGCCATTCTGATGGCCGCCGCGCAGGTGGACAGGGCCTCCGCGGAGGCGTTGTTGGAGAGATCGGGGGGCTTCCTTCGCAACGCCTTGGAGGGTCTTGCGCAGATGGATGGTGCGCATACGGGCCCAGCGAACCATGCAAATCACCCGGAGGGCAACGGGAATGAAGTTTGACACCGACAAATTGGATTTCATCGGTCAAACCGTGCGGAGCGAGGTGGAGAGCGGCAGGCTCCCTGGCGCCGCGTTCGCGGCCGGGGTTGGGGAAGAAGTGATTCTCCAGGACGCCATCGGATACGCGGAGAACCACCATGGCGTCGTTCGGCTCGTGGAAGTCGACACGCTGTTTGACTTGGCATCGTTGACGAAGGTTGTGGCGACGTTGCCGAGCATTCTCAGCCTCGTGGATGACGGGGTGATTCATCTCTCGCAACCGCTGGTTGAGTTTTTTCCGGACTTCGCCACCGGGGACCCGAGAAAGGAGCACGTCACCGTCTTCCATCTCCTCACCCACGCCTCGGGACTCCCTGCCCATCGACCATACTACCGTACATGCCAAGCCCCGTCTGATGTGGTTTCTGCCGTGTTGAACGAACCCCTTGAAGCGGAACCGGGAAGCCGGGTGACCTACAGCGACCTCGGGTTCATGTTGCTTGGAGAATTGGTCCGAGTGGTCACGGGCCAGCGGATCGACGAGTATGTGAGGAGACGGATATTTTCCCCTATCGGAATGTGTCAAACGACGTATCTTCCGGACGCTTCATGGCATGACCGAATCGCTGCCACGGAAGTTCAAGATGGCCGTGGTCCAAAAGTGGGCATTGTCCACGACGAGAATGCCGAGGCGATGGGTGGTATCTCGGGCCACGCCGGACTGTTCAGCAGACTGTCGGATGTCGTGCGATACATACAAGCGTGGTTGGATCCGAGCTGCGATGTCCTGTCCCAATCCGTTCGTTTATCGGCCGTCCGCTGTCAGACCCGGGGATTGAACGGGGCGCGCGGGCTTGGATGGGTTTGTCGTGGAGACACTTTCGATCACATGGGCGATTTATGGCCAACCACCGCAGTCGGGCACACCGGGTTCACGGGGACAAGCGTCGCCTTCGATCCGATTTCGCGTTTGTGGTTCATCCTGCTGACGAATGACGTTCATTATGGCAGAGATCGCAGGATTACCAAACGCCTGCGTCCTAGGCTTCATAACCTGGTTGTCGCGGCGATTCGAGACGTACCGTGGCGGTGAGGGGGAGGACATCGTGAGGCTTTATGCGGGCGTCGATGGTGGCGGGACGAAGACGCAGCTGATGATCGTGGACGCCGATTCCGATCAGGGTGTAACGCTCATCGGGCCCCCTGCAAATCCCAACACGGTTGGTTGGCCGCGGGCGGTCGAGACGGTATTGGAACTCATCCAAGCGGGACTGCGCGAAATGCACGCTTCTCCGAAGGACCTCGCCGCGCTCTGTGCAGGAATTGCGGGCGTCGACCGTCTGCAGGACAGGGAACAATGGAGCTTGGAGCTTGGCAACGGCTTTCCCTCTGCAGCGGTTGAGGTTGTGAACGACGCTCTTCCGGTCCTCTCCGCGGGTACTGAAGGCCGCTCAGGTGTCGCATTGATTGCGGGAACCGGCTCGATTGCCGTCGGAGAAGACGAGAACGGCAGAATCGCCCGCGCTGGGGGATTTGGCTACTTGCTCGGCGACGAGGGGAGCGGATTCACCATCGGGCGGCGCGGGCTGACGGCAGCCATCCAAGCGTCTGAGGGGCGGGGTCCGTATACCCAATTGTGGGAGGCGGCCCGAGAGGCGTTTGGCGTTTCGCATCCAAGCGACTTGATTCCACACGTCTACCGTTCGCCTCACCCGGTGAGCTTGGTCGCCAGCTTTTCCAAGTGGGTGCTTCAGTGTGCGCCCGACGATGACGTCGCACAGGCGATTGTCCACGAGGCGATTCGAGACCTTTCCGCGATGGTGGATGCTGTGTTCTCCCAACTTCCGGATAACATCGCTCCAAACGTGGTGGTGTCAGGAGGGTTGCTCGTCAACAGCCCGTTGATGGAGGACGGGTTGAGGCGTGCACAAACCAACAAAAACATCGTCGTGCTTCAGCGAAGCGCGGCGGCCGGTGCAGTCCTCAGAGCGATAAAACTCGATCTCTGCAGGCAGGCCGACATCATTCATTTCGCCTCTGTCGTCGAGTGGTGGAGATCCGCGGTTGACCGTTGCAAAGGTCTTTGATCCGCCGAACACGGTCAGGATGCCTATGGGATATCTAACCCATGAGTGCCCCTGGATATCTTCGCGTAAATCGTCGATCTCGAGGAGGCAGGTCGAGCCAACGGGTGTGAACACGGCGCTGTCGATCACGGGACCTCGCCGGCCGGCGGTGACGAAGGGCCCCGCAGGGGTGGTGCTCGGTCGTGGAGGATGGCTCAATCGATGAGGGGAAACCGGACGCTGTCGATCCCGTATTGTTTCATCTTCCGGTAGATGGTCGATCGCGAACGGCGGAGCCGCCGCGCCACCTCACTGACGTTGCCGTCCAATTTTTCGAGCCAGTATGCAAGCAGTTTCCTCTCTTCCTCCGCCCACGGGTCCGGATGCTCCACCTGGGCACCGCGATGATGCAGCAATTTGGCCTTTTCGCCCATGACTTGCAGATACGCGGGCAGGTCCTTCCGCGTGATGGTGTCGGTTTGAGAGAAGATGACGGCGTGTTCCACGACGTTTTGCAGTTCTCGGACATTGCCTGGCCAGTCGTACTGGGTGAACAAGCGGAGTGTCTCTGCCGCAAAGGAAGTCACAGGGCGCCCGTATTGCCTTGCAAACCTATCCAAGAAGTGGTTTGCAATCGTGGCAATATCGCCTGTCCGTTCTCGTAACGGCGGCAAAGATAATTCCACGACATTGATCCGATAGAAGAGGTCTTGGCGGAACGCACCCCGAGCAATCCCTTGGGCGAGATGTTGGTGCGTTGCGGCAATGATCCGCACGTCCACGGGTACCGCGTGGGATGACCCCAACCGGGTAATCTTCTTTTCCTGCAGCACGCGGAGCAGGTACACCTGCAGATCCAGCGGCATGTCTCCGATCTCATCCAGAAACAGGGTACCGCCGTGTGCTTCCTCAAACTTTCCCTTTTTCCCTTTCGGATGCGCGCCTGTGAAGGCGCCCGGCTCATATCCGAACAATTCACTGGCCATCAGTTCGCGGGGCAGTGCGGCGATGTTGACGGCGACGAACGGGTGGTTACGCCGGGGGCTGGCTTCATGCACGGCGCGGGCAAACAACTCCTTCCCGGTGCCGCTCTCCCCGGTGATGAGAATGGGCACATTGGTGGCCGCCACCACTTTCGCCCGCTGAATGGCGGTGTGAATGGCGGGCGACCTCCCGATGATCTTCTCCCATGGACTGGCTTCGGTCACCTCGAGCGATCCGTGGGACACACCGAGCCGCGGACGGGACTTCGGATGAAGCAAGACGAGAAAACCAATGCGCTCGTTCCTTCGGACGATCGCGGTGGCCGTCGCCTTGTACCCGGTATGCAGCAATTCGAAGGTGCATTCGGATCCGGCACAAGTCAGCAGTGCGTCGCGAATGACGGCGTACACGGATTGATCTGGGAGAAACGGTTGTATCGTACGAATCCAGGCCTGGGCTTCCGGATTCTCGGCGATGACTTGAAAGACACCGTCGAACAGCACCATCGGTTCATGAGGCCAGCGCTTTCGAGCCTTCACGTACTCCTCATGCAAGCATCGTCTGACGTCATTGGATACCCGGAGGTGCTCAGCCTGGATCTGGGCCGCGATCATCTTCGCCATACTGAGCGTGTGAGGTTGGGCGTACTCGTGAGGGGCGGTCAAGTCGACAATGCCGAGCAGTTTCCCGGAGTGTTCATCGTAAACCGGCGAAGCTGAGCACACCCAGTCATGCGCGCCCTGAGCAAAGTGTTCATAGGAGAAAATTTGAATCGGCTTCTTCAAATACACGGACGTTCCGATGGCGTTGGTACCGGCGGATTCTTCACTCCAGTCGGCTCCCAGTGTAAACCGCATCGCCTCTGCTTTTTCGAGGATGTGATGGTCTCCGCGAAGGTAGATGATGCGGCCGTGGGCCTCTGTCAAGGTCAGGATGTGTCTCGTCTCTTCGATCTGGCTGTAGACCTGTTCCAGGATCGGGATGGCGGTTAAGAAAAACTCGGACTCCTTCCGCCATTCGATGACCTCATCCACGCCTTGTGCGTAGCGCGCCTGCTGCTGTCCAGGCTGAATCCCGAACGATTGGCTCCGTTTCCACGATTCCAGCACGGGCGCTCTCACGCCGGTCACGATCTTTTGATCGCTTACATAAGCCTCCCACGCGTTCTTGAGCACCCGTTTCTTTTCAGAGACTTCCTGGGGGGATAAAATCGCCAGCTCTTCTCCCATATTCCCACATCTCCCGTCGTGGACTCAGGATGCGAGCAGCTTTGGATGCCATTATACGTGATTTAGAGGAAACAGCAATATCCGAATTCGTAGAAGATTGTAGCAGAAATGCGACACCTGTGTATCACAATCGGACACTGTACGTGGGACCCGGTCTCGCGAAACCGGTTGATTTCGCCTGGGCAGCGGCCTTTGGGATTGGCACGCAATTTGCCTCGGCTTTTGTACGAACGCCGTTCGCGTATCCCACGGAGGCAAAGGAGGTTTCTCGCAGATGACGAGCCGCATTCAGGTGCTGGGGATCGATGCTGGCGGGACGATGACGGACACCTTTTTTGTGGATACAAACGGGAACTTCGTCGTCGGCAAGGCACAGAGCACACCCCAGGACGAGTCGGTCGGATTGGTCAATTCGTCTGTCGATGCGCTGGCGCAGTGGAATCTCACCGTGGAAGACGTCTTTCCGCAACTGGTCACCGCGGTGTACTCAGGCACCGCGATGCTCAATCGCATCGTTCAGCGAAAAGGCATGCGGGTCGGGCTCATCGTGAACCGGGGGATGGAGGATTTCCACCGGATGGGGCGGTCTGTTCAGTCGTATCTCGGATACTCCTATGAAGATCGCCTTCACCTGAATACCCACCGGTATGATCCGCCGCTTGTGCCACGGGAGCTGACCTTTGGTGTGACCGAGCGGGTGGACATGTTCGGCCAAGTGGTCATTCCATTGCGTGAACAGGAAGCGTACGAAGCGGCCCGGCAACTGGTGTCCCGAGGTGTGGAAGGGATTGTCATCAGTTTCTTGCACGCGTACAAAAATCCGGCTCATGAACGGCGTGTCCGGGACATCGTGCTTGAGGTGGTTCGCGAGTCGGGGAAAAACATTCCCGTGTTCGCTTCCTCGGACTATTATCCGGTGCGCAAGGAATCCCACCGGACCAACACCACCATTCTGGAGGCGTACGCTGCGGAGCCGTCGCGCAAGACGTTGGTCCAGATCAACGAGCGATTCAAACAGTACGGCGCCCGCTTCGACTTGCGGGTGATGGCCAGCCACGGCGGCACCATCAGCTGGACGGCCAAGGAATTGGCCAGGACGGCCGTATCGGGTCCCATCGGGGGTGTCATCGGGACGCGTTACTTGGGTGAACAGCTGGGTTACCGAAACATCGCCGCCACCGACATCGGCGGGACCAGCTTTGATATGGCGCTGGTCGTGCAGGGGCAATTCACCATCCAACACGACCCGGACATGGCCCGGTTGGTCTTGTCGTTGCCGCTCGTGCAGATGGACAGTGTGGGCTCCGGTGCCGGGAGTTACGTGCGGATCGATCCCTACACGCGGGCCATCCGTATCGGTCCGGACAGCGCAGGGTACCGCGTTGGCGTGTGCTGGCGGGAAAGCGGTGTCGAGACGGTCACCATATCGGATTGCCACGTGGTGCTGGGGTACATCAATCCGGAGAATTTCTTGGGCGGGCAGATTCGGCTGGACGTCGAACGGGCGCGAAGGGCCATTGAGGAGCAGATCGCTCGTCCGCTGGGGCTCAGCGTGGAGGAGGCCGCGGCTGGCGTCATTGAGCTGCTCGACACGAGGCTGCGGGATCATCTGCGCGCCATGATCAGCGGGAAAGGGTATCACCCCTCCGACTTCGTGTGCTTCTCCTACGGCGGGGCGGGTCCCGTGCACACGTACGGGTATACGGACGGGCTGGGCTTCCAGGAGATCATCGTCCCGGCGTGGGCCGCAGGCTTTTCCGCATTCGGCTGCGCGGCCGCGGAGTTTGAGTACCGCTACGACAAGAGCCTGGACATCAACGTGGCACCGGACGCGGATGCCGCCGAACGGCTTCAGGCGGTGGAAGAACTGCAAAGCGCCTGGACGGAGCTTGCGGAAAAGGTGATCGAGGAGTTCCGGCTGAACGGTTACTCGGCCGATCAGGTGACGCTTCTGCCGGGGTACCGGATGATGTATCGCGGACAACTCAACGATCTCGAGATTGATTCGCCGCTCGGCCGGGTGGAGACGGCAGAGGATTGGAACGTGCTGACGGACGCGTTTGAGAACACCTATGCGCGTGTGTACGCGAAGGCCGCCCGGAGTCCGGAGCTCGGCTTCACCATCACCGGTGCCATCATGCGGGGGCTCGTGGAGAGCGTCAAGCCGCGGATCCCGGAGGAAGCGTACGGGGGAATCACGCCACCGCGGGAGGCCCACCGCGGGCAGAGGCCGTTCTATTTTCGCAAGGGTTGGGTGAAAGCGGATGTCTGGGACATGGATACGCTTCGCGCCGGCAATCAGATTGAGGGTCCTGCCATCATCGAGGCGCCTGCGACCACGTTTGTGGTGCCGCCCGGATGGGTCACCACGCTGGATTCCCACCGGCTCTTCCACCTGAAACGGGTGGAGTGAAAATCTTCCTATCAAAGGAGGAACGAAACATGGCCAAGGTCGTCAGTGGTGTGGACTTCCGTCCGCTCAAGCTCGAGGGACAGGTGCTGAAGCAGCATCGCGACGCTGTACTGAACACCTCGCGCGAGACCGGGCACTATGCTGGCCTTACCCGAATGGATCTGAAGGAGAAGGACCCGATTCTTTACAACAAGATGTTTTCTCGTCTGCGGGCCGGCGTGGTCAATGCCCGTGAGACGGCAAAACGGATTGCCGCGTCTCCGATCGTCGAACAGGAGGGGGAGCTGTGCTTCACGCTGTACAATCCCGTGGGAGACTCCTTGATGACGTCGACGGGCATCATCATCCACGTGGGAACGATGGGTGCCGCCATCAAGTACATGATTGAGAACGGATGGGAGGAGAACCCGGGGATTCGTCCTGGAGATATCTTCACCAACAACGACTGCCTGTTAGGCAATGTGCACCCGTGCGACGTGCACACCATCGTCCCGATCTTCTGGGAGGATCAGTTGGTCGGATGGGTCGGGGGCGTCACCCACGTGATCGACACAGGCGCCGTGGGGCCCGGGTCGATGACCATGGGACCGGTGCAACGATTTGGGGACGGATACCAGGTGACGTGCCGAAAGACCGGGGAAAACGACCGGCCGTTGCGCGACTGGATCCACGAGAGTCAGCGGTCCATTCGTACCACCCGTTATTGGCTGTTGGATGAGCGCACCCGCATCGCGGGATGCCACATGATTCGGGATTTGGTGCTCGATCTCATCGCCGAGGTGGGGATCGACCGGTACATGCGGTTCGCGTACGAAGTCATCGAGGACGGGCGCCGCGGCCTGATCCGGCGCATTCGGTCGTTGACGGTGCCGGGCAAATACCGGGGCGTGGCGTTCGTCGACGTCGGCTATGCGCATCCCGATGTAAATGTGCCGCCCTACGCCAAGGTGGACACCATCATGCACGCGCCGCACGAGGTCACCATCCGGCCGGATGGGACGTGGAAGCTGGACTTCGACGGATCCAGCCGCTGGGGATGGCATTCCTTCAACGCCCAACCGGTTTCGTTCACGAGCGGTATCTGGGTGATGATGACTCAGACGCTCATCCCGACGGAACTTATCAACGACGGTGCATACTACGCGACGCAATTCCGACTGCCGAAAGGCACCTGGCAGAACCCGGACGATCGCCGTACGGCGCACTCGTACTCGTGGCACTTTTTGGTCTCTGCGTGGAGCGCGCTCTGGCGGA
Organism: Alicyclobacillus macrosporangiidus CPP55; assembly: GCF_000702485.1. Lineage (GTDB taxonomy): Bacteria > Bacillota > Bacilli > Alicyclobacillales > Alicyclobacillaceae > Alicyclobacillus_H > Alicyclobacillus_H macrosporangiidus_B. The sequence goes on along the minus strand of NZ_JNIL01000001.1, from coordinate 1,681,175 downwards.
GCCTCAGCACCGCCTACTTCGCCCGCGGTTATCTCGAAGAGGTCAACGCCGGCAATGCCAACACCTCCAACTGGCTGCAAGGCGGCGGATTCAACCAGTATGACGAAATCCACGCGGTCAACAGCTTCGAGGCGGCCTCCGAAGGTACCGGTGCCTCTGCGGTCAAGGACGGATTGGATCACGCGGCGGCCATCTGGAACCCCGAGGGCGATATGGGCGATATGGAGATTTGGGAGCTGGCCGAACCGCTGATCTACTTGAGCCGGAATGTGAAGGCCAACTCCGGTGGTTACGGCAAGTACCGCGGTGGATGTGGTTACGAGACCCTCCGCATGGTGCACAACGCGAAAGACTGGACCATGTTCTTCATGGGGAACGGTTATATGTCCAGCGATTGGGGCCTGATGGGAGGGTACCCCGCAGCCACCGGGTATCGGTTTGAGGCGCATGGGACCGACCTGAAGCAAAGGATTGAGCAGGGACTGCCGTTGCCGCTCGGCCCGGACGCGGATCCCGATCATCCCCGATACGAACAGATGATGAAGGCGCAATCCATCCAGCGTGACAAGCAGACCATGACCACGGAGACCATTTTCGAGAATTACGATCTGTACCTCAATTACCTCCGCGGTGGCCCTGGTTTCGGGGATCCGATTGAGCGCGATCCGGAAAAGATCGAAGCGGACCTCAACGGGAACTACTTGCTTCCCCGCTATGCCGAGAAGGTGTACGGGGCGGTCATCTATCAGGATCCGGATGGCCGCTGGCACGTGGACCGGGAGGCGACGCGCGAGCGGCGCCAAGCCATCCGGCAGGAGCGAATTCAAAGAGGCCGGCCGACGCGCGAGTGGATGCAGGAAGAGCGCGAGCGCATCTTGCGCAAGGAGGCGTCGGTCCAGGTGCGTCACATGTTCGCGACCAGTTTCCAACTCAGCCCCAGATTCCTTGAGCAATTCAAACGGTTCTGGAATCTGCCGGCGGACTGGAACCTTACCGAGGATGAACTTGAAACGCCCACGTTTGGCGCGGATCACCGCATGAGCGTCGAACAATTGCCGGACGTCAAGCGCTTGGTCCTGGTGGAAGAGTGAGATACAGAATGCCCGACGGGCGTAAGGAGGTTGACCGAGATGGCTCATGATAAGAAGAAGATCGAAGAGCTGATAGACGGGACCATCGACTGGGAGACCCAACACCGCATGCTTTCGGAGCCCAAAGACGAGGAGCGATTTCAGACCTACCTGGAGATCCTCCAGGAACGGGTACCCTGGGATGACCGAATCCTGTTGCCGTATCAATATCACCTCTACGTCGTCCAGAAAAAGGATAGCGGCGAGCGCGTGATCAAATGCGACTGCGGGCATGAATTCTGCGACTACCGGGACAACTGGAAGCTGCATGCCCTGATTTACGTCCGGGACACGGAAGAGGCGCTGACCGAAATCTATCCGAAACTCATGGTTCCAGATCCCAATTGGCAGGTCTACCGGGAGTATTACTGCCCGGGATGCGGGACCTTGTTGGAGGTCGAAGCGCCCACGCCGTGGTATCCGGTCATCCACAACTGGGAACCTGACATCGAAACCTTTTACAGAGAGTGGTTGAAGGTACCCCTTCCGTAACAACGCTCGGCCGGCCGGGTCATCTCGGCCGGCCACCTCTCGCTGGTCCGTCGTACGGGGTCGGGATGTACTGTACCGTCGGGCGGCGCTGGGCCGGCTGCGGATAGAGATCCATCAGTTCGTACACCTCGACGGGGAGGCCGACGCGCACCGGCAGACCAAACTCCACCAACTGTTCCACGGTGATGGGATAATCGTGGGTCCACCGCCCCGAGGACAGAATCTTCGCCAGTTCCTCCGCCCGCTCGAGCGGCATTTTGTCCCGCAATCGCTCCACCACAAACCGCTCGACCTGCATCTGCGCCTTGCGCGCCATGTCCACGAGGATCAACGTCTCGTCGCGGATCTCGGCGATCGGCTTGTTCGCAACGACCTCCAGCAGGGAGGCGGCTGGGTACTGGCCGAGCTGCGGATCGACCGGGCCGAGCACGGCGTTGTCGTCCATGACGATCTCGTCGGCCGCCAGCGCGATCATCGTCCCGCCGGACATGGCGTAATGCGGGACGAAGACCGTCACCTTGGCGGGGTGGCGATCCAGCGCGCGGGCAATCTGTTCGGACGCCAGCACGAGACCGCCAGGGGTGTGCAGGATGAGGTCAATGGGCATGTGATCCGGCGTCAACCGGATGGCGCGCAGGACCTGTTCCGAATCGTCGATGGAGATGTAATTGCGCAGCGGCAAACCCAGGAAGCTGATGGTTTCCTGGCGGTGGATGAGCGTGATCACGCGTGTGCCGCGGCGCTTTTCCAACTGCCGGATGGCCCGCAGGCGTTGCATGTGGAGCCACTGCTGGCGCCAGACGGGCAACAGCGTCCACAGGAAGAAGAGGATCCAAAACCACATCGAACCCACCTCCGGTCCGTCCGGGGGCATGGATCTATCCGCGAAATGCCCGCTCCGAACCATCCCCAAGCAGTCTCCCCCCGAAACGCCACCTTATACCGATGCCCGCACAGCCAGGGGACTACTGTGCAGTATTTCGCATCCTCCCGACGGGATAGGTGCCGGGGTTGACACCGCGTGATCGACTGTTCTATATTACTAGTACACTAATTCACTGGTTCACTGGCGGTGGGCGCGTCGCGTGAACCGGATAAGGAGGATGCCCATGTCTCCGTGGCTCGCGATCGTGCGCAAGGACCTGCGCCTGACCCGGGCCCATGATCTGGTGTCGCTGATCGGCATTGTCATCGTCGAAAGCCTGCTCCTGTACGTCGCCTACCGTACCCACAGCGGGGTGGCGACCGTTCTCAGTTTCTTCCTGCTCGGATTGCACGCTTTCGCGCTGCCGGTGTATGTGTACATGAGTCTGGGCCGCGAGTGGCGCAAGACCTCGCCGTTGTGGCTGCATCTGCCGCAACCCGGATGGATGCTGTTGGGATCGAAATTTGTGTGTGGCCTGGTGCAGATGATCTTGTCGTTTGTCGTGACCGGCCTGTTTTCGGTGTGGCTGCTCGCCGTCGACAACCCGAACATGGTCGTGTTGACCCGTCTGGGCGATCCGCAGGTGCTGCGGTTTGACCTCCAGGTGGCCGGGTGGTTCACGGCGGCGGTGTTTGGGTTCGCCCTGTACATGGCGGTGTGGGGGGCGCTCATTTCGGTCGTGATGCGGTCGGTGAGACACGCGCTGGGACGATGGCGCTGGCTGATCGGGCTCGTTCTTGTGCTGCTCGCCACCTGGGGGATGGACGGTCTGCAGCAAACCGCCATCTACCACACCCTGTTCCACTGGGGTGCATGGGGCGTCGTGTTGACCTTGCCGGCACACCTGTTCGGAAATCCCGGCGGGCCGGCGACGGTTTCGCTGTTCAACGTGTACGCGGGAGACCTCTTGTTCAACGCGCTGCTGTTCGCGGTGCTGTTTACGGTGAGCGCCTGGCTCCTCGACCGGCGCGCCGAGGTGTGAGCCATGGGAGAGGACTTTCACCCGGCACAGCCCATCTATCTGCAGCTGGTGGATCGCATCTGCCGTGAGATCGTCCGGGGAGACCGGAAACCGGGCGACAGGCTGCCGTCCGTACGGGACATGGCGGTCCAGGCGGGGGTGAACCCCAACACGGTGCAGCGCGTTTACACGGAACTGGAGCGGATGCAGGTGGTGCTGACCCGGCGCGGCCAGGGCACCTTTGTCACGGAGGACGCGGAACGGCTGCGCGCGCTGCGGGCGGATCTGATGCACGGGCGAATTGCGGCATTTGTCCAGGACATGGCGGAGATGGGCTTCACAGGCGATGAAATTGTGCGAGGCGTTCAGGCGTTCGTGGAAGGAGGCACGCGGGAATGACGGTCATTGAGGTCGGTTCGCCCAAGGAGGAAAGCGTCGTGACGGAAACCCCCATCGTGCAATTTGATCAGGTGTCCAAACGGTACCGTCTGCGTTATGCGGTCCGCGATCTGACCTTCTCGCTTCCCTCGGGCCGCATCATCGGGATGATTGGCGCCAACGGTAGCGGCAAGTCGACGACGCTGAAGCTGATGGCGGGCCTCGCAAACCCCACCAGCGGACGGGTGTGGGTCTGCGGGCAGGAGGTCACCCGGCGCATCAGCCGCGTGGTCTCGTACCTGTCGGATCAGGATGCGCTCTATCCGTTCTACACGGCGGATGAACTCATCTCGTTTTACGCGGCCGTGTTTCCCGATTTCGACGCGGCCAAGGCCCGGGAGATGCTCGATTTCATGCAACTGCTGCCCGGCCAGCGGGCGGGCGAGCTGTCGAAGGGCAACCTCGGCCGGTTGAAGATGGTGCTGGCGCTCTCCCGAAACGCCCCGCTGATTCTCATGGATGAACCGTTGTCCGGGCTCGATCCGTTAGTGCGGCAATCCATTCTCAAGGGCCTGGTGTCCTTTGTCGATCTCGGTCGTCAGACGATTGTCATGTCCACCCACGAGGTGGCCGAAATTGAGCCGTTGCTGGACACGGCCATGCTGATGGCGGATGGTCAGGTTGTGGATGTGCGCGACATCGACGATCTGCGCAGCCAGGACGGGCTCACCCTCGTCGATTGGATGGCGTCGAAGCTGGTCAACCCCAAGACGCGCCGCTGAACGCCGCGGCACCGCTGCGGACTGGGCGCGGCGGGCACGGCATGGTGAAGAACCGGGCCGCCAGGCGTACCTGGCGGCCCGGAGAATCGGCCAGACGGGGGTCACTCCTCCCCGAACAGCGGCGTCGACAGATACCGCTCGCCCGTGTCGGGCAGGATGGCGACGATCACCTTGCCGCGGTTCTCCGGCCGGCTCGCCACCACGGACGCGGCGTGCACCGCTGCGCCGGACGAGATGCCGACGAGGATTCCTTCCTCCCGAGCCAGGGTGCGGGCGGCCGCAAACGCGTCCTCATGGGCGACTTGGACGACCTCGTCGTAGATTTTGGTGTTGAGCACCTCCGGTACGAAACCGGCGCCAATCCCCTGGATTTTGTGCGGTCCTGGTTTGCCCCCCGACAGCACAGGCGAATCCACCGGCTCGACGGCCACCGCCCGGAACGACGGCTTGCGCGCCTTGAGCACTTCGGCGACCCCGGTGATGGTTCCGCCGGTCCCGACGCCGCTGATGACGATGTCCACCTGTCCCTCCGTGTCCGTCCAGATCTCCTCGGCGGTGGTCCTGCGGTGGATCTCCGGATTGGCCGGGTTTTTGAACTGCTGCGGCATGAACGCGTTGGGGATGGTTTTCAAAAGTTCCTCCGCCTTGGCGATAGCCCCCTTCATCCCGAGCGCTCCCTCGGTCAACACCAGTTCGGCCCCGAGCGCCTTCAGCAGTTTCCGGCGCTCGATGCTCATGGTCTCCGGCATGCACAGGATGCACCGGTATCCTTTGGCGGCGCACACAAACGCGAGTGCGATGCCCGTGTTCCCGCTGGTGGGCTCGACAATCACCGTATCCTTGGTAATCAGCCCTTGCTGTTCAGCCGCTTCAATCATCGCGTAGCCAATGCGGTCCTTCACGCTGCCGAGCGGGTTGAAGTACTCGAGCTTGGCGAGGACCTCCGCCCCAGTGGCATCGCTGATGTGGTTGAGGCGGACCAGCGGCGTGCGTCCGATGAGTTCCGTGATGTTGCGTGCGACCTTCGGACGAGCGGACGTGCCATTCGTCATGGACATCAAACCTCTTCCTTTCGTATGCCGGCGTGGAGAACGCATTCGCTGCCCCTAGGATACCCAGGGGCCGGGCTCCACATGGCCGGAACGGATGATTTGGGTATACTCCCATTGTACCAATCGGTTTATAATTTTTATAGCGTCCATCGGGAAGGTGATGATTTTGTGCATCGCCCGGCCCTCTCTCGTTTGTCCCCATGAACCCCCTCGCGATTAGGTGGCTCAAATTGACACAGTGAAGACGAAAAAACATGACCCCGTTTATCAACTTTTGCGCTATCATGCTAGGTGTAAACCCATGAGATTCGTGAACGCCGAAGGGGACAGGACCTGAGTGCGGCGGTGAGAGGGAGTGGTCGGCAAATGCGGACGCTGAAGCTGACGAACCTGGAGGAGGGCGTTGAGGCCCAAGTGCAGGGATTGACGGGCCACCCGTTGTTTCGCAACCGCCTCATCTCCTTGGGGATCACGCCGCACAGCCAGATTGTGCTGGTGCGGCGGATGCCGCTCGGAGGGCCGCTCGAAGTCGAGGTCCGCGGCACGCGTTTGGCGATTCGCCGCAAAGACGCCGACCAGGTCTGGGTCTCTGTCGGCGGTTCGGTGTGAGTTCGTGCAGATCGGAGGCCACTGCCTTGAGAATCGCATTGGTGGGCAACCCGAATGTCGGCAAAACCACCCTGTTCAACGCCCTGACGGGCGCGCATCAAGAAGTCGCCAACTGGCCGGGGACCACGGTCGAATATGTCATCGGCAAGATCCGCACGAACGATGGCGGGGAAGAACTGGAATTGATCGATCTCCCGGGCATCTACGCCCTGACCGCGTACGCGCGGGACGAGCGCGTCACGCGGAACTTTCTTTTGTATGAACCGTTCGACGCCGTGATTGTGGTCGTCAACGCCTCCAGCTTGGAGAGAAACCTGTTCTTGGCCTTGGAAGTGTTGGAGCTCACGCCGCGCGTGGTGGTGGCGTTGAACATGGTGGACGTGGCACGGGAACAGGGCATCATGGTCGACGCCGACGGGCTGTCCCGCCGCCTCGGCGTGCCGGTGGTGCCGACGGTGGCGTCCCGAGGCACGGGGCTCGCGGAACTGGTGGCGTGGGTGCGGCGGATCGGAGGGCACCAGGTGGTCCCATTGCACACCTGGGTCGTTCCGTATCCCGCCGAGCTGCGCAAGGTATTGGAACCCCTGGCCGCGGAGTTGGCGGGCGCCGGCCGGTTTCGGCCAGAATGGGTCGCGCTGCGGCTTCTCCAAGGCGACGAGGAGATCACGCGGCAGGTGCACGTGGTGCCACGGGGGCAGCAGGCGGCGCGATTGGCCCTGTCCTGCTGTACGCAAGCCGCCGGGATCGACGTGGAATTGGGTGATGAGGCCATCGACCTGGATCCGGCGCTCCTGGCGAAGCTGCGGGCCCAGTATGAGGCGTTTGAGCTCCAGATTGCGGACGCCAAGTACAACCACATCTCCGGGCTGGTGAGCGAGTGTGTGCGGCGGCAGCCCCTCGGAAAGCAGACCATCACCGAACGGTTGGACGCCGTCTTGTTGCATCCGTTCTGGGGCTACCCGGCCATGGCGGCGGTCTTTTTCGCGGCCTTCTGGCTGTCGTTCGTGGCGAGCGCTCCGCTGTCGGACTGGGTCAGCAATGGCATCGGGTGGCTGGGCCAGCTGGCGGCCCGAGGGATGGCCGCGCTGGGGGCGCCAGCGTTCCTGCAGAGCCTTGCCGTCGACGGCGTGTTCGCCGGCGTCGGGGCGGTGTTGTCTTTCGTCCCGTACATGACCCTCTTTTTCGCGATCTACCAGTTGTTGCAGGACAGCGGGTACATGGCGCGGGCGTCCGTGCTGGTGGACCGATGGATGCAGAGCATCGGGCTGCACGGGAAGGGATTTTTCGCGCTGGTCTCGGCGTACGGGTGCAACGTCCCCGCGATGGCCGCGACGCGGGTGATGGAGAACCACCGGGATCGACTCTTGGCAAATCTGGTGATCCCGTTCATCCCCTGCAACGCCCGGCTCGGCGTGATGGCGGTGATGACGGCGGCCTTTTTCCCAGGGACTCGCGGCGCCTTTGTCATGATGGCGCTGTTGCTCATTTCGGCCGGCGTGGTCGCGGGGGCGGCGATGCTGTACCGCAAGACGGTGCTGCCTACGGATCCGGCGCCCCTGCTCATTGAGCTGCCGAATTACCACGTCCCGTCGCTGCGGAACATCGCCATTCCCACCTGGCACCGGGTGTGGATGTTCGTCAGCCGCATCTGGAAATTCCTCCTCTGGGCGACGCTGGCGACGTGGGCGCTGACCTACTTTCCGGTGGGCGCGCCGGTGGACCAGTCGTACGCCGCGCGTCTGGGGCACGTCTTGGCCCCCGTGGGGCAGTTGTACGGGTTCGACTGGCGGTTGATGATCGCCATCGTCTTTGGATTCGTCGCGAAGGAGACGACGCTCTCCACGCTGGGCGTCCTGTACGGCGCGGGCGCCGACGGGGCCTCGCTGTCCCATCTGCTGGCGCAGTCGATGACGCCCCTGGTCGCCTTCACCTACCTGGTTGTGTACATGCTGTATATCCCGTGTCTCTCGACGGTCATCCAGATGCACCGGGAGAGCGGAAGTTGGAAGTGGACGGCGGCCGGCATGGCGGTCAACGTGGGGGTGGCCTTCGGACTGGGGCTGGTGCTGGAGCGGCTGCTGGGGCTGTTTGGATGACGGAAGGGAGGCGTCCGGCATGCTGAGCCGGATTGAGGCGGCGTTTGCGGAGCGCAAGGTGTGGACCATAGACGGGTTGGCGGCGCACGTGGGCGTCTCGGTGGAGATGGTGCGCGCGGGGATCGAACAGCTCAAGCGCATGGGCCGGTTGACGGAGGATGCGGCGGGGCGGATTGAGCACTGCGTCAACCCTTCGCATGCCTGCAACCGCTGCGCTTTCCAGGGATTGTGCCTGGAGGAGAGCGCCCACCGAGCCGTCACCCATGTGATTCAACAGCCAGCGCAGCGGCCTGCCAAACCGGGCCATCAGCCGCAGCGCAACGCGTGAAGGATGGCCCGGTTGGCCGCCTGGTTCTTGCGGATTTGTCGCATGGCGTCCGCGGAGAGGAGTGCGAGCGGATGGGCCGGCCACTCGCCACAGATGTCGATCCCGATGATCCGGTGGCGGCGCCGCAGCCAGACGAGCCAGTACAAGAGCCGCCGGAGGTTCACGCTGCCCGCATCCCAGTCGGTCGCCGCGTCCGCCGGCCGCAGGACGTCTTTGTCCACGCTGATGTAGAGGGGCCACGGCCCCGCGGCTTGGTCGAGGCGTTCGGCGACGGACCGCGGTGTATCCTGTCGGACGGTCGCCTCGTCCAACACGCGGACGCGGGGTGCGCCCGGACAGGTTCCCGACCCCTCCGAACCGGGCCGGGGCGCGTCCGCCCTGCAGCCCGCGATGACGATCCGCCGGAGCTGCGGCAAGCGGTCGAGCGCGACGCTCACCCAGGAGCCGCAGCTGAGCGGAGGGTTCGGCATCGGCGCGAGATCGGTGTGGTGATCAAACAGGACGAGGGTGAAGGGCTCCCGGATCTCGGACAGGAGCAGATACGAGACGTAGTGGTAGTTGCCGCTGCCGATGAAGGTGACGCCGCGCCAACGCCGGCGCGCCAGGCGGCTTTGGATAGTCCGGGCGGCGAACGGATCGCACAGGCCTTTCGTCCCAGCGATGTCCGTGCAATCCACCCATTCAGACGGAATCGGCAGTTGGAGATCCTGCACCCGCAAGGTGCCGTCGAAGTCGAGGAAAGTCACGCCCAGATCGCCTGTGTACATCCGCATCACCTCGTGTGAAGCGTCTGCAACCGGGATCGGCGGGAATACCCCGTCGAGGAAACCTTTGGGTTGTCGGCGCACGAACGAGGCGCCCGTCCTCATCATACCAGATGTCGAGCCGCAAGAGCGGTACAATAAACGAGGTGAAATCCGCGTCGAAAGGTGGTATGCCGGATGCGGTTGAGCGTGCTGGATCAATCCCCGATGTCCATTGGCGGCACCGCGCACCAGGCGCTGGAGGAGACGGCGCGGTTGGCGCAGTGGGTGGAGCGGCTCGGGTACACCCGGTTCTGGGTTTCGGAACACCACGACACCCGGTCGTTGGCGGGATCGTCGCCGGAGGTGCTCCTGGCGCACCTGGGGGCGCGCACAGAGCGCATCCGCATCGGATCGGGCGGGGTGATGCTGCCGCACTACAGCGCGTACAAGGTCGCGGAGAACTTTCGCCTGCTGGAGGCGCTGTATCCCCAGCGGATCGATCTCGGTCTCGGGCGGGCTCCTGGCGGCATGCCGCGATCCACGATGGCCTTGCGGGAGGGGCGGCCGCGGGAACCGGACTACCTGCAGCAGGTGCAGGACGTCATGTACTATCTCACGGACTCGCTGCCGGAGGATCACCGCTTCCGCGGTCTGACCGCGACGCCGGTGACGGACACGGTGCCCGAGGTGTGGTTGCTGGGATCCAGTGATTGGAGCGCCCACGCAGCGGCACATCTGGGTACGGCGTTCATGTTCGCCCAGTTCATCAACGGCGAAGGCGGGGTGGAGGCGGTGCACGCCTACCGGGAGCGGTTCCGGCCGTCTCCCTTGTGGCCGGAACCGGTGGCGGGGGTGGCGGTGTTCTGCGTGTGCGCTGACACGGACGCGGAGGCGGAGCGGATCGCGTCGAGCCTGGATCTCTCCCTGCTGATGCTGGCCAACGGCCAACCGTCGGCGGGTACGCCGACCATCGAGATGGCGCTGAACTATCCGTACAGTAAGTACGAGCGGGCGGTGGTCCTGGAGAACCGCAAACGGATGGTCGTGGGCGGCCCGGAGAGCGTCAAGCAGCAGTTGGAAGCCCTGGCGCAGGCCTATGGGGTCGACGAGGTGATGCTGACCACGCGGACGGAGCGGTTCGAGGACCGGCTGCACAGTTTTGAGTTGGTCGCCCAGGCGTTCGGGCTGACGGGGTGAGCGGGCTGCGGCCAGGGGGGTCCATCCTCGGGCTGGAGAAGGCGCAGACGGCCGTTCCTGCCGCCGCCTGTACCGCCCATTTTGTGAACGTCGCGTGAATTATCGGTGAACATCGACGGAATTCGACAAATTCCACTTGATTGAAGATGCGTCCGGTGGTTATACTGTACAAGTAGACGAAATTGTCGAACGCGATCAGAAAGGACGACACCGGAGATGAAGCAACTGTATGTGGTTTGGTACTCGAATGGTGACGGGTGGCGCCCGAGCCGCCCGATGACGAAGGAGTTCGCGGAATCCCACGCGACATCCCTGGAATCTCAGGGCTACACGACGATGATCCGCCCGCAGTTCCAGGCGACCATGGACGACATCCTCGAAGAGTGATTCAGCGGCGGGCCTCCCTCTGGAGGCCCGCCCAATTTCGCTTTCGCTTCGTCCTACCCCTCGGCCGGCGTCTCGGCCTGCGCCAGGAGAATCCGGAATCCTTCCCGGGGCGGCGCGAACACATCGATGACCGTGCAAGGTTCCGGTCCGGCCGTCACCTGATGAGGGACGTTGCTCGGGATCGCCACCACGCCGCCTGGCCCAACCTCCTCCCGGCGATGCCCCACTTCGAACACCAACCGCCCCTGCAACACGATGGACAGCTGCTCCTCCGTGTGCTGATGCATCGGCGCCACCGCTCCCGGTGTGAACGTGGCGTAGCTCAGGGTCATGTTTTTGGTGAACAGCGGGTGCAGCTTGACCCCTTGGGCTGCCGCGAAGCCTTGGAGCTGTTCCAACTGCGTGAAAATGGGGTCATAGTCCGCTTTCCCGTCCCATTCGACTGAGGTCGCAAAATACGACTCGCTCATGCCATCCCCTCCCTGATTCGTCGATCCCCGGAACAGTTCGAGGCCGCAGGGCCGATCTCCTCCAGGCGGCGGGATGTACGCTATCGTCGCTGTCGGCCAGCCGTCCGGCGGCTGGCCGGCGTTCGACTGCTGGCTGCCGCCCGCAGGCTCGTCTCGACCTCTCCGGTCAACCGGCAAATGGGGGGCTGTCCCATGTTGGGGAAGCCCGTCACGGGGCTTCGGTTGTAGGCGGATAACACCGCGTCCAGGCGCCGCTGCAGGTCTGCCACGGTCACCTCGTCCCCGGCCGGCACCATGCTCAGCCATTTTGGCAGGACCGCCTTGAGCAAACGGATCGCAAAGGCCGACCGGAATGCTTCTCCCTCGAGGGGATGCACCTGTTGCAGCGTAAACCCGTGCTGGGCGAGAAACGAGGCGACCTCAACCCGCCACAGCAGTTCCCGGCCCACCAACGACCCCCCGGCCTGCACCAGCCCGAAGGCGTACCCGGAAAACGTATCGATGGCGAAATGGACATGCACAGGAACGCGCGCCATCGAACGGGCGCCCGCCGCCCCCACCGGGCCGGCGGAAAAGATCAAGACGCGCTCTCCCGGCCGCGATCCGCACAGTTGCCGTTCGCGAAAACAGGGATCGTGCGCTTCCAATGCCCGCACCTGTTCCTCATTCGGCGTCAGTCCTCCGCAGAGGACCTGCCATTCCAATCGTTCCATCCGCTGCCACGCGTAGTTCAGGCGCTCCTGAGTGAATACCTGCAGGACCTTTCGGACGCTGACCATGACACCCCGGTCTCGCAGGGCGCCTGCGATGCGCTGGGCACCCCACCGGGGATGTCTCAGACTTTCCTCGAGAATGGCCTGTTTCAGTTCCGGCGGGATCACGGGGGACTTGCCAGGGCCACTCCTGGGCGGACGGCGCACCGGGGCTTTCGCGGCGCGGCGCTGCCTCTGGCCCCCGCGCTGGCGCGGAGGGCGGCAGAAGATGACGGGGGAGGGGCAGTCGAGATCGACCGATGTCAGGTGGTCGCAGAACAGGCAGATATCCACCGCGATGTTTCCACGGTTCGGACAATTCACACGCCCGCTCACGACGGAGAGCCGGGCCATCGAGGCCAACCGTCCCACCCCTTTCAGGGACAATACTAAATTTCACCACGATGCGTACACAAGACCACTTTGGAACGGTCCAAGCGGACTATGGCGGTGCCCATCCGGACTACCGGCAAAAATAAGAAGTTCGAGCCTTTTCCAGTTCCCGTAATTCCGGCATGATGGCCTCGAAGCCGGATGCACCTCACACAGTCCGTCGCTGCTGCAAGTCCACACGAAACAACACGTGAAAGGAGTGGGTTATGGGATGCGTCCTTCGTGGTGGAAGTTCGCCTTCACCCTGGCGGCCGGTGCGGGAATCTCCCTACTGACGTCCGGGTGCGGCGAGGAGATCCGGGTGTTTCAGCCGGCGGGACCCGTTGCCCGAAGCGAACTGGAGCTCATCTGGCTACAGATGGGTCTCACCGCTGTCGTCATCATCCCGGTGATCCTGCTGTTGGCCTGGATTGTGATTCGGTACCGGAACAAACCGGGCAACCGGGCGCCGTACCAGCCGGAGTTCGCGGAGAGCCGGACGTTGGAGATCGTCTGGTGGGCGATCCCCATCGTGATCGTCGGCATCCTGGGCACGGTCACCTGGCACAAGACATACGCCTTGGCCCAGTCGCCCAACCCGAGCAAGGAACCGCTCAAGATTGAAGTGATGTCCCTGAACTGGAAATGGTTGTTCTTCTATCCGGATCAAAAGATCGCGACGGTCAACTACGCCGAGATCCCCACGGATCGCCCGGTGGAGTTTTTGCTGACGGCCAATGCGCCAATGAACGCGTTCTGGGTGCCCAATCTCGGCGGTATGGAGTACACCATGCCGGGGATGGTGACGTCCCTTTGGCTACAGGCCGACAAAGCGGGCGAGTATTACGGCCACGGCGGCAATTTCACCGGACCGGGATTCGCGCAGATGCAGTTCCGCGTGGTCGCGAAGCCGCAGAGCGACTTTGACGCCTGGGTGCGGCAGGTGGCCAACTCCGCGCCGGACATGACGAAGGCGGACTACGACAAACTCACGCAGCCGAGCGTGTTGGGTGAGCTGTCCTTTTCCTCGTATCCGGAGGGGATCTTCGAGCAGACCGTGATGGACGAGGGCGGCATGTACATGGATCACGACCGGGCCATGCTCGGGAACATGATGCCGCACTCGTGATGGGTTTCCGGAACGTCCTTGAAAAGGAGGGTTTCTGATGGGTGACAGCCTGACGAATACCGCAGGGCACTTTTTCGTCACGGGCGATCCGATGATCATCGCGTCGGATGTGGCCATCGTCCTGGTGTCTCTCGGCATCGTCTTCACGCTGACCTACTTCAAGAAGTGGAAGTGGTTGTGGCGTGAATGGTTGACCACGGTCGACCACAAGAAGATTGCCATCATGTACCTGATCTCGGCCATCCTGATGCTGTTCCGCGGCGGCGTGGATGCTCTGCTGATGCGCACCCAGTTGGCGCTGCCGAACATGAAGCTGCTCAGCGCGGAACACTACGATCAGATCTTCACCACCCACGGGACCATCATGATTTTGTTCATGGCGATGCCGTTTATCTTCGCCATGTTCAACGCGGTGGTGCCGTTGCAAATTGGCGCACGGGACGTGGCGTTCCCTTACCTGAACGCCATCAGTTTCTGGCTGTTTTTCTTCGGGGCGCTTCTGTTCAACATCTCTTTCGTCATCGGGGGATCACCCGACGCCGGTTGGACCAGCTATCCGCCGTTGACGGAGCTCCAGTTCGATCCGGGCGTGGGCGAGAACTACTACCTGCTGGCGCTGTCCATCTCAGGTATCGGGACCATCGCCACGGGCATCAACTTCCTCGCCACCATCATCAAGATGCGGGCACCCGGCATGACGCTGATGAAGATGCCGCTGTTCACCTGGGCTGTCCTGGGCACGTGCATCATCATCCTGTTCGTGTTCCCGGTGCTGTCGGTGGCGCTGGCGCTCTTGCTGATTGACCGGTTGTTCGGTGCCCATTTCTTCACGATGATGTACGGCGGCAACCCGATGCAGTTCGTCAACCTGTTCTGGATTTGGGGTCACCCGGAGGTGTACATCGCAGTCCTGCCGGCGTTCGGCATCTACTCCGAAGTGGTGTCGACCTTTTCCCAGAAAAAGATCTTCGGGTACAAGTCGATGGTGGCCTCCATCATGGCCATCAGCATCATCGGCAACCTGACCTGGGTGCACCACTTCTTCACCATGGGCGCGGGTCCCGCGGTGAACACGTTCTTCTCCATCACGACGATGGCGGTGGCCATCCCGACGGGCGTGAAGGTGTTCAACTGGCTGATGACCATGTACCGTGGCCGCATCACCCTGAGCCTGCCGATGATGTGGGTGCTGGCGTTCATCCCAAACTTCGCCCTGGCCGGTGCGACCGGCGTGTGGCTGGCCGAGGCGCCGACGGACTACCAGTACCACAACTCGTACTTCACGGTGGCCCACTTCCATCAGGCGCTCATCGGCGGCGTGGTATACGGGATGTTGGCGGGCATGTATTACTGGTGGCCGAAGATGTTCGGCTTCAAACTCAAGGAGAAGTTCGGAAAGTGGGCGTTCTGGTTCTTCAACATCGGCTTTTACGTGTGCTTCATACCGCAATACGTGCTCGGGCTGATGGGCATGCAGCGGCGCATGTACACGTACACGCCGGACATGCACTGGACGGCGCTCAACTTCGTCTCCACCATCGGCGCGTATCTGATGGGCATCGGGTTCTTGTGCATCGCGGCGCAGATCATCCACAGCCTGGTGCACATGGAGAAGGACCTGACGGGCGATCCGTGGGGCGGGCGCACGCTGGAATGGTCTCTGCCTTCGCCGCCTCCGCACTACAACTTCGCCGTGATTCCGCAGGTCTCGGATCGCGACGAGTGGTGGGAGCGCAAACGGCGCGGTGAGCAGGACGCGCTCAAACCGCGGCCGGAGGACATTCGCAATGTCCACATGCCGAAGAACTCGGGTGTGCCCTTCCTGATGGGCGTGTGCTTCTTCATCGCAGGTTTTGGTTTCACGTTTGGTTGGATCGCGGTGGGGGCGGCCGGCCTGCTCGGCGTCCTGGTATGCCTTGCGCACCGGTCCCTCGACCAGCACCCCGACCATGACATTCCGGCGGATGAAATTCGGCGCACGGAAGCGGCGCTGGGGAGGTTGTGACGATGGCGGTGAGGATGGAGGAGGTGCTCACCCGGCGGACCGGTGATCCGTCTTCGACGGATCACCCCGGCAACCGGTTGGAGCTCTCCACGGAAGACGGGGTCACCAAGATCTTTGGATTCTGGATGTTTCTCGTCTCGGACGTGCTGCTGTTCGCCACCCTGTTCGCCACCTACGTGGTGATCTACACCCACACCGCGGACGGGCCTTCGGCGGCGGAACTGTTCCGTCACGACGTCAGCGGATTCCTGGCGGAGACGCTGGCGCTGTTGACCAGCAGCTTCACCTGCGGCCTGGCCACCTGGGAGATGCATCAGGGGCGTGCCGGCCGTCTCAAGCTCTGGATGATCATCACCCTGTTGCTCGGACTGACGTTCCTCGGGCTGGAGATCACGGAGTTTCACGATTTCGTGAGCCAAGGTGCGACCATGCAGACGAGCGCTTTCCTCTCCGGGTTCTACACCCTGGTCGGCACGCACGGCGCGCACGTGACGCTCGGCATCCTGTGGATGTCGCTCATCCTGTACCAACTCGTTCGCTTTGGACTAAACGCCGTCACGGCGCGAAAGTTTTACATCGTCGGCCTGTACTGGCACTTCCTCGACATCGTGTGGGTGTTGATCTTCACGGTCGTTTATCTGACGGGGGTGATGTGACATGTCGATGGTCCAACCGCCCGCCCTCGGGCGGGCACGCCAGAAACCCCGCTTCCCCTGGTCGCACGTCGCGGGCTACGCCTTGTCCATCGTGTTGACGCTGGCGGCCTTCTGGGCGGTCCTGGGGCACGCGCTCCCGATGAAGCCGCTGCTGGCCGGAATCCTGTTGCTCGCCGTCCTGCAGATCCTCGTCCAGCTGGTGTTCTTCCTGCACGTGGGGCAGGACAGCAAGCCGAGATATCACCTGTGGCTGTTCTCGGTCGCTATGTTCTTCTTCGTCGTCTTCGTCGTGTCGTCCATGTGGATCATGACGTTCAACACGCCGATTTCCTGACGGGGCCGCCGCGAGGACGGACGAGGCCGCGGCGCCGCGGCCATGCCGGACAGGCGGAGGCTCCCGGGAGCGGCCGGGAGGTGAGGATGTGTACGGGCAAGAGTCTCATACCCCGCTGGGGCAACGGGGGCCGGCCGTGTGGTTCCGGGACAGGGCCGGCGCATGGACGGCTGCGGATCGGTGGCCGCATCTCCTGGAGGGATGGCGGAAAGTGCAGGCGTATGTGGCGCTGACCAAGCCGCGCATCCTTGTGATGCTGCTGTTCACCGCGTTGTGCGCCATGCTGTTGGCCGGCAAGGGATGGCCGGGCACCCGCCTGACCCTGGCGACGTTGGCCGGTCTGGCGCTGTCGACGGCGGGCGGGGCCGCCTTCAACATGTGGTATGACCGCGACATCGACGCCGTCATGAGCCGTACGCGCCACCGGCCGCTGCCCGCGGGGCAGGTGAGCCCGGCCGGGGCGCTGGCGCTCAGCCTCGTGCTGCTCGGGGCGTCCGTCATCGTGTTGGCATCCTGGGTGAACGGATTGGCGGCGCTGCTGTCCGCCGCCGGGTACGTCTACTACACACTGGTGTACACCGTGTGGCTCAAGCGCCGCACGCCGCAGAATATCGTCATCGGCGGTGGTGCGGGCGCTTTTCCGCCGCTGGTCGGGTGGGCGGCGGTCACCGGGCATCTGAGCCTCGGCGCGGTTTGGTTGTTTCTCATCATCTTCTTCTGGACGCCGCCGCATTTTTGGGCCCTCGCCCTGTTCAAGAACGCGGACTACGTCCGGGCCGGGGTGCCGATGATGCCGGTGGTCCGCGGGGAGCGGGCCGCGCGGTTCCAGAGTTTGATCCACGCCGGCCTGCTGTTGGCGGTCTCCGCCACGTTCCCGCTGGTGGCTTCCGTGGGGCCGCTGTACCTGGGGATTTCGACGGTCGCCGGTCTGGCGTTTTTGTACTCGGTCTATCGCATGTATCGTGAGCCAGACGGCCGCTATCTGTGGGCGCGGCGGACCTTCGCCTGTTCCCTGGGCTACCTGCCGGTGGTGTTTCTCGCTGTGGCCGCGTCTGGAATGTAGGCAAAGGGGGGTTGACGGATGAGCAAGGTGGAGGGAGAGGTACGGATGCAACCCGTCCGGCGCGCCCGCGGCCGGGACGGCGTCTGGTGGCTGTCGGCGGCGACGTGGGTCGGCCTGTTCATCGTGAACATGGCCGGGTTTCTCGACACGGCGACCGGGTCCGCGCTGGGCTGTGGCCGGGAATGGCCCCTGTGCAACGGCTCCGTCATTCCGAGCGCATGGAGTCTGCAGACCCTCATCGAGTTCGGGCACCGGGGCATCGTGCTGGTGGTGACCATCCTGCTCGTCACCACCGCCGTGTTGGCCTGGCGCCGGTACGGCCAGTGGGTCGAGGTGAAAGCGACCATCGGGATCGCCTGCGGATTCGTCGCCCTTGAGGCATTCCTCGGGGCCATCGGGGTGCTGGTCGGCGATCCGCCGGCGGTGCTGGCGACCCACCTGGGGGTGTCTCTGATGGCCTTCGTCGGGATCACGTTGTTGACCGCGGTGTTGAACCAGGTGCAGCGTGTCGGCACCTCCGCGGACGGCGGGGCGGCAGCGCTGCGGCCGGACGTTCCGCCGAAGCGGTTCCGCTTTTGGGCGTTCTTCACGATGGTGTACACGTTCATCGCCCTGTACGTCGGGGCGTACATCTCCAACATTCACGCCGGCGCCTGGTTCCAAGGATTCCCCTTCCCCACCGAGTCATTCGCGCAAGCGGGCAGCAACCTGTATTTCGACATCCTGCACCGGTCCATCGCGCTCGGACTCGTCATCCTGTGCGCCTCCCTGTGGGTGCAGGCGCGCCGGCTTCCGGTGGATCGGCCCGATCTGCGCCGGGGCGCGGCGCTCTCGGTGGCACTGGTCTTGGCCCAAGCGTTGAGTGGCGGACTGTTGGTGTATACGCGCCTGGCGCTTCCCGCATTTCTCCTGCACGTGTCCATCGTCTCCTGCCTGTTCGCGACGCTGGCGTACGTGGCGCTCCAATCCACTCCGGAGCCCGTCCGCAGACCCCAACTGGCCTCGGGCGGTGGCCCGCAGGGGACCGCCGCATCCGGGGGCCTGCGCTGAACGATAAATTCTTTCCAGCCTGCCCAATGCTGCAGGCTGGTTTTTTTGTCTCCCCTGGTGTACATTCAGGTGTATATACAGCATCCTTTCGTTGCTTGCACACAGATTCCGAGAGGTGATGCAGCGATGCTGCCTCGATCGGTTCTCACCCTCATCGACCTGGCCCTCGACGAAGACGTCGGCCGGGGGGACGTGACCAGCGCGGCCGTCCTCCCGCCGGCCCTTTCGGCGACGGCCCAGGTGTTCATCAAGCAGCCGGCGCGGGTGGCGGGTCTGCCCGTGCTGGCTGCGGTGTTTCAGCGGCTCGATCCGCAGGTCACCGTCACCCCGCTGGTCGAGGACGGCGCGGACATCGCCGGACCGGCGCCTGTCTGCCTGGTGCGGGGACCGGCCGCGTCCATCCTGTCGGCCGAGCGCACGGCGCTGAACTTTTTGGCTCGGCTCAGCGGGATCGCCACCTTGACGCGGGAGGCCACCGCGCGCCTGGCCGGGACGCGGGCGCGGCTGCTCGACACGCGCAAGACGACCCCCGGGTGGCGCTACCTGGAGAAGTACGCCGTGCGCATGGGCGGCGGGACGAACCACCGCTTCGGCCTCGACGACATGGTGCTCATCAAGGACAACCACGTCGCCCTGGCGGGCGGCGTCGCGGAGGCCGTCGCAAGGGCGCGGAAGTACGTCGGCCTCTCCACCAAGGTGGAGGTGGAGGTCGACACGCTCGATCAGCTGGACGAAGCCCTGGCGGCGGGGGCCGACCTCATTCTCCTCGACAACATGGATCTCGCCACCCTGCGCGAGGCGGTGGTCCGCACGGCCGGCCGGGTGCCGTTGGAGGCCAGTGGCAACATGACCCTGGATCGCCTGGCCGATGTGGCCCGCACCGGGGTTGACTTTATCTCCATGGGCGCGCTGACGCACTCGGCGACGAGCGTCGACGTCGGCCTCGATGTCGATCTCGCGGCTCCACCCGCCTCCCTCGCCGGGGCCGCGCCGTCCGCCGCCCGGTCCCGGGAGATGGCGCCGTGAACCAGGACAGGTACGACTTTGTCGTCATCGGCGCAGGCCTGGCCGGTTGCGCTGCCGCCTGGTGGCTGAGCCACCTGGGGGAGGTGGCGCTCCTCTCCAAGGTGCCGCCGGAGGGCAGCAACTCCCACCACGCGCAGGGGGGGCTGGCGGCCGCCGTCGGCGCCGGGGATTCGCCGGCATGGCACGCGGAGGACACCCTCGCCGCAGGCGCCGGGCTGTGCAGGCCGGATGCGGTGGCCCGGTTGACCGCCCGAGCGCCGCAGCTGGTGCGCTGGCTGGTGGATCTGGGCGTACCCTTCGATCGCGCTGCCGACGGCTCCCTCCGCCTCGGCCTGGAGGGCGCCCACGGGCGGCCGCGCATCCTGCACGCGGGCGGAGACGCCAGTGGCCGGCACATCCTGGCGGCGGTGCGGCAGGCGCTCACGCTGCGGCCGACGGTCGACGTGCTCTGGGACGCGCAGGTGGTTCGCCTGGCGCGGCACCCGTCACGAGAGAGACCGGGCCGTGTGACCGGCGTCTGGGTGGCCCGTCCGGGCGGCCTCTGGTTCGTCGGCGCAAGGCGGGGCGTTGTCCTCGCCACCGGCGGTGCGGGCCAGCTGTTCGCCGCGACGACCAACCCGCCGGGCGCGACCGGCGAGGGCTTGGTGTTGGCGTACGACGCGGGGGCGACCCTGCGCAACCTGGAGTTCATGCAATTTCACCCGACGGCGCTGGCGTCGGAAGGGAACCCTCGGTTCCTCCTCAGCGAGGCGTTGCGCGGCGCGGGGGCGACGCTCATCGACGAGCGGGGCGCCCCGGTCATGGCGGATCACCCGCAGGGTGACCTGGCCCCTCGGGACGTGGTCGCTCGGGCGGTGTACGCGCGCCTGCAGCGGGGGGAGCGGGTGTACTTGGATGCCACGCGGATCGGCGATCTGGCGGAGCGATTCCCGACGGTGTACGAGGGCTGCCGCTCGCATGGGTTCGATCTCGTGGCCGAACCGGTCCCGGTCACGCCGGCCGCCCACTTCCTGATGGGCGGCGTCGCGGCCACCCTGGCGGGCGAGACGGACGTCCCGGGCCTGTACGCCGTCGGCGAAGTGGCAAATACCGGCTGCCACGGCGCCAACCGCCTCGCCAGCAACTCGCTCTTGGAGTGCCTGGTGATGGCGTACGAGCTGTATGAGCACGTCCGTTCCGGCGAGGATGCGGACGTACCGGCGGCACCGGCAGCAGCGGCGTCCCCCGCGGGCGCCGATGCAGCGGATGCGCTGGGCGGCGGGATCGAACGGGTGCAGCAGATCCTCTGGACGCACGTGGGATTGGTCCGCCACGCGACGGGGCTCAGGAAAGCCATCGGCGTGTTGGCGGCGTTGGAAGAAGTGCATCCGGGCTCGGCGGCCGTGAGAGCGGCCCGCCTGATGGCGGAATCCGCGCTGGTCCGGCAGGAGAGCCGGGGGGCGCATTATCGAAGCGATTTTCCGCATCCCGCGGCGGATCTCGCAGGTTGCGACACCCTCTGCCGCGTGGGCCAGCCGCCGCGGCTGCAGGCGGCCGAGGTGGTCCCGGCCGGTGCGGCGTGGGTTCGGATGTGAAGATTGGGGAGGGGTACAGGATGGCGGTTCGGATGGAGGCCGGCACGGCGGCCGGCTTGATAGAAGAGATCCTGCGGCTGAAGCGGGAGAAAAACGCGGTCATCTTGGCGCACAACTACCAGCGGCCTGAGGTGCAGGAGCTGGCGGACGTGCTCGGCGACTCGCTCGCCCTGGCCCGGGCGGCGGCGAAGACGGACGCGGACGTGATTGTGTTCTGCGGCGTGCACTTCATGGCGGAGACGGCGGCGGTGCTCAATCCGGAGAAGACGGTGCTGCTGCCGGACCTGGAGGCGGGCTGTTCGCTGGCGGACAGCATCACGGCGGACCAGCTGCGGGCTTGGAAGGCGGATCATCCCGAGGCGGTGGTGGTGGCGTACGTCAACACATCGGCCGAGGTGAAGGCGGAGAGCGACTACTGCTGTACGTCGTCCAACGCGATCGAAGTGGTCCGGTCAATTCCGGAGGACCGCGAGATCCTGTTCTTGCCGGACATGTTTTTGGGCGCGTACGTCCAGCGCATGACGGGGCGGCGGAACATGCACGTCTGGATGGGTGAGTGCCATGTGCACGCGGGGATTCAGCCGTCGCAGGTGGAGACGGTGCTTCGGCAGCACCCGCGGGCGGAGCTGTTGGTGCATCCGGAGTGCGGCTGCTCGACGCCGAGTGTGTACCTGGCGGGTGAGGGGGTGCTGCCCGCGGATCGCACGAGGATTCTCTCCACCGGGGGCATGCTGAAGCACGCGTCGTCGTCGGAGGCGGAGGAGTTCATCGTGGCGACGGAGACGGGGATCCTCTACCAGATGCAGAAGCGGAACCCGGGCAAGCGGTTTGTGGCGGCCAACCCAGATGCGGTCTGCCCGTTCATGAAGCGGATCACGCTGGAGAAGGTGCGCGACGCGCTGCGCGAGAACCGGCACGTGATCACGGTGCCGGAGGAGATCGCGTCGCGGGCGCGGTTGGCTATTGAGCGGATGGTTGCGATTGGGTGAGGCCGGGGGCGCCGCCTGGGGCGGATGGGCGCAGCGCCAGGGTACAGGAGGGGGCGGACAGGGGTGGCACTCGGGTGTTACGAGGGTTGTAAAATCATTTTCTACCTTAATACTGTGCGCGGATTGGTTGATAGTAACAGTTTTTGTGTTATCCCACCTGCGGCCGACGGAATAATGTGGTCAAATGAATGTAACCACTTCAGTCCTATCCCTCGCCGCATCACTTTACGTACATCATTGCCACTATTCTCGCCTGGTGCGCAGAGGTAAATACGAAACCGTTGCTATTCGTTCCCTGCCGCGATGAGTTAAGCACAATCCCGTGCTCCGTGGAGCCGCTCCCGTCATTGTTGTAGAATAGATAGGACACACGGGGGGTGGATGCGCCGGAATGCGGAATCTGTTTGAAGTCGTGCCGGACAACCTGTTCTCCCTGCTGGCGGCGCGCCATCGGGCGATCTATTTCCGCGCGCTCATGGTGCTGCGGGAGTGCTACCAGCGTGAGATCACGTTCCGCCGGGCCGATCTCGTCGCGTATCTGATCAGCCAGATGGAACGAGACCTCACCGATCTCACCGATGACGATATGCTGGGAGCGGAAGGGATGGGTCCCGCCGTGGCCCCGCCGGGATCGGCCAACGCGGTGGAGGCCGCCACGGTGGAACAGGCGGCTGCACAGGCACCGGTGCATGCGGCAGCGACCTCCGCGCATGGGTCGGGCGGCGCGGACGCCCGCTCGGACTTCGACGGCTTCGACGACGCCACCCTGTCCGGGCGGGCGCATGCCCTGGTACGCAAGCTGGTGGAGACCGGGTGGCTGCAGGCGGTGACCGACGGCAGCGGCCTCGACGAGACCCTGATTGTGCCCCAGTACGCCAGCGTCCTGCTCGACGCCCTGCACGCCATCGTCGAGCCGGTGCAGCAGCGGTACAACGCCTTCGTTTACTCCGTGTACTCCAACCTGCGCACGGCCAACGAGGAGCGGGACGAGTTCATGCTGCAGGCACTGCAGTCGGCCTACGATGCCACCGTCGCCCTGCGCGAAAACCTGCGCGCCCTTTTGCACAACATCCACACCTATTATCAGAACCTCCACCTGCGCCAGGACATCCGCGACCTGCTCGCCGAGCACTTCGACGGTTACCAGCTGTCCGTGGCCATCGCCACTTACCACCCCCTGAAGACGTTTGACAGCGTATACCGGTTCCGGCCGCGCATCCTGCAGATTCTGCGCGATTGGCTGGCCGCGCCGAGCCTTCTGCACCGGATGTCCGCCGCCCTGCGCCAGCAACGCCAGGAACTGGACGATCTCGCGGCCCGCGGCGAGGTCGTGCGCCTGATCCAATTCATCGGCGACACGTTCGAGTCGTTGGACGATCTTTTGCGCGAGATCGATCACCGCAACGCCGCCTACAACCGCGCCAGCGTCGAGCGGCTGCAGTATCTGCTCAACAGCGACCGGGACATCAAGGGCAAGCTGGTGCAGTTGCTGCGCGCCCTGCCGCCGGTGCACGCGCGCGCCCCGTCGCCCCTGCTGTCGGCCATGGCCGAGCTGCCCCTGTACGAGGTCCGCTATTTCGATCCCGACGCTCTCTACACGGAGCCGAAGCGCCGGCAGCGGGGTCAGCCGCAGCCCCTGCGGCGGCCGAGCGGCGCGGACGATGCGGCCTTTGCGGCGGAGGCCAAGGAGCTGTTGGAGCGGGCGAATGCGCTCTTTTCGCAACAGCGGATCGCTGAGTTCATCCTGTCGCAGATGGACGAGCGTGGCCGGCTGCCCGCCGCCGCACTGCAACTGCCGGGGTGGGACGACTTCATCCGCGCCATCGTGGCCGTGGTGCGCGGGGACGAGCCGGAGATGCCCTACGAGATCGAATGGGATGAGAAGACTCAGACCGTGGTGGTCGGGTCGTACCGAATCCCGGCGCTGACGTTCCTCAGAAAGGATGCGGACCGATGGACTGGCAGAGCCGTTTCACGGCGTTGACGGAGGCGGACAAGGAGGAGTTCGCGCGCGTCCTCAGCCTGTTGTTCGAGCACACCTTCATCGTTCGGGACGAGTGGGACCCGAAGCAGGGGCGGGTCGTCACCAACCGGGATTACCGCTTCGTCGAACGGAACCTCGAGCTGTTTCACGCGTATCTGCAGGCGGGCGGGTTCGAACTGCAGGCGGACGGGCGCCGCGGCGTCATGGCGGTGTACAACCGCTACGGCCGCAACCGCATGAAGGTGGACAAGTACACCACCTACCTGCTGTACGTCCTGCGCCTCATCTACGAGGAGGAGATGGAGCGGGCCTCCATGCGCCGGGAGGTGGTGGTCACCCTCCAGCACATCCTGGAGAAGCTGATGGCGTTGGGGCTGATGGACCGCCGAATCGCCGCCACCCACCTGGGAGGCGCCCTCAACCGGCTGCGGCGCCTGCACATCCTTGCCCGCATCGAAGGCTTCGCGGACGAGCTGGAGAGCCGTTGGTTGATCTACCCCACCATCGAGGTGGCGGTGCCGGATGAGCGGATCAATCACCTGTACCAGCGCCTGACGGCCGGCGAATTCGGGCCGCTCGGCGAGGGCGCGGGTGCCGGGGAGGACGCGACGGCGGAGGCTGGCGGAGACGTCGGGGACGACGAGGACGCGGGTGAAGACTGGGCGGACGACGCGGAGGAGGAGGGAGACGCATGAAACTCTTGCGGCGGATGCTGCTCATCAACTGGCATTACATGGTGCACGAGTTGATTGAGTTCGCGCCGGTGACCTTCCTCACCGGCAAGAATGCGGCCGGCAAGTCGACCATCCTCGACGCCCTGCAGCTGGTGATCCTCGGGGACACCAGCGGCCACTACTTCAACAAGGCGGCCAACAACGGCAGCGGCAACCGCAAACGCACCCTGCGCGGGTATCTGCGCGGGGAGGTGGCCGAGGAGAACGACCGGACCATCACCCTGCGCGAAGGCCAGTTCTCATCCTACGTGGTGCTCGAGTTCTGCGAGGAGCGCGGGCGTAACCCGATGTGCTTTGGGGTGGTGTTCGACTGCATGCCCGACGCCTCCTATGAGTGGCGCTTCTTCTCCCTGGCCGATGCCCTGCCGGACTTTCACTTCATCCGCGACGGCGTGCCGCTCGACATCAAGGGCCTGCGCTCCTGGGGGCAGCAGCGGAAAAGCCGCTTCGAGATGTACGAGAGCAACAAGCGATACCAGGAGGTCTTCCTCGCCCGCATGGGCAATCTGCGGGACAAGTTCTTCCGGCTCTTCCGGAAAGCGGTGCCGTTCGAGCCCATCATGGACATCCCGGGGTTCATCTCGGAGTTCGTCTGCGACGTCAACAAGGACCTGGACATCGCGGACATGCGCGAGAACATCCGCCACTACCGGCGGATGGAGGAGGAGTTGCGCGTCGTCAAGGCGCGCATCCAGGCGCTCGAAGAGATGGAGAAGACGTTCCAGGGTCGCGCCGCCGCCGAGCAGAAGATCCAATTGTACGAGTACCTCCTGGATCGGGCGCAGCTGGCCCAGCGTGAGCAAGATTTGGCGAGCCTGCAGCAGCGGCTGCAGGCCTGCGATCAGGAGGCGGCCCAGGTGGAGGCTCGCCTGGCCGAGCAGACCGAGGCGCGCGAGCGGGTGCAGGCCCGCCGGGATGATCTGTTGGAGGAGCGCGCCAAATCGGACGTCTACCAGCGCAAGCAGCAGCTCGAGCAGCGTAAGCAACTGCTCGAGACCCAGTTCCAGCAGATCCGCCGGGACGGGGAGCGGCAGGACCGGTTTTTGATGGATCACGGTGGCCGCTGGAAGGCCGTCGCGGGCGCGCTGGCCGAGGCACCCCAGTGGTTCTCCGGCACGGCCCTGGCGGCGCTGGACGGGGAGGAGACCCCCGAGGGGCGGCTC
This sequence comes from Alicyclobacillus macrosporangiidus CPP55, assembly GCF_000702485.1. Taxonomy (GTDB): domain Bacteria; phylum Bacillota; class Bacilli; order Alicyclobacillales; family Alicyclobacillaceae; genus Alicyclobacillus_H; species Alicyclobacillus_H macrosporangiidus_B. The sequence goes on along the minus strand of NZ_JNIL01000001.1, from coordinate 1,654,791 downwards.
TGGCAGAGCGCGCCCTTGTACGCGCAGGCGCGCGAGGCCCTCACCGCCGGGCTGGCGGCGTGGCCCCGGCCGGCCGGTTGGGCGAAGCACGGGTTGCTCGATCCGCCCCTCGCCGCCGCCGACGCGGCCGAGGTGGCGGAGGCCGGCGCGCATCTGCAGGAGGCCGCTCGCCTGCTCGGCGAGGCCCACGCCGTGATGCGCACCACCGTGCGCCTCTGGGACGAGGAAGCCGGCGATCTGGAGCGGGCCATCGCCGAGCTGCGCCGCGGGGTGAAGCAATATGATCGCAAGGTGATTGAGCTGCGCGACACCCTGCGCGCGGGCCTCGCGGCCCAGGGGCTGCCGGCGCAGGTGGAGATCTTCGCCGACCTCCTGGACGTGCGCGATCCCGCCTGGCAGGCGGCCATCGAAGGGTATCTTCACACGCAGCGCTTCTACCTGTTGGTGGCGCCGGAGGCCTTCACGCCGGCCCTCCGGCTGTACGACCAGGTCAAGCGCGAGAAACACCTGTTCGACGTGGGCCTGGTGGACATCGCCAAGGTGATGCAGGATGGGCCCGAGCCGCTGCCGGGATCGCTGGCCGAAGAGATCGTCACCGACAACCCGTACGCCCGGGCGTACGCCGACTTCCTGCTCGGCCGCGTGATGAAAGTCGATCACGTGGACGAGCTGCGCCAGCACCGGACCGCCATCACCCGAGACGGCATGTTGTACCAGAACTACGTCGCCCGCCAGCTCAACCCGCGCCGCTGGGAGACCCTCTACATCGGCAAGCGGGCCATTCAGCACCAGCTGGAGCAAAAGACCCGGCGCCTGGAGCGGGTGCGGGCCTGGCTCGACGCCTTTCGCCCTCGCCTCGCCCGGGTGCAGGAGTGGGCCGCGCAACCCGTCCCCGCTCCCTCCGAACTGGCGGCGGTGGCCGAGTTCGCCGAGGCGGTGGCGGAGCTGGACGGGATTCGCGCCGGCTACCGGCAGGTCCTCGACGATCTGGCCGGCCTCGACCTGTCGCGGCTGTTGCGCATCGGCGAGGAGATCGACCGCTGCGAGACGGAGCTTCGGCGCATCCACCAGGACATCGAGCAGCTGCGCGATCGGCGCGGGCGGGTGCTGGCCCAGCGGGATCGGCTGGCGGAGGAGGACATCCCCGCCGCCGAGCGGGCGGTGGCCGATCAGAAGCACCTCATCTCCACCCGCTACGATCCGATGTTTCGCGCCGACACCGGCGAACCGCGCTTCGAGCAGGAGTGGAAGCGCCTTGGCTCGGCGGAGACCATCCAGGCCAACTTCGGCCGCCAGCTGAACGTGGAGCGTAACCGCGCCCAGGAGGCGTGGACGGCCTTGGTGCACCAGCGCGAGATGTACAACCGGCAGTTCGGCGCGGGCTTTGACATCCAGCGCCCGGACAACGCGGTGTACGACCAGGAGCTGGCCTGGTTGCGCGACACCCAGCTGACGGAGTACGAGACCCACATCCGCGAGGCGAAGGAGCGGGCTCAGGTCCAGTTCCAGGAGGACTTCATCAACAAGCTGCGCAACAACATCGAGACGGTGCAGCAGCAGATCGACGAGATCAACCGGGCCCTGCGCGAGGTGTCCTTCGGCGGGCGCGAGCGCTACCAGTTCAAGGTCTCGCCCAACCCGCAGTACGAGCCGTTCTACCGGATGATCATGGACGACCTGCTCCTGGAGGGCAAGAGCCTCTTCTCGCAGGCGTTCCTCGACAAGCACGGCGACACGATTGAGGAGCTGTTCCGGCACATCGTCGACGTGGACGAGCGCGATCCCGCCGTGCAGGCGGAGCTCGAGAAAAACCTGGAGAAGTTCACCGACTACCGCACCTATCTGGACTTCGATCTCCTGGTGAAGGACGAGGAGGGCCGGGAGTCGAGGTTGTCCCGCGTGATCGCCAAGAAGTCGGGGGGCGAGACGCAGACCCCGTTTTACATCGCGGTCCTGGCCTCTTTCGCCCAGGTGTACCGGGTGAATCAACCGGGGTTCGACAACACCCTGCGCCTGATTGCGTTCGACGAGGCGTACAACAAGATGGACCACCAGCGCATCCGCGACAGCATCCAGCTGGTGCGCGACTTGAATCTGCAGGTCATTCTCGCGGCGCCGACAGAGAAGATCGCCGACATCGTCCCGTGCGTCGACCGCACCATCGTCGTCCAGCGCATCAAGTCGGAGACCCGGGTGGCGCCCTTTGAACCCCTCGCCCTGGAGGGGGTGCGCTCGTGAGCCGGCCGGGTCAGGGGAACGGGTGGCCTGGTCAGACCGCGGGATCGGCCGGGCCTGGGGTGGGGGTGGATGCCTGGCGGCCGGGGCCGGAGGCGGTGCGGGTGCTGTCGGTGTTGCTCGACAAGTACGAGCGCAGCCGGGCCCTGACCAGCGGGCCGTCGGCCCGCCGTCCGCAGGTGCGGATGGCGGACGGGGTGGTGCCGGGGTATACCAGCGGATCGCTCGATCCCGACGCCCGCCGCACCCTGCACCAAGACCTCGCGCGCCTTGCGGATGCGGGCGTCGTCTCCCTGCGCTGGGTGCGGTTCGAGGAGGGCAACCTCCTGGACCGCGTGTACCTGGAGTGGGACGGGGTCGATCGCGCGTACGCCCTGACGGGCCGCACACCGCTGCGCGACGAGATGGCGGCGGTCGCGGAGGAGGTCGCCGCGTGGCGCCAACGGCAGGCTGAGAAGGGCGCGCCCGCTTGGTTGCTGAACTGGGCGGACGACGTCCTGGCCGCCGTGCAGGCGCGGGGCCGGGTGGGCAGCCAGCTGCTTCCACCGGACCCGGCGGATCGGCGCGCCCTGCTGCTGACCCTCGGCGGTCTGGTGGACAAGGGGGATGAGGTGCTGCCGATGCGGCTCTTTTCCACCCGCTATCTCGGGGACAGCAAGGCGTTCGAGCGGCAGGTGCAGAGCCGCCTGCTGGGCCTGTTGCAGCGTTACGCCCTCCCCGCGTGGGGGGTGGACGATCCCGACGTCTTCTCCGACCCGGCGGACCTGTTGCGCGAGGTGGGCCTGGAGGTGACTCACGACCTCATCACCTTCTGCGGGCCGGCGGTGCTCTCCTTTTCCGCTTCCGCGGATGGGTCCGCACCGGGCAACGGGGATGCGGATGGGCAGGGGCTTGCATCTGGGCCGGCGTCTGGTCCCGGCTCTGGTCCCGGCTCTGGTCCCGGCTCTGGTCCCGGCTCTGGTCCCGGCTCTGGTCCCGGCTCTGGGCCCTGTTCCGGGCCCACTCACGAGGTCGGGTGGACGCCTCACGCCGTGGACGCCTGTGCGCTCCCGCACGGGGTGGCCATTGACGCGGCCGACGTGGACGGTCTGGTCTGGCTGGAGGTGCGCTGCGCGCGCATCCTCACCATCGAGAACAAGGCGAATTACCGCGCCTACGTCCGGCGGGAGCGGAACCCAGACGAGCTGGTCGTCTACCTCGGGGGATTCGCCAGTCCGGGCCAACGCCGCTTTCTCCGGTCCCTGCGCCGATGGCACGAGCGCCAGGGCCGAACGCTTCCGCCCCTTGACCACTGGGGCGACCTGGACTACGGGGGCATCCTCATCCTGCAGCACCTGCGCGACACCTGCTGGCCGGAGGCCAGGCCTTGGCGGATGGAACCCGAGTTGTTGCGCCGCCACCGGGATCGACTGGAACCGTTTGACGATGCGTACCGCGAAAAGTTGGCGCGTCTGCTGGAGCAGGAACGGTACCGGTGGGCGCGGCCCTTGCTCGAGGCATTGCTGTCTGCGGGCGGCACCCTGGAGCAGGAGGCGCTGTTGATCTGAGGAGCGCGGCGACGGAGGCCGTCAGTACCGGTGTGTGGCGCGTCGGCCGCCTGGTGATTCGGACACCGGAAATTCTGTATCATAAAAATACAGAGGGAAGCGAGGAGGGAGGCCACGTCGTGGACGAGGTGCATCCAGGTTCCCCAACGGATGGCCGTAAGAATGCGGCGGGCGGAAGGGGCGACGTTCCCGTCACGCCCATCTTCATCCTCATGATGGCGGGCGCCTTCGTGGCCTTTCTCAATCAGTCGCTCATCAACGTGGCCTTACCCCAGATCATGGCTCACCTCCATGTCAGCGCCACCACGGGGGACTGGTTGGCCACCGGGTACATGCTGGTCAACGGTGTCGTGATCCCCATCACCGCGTATCTGATCGAGCGGTTCACGACGCGCCAACTGTACCTGTCCGCCATGGGGCTGTTCTGCGTCGGGACGCTCACCTGCGCCGTCGCGCCGCATTTCTCGGTCCTGCTCGCCGGACGCATCATTCAGGCCGTTGGGGCAGGTGTGCTGATGCCGCTCGTGACCAACGTCATCTTCATCCTGTTTCCCATCGAGCGGCGCGGGTGGGCGATGGGGATCTTCGGGATCGCGCTGAACTTCGCCCCTGCCATCGGCCCCACCCTGTCCGGGTGGCTGGTGGAGCACCACTCTTGGCGGCTGCTGTTTTTCATCGTGCTGCCGATCGCGCTGTTGGACCTGGTCATCTCCTTCCTCCTTTTGCGCAATGTGACGGAGACGCGGCGTCCCCGGCTGGACACGTGGAGCGTCGTCCTCTCGACCCTCGGGTTCGGCGGTGTGCTGTACGGGTTCAGCACGGCTGGGAGCAGCGGCTGGGGGTCGGCCGAGGTGGTGGCTTCCTTTGTGATCGGCGGGGTGAGCCTGCTGTGGTTCGTCTTGCGGCAGTGGGGCTTGGAGCGGCCGCTGCTGGAAGTGCGGATCTTCCGGTATCCGATGTTCACGCTGACGACTCTGATCCTCGTCGTTGTGACGATGGCGCTTTTCGCAGGCATGCTGTTGATGCCCATCTACATGCAGAACGTGCGTGGATTCTCGCCGCTGCTCTCGGGCCTGATGCTCCTGCCCGGCGGCGTGGTGATGGGCATCATGTCGCCCATCACGGGTCGCCTGTTCGATCGCATCGGTGCCCGCTGGCTCGCGGTATCCGGCCTTGCCATCACGACGTTGACCAACTATGCGCTGACCCGGCTGGAGCTTGACACCAGCTTCCTCTACGTCACCGTGATCTACACCCTGCGCGCCTTCGGGATGTCCATCCTGCTGATGCCGGTGATGACCGCGGGCCTCAACCAACTGCCGAAGCGGTACTATCCACACGGCACGGCGATGTCGAACACGTTGAGAATGGTTTCCGGCGCGGTGGGGATGGCGCTGTTGGTCAGCATCATGGCCAGCCGCACCCAGGTGCACTTCCAGGTGCTCTCAATGAGGCAGCAGGCCATGGTGTTGGATGGGCAAGGGGCCGCTGCATCCGGGGGTTTGGAGCAGATGATGCGGCAGGCGACGGTGATGGGGATCGACGACGCGTTCTGGATCGCGACCGGATTGCTGTTCGTCGCGTTCCTCCTGTCGTTTTTCATCCAGCGCACCCGCCCGATGCCGGACATCCTGTCGCATTCGAAGCGGGAGCAGAGCCGGGTCCGCGGCCGGGTGGCACTGGGTGCCCGGGATGCGTGACGGGGCGTGGTGGAGAGCCGTGCGGATGGGAGCGAAGGGATCAGGGATCCAGCGGATCGAACAGAGGTTTGAGAAAAGCGTCGCGGTGGTTGAGAAAGTCCCGCAGGATCCGCACGTGCTCCAGGTCGTCGTACGCGGCTGGGCTCGGGGGCACGGTGTCGAAGTTGAGGATGCACGCCCCTGGGTAGGCCATGAGGATGGGGGAGTGTGTGGCGATGATGAATTGGGCGCCGGATGTGACCGCGTCGTGGAACATCCGGAGCAGGGACAGTTGTTTCAGCGGCGAAAGTGGGGTCTCCGGCTCGTCGAGCAGGTACAGGCCGCCCGGTTGGAGGCGAGCCTGGAAGAGGTCGAGAAAGCTCTCTCCGTGCGATCTCGTCTCCAGCCCTTCTCCGTACTTCTCTCGCATCGCCGCCAGGGATCCCTCCATGGGCATCTTCCCGAGGGATACCGCAAGTCCCCGCCCGGCGTACCGCCGTTCCATCTCGGCCGCGCCCTGCGCCAGATCGCGGCGCAGGGACTGCATCCGCCGCACGTAACCCAGGAAGTCCTCCGCCCTCAGGAAAAACCCCCGCCGCGTGCGCTTGCTCCAGACCAACCGCATCGCGTCCGCCAGCCTGCGAGCGGGCTGAAGGTCGGGATCCATCTCGACGGTGTCCGCCCCGACGGTGATGGATCCAACGGCCGCCGCGATGGCCTCCAGTATGGTCGACTTCCCGCTGCCGTTCTCACCGACGAACAGAGTCACCGGCGCGGTGAATGTCAAGGTGCCCAGGTGGCGCACCACAGGCAGGGAGAAGGGGTACGTGGAGGCAGGCAATTCGGATTTGAGCTCCACGGATCGGAGCAGGATGGTCATGGCGGCGTCCCTCCTTGAAGGAACGGTGAAGATGGGATGGTGGGATGTGGGTGCGCAGAAGGTGCGCGATGGCTTGCACCGAAGGTGTGCGACGGCTTGCCCGGCGGGTGCGCGGCCGCGATTGAAAACGATTCGGTGTTATTGGGCCGGGGCGACGGCACGATAAACGACGTTTTGACGTAATCCAGGCCCACGTCGGACGAATAAGGTGGCGAATTGAATTTATCAGCGCTGGCGCTGTCCCCGGTTCACCGCGTTAAATACTAAACGGTTGCTATGAACGCCCAGGCCTGTCCGCATAAAGCCAAATCTGATGTTCTCTGCAGACGATCCCGGTCGATTCAGCACAAATCGTACATTACCACCTGGACGGTGGTTCCAGCAGGCCCCCATTTCACCCATTTACAACCCATTCATAACCCATGAACCCCCCATTGACAACCCATTTTTATTTCGGATGACCCGGTGCCCCCACCCGTGTATGGGCCCCTTGTTGAAGATGCCTCTGTTCCGAAGCGCACAAACCTGATCCGTGAGTGAATTGTAGGGGAAAGTCACAGGGATCTTCCACAACCGACAGCTTTCGACAACGGAATTGTCGTATGATATGGAAGTAGAGAAAAAGATCCATGTGCCAGTCGGGATGACGAGGTACGTTGTGGTGCAGGGAAAGGGGAGTCACACGATGGCGACGAAAGTGTTCTATTTCTTTTGCCAGTCGTGCGGGGGAGATACGGCGAGTTACGAGCACACCGCGGTGTGCCCGTACTGCCGCGCAGGCCGACAGGACTTCCAACTCGTGGGTACCGCGAGCGACGCCGGGGAACGGGCCGAACTGCAGTCCCGTGTCGCCGAGCTGCGCGCGCAGTGGATCAACCAAAACCGGGGGCAACCTTTGGGAGAGGGCCGCCCCAGGAAGCGTTGGGGAAGGCGCTGATGTCCGACCCGGTGGCACCGGCTCCATCGGTGGCATCCATCCGGCATCTTAGCCGGCGTCTTAGCTGGCATTTTAGCCGGCACTAGCCGAAGACGCGCCGCCACAGGCTGCGCTTGGGCCGAGCGGGAGCCAGCTCCCGGACGGGTTCATCCTCCCACATGGCGTTCGCGTTCAGCATCAACGTTTCGGCCACCGCGTCGCCGGCGTGGGCCGAGATCGCCTCGTAGGCCGGCAGCAGGCCCGGTGGCCTGACCGCGGGATCGTGCGCGTCCGAAGCGATGACGGTCACTCGGCCCTCCTCGAGCATTCGCCACGCCAATCGCTGCCCCGGGTGGCCGTCGTGGGGTCCGGCTTCGAAACACTGGGCTGTCACCTGGAACAGGAGGCCGCGAGCCGCCAACTCGTCCAGCCGTTCGGGATGCTTCTGCAGCTCCAGGTTGCGCTCTGGATGGGCCATGATCGGCTGGTACCCGCGCACCACCAACTCGTGAACCAACTCCAGGGCGCGGGCGGAGACGTGATCGCTTCGGAATTCACACAGGACATAATGCGAATCCCCCAGTGCCGGAACTTCGCCCATGCGCAAGAGGTCCGCCAGCGACGCGGTCATACGCAGCTCCGTGCCAAATGCCAGGGCCGGCATGGCGTCCCGGGTCAGACCCTCTGTGAGGCCATGGTAGGCCGCCCGGAGGCCGTCCAGGCTGTTGTCGAAATGGGGGCTGAGCAGGTGTGACGTACAGAACACCCTATCTGTCCCACTTTCTTGAAACGCCGCCAACAGCTTCTGCGCCGCCTCCAGGTCATCCGGGCCGTCGTCGACGCCCGGGAGCACATGGGCGTGAATGTCCGTGATGAGGGCCATCTCGTTCACCTTTCCGTCCAAATCTGCCGCGACTGATCTTGCGACTGATCCTACCATATATATCGCGTGTCTGTGGCGAGATTCCTTCAATCACAAGGCTACGAGAAGACATGGCTTCGAATCATTGGACATCCTCTCCTCATCGCCGTCCTGCTGCAGAAAAAGGACGGAGGCCCGCGATGCGCTTCCGCCCTCGGTCTGCTATCATGGGGCTGTCGGCCTGCGTTCCGGATGTCGTCACAGGGCGCAGCGCCGCCGTCAACCTGTCCGGGAGTGGAACGCTATGCACAAACAGACCAACCGAGTGGCCGTCACCATCGCCATGATGGTCGCCACCTTGCTCACCGCCCTCGATGTCACCGTCGTCGGCACCGCGATGCCCCGCATCGTCGCCGATCTCGGCGGGCTCAACCTCATCAGCTGGGTGTTCGCGGTGTACACCCTGACCACGTCGGTCACGACTCCCATCTACGGGAAGTTGGCCGACCTGTTTGGCCGGCGCATTGTCTTCACCGTCGGCGTGATCCTGTTCCTGGCCGGCTCAGCCCTCTCCGGCCTCGCGCAGTCCATGACCCAGCTCATCTGGTTCCGCGCCTTTCAGGGGGTTGGCGCCGGCGCCGTGATGCCCATAACCTTCACCATCATCGGCGATCTGTTCCCCGGCGAACAGCGTGCCAAGATGCAGGGCCTGTTCAGTTCCATCTGGGGGATCGCCGGCCTGATCGGCCCGTTGGTCGGGGGCTTCTTTGTCGACCAGGTCTCCTGGCGCTGGATCTTCTACATCAATGTTCCGGTCGGCATCGTGTCGATCGCGCTCGTGTGGCTGTTCCTTCACGAGACGTTCCACCGCCAGAAGCAACCGCGCATCGACTACGCCGGCGCCGTGCTGTTTACCATCGGCATGTCCGCCCTCCTGTACGCGCTGCTCAACGGCGGCACGAAGTACGCCTGGACGTCCGCGACGCTGATGGTCCTGTTTGCGATCGCGCTGGTCTGCCTGGCCGCCTTCCTCTTCGTGGAGGCCCGGGCGCCCGAGCCCATGCTGCCGCTTAAGCTCTTCGGCATGCGCGTCATCGCCGTGTCGAACTTGATCGGCTTTTTCACCGCCTGCGTCCTCATCGGCATCAGCGCCTATCTGCCCATGTGGATCCAGGGGATCCTCGGGTTCAGCGCCACCAACTCCGGTATCACCCTGCTGCCCATGTCGTTGGCGTGGCCGGTGGGATCGACCGTCGCCGGGCGGGTGATGTACAAGATCGGATCGAAGACCACCGCCGTCGCCGGCGCCGTCTCCATCCTGTGCGGGACGCTGGTCCTCGTCGCCGCAGGCCTGTCGACGCCGGCCTGGGTGTTCACCTGCGTGATGATCCTGGTCGGCCTCGGCATGGGGCTCGTGACCACGCCGACGACGGTGCTGATTCAGTCGGCGGTAGGGTGGAATCTGCGCGGCGCGGCCACGGCTTCGAACACGTTCATGCGATCCCTTGGCCAGACGGTGGGCGTCGCCATCTTCGGCACGTACTTGAACCACGCGCTCGCCGCCTATGCGTCCGCGCACATCCCGCCCGCCTACCGGGCCCAGGCGACCAATGTCAACCGGCTGCTCAACGCGGACGCCCTGGCGCACCTGCCCGGGCAGGTGGTGCAGATGATGCACGCATTTCTCGAGAATGGCCTTCACGCGGTGTTCACCCTGGTCGTCGCTGCGGCCGTCATCTCCCTGGCGGCCACGCTGCTGATGCCCTCCCATCGCTCCGTGATGGCCCAGCAGCGCCAGGTAATGGAACATTGAAGGGGGTCCATCGCCGAGACGTTGTATCCACGCGTGCCGGCGACACGCCGCGCGGATGGCGGCGTGGTTGGATCGGAGGGAGGCCCGCTCGGGCTAACCCGGATCCGAGCGGGCCCCCTCGAGCTTTATCGTTCCGTGATGTCGGCCACCAGCTTGTCGATGATGTCGGCGTCCTCCAGGCCCGTTTTATCCCCGCGCACCTCTCCGTCGCGCAGGATCTCGCGCAGCATCCGACGGATGATCTTGCCCGAGCGGGTCTTCGGCATCGCGTCGACGAAATACACCTGGTGTGGCCGGGCGAACGATCCGATGTTCCGAACCACCTGTTCCTTGAGCGACGCCTCCAGCTCCGGCCCGGCTTCGTATCCGCGATCCAGCGTGACGAAGACCACCGGGACTTGCCCGCGCACCTCGTCGGGCTGCCCGACGACGGCCGCCTCCACCACCGCCGGATGCTGGATCAAGGCGCTCTCCATCTCCATGGTGCTGATTCGGTGCCCGGAGACGTTGATGACATCGTCCACCCGGCCCAGCACCCAGTAGTGCCCGTCCGCGTCGCGCACCGCGCTGTCTCCAGTGAAGTAGACCCCCGGCATCTGCGAGAAGTAGCTGTTCACATATCGAGCCCGGTCCCCGTACACATCTCGCGCCAGGGTCGGGAACACGTTGCGGATCACCAGGTATCCCGGGACGCCGTCCGGGACGGGGTTGCCCGCGGGATCGACCACGTCGACGGCGTGACCGAAGAACGGCACCCCGCAGGATCCCGGTTTCATGTCGATGGCGCCGGGCAGCGACGCCAGCGGGGTCCCTCCGGTCTCCGTCTGTCCCCAGGTGTTGTTGATGACCGCGCGTCCGCCGCCGACCACCCGGTGCAGCCAGTGCCACGCCTCCGGGTTGAGCGGTTCCCCGACGGATGCCATCAGCTCGAGGCTCGAGAGGTCAAACCGGCGGGCCACCTCTTCGCCGTGCTTCATCAGCATCCGGTAGGCGGTCGGGGCGGAGAAAAGCTTGTTGACCCGGTAGCGTTCGATGACTTCGTAGAGGCGGCCGGGATGCGGGTGATCGAGTGCGCCCTCGTACAGGACCGTGGTGACGCCGCACGCCAGGCCCCCGACCAGGACGAAGATGTGCGACGTCAGCCAGCCGATGTCGGCCGTGTTCCAGTACACGTCCTCCGGGCTCAGGTCCAGCTGGTACTTAGTGTACGCGTACGTGCCGAGCAGGAACCCGCCGCCCGCGTGGACGATGCCCTTCGGCTTGCCGCTGGTGCCGCTGGTGAAGATGAGGAGGCCAGGGGCGTTGCACTCCAGGCGGGCCGGTGCGTGCACCCGGGGCGCCGCGGCCATCAGTTCGTCGTAGTCCAGGTCGCGGCCCGGCGTCATCGGCGTCTCAAGGTCCGGCACGCGCCTGAAGACCACCACGTGCTCCACCCCGGAGACGCCTTCCACTGCGCGATCGACCGTCTCCTTGAGTCGCAGCACCTTCCCTCTGCGGTAACTGCCGTTCGCGCACACGACGGCCTTGGCGCCCGAGCTGACGATCCGCTCGCGAAGCGCCTCCGGGGAGAAGCCCGCAAACACGGTGTTGTACACGATCCCGGTGCGCAGACACGCCAACAGCACGACAAACGTCTCTGCCAGGTTCTGCATGTAAACGCTTACGACATCGCCCGGCCGAAGCCCGAGGGAGGTGAGGACGTTCGCACACTTCTGCACTTCGTCGTGCAGTTGCCGATAGGTGAGGGCCTTGCGATCCCCGTTCTCCCCCTCGAAGAAGATCGCCACTTTGTTGGCGGAGAGGGGGTGGGTGGCCCAGCGATCGACGCAGTTTTCGCACACGTTCAGGAAGCTGCCTGGGAAGAACGCGAAGTCCGGCATGTCTCCGGCGATCACGGTCTCTCCTCGCTCCTGCCACTGCAACTCGTCTGCAATGTGGTTCCAGAACTGCTCCGGCGTTTCGATGGACTGCCGGTACAGCCTTTGGTACGCCTCGGGGCTCGACACGTACGATTTGCCGCGGTACGCCGCCGGTGGCGGCATCCGCCTGGCCTGCGCAATCATCTGAAGTGTGTTTTCGGCGGTCAACATCCATCCCTCCCTGAGTGGAACGGTGCAACACCCCAATGCCACGCGAACAGAGAATGATATACAGAATCATCTGTATCTTTCATTGTAACACAAGGTTCGCGTGTGCGGCGGTATTCCAGATGTCCCGGCGGAATTGCATCGTTCCTTCAAGGAGGGAATGGGCTGTGTGCTGGCGGCGTCAGGGATTCGTGGCCATGTCCAGGCCCAAATCGAGCCGCTCTTCGATGGCAGCGATTTTCTGCCCGTGCCGGTCGATGCGACGCTCGCAGATGGACAGTCGGCCCTCGAACGCATGGTAATCCGTTTGATAGGGCTGGAGGATTCGATGGATTTCGTTGACCTCCTGCAGAAGTGGCGCCAGCTTGTTGTCGACTTGTTGCAGGATGTCCCTGGCGAATCGTGCAAGCATGTCTTGGATCTCCAAGCGGAACTCGGCGAAGCGAGCGTCCATCTTTTGATCGAGTCGCCGCTCCATCTCGGCGAAACGGGCGTCCATCTTCTCGTCGAGTCGCCGCTCCATTTCAGCGAAACGGGCGTCCATCTTCTCGTCGAGTCGCCGTTCCATCTCGGCGAAGCGAGCGTCCATCTTCTCGTCGAGTCGTCGCTCCATCTCGGCGAAGCGGGCGTCCATCTTGTCGTCGATGCGCCGCTCCATCTCGGCGAAGCGAGCGTCCATCTTTTCGTCGAGTCGTCGCTCCATTTCAGCGAACTGCAGGCTCATGCCCTGAATCAGCCGCTGTTCCATACCGACCAGGAAATCGCGCAACTCGGCATCCATCGTGCGTACTCACCCCCCTCTTTGACCGGAATGGCGCACGCCGGCATCCGTTCGCATGGCTCCTTCGTGACACTATTACTCTACCATCCCTGCGGTGTCCGCGCCATCATGTACAGGAGATATCCTGAGCTTCCTGATCAGGGTCGAGCCGAAACCCTGCTTTGGCTCCCCGCCCGGTCATTCGAACCTGCTGCTGGTTCACCGGTACGCCCGGCTGGACCGCCAGCCACCGTGATTTCGATCCCGCCACCACCTGGTTCCCGTACACGCTTCGATGACCCACCACGAGATAAGCGGCCAGCGCTGCGGTGCACGTGTACACGCCAGCAGGGGCCCCGAACCATTCGAATCCCATGGCGATCGCGGTGAGCGGGGTGTTTGACGCGGACGCGAGGACCGCCATCGCCCCCATCGCCGCACCGAGCGCAGGACTGATATGAAACAGGTGCCCCAAGGTGTCACCGACCGCGGCGCCGATGACCAATTGGGGTGTGGCGATCCCGCCGTAGAATCCGGAACCCAGCGTGATTGACACGAACAGCAGTTTCCAGAAGAAATCCAGGGATCCCACCACGTCCCCTTGCAGCGCCCGATCCATCAATGGAAGGCTCAACCCGAGCGCGTCGTTGGGCAATACCAGGCTGAGCAATGCGAGGAGTGCCCCGCCCGCCAGCGGCAGGACGGGAGGCCAGAGAGACCACAGGCGTTGCAACCGCAGGAAGGCTGTGGACATAGATTCGCAGGACGTGATAAAAAGCCACGCAATGAGGCCGCACAACAGGCCGAAGACGATCCCCTCGGCCCACAGGTCCCCGTGCAGACCCATCCCGGTGAGGATGGGGTGGGCCGTATATGATATCCCCAGGGAACGGCTCACCTGATACGACGTCACGCTGGCCACTAGGGTCGGGAAGAGGGCGTCGTACTGCAGCTGCCCCATGGTCATCATCTCCGTCCCGTAGACCGCGCCCGCCACCGGTGTCCCAAAGACGCTGGTGAAAGCCGCGCCCACGGCGCACCGGACAAGCTGGCGGCATCTCTCGGAATCCAAACGCAATGCCTGCGCCAGCGCTGAGGCCAGGGTGGCCGCGATGTGCACGCAGGGCCCCTCGCGGCCGGCGGAACCACCGCAGGCCAGGGTGACGATCGCCGCAACGGGCTTGATGAGTACGGTGTGCAATGGCATCCAACCGGACCGCTGGTGGACCGCTGCCACCACGTCATCCCCTGGCGCGGCGCCGCGCCGGTAGCCGTAGTAGAGTAACACGCCATTGACCAGCCCGGCCACCGGCAGAAGGGGCGGGCGCATCCAAGGGGGAAGCGCGGCCACCTGTGCGATGGACCACGACAGCGTCAGAAGAAAGGCGCTGGACGCCGTACCCACCATCGCCCCGACCATGGCCCCAGCGGCCAGTCCCCGGATGAGCGCGGCGCACATGATGATCGGTTCTCTGCAGCGGATGTTCCCGGTCAAGGAGACCCCCCCATGAGAAAAGATACCACTGCTTGGGAGAGACGTTCACCCCGCGGGACTCACTTGCGGCTTTTGCACAGGCTCCCGGGGGTCAACGCAATTTTTGAGTGCCGTGTGACAACAATCGACAGACTTTTCAATCTACTTGATCTATGCTGCCCTTGTCGTCCATCTGTCCATATCGGAAGGAGGTCCCGCGATGGCCATTCCCGTGGAAAAGTTGAAGTGGATGTACGAGACGATGGTCAAAATTCGCATCTACGAGGAGACGATGGTGAGCGTGTACGCGGAGGGCAAAACGCCCGTGTTCAACATCGGGGCCGGCCCGGTGCCGGGCGAGATGCATCTGGCCGCCGGGCAGGAGCCGGTGGCGGCCGGGGTGTGCGCCCACCTGCGGCCGGATGACACGGTCACCGCGCCGCACCGGCCCCACCACCACGCCATCGCCAAAGGGGTGGATCTGCGCCGCATGACGGCGGAGATCTTCGGCAAGGAGACGGGCCTGGGGAAAGGCAAGGGCGGGCACATGCACCTGTTCGATCCCGCCGTCAAATTCTCCTGCGGTGGCATCATCGCGGCCGGGGTGCCGCACGCGGTCGGGGCCGCCCTGGCGGCGAAGATGCAGGGCAAGGACGCCGTGGCCGTGGCGTTCATCGGCGAGGGCGCGGCCAACGCCGGCGCCTTCCACGAAGCCCTCAACCTGGCCGCCCTCTGGAAGTTGCCTGTCGTGGTGGTGATCGAGGACAACCGCTACGGCATCTCCGTTCCGAAGGAGGCGTCCACCGCGGTGGCGTCGAACGCCGACCGTGGAAGCGCTTACGGAATCCCGGCGGTCTTCGTCAAAGACAACGACGTGCTCGCCACCTATGAGGCCGCCGGGGAAGCCGTGGCGCGGGCGCGGCGTGGCGAGGGACCGAGTCTCGTCGAGATCGAGACGTACCGGTACCTGGGCCATTTCCAGGGCGATCCGGAGGTCTACCGGGACAAAGGAGAGGTGCCTGCCCTGCGGGATCGCGATCCGATCCTCCGCCTGCGCCAACACCTGCTTCAGCAGGGCCTGGTGTCGGAGGCGGACTTGGCGGACCTGGAGGCCCGGGCTCGCGCGGCGGTCGAGGACGCGTACCAGTTCGCGCGCGAGAGCGCGTATCCGCGGCCGGAGGCGGCGCTGGAGGACCTGTTCGAGCCCGCGCCGGCTGACGTGCAGTTGGCGCAGTGACGGCAATCCGGGGAGAGGAGAGGAATGGGATGAGCATCGGGACGAAGCGGATGCTGACCGGAAACAAGGCCATGGCGGAAGCCATCCGGCAGGAGATGGAGCGGGATCCGAACGTGTTCGTGATGGGGGAGGACGTCGGGGTTTACGGGGGCATCTTCGGATCGACGGAAGGGTTGTTTGAACGCTTCGGGCCGGAGCGGGTGCGCGATACGCCCATCTCGGAGACGGGATTCATCGGCGCGGCCATCGGGGCCGCGGCGGAGGGCATGCGGCCCGTCGTCGAGTTGATGTTCGTCGATTTCTTCGGCGTGTGCATGGATCAGATCTACAACCACATGGCGAAGATCCACTACATGTCGGGCGGCTCGGTCAAGCTGCCGATGGTGCTGATGACTGCCGTCGGCGGGGGCTACAACGACGCGGCGCAGCACTCGCAGACCCTGTACGCCACCTTCGCCCACGTCCCGGGCCTCAAGGTGGTCGCTCCTTCCACTCCGTACGATCTCAAGGGCATGATGATCTCCGCCATCCGTGACGACAATCCGGTGCTGTTCATGTTCCACAAGGCCCTGCAGGGATTGGGTTGGATGGATCCGCTGGACGCCGCCATCGGTCCGGTGCCGGAGGAACCATACACGGTCCCTCTGGACAAGGCCAAGGTGGTCCGGGAGGGCAGCGACGTGACCATCGTCGGCATCCAGATGATGACCCACGCGGCATTGGCGGCGGCGGAGCGGCTGGCGACAGACGGCGTTGAGGCGGAGGTCATTGACCTGCGATCCCTCGCGCCCCTCGACAAAACCACTATCCTCGAATCGGTGCGCAAGACGCACCGCCTCTTGGTGGTGGATGAGGATTACCTCTCCTATGGGATGACCGCCGAGGTGGCGGCGGTGGTGGCGGAGGAGGCGCTCTACGATTTGGATGCGCCGATTCGCCGCTTGGCCGTGCCGGACGTGCCGATCCCGTACAGCCGGCCGCTGGAACAATTCGTGCTGCCGAATGCGGGCAAGGTCTACGAGGCGGCCAAGCAGCTCGTCGCGCGCTGATCGGGCGGGTCTGTGCAGGCACTCCGCGGGGAAGTGCGATCGAACACGCGCGCCGGCGTCGCAGGCAGGCACGCAAGAGACGCGCGGGGGACAAGGAGGAGACCACATGAAGGAAGTGCGGATGCCTCAGACCACCGACGAACCGCTGGAAAGCCTGGTGGTGTTTTGGTACAAGTCGGAGGGCGAGTGGATCGACGAGGGCGAGGCGCTGCTGGAGGTGCAGACGGAGAAAGCCACCTATGACGTGCCCGCTCCTGCGTCTGGCTTCGTCCGGGACATCCGCGTGCGACGCGGGGAGGCGGCCCCGGTGGGGGCGGTGCTGGCGTATATCGACGCAGGCGCGGCCGAGCGGGGAGGAGCGGATCGTGTGCCCGCAGGTGCGGCCAACACGGTGGACATGCCTACGGGCACAGATTCGGGGGGCTCCACTGCGCTGGGCACCGGTGCGGTGAGCCCTGCCGCGGCTGCTCCTTCGTCTCCCGGCTCCTTCGTTCAGGCGCCGCCGCGCATGCGGCGACTGGCTGCGGAACTCGGGGTCGATCTCGCCGCCATCCAAGGCACCGGCCCGAACGGCCGCATCACGGAAGAGGACGTGCGCCGGGCGGCGGAGTCGGGCGATGGGCCCGACAGGTCCACCGGGATGGTTGCCGGAGATACGGTCCTGCCCCTGACGCCCACACGCCGGACCATCGCGCGGCGCATGACAGAGAGCCTGCAACAGTCGGCCCAGCTCACATTGACCGCTTGGGCGGATGTGACGGATCTCGCCGGCCAGCGGGATCGACTGGCCCCCGGCATCGGGTGGAACACGTGGGTGATGCGCGCGGCAGTGCTGGCTCTACGGGAGCACCCGGATGTCAACGTGTCGTGGAGCGAGGCGGGGATCGTACGCCATGCGCAGATCCACCTGGGGATGGCGGTGGATACCCCCGCTGGGCTGGTCGTACCGGTGATCCGCGAGGCAGACCAGCATTCCCTATCCGGCCTGCAGGAGACGGCGGAGACCTTGGTGGAGGCAGCCCGATCCGGACGGCTGACCTTCGCCCAGATGTCTGGTGGCACCTTTACGGTGAGCAATCTCGGACCCTTCGGGATCGCATTCTTCACGCCGATCCTCAACCCGCCGGAAAGCGCCATCCTCGGGGTGGGGCGGGCGGAGCAGCACGTGGTGCTGGTCAATGGAGCGGTTCAGGCCGCTTGGCGGCTGCCGCTGAGTCTGACGATTGATCACCGGGTGATCGACGGTGCGCCCGCGGCCCGCTTCCTGCAGACCGTGTGCCGGTTGCTGGCGGAGCCGGAGGGATTGTTGTGATCCGGTCGGACAGGCCGGGCGGTGTCGGCCGAGTGGAGGCCGGGGTGTAGGCGGGGCGGGGGTGGGCCGTGGTTCAGCCGGGCGGGCAGGCTGTTAGCAACCGAATCGCATCTATGCAGGGGGCTTCGTAGGACAATAAAAACAGATGATTCTTTAAGTCTCGTTCCGCGTGGGAGATAGCAACGGATTTGTATTCAGGCGAGGGAAACCGCGACCGATTCAGCCGTAAACCGACGAGGTAGAAATGGATCTGCGTTTAAACTGGGGCCCCTCACCTGCAATGACAACTGATTTGCATCAAATCCGATGCCCACACGGGACGATAACATCCATATGATTGTTAAGCCTGTGTGCCGCCCCTGCCGAATGCGTGAAATGGCCTCCGAAGACACGGCGATCCCCGCGCAGCGGGGCTCCGCTCATGCGCCGGGCCGCCTTTCCCCCGCTGCGCCGCTCGCTTGTACCGGATACAGCCCCTCGCCCCGGCGCAGCCGGCGGACTCCGTCCTCGCACACGCCGTAGCCGAGCCACGGGCAGGTGCTGCAGAGGCGAGGGATGTCCCCCGGGATAAAGGCCGTCGCCAACCGATCTTCCAGCGTGCGCCACGGCAGTCGATCCCCCGGCTTCAATCCCATCCTCTCCAACACCGCCGTGTCCCGCTCGTGCACGGTTTGCTCCTCGCAGTGGTAGGGCTGGTCATCGGGAAAGTGCCGGCACAGATCGTCCGGCCCCGCCACCAGTTCCACCTGGGTCTCTGGATGCATGCGCAACGTCGAGTGCAGTCGCGTCATGTTTTCCGTGTACTCCGCCGAGTAGCCCATTCCCCGGTAGCCGAGCAGGCACAACAGGTGATGGCCGCGTAAGCGAAACAAGTCTGCCGCCCCCTTCTCCCGTGTCAACGTCAATATAACAGGTTCCGGCCCGCAGTCCCACTCCTCATTCGGGTGATCGGGCGATCTTTACGATGTGTTAATAAATATAACAAAAAATACATTGATTCATCGGATCTGCATGATTTACAATCTAATTGTGTAATGTTTTATGACAAATGCGCATTACCGAGCTTTGCAACAGTGCAATACGGAGGGAAGCCGCATGGAACAGACCCATGTGTTCGAGCGTGTCACTTTGCTGCGGGACGACCTTGTCCGGTGGCCAGCCGTCCTGAGTGAACTGAAATCCATGGTGGAGACGTCGAAAATTCGCATTGTGGATATCAGGCGGGAGGACGATCGCTTGACGATTGTGTACCGGAAGTTGTGAAACGAAGGTCGCTATGCGCTGAACGTCCACTGCACGCTCCCTCGGTCGGCTCGACACCTTGTGATTTGGCGCACATCGGTGCGCCAATTTTTCTGTCTCTATTGCTTCTTCCGAGAAGGATTTGATATGATTCGTGTAACTGAGTTACATCACAAGCCCTAAAGGGTGAAAGAGGTATCCCACTTGAAGGAATCCATACGCACGGAGGCAGCACCCCAGCCCTTCGGACCGTACTCGCAGGCCGTCAAGGCAGGGAATCGCATTTACGTGTCTGGACAGCGACCCATCGATGTGAAGACGGGGGAGATGCCCGCTGATATTGCGGGACAGGCTCGACAGGTGCTGAAGAACGTCCAAGCCATTTTACAGGCAGCTGGCGCCACGCTGGACGACGTCGTCAAGGTGAACGTCTACTTGGCGGACCTGAATGATTTTGCCGCCTTCAATTCGGTGTATGCGGAGTTCTTTCACGAGCCCTATCCCGCCCGCACGACCATTGGGGCGGCTCTGCGCGGCATTCTGGTGGAGGTCGACGTGATTGCGGAACTGACCTGAGGTCGTACTGAATGACGGAGGAGGGACAGATCTGGCAACGCACTTCTTCCAGACTGGAGCGATTGTATGCGCTTAATCGTCGGAATGACCGGTGCCACGGGAGCCATTCTGGGGATTCGCACACTCGAGGTCATGCGCGAGTTGGGAATCGAAACCCACCTGATCCTCAGCAAATGGGCGGAGGCGACGATTCACCTCGAGACCGACTGGTCCCTGGCGGACGTGAAGCGATTGGCTTCCCGTGTCTACGCGTCGACCGACCAGGCGGCCGCGGTGTCCAGTGGATCGTTTCCGGTGGACGGTATGGTCGTTGTGCCGTGCAGCATGAAGACGCTTGCAAGTATTCGCATCGGATTTGCTGACAATCTGATCACGCGGGCGGCCGATGTCACCTTAAAGGAGCGGCGCAGGCTTGTGCTGGTTCCGCGGGAGACGCCGCTGAGTGCCATCCATCTTGAGAACATGCTGCGGCTGGCGGAGTTAGGTGTGTCCATCGTGCCCCCCATGCCGGCGTTCTACACCCGGCCCGCGAGTGTCGATGACTTGGTCGATCACACGGTCGCGCGGGTGCTGGACCAGTTTGGCATCCAGACGCAGCTGACCAAACGGTGGAAAGTGGAAGAAGCGCCGGAGTGACCGTGCGGAGGAGGGGTTGAGATGTGGGTGTCCATCCCGGTTCGGGATGAGGAGATGGACTGGATCCAGCGTCTGCACGAGCCGTGGCGACTCTCCAAGGACGGCTTGTACCGAAGGTCTCAAGTGGAGTTGGCGTTGGTGACCGACTCGTCCTGGCGGCGGTGGGGATTGCCTCAACCGGAGGCGCCCATCCTCACGCTCGGCGCGGTAGATTCGCGGGCGTTGGAGGACGTTCTGCAGCGGGGGGCGCAGGTCGTTCAACCGATTCAGCGTCAGCCCTGGGGGGCAGAGGTCGGATTCGTGCGATTTCCCTCTGGACTCTTGGTGGAGATCTCGAGCACGACGGGAGGGAACGGTCATGGCGCCAAGTGAGGGAGGTTCTCGGGCGAAAATCGGCACGCACCAGCCCCGTGAGGTCGGTGCGATGCCGGAGGTCGATTTGGCCATCGTCGATGGATGGCGACGAATTCCCGGCCTGTCTTCCAGCATATCTGACATTCTCGACGAGTTGGGATACGCGACGGCCGTCGCGGCGACCCATCTGCCAAGCCGACTGCCTGGGCGCTGTGTGGTGGGCCGGGCGGTGACCGTACGCTACCTGCCAGAACGTCGGTCGCGAGAGCATGCGGAGGATGGATTGATCCACAAGTCCGCGATGGCGATCGCAGCTCAAGGAGACGTGTTGGTGGTGGAAGGCGACGGGGTCGGGCTATGGTCCGTATTCGGCGGCTTGGCGGCACACCGTGCGGTTGCGTGTGGGATCGCCGGGGTGGTCGTGGATGGTGCCGTGCGCGACCTGGATCAGATCTCCGCTCTTCAACTGCCGGTCTGGTCACGCGGGGTGACATCCGTTACGGGCCGTGGCCGGTTGGAGGGGGTCGGTATCAACGTGCCGATTCGAGTGGCGGGTGTCCAGGTACGGCCGGGCGACGTCGTAGTGGCGGATGACAGCGGTGTCTGTTTCGTGCCGCCAGAGGTATTGGCCGAGGTCGGTCGGCGCCTGCGCGACCTGACCGACGAAGAGGCGAAGATCCTGCAATCCAGGTGACCGCTGCAGTGACGAACCTGGGACGCCCCCGCAGTGGACGGGGTCAGCTTACATGTGGATGGAGATGGTTGTTTGCTGGCGGTGACTCGCACGATGCAGTTGCTCGAGGCCCTCGTCGGTACTCCCGATGGCATGGGCGTGATGGAGTTGGCGACCGCGCTGGACATTCATAAGGCGGATGTCTCGCGGATCCTCTCCACGCTGGAGGATATGGGTTATGTGGTCCGCAACCTGGACACCGGACGGTACTCGGTGTCGTTCAAGTTCGTCGCCATGGCGCTCCGGTACAAAGATCACACCCAACTGGAAGACATCGTTCACCCGGTGCTGGTGGAACTCGTTCAGGAAATCGGCGAGAGCGTGCAGTTTGCGGTCGAACAGAACCGGCAATTGATATACGTCGACAAGGTGGAAGGCATCAAACCCCTGCGGGTCGCCTCGATGTTGGGGCAAATGGCCCCATTGCACGCGACGGCAGCCGGGAAAGTGTGGCTGGCGAGCTTGCCGGACGAGGAAGTCGCCGCGATGATGCGGGAGCGCGGCATGCCGGCCATCACGGAGCACACCATCACCACCCTGGACGGGTTGTTCAGGGAACTGGCGGTCGTCAGGCAGCAAGGATACGCAGTGTCCCGGGAGGAGGTCAATCCCACCGTGTTCGGCCTCGGCGCCCCGGTTCACGACCGGCGCGGCCAGGTGCGGGCTGCAGTCGTGGCGACCATTCCGATGTACGAAGCCACGGATGAACGCATCGAAGTGGTCAAGTCCGGAGTCCTGGGGGCGGCGTCGAAGTTGTCCGAGCGGCTGGCCCTGATCTGGTGAAGGAGGGATACCTGATGCGCATCATCGATCTGTCGCAGGAGATTTTCAGTGGTTCGCCCGTGTACCGGGGTCACCAACCGACGGTCGTGCACCGTTTGAAGTCGGTGGAAAAGCTGCCCGACGGGAAGTGGACGTTCGCCATCAACGGACTGTTCCTGTCGGACCACTGCGCGACCCACACCGATTCATTTCAACACATGGATCCGAGTCCGGATGCGAAAGCGATTCACGAGCTGCCGCTCGACATGTTCCACGGTTTGGCGGTCTGCCTGGACGTCAGCCACGCAGAACCGGGAGAGTTCATCACCGCCGACATGTTGGAGGAGGCGGCCCGGCGTGCCGGGGTGGACTTTTCGGGGGCCCATTCCCCGAAAGTGGTTCTGCTGTACACCGGGCACTACGTCCGCACCTTCCCCAAACCGGCGTATGGCAACAAGCACCCGGGATTGGACCGGAAAGCTGCCGAATGGTTGGCTGACCGCGGTGTGATCAACATCGGGATCGACTGTGCCAGTGTCGACGTGGAGCCCCACAAGGGGGACGAGTGGAAGCCGGCTCACTCGGTCTGCCGCGAGCGCGGGATTCTCAACACCGAGAATCTCGGGGACTTGCGCGAAGTGGCCGGGCGGCAGTTCTGGTACATGGGGTTGCCGCTGAAGATCGTCGGCGGGACCGCCGGGCCGATTCGCGCCGTCGCGATTCTACTGGATGAGGAGGACCTGGAGACATGCAGGTATCTAGCGAATTTGAAGTGAAATGCCCGCAGGAGCAAGTGTTCGAGTTCGTCAGCACGCCGGAGCGGCTGGCGAAGTGCATCCCGGGTTGCAGCCAGCTGACCGACCTGGGGGAAGGAAACTACGGCGCCATCCTGGAAGTCGAAGTGGCGTTCCTGAAACTGAAATTCGACGTGACGGTGCGCTTGACGGAGGTGAACGCGCCGTCCTCTCTGAAGGCCGTGGTGGACGGGAAACCGAAGGCGTTGGCCGGCAAGCTCTCCGGGACGGTTGACCTGACGGTCACTGCGGTAGACGAGCAGACCACCCGGATTCAGTACGTGCTGGACCAGACCATCACGGGGAAATTGGGGGGGATCGGCCAGTCCGTCTTCCGGGCGAAGTGTGAGGAGATGGGGAACCTGTTTGCCGAAAATCTGAAGGCGGCGCTGACGCACCCGCAGGAGGCGCTCTCATGAACGCATTTGAACTGATTCAGCCAGATACGTTGGAAGAAGCGTTGTCTTTGCTCAACACGGACGATCCGCTGGTCCGCCCGCTCGCGGGCGGGACGGCGTTGATGCTGATGATGAAATCCAAGCTGTACGCGCCGGAGCGGCTGGTGAGCCTGCAACGCTTGAAACCATCTTTGGACAAGGTGGAGGTGGACGAAGCGGGGAATCTGCACCTGGGACCGCTCGTCTCGCTGCGTGAACTGGAGCTCTCACCGGTGGTGGCGCGGTTCAGCCCGGTCATTCCGAAGGCGCTGCGCACGCTCTCGAACGTACGCGTCCGGAACGTGGCGACGTTGGGCGGCCACTTGGCCCACGGCGACCCACACATGGACCTGCCGCCCATCCTGCTGGCACTCGATGCGCATTTGCGCTTATCCAGCACGGCCGGGCAGCGGGACGTCCCGCTGGGGGAGTTTCTCACGGGCTACTACAGCACGGCGCTGGCGCCGGGCGAGCTCATCACCGAGGTGGTCGTGCCCTCGCTTCCGCAGGGCATGCGCGGGACGTACTTCAAGTTCACGGCACTGTCGGCGGACGATTGGCCGATGGCGGGCGTGGCGGCGTTCGTACGGCTTGAGGATGGGCAGATCGCCGACGCGCGCGTGGCGGTGAGCGCGGCTACAGAACGGCCGGTGCGTCTTCACGAGGTGGAATCGTTCCTTCGGGGGCAACGTCCGACGGACGAGGTGCTCCAACACGCGGGCGAACTGGCGGGAGCGCAGATTCATCCGTTGGCCGACATCCGAGGGTCGTCTGGATACAAACGGGAGATTGTCAAGGTGTGCGTGCGCCGTTCGCTGCAACAGGTTGCCCAGGGCGATCACAACGGGGATGGAGGGGTGACGCAATGAGCAAAGTGATGGAACCGGGAGTCCAGAGCGCGGTGCACAGCGGCCAGGTCGGCCGGCCGGTCAAGCGCCTGGAGAGCGCCGCAAAGGTCACCGGCCGTGCAGAATACATTCACAATCTGGAATTGCCCGGCATGCTGCATGCCAAGGTCGTGCGCAGCACGGTGGCGCATGCGCGCATCCGCGGGATCGACACGTCCGCAGCCAAGGCATTGCCCGGGGTGTACGACGTCATCACGGCCGAGGACATCCTGAAGGTCATCCCGGACCCCTATTACGGGCCCGCATTTCACGACCAGCCGATTCTCGCCATCGACAAGGTGCGTCACGTGGGTGAGCCGGTCGCGGTCGTGCTCGCGACCGACGTGCATGTGGCCGACCAGGCGACCGACTTGGTCGAAGTCGATTACGAGGAGCTCGAACCGGTGTTTCACGAGGTGGAAGCGTACAAGTCGCAGACCGCCATCGTGCACGACGTGATTCGTCCGGCCGGGACGTTCGCCGACTTGAAGTCGTTGCAACCCCGCACCAAGACCAATGTGGGGATGGAATACCACCTGCGCAGCGGGGACCTGGATGCTGCGTTCGCGAAAGCGGACTACGTGTTTGAACACACGTTCCGCAGCCAGCAGGTCAATCATCTGCCACTGGAGCCGACCGTCACCGTGGCCCAGCTCACCGACACCGGCAACCTGCTGATCCACACCTCGTCCCAGAGCCCGTCGTTCGTGCGGATCGAAGTGGCCCGGTTACTCGGGTGGCCAGAGAACAAGGTGCGCGTGCGCACGGCTTACCTCGGCGGCGGTTTCGGCGCCAAGCTGTACATCAAGCTGGAGGCGCTCGTCGCTGCGTTGGCACTGATCACACAGCGTCCGGTAAAGCTGAGCCTGACCATGGAGGAGCAGTTCTACACCATCACCCGCCACGCGGCCACGGTCACCATTCGCACAGGCGTCACGAAGGACGGGCGCATTGTCGCGCGCGACTGCAAGACCTGGTGGAATGGCGGTGCGTACGCGGACATTGGCCCGCGCGTGACCCAGAAGTCGGGCTTCACCGCGGCCGGTCCGTACGACATTGAGGCGGTGAGCCTCGACTCGTACGCGGTGTACACCAACCTGCCGCCCGCAGGGGCCCTGCGCGGGTTCGGAATTCCGCAGTTGGTCTGGGCGTATGAGAGCCAGGCGGACATCATCGCGCGCGAACTCGGGATCGATCCGCTGGAATTCCGCCGCAAAAACATCTTGCGAAACGGCCGGCCCCATGCCACCGGCACCATCATGCAGGACGCGGGTACCGTGGAGGTCCTCGAGGAGTTGGCCCGCAAGATGCGCTGGGATCAGCCGTTTGACCACGGGTCGGGCACCATCCGGCGGGGACGCGGCATCGCCATCGGCGTGAAGGCAGCGGTGTCGCCGACCACCTCCGTGGCGTTCGTCAACCTGTACAGCGACGGCAGCGTGGGGGTGTACTGCGGCACTGTCGACATGGGTCAGGGGTCTGACACCGCCATGGCACAGATCGCTGCGGACGTCCTGGGGCTGCGCGCGGAAGATGTCCGTATCATTCATCCAGACACCGAAGTGACCCCGTATGACATGGCGACCCTCGGCTCGCGCTCCACTTTCCACATGGGCAACGCGGTACGCCTGGCAGCGGAAGACGCGAAGCAGAAGATCGTCGCGATGTGTGCGGAGCAGACCGGCTTTGACCCGGCGGCGTTGGTGGTGCGGGACGGCGGTGTGGCGGCTCCGGACGGCTCGTTCTACACCTTTGGCGCGATCCTGGCCAAGCGGCACGGCATGCAGGCGGGGAATGTGCTCGGGGTCGGTACCTATTTCCCCTACTACGAAAAGCCGAATCCCGAGACAGGGATGTCCGAACACATCACGCCGTACTGGATGGTCGGCGGCACGGGTGTCGAGGTGGAGGTGGACACGGAAACCGGCAAGGTGCACATCACTCGCCTGGTGACGGTCGGGGACTGCGGCAAGGCCATCAATCCAGGCATCGTACGGCGGCAGCTATCGGGGGCTTCCTTCATGCAGATGGGCTTCACCCTGTTTGAGGAGATGGTCTTCGACGAGGGGCAGGTTGTGAACGCCAGCATGGCAGACTACAAGATCCCGGGATTCTGGGATCTGCCGGATATCAATGAGGTCAGCATCGTCGAAGTGCCGCACCGAAACGGGCCGTTCGGGGCCAAGGGCATCGGGGAGACCGGGTCGCTGGCGCTCTCCCCGGCGGTGGCCAACGCCATCTATGACGCCATCGGTGTTCGCATCTATGAGACGCCGCTCACGCCGGAAAAGGTCTTGAAGGCGCTGCGTGAGAAGCAAGGACAAGTATGGGAGGATGCGTGACATGGCGGAGTACAAGACGATTCGGTTTCGGTTGAACGGGCGGCCCGTGGAATTGGCGGTGCAACCGCACGAAAACCTGGTGGAGGCGCTGCGGCGCGGCTTCCAGATGTACAGCGTGCGGGAGAGCTGCGGCCAGGGATTGTGCGGATGCTGCACGGTATACGTCAATGGCAAGGCGGTGTCCGGATGCCTGTACCTCGCGGCCTTGGTCGACGGTTGTGATGTGCAGACCGTCGAAGGACTGGGCACGCTGCAACAACTGTCGCCGGTGCAAGAGGCGTTCATTGAATGCGAGGGCTTCCAGTGCGGGTTCTGTACGCCAGGCATGATCATGATGGCCACGCAACTGCTGCAAGAGAACCCGAATCCGACGGATGAGGAGATCAAGCACTACATGTCCGGGAACCTGTGTCGGTGCGCCGCTTACCCGGAGATCATCGCCGCGGTACACCGGGCGGCGGAGAAATTGAGGGCGTCGAAAGAGACGGATGCCGCCGCGGACAAGGCGGCGACTGTCGCTGGATGAGCGGCCCTGGCATCAGGGCGGAAAGGAGCGAGTGGACATGGCAGGAGGCAACCCGTTGGACCTCCGGGCGTGGCTCGCACAGATGGAGGAGAGCGGTAACCTGCAGGTGATCCGCGGGGCCCATTGGCAGCTTGAACTGGGTGCCATCAGCGAATTGAACGTCAAGCGGGAGGGGCATTCCGCCCTCCTGTTTGACGAGATTCCCGACTATCCGCCGGGCTACCGGGTGCTCACCTGCACCACCAGCAGTCCGTATCGGCTCGCCTCCATCCTGCGCGGGCCGCTCACGAACGACCATCACGAGCTGGTGCGCTGGTTGCGGGGCAAACCGAAAGCGTGGGAAGCTCACGCCAGGGCGTTCGATCCGGTGGCGGTTGAAACCGGTCCGGTTTTCGAGCACGTCGACGTGGGAGGCGCGGTCAACGTGCTGAAGTTCCCCGCGCCCCTGTGGCACGAGGCGGACGGCGGACGGTACATCGGCACCGGCTGCGCGGTGGTGACCAAGGATTACGACTCCGACTGGATCAATGTGGGCACGTACCGGGTGATGGTTCACGACGCGAACCACGTCGGGCTGGACATGGTCTCCGGCAAGCACGGCCACATCCAGTACCAAAAGTATATGGCGGCCGACAAACCATTTCCGGTCTGCATTGTGATTGGCGCCGATCCGCTGTGTTACCTCATCTCGGGCATCGAGGTCCCGTACGGGATCTGTGAATTCAACTACATCGGCGCGGTGCTCGGCGAACCGGTCCAGGTGGTGCATGGCGAGCTGACCGGGCTGCCTTTCCCGGCCGCCGCCGAGATTGTGCTGGAGGGGTGGATTCATCCCGGGGACACCCGGTTGGAGGGACCGTTCGGTGAGTTCCACGGTTATTACCAGGCCGGTGCAAAACCGGCACCGGTGGTGACGGTGGAGCGTGTGTATCACCGGCGGGATCCCATCATCGTCGGCAGCCCTCCGGCGAAGCCGCCCAACGACTACTCGTACTCGAAAGCGGTGATGCGGTCAGCGTTGCTGCTGGATGCCCTCGAGGCGGCCGGCGTCCCTGGGGTCACGTCGGTGTGGGCACACGAGATCGGCGGCGCACGAATGCTTACCGTCGCGAGCATCCAGCAGCGCTACGCCGGACACGCCCGCCAGTGCGGGCACATCCTCAGCCAGTGTGGCGTCGGGGCCTACATGGGGCGCTACACCATCGTCGTGGATGACGACATCGACCCGTCCAATCTATCTGAGGTGATGTGGGCCGTCGCGACCCGGTCGGACCCGGAGCGGGACATCGATATCATCCGGAACGCCATGGGCTCGAAGAACGACCCGATGTCCGTCGCGTACACCTCCAAGGCGATGTTCAGTTCGCGGGCCATCATCGACGCGTGCCGGCCGTTCGACCACCTGCAGGATTTCCCGCCTGTCGCGGAGGCGAGTCCGGAACTCCGGGAGGAGGTGAGGCGCCGGTGGAGCAGCATCCTGCCGCTTTGAGCGGCGGGATGCCCACCGGAACGGGAGGCAACGGTATCCCTTCGATGACGTCGGGCCGAAGCGTTCCTTTGGAATTCAGAATTGGAGGAATGTGTCATGCACACGGTCAATGCAGAAATGGCCGTAGAATCCGGACCATGGTACCGCTCCATCCATCCCAAGCAGTGGTACGCGCTGCTGGCGTCCAACCTCGGGTGGCTGTTCGACGGATACGAGACGTACGCCATGATTCTGACCGTCGGAGTGGCGCTCAAACAGCTGTTGCCCGCCGCGCAGCTGAAGATGGTCCCATTCTACTCGGGCCTGACCATCGGCTTGACGCTGCTGGGCTGGGGCATCGGCGGAATTGTCGGCGGCATTTTGGCGGATTACCTAGGGCGCAAGAAAGTGATGATGCTCTCGATTCTAGCGTACGCCCTGATGACAGGCATCAGCGCGGTGGCTTGGTCATGGACGTCATTCATCGTACTGAGATTTTTGGTCGGGGTGTGCATCGGCTCGGAGTGGGGGACAGGCACATCCATGGTCGCCGAGGTCTTCCCCAGACACACGCGTGCGAAGGCCGCTGGCATCATGCAGTGCGGTTTGGGCATTGGTTTCTTCATCGCGTCCCTGGTGTGGTTCTTCCTTGGGAGCACGGGACCGAACGCGTGGCGCGTCATGTACGTGCTGGGCGTGCTGCCGGCGCTGCTGGTGCTGTGGCTGCGCCGCAGTGTGGACGAGTCGCAGCGCTGGGAGCAGTCCAACGCCCTGCGCCGCCAGGTGCGCCACCGGCTGCGACAGGGGGAGCGGCTGGCGGATCACGAACAGAAATATGCCACGTTCACCCTGAAAGCGCTTTTTCTTGATCCTTCTGTCAGACGCCAGACGGTGCTCGGCCTGCTGATGTCGCTGACCACGACGGTCGGTTGGTGGGCCATCTCCTCCTGGGTTCCCGCCTATCTGGCGTCGATGGCCGGCCGCCAGGGTCTGTCTGCCACCCACTGGTCCAGTCTGGCGGGCATGGTGTACAACGTGGGCGCCATCGCCGGGTACATCCTGCTGGGGTTCCTTGCGGACGCGTGGGGCCGCAAGCGGACGGCCCTGCTGTACTTCGGCATGTCGCTCGTCCTGACGCCGGTCTTGTTCCTGTGGGTCCATGATCTGCACTGGCTGCTGTTCCTGACAGCGGTCAACGGTCTGTTCACCCTGGGTCAGTACTCGTGGATGCCGGTGTGGCTGCCCGAGTTCTTCCCGACGGCGTTCCGCGCCACCGGCGTGTCCCTGGTGTTCAACGCCGCCCGGTTTGTGGCGTTTCTCGGCCCGCTGTTCGCCGGCTACCTCATCAGCGTGTTGGGCGGATACAGCATGGCCGCCACGTGGATTGGGTTGATTTACATTCTCGGGTTCGTCTGCACCCTGTTCTGCAGGGAAACCAAGGGACAGCCGCTGCCGGACTGACGAAAGTCATCCGGGGGTTGCAGCCGCCGACCGGCGAATGCATTGTCCGACACCAGACAGGAAAGGAAGGAATGTATGGAAGAGAGAAGGGCATCGGGATGGTCCTGGTATCAATGGGCCATCGTCCTCATGTTGCTGGCCGCACTGGTGGTCTCCGCCATCGATCGAGTCAACATCTCCATCGTTGGATCCTACTGGGTGAAGCATCACCTGATGACCCCCGGGCAGCTGGGACTTCTGCAATCCGTCTTCAGTTGGTGCTTAACCCTGTCCCTGTTGATTGCAGGCCCCCTGATTGATCGCCTGCATCCGCGCCGCGTGCTGCCGTTGGGTCTGACCTTGTGGGCCGTGGCCACCTGGTTGTCCGCGGTGACCTTGAAGATTCCGGTGTTGGCGGTGTTCCGGGCGTTGCTCGGGTTCGGGGAGGCGACCCTGCTGCCGTCCGCGCCCAAGCTGGTGGTGGAAAACATCCCGCCGCGGGACCGGAGCAAGGCCATCAGCATCTATTTCACCGGGAACAAGCTGGGACCGACCATCGGCCTGCCGCTGTCGGCCGCCATTCTGACGGCGCTCGGGTGGCGCGAGGTCTTCTATCTCACCGGTGCGCTCAGCGTGGTGTGGGTGGCCATCTGGTTGCTTATCTACCGGCGGGATCGCGCCGTTGCGCAGGAGCCTGCGGCCGTGGTGGGTGAGGTGCGCATTCCCTGGCGAAAACTGTTCCAGTACCGGAACACCTGGGCGATGATCATCGGGCAGTTCGGCTACCTGTACGTGCTTTACGTGTTCCTGACCTGGTTGCCCGGCATCCTGGTGCTGCAGGAACATCTAAGCATCGGGCAGAG
The DNA here is from genome assembly GCF_000702485.1 of Alicyclobacillus macrosporangiidus CPP55. Lineage (GTDB taxonomy): Bacteria > Bacillota > Bacilli > Alicyclobacillales > Alicyclobacillaceae > Alicyclobacillus_H > Alicyclobacillus_H macrosporangiidus_B. The sequence goes on along the minus strand of NZ_JNIL01000001.1, from coordinate 1,623,880 downwards.
CGGGTCGCTCAGCGCCCTGCCGTTCGTGGTCTCCATCGTCACCACTCTGCTCGGCGGCTGGTTGGCGGACGCCTGGGTGAACCGCGGCGGCAACAAGACGACCGTGCGTAAAACCGTCATCGGGGGCGGACTGTTGCTCAGCACCGTGTTCGTGCTGATTGCGGCGTACAGCACGTCGCCGGCGATGACCGTCGTGTTCCTCGTGCTCACCATGGCCGCCATGGGACTGGTCACCGGCAGCGTCAATTCTTTGCCGATGGATCTGGCTCCGCCCCGGGTGGTCTCCTCGGTGAGTTCGCTTCAGAACTTCGGGGGCAACCTGGGTGCTTCGTTTGCGCCGTTGATCACGGGGGTGCTGTACGGGACCTTCCACAGTTTCCGAATCCCCCTCATTCTAACCGGACTCGTGGCGCTGCTCGGCGCGGCCGCGTACGTGATCATCCTCGGGAAGGTGGAACGCACCTACTACGAAGAGGAGGCGTTGTCGCCTGCCACGCGGACGTCCGAGGTTGGGACGGCGCAACCGTGACCAGGCTTTGCGGACGGTTTGCATCCTGGCCATGCGGTGACGGCGCTTTGCAGGCGCCCGGTTGAAGCACAAAGCGCGCGTTCGCGCTGGAATGGGGTTGCACATGGCTGGACAATTTGGCTACGATAGATGTAACTGAGTTACAGATTCCTTAGGACAGGCGGTCCGTTTCGTCAGTCCGGAACTGCATACGACTTCTGGCGTGTGCTCAGGGCAAACCAGTGGAAACGCTGGGACGCAAAGCCACGGGTCTAAGGACGTCCGTCTATGACCGCCGGGTTGCCACATGCAGCACCATCGTGGTTTCTGCGCGCGATGTCTCTGCGTTCATAAGAGGTGGCCCTGCATGATGGCCGGGCCGCCTTTTTTTGTTGCCTTGCGGGAATGCGGACGGAGCGCCTGGAACGGGATATGCCATCGAGCAGGAGGAAGACATGGGCAAGCTGCATCTTCGGGATTGGATTTCGTCGCTGCGTTTTAAGTTGTTGGTGTTGTCGCTGGCGCTGCTGGTGATTCCGAGTTTGGTCCTCGGCTTGGTCAGTTACACCGTGACCCAAAATCAGCTAGAGGCGGCGGGGAAGGAACAGCTGCGGCAGACGGTCCAGCATGTGTTGGCCCTCATCGACGAGGCCAACGGGCAGGTGACATCGGGCCAGATGACGCTGGAGGCCGCCCAGGAAAAGGTCAAGCAGGAGGTGCTCGGGCCGAAGGACGCCAAGGGCCACCGGCCTATCAATCCCCGTTTCGCCATCGGCAAGAACGGCTACGTGATTGCCATCAACGACCACGCGCTCAGCCTGATGAATCCCACCGTGGAAGGAAAGGACAATTGGAATCAGAAGACCGCGGACGGAGTGTATTCGGGCCGGGAGATGGTCAAGCTGGCCCAGAACGGGGGCGGTTATCTCACGTACATGTGGCCACTGCCCAACTCCGATCAGCTGGCGAAGAAAATTGTGTATGTCCAAAAGGACCCGGTGTGGGGCTGGAACGTGGCGGCGGGGACGTACCTGTCCGACTTCAACGCCCCGGCCAACGAGGTGTTGAGGTCGCTCCTGTGGGTCATCGTCGCTGAGGTCATCCTGGGGTCCGTGGTGAGCCTGTGGATCGCCCACCGCATTTCAAAACCGGTATCCCGGTTGACCGCCCAAGTGGAACGCGTTGCGGCGGGGGACCTGACGGTGGAGCCGGAGATCACATCGGGGCGGGATGAGATTGCCCGCCTGCAACGCGGGTTCGCAAACATGATGGACGCGCTGCGGACGCTGATCCGCAGCGTCGGGGAAGCGGCCGAACAGCTGGCTGCCTCCGCGGAGGAGCTCTCCGCCAGTGCGGAGGAGAACATGCGTGCCACCGAGCAGGTCACGCAAACCGCCCAGGAGGTGGCCGCTGGGGCGGAGCGGCAGGTGACGGCGGTGCACGGCGGCCATGATACGGTCAATCAGGTGGCGTCGGCGATGGACCGGATTGCCGGGAGCGCGGAGGAGGCCAGCCGATCCGCCGCCACGGCCGCCCAGGCGTCGGCGGACGGAAACGCATCCCTGGAAGTGGTGCAGCAGCGGATGTCCGTGATTCAGGAGAAGATGGACCAGTTGGCGGCGGTCGTCATGGGCCTGGAGCAGCGGTCTGAGGAGATTGGCAAGATTGTCGAGGTCATCACCGACATCGCTGAACAGACGAATCTGCTGGCGCTCAATGCGGCCATCGAGGCGGCCCGCGCGGGGGAGAACGGCCGCAGTTTCGCGGTGGTGGCAGACGAGGTGCGAAAGCTGGCGGATCACGCCGCGACATCGGCGCAGCAGATTCGGGAACTGATCACCCGGATCCAGGACGAGAGCCAGGCGGCGGTGGCATCCATGCGGGAGAGCACCGAGGAGGTGGCGTCGGGGTTGCAGGCCACAGAGGACGCGGGCGCGTCGTTTGACGCCATCGCGGAGGCGGTTGCGACGGTGTCCCAGCAGATCCAGCAGGTCTCGGTGTCGGCACACCGCTTGGCGGATCACGCCGCCGAGCTGCGGGACGTGATGGGCCAGGTGGCCCAGGTCACGGAGCAGACGAACGCCGGCATGCAGACGGTTTCCGCCGCCACCGAGGAGCAGCTGGCCTCCATGGAAGAAATCGCGGCCTCAGCCCAGTCGTTGACGCAGATGGCGGAGCAGCTCCAGTCTCTGCTGGCCCCCTTCCGCGTCTGATCCCCCGGGACAGCGGGGGTGGGCACGGCCGTAGACGGATGCCGGCCGCGGGGGCTTCGGGCCTCCCCACGCGTACGCTGCGGGGGCTCCGAGGCTCCCTGCCCCGCGCGCTGCGGGGGGCTCGTCATCTCCCTGGCCGCGGGTATGCCGTTCCTGGCGTGCCTCTCCTCCGGCCCGCGAACCTCCCCCCGGCCGCGGGCGGCCACCCCAGCCCCGGAAAAGCCGCCCTCGCCGTCACACTCCCACCTTCATCATCATGCCATCGAGGCGCCGCCCTACCCGTGCCTCCACCCAGCGGGCCGCATCCACCAACCGGGACAGGTCGACGCCCGTGGGCTCGCCCATCTGGTGAAACAGGTTCACCATGTCCTCCGTGCAGACGTTGCCGACCGCCTTCGGCGCGAACGGGCAGCCGCCGAGGCCGCCGACGGACGCATCGAAGCGGCGCACGCCCGCCAGGTACCCGGCGTACACGTTCGCCAGGCCGAGGCCGCGGGTGTTGTGGAAGTGCAGCCCCAGGGGGACCTGGGCGTCGGGGCCGAAGCGGGATCGAAACGCCTCGATGATGGATTGCACCTGGCGGGGGTGGGCGACACCCACGGTGTCACACAGGACAATGCCGCGGCAGCCCGCTTCCAGCAGCACGTCGGCGGCGGAGAGCACGCGATGAACCGGCACCTCGCCCTCGAAGGGGCAGCCGAAGGCCGTCGCCAGGTACCCCACCACTGGCGTCCCGGCGGCCACTGCGTCGCGAGCCACGGCCGCGAGCTCGGCCAGGCCCTGCTCCACCGTGCGCCGGGCGTTGCGCAGATTGAAGGTGTCGCTCGTGGCGAGGGCGATGTGGATCACATCGATCCCGCTGCCGATCGCCCGCTCGAGCCCGGATCGGCTGAGCACCAGCCCGGCGTAGGTCACACCTTCCCGGCGCGGGACCGCGGCCATGACGTCCTCGGCACCCGCCATCTGCGGCACCACCTTCGGGTTGACGAAGGACACCGCCTCGATGTACCGGAGCCCGGCGGCGACCAGGCGCTGGATCATCTCCACCTTTTCGGCGGTCGTCAGATGCTTGCGTTCGTTCTGAAGCCCGTCGCGCGGGCCTACCTCCGTGATGTGAATCATTCGGTTTCCCCTCCCATGCGGATGGATGTGCCGGCCGCCCCAGGTTCCGCCGCCCTGGCGGGTCCGGCGTCCTCTTGTGCCGTTGCGCGAGCGTCCGGAATGTGCGCCAGGACGTGATCGCGGCCCTGGTAGATGTGCTGCGCCATGGCCGCGCGGGCCCAGTCGGCGTCCTGGCGCTCAATCGCCTTCAAGATGGCGGCGTGGGTCTCCAGGGACCGGTGGACCTCGTTCTCGTCGTACCAGTAGAAGGATCGGAACACCAGCGGCAACGCCACCACTTTCTCGAGCAGAAACCCGATGTGCGGGTTGGCGGCCGCGCGGACCACGTGATCGTGGAACACGCCGTTCCAGTGCACCACGTCCTCGAGGCCCTCCCGGTGCCGGGGCCGGTAACGGACGACGGCCGCCTCGAAGGCGGCGTGGGCCTCATACAGCGCGGCGATGTCCGCCTGCGTCCGGTGATGCGCCGCGCGTCCCGCGGCGTGGGCTTCGAGGAGGGCGCGGAGATCGTAGATCTGCTCCACGTCTTCACGGGTGTAGGCTCGCACCATCACCCCGCGCTTGAGGGGGTGACGAGCCCCTCCGCCTCCAGGCGCCGGATGGCCTCGCGGATGGGGGTGCGGCTGAGGTTCAGCGCTCCGGCGAGAAACTCCTCGGTCAGGCGCTGGCCGGGCTCGTAGTCTCCCTGGATGATGGCCTTGCGGATGAACTCGTAGGCGTCCAGTCCGTGCCCCTCCTTGCCGAATTGTATACAAACATCTTCTGACGATCCGGGCGTGAGCGTTCAAAGGTCTCGCCGTATCGCGAAAATACGGCTTATCACCGGCCTTCGACTCGCGTGGCTTCACAAACCCTATTGACTATTGTATACAATACGATATCATCGACAGAAAGTACAGCGTTTTCAACGAAGACGACGGCGATGAGGTGAGGGCATGTCGGACGCCATCCGGACTTCCACGACTGACAGCACGAATCTGCGTACGACCGCAACACCAGCATCCGGGGCCGTGAGGCCGGAGGGGGAGGGGCTGGCCGCGGGATCGACCCCGCTGGCCGGCATCCGCGTCCTCGAACTGGGCACCCTGCTCGCCGGCCCATTGACGGGCCGTTTCCTGGGGGACTTCGGCGCGGAGGTCATCAAAATCGAGGCGCCGGACAAACCGGACCCCCTGCGCGGGTGGGGGCAGGTGAAGGACGGGCAGGGCCTGTACTGGCCCATCGCTGCGCGCAACAAGAAGCTGATCACGCTCAACCTGCGCGTGCCCGAGGGGCAGCGGGTGTTTCTCGATCTCGTGGCGAAGGCGGACATCGTGATCGAAAACTTCCGCCCGGGGACGATGGAGAAGTGGAACCTCGGATACGAGCGGCTGGCCGAGGTCAACCCGGGCCTCATCATGGTGCGCACCTCCGGATTCGGGCAGACGGGCCCGTACCGGGAGCGCGCCGGGTTTGGAAGCGTCGGCGAGGCGATGGGCGGCATCCGGTACGTCACCGGCTTTCCTGACCGGCCGCCGGCGCGGGTGGGCATCAGCATCGGGGACACGCTGGCGGCGCTGCACGCCACCATCGGCTGCCTCATGGCCCTTCACGAGCGGTCCCGCTCGGGCCGCGGCCAAGTGGTGGACACGGCCCTGTACGAAGCCGTGTTCTCGGTGATGGAGAGCGTCATCCCGGACTACCTCTTGGCGGGGTACATCCGCGAGCGTCAGGGCAACATCCTGCCCGGCATCGCGCCGTCCAACATCTATCTGACGAGGGACGACAAGTACATCGTGATCGGCGCGAACGCGGACAACGTGTTCCGGCGGCTGTGCCAGGCGATGGGCGAGCCCGAGCTGGCGGAGGACCCGCGCTACGCGACGCATCATGCCCGCGGCGAGCGGATGGAGGAGTTGGACCAGCGGATCGAGGCCTGGACCCGGACGCTCGACGCCAAGGACGCGCTGGCCGTCCTCGAGCGGCACGGCGTTCCCTCCGGGCTCATCTACAGCGCCAAGGACATGGTGGAGGACCCGCAGTACCAGGCACGGGAGATGATTGTCCCGGTCGATCACCCGGTCTACGGCACCTTCCCGATGCCGGGCATCGTCCCGAAGCTGAGCCGCACCCCGGGGCAGATCCGCTTCCCCGGCGGGATCGCGCCCGGCGAACACAACGACGAGGTGTACCGCGGACTGCTCGGGTACTCGGAGGAGGTGTTGGCGCGCCTCAAGGAGGATGGGGTGATTTAAGGGCACCGGTTGTTGCAGGTGGGTGGCGGCGCCGCCCACCGTCGGGACGAACAAAGAACAAAATAGACGTAAAATTGGATTCTGTTCGACGGGGGTAGGTACACATGGGTCAGTCTTCCGGGACCCTGGCAGGTGCGCGATTGGATCGGCTGCCGATGACAAAACGGCATTATTCGGTGATGTTTTTGCTGGCGGGCGGCGGGTTTTTTGACGGGTTTGACATCTATCTCGCCGGTTCTGTGCTGGCGGCGATGGTGGCGACCCACTTTTCGACGGTCGGTCAGAATGCCCAGTTCATCTCCGCCACGTTTTTCGGCTTGTTGCTGGGGGCGTTGGGGGCGGCGGCCCTGGGGGATCGCTTCGGGCGCCGCTTCACCTCGCGCTATTCGCTGCTGGTCTACGGCTTGGCCACCGTGGCCTGCGCGGTGGTTCCGTCGCTGCAGGGGCTCCTGGCAGCGCGTTTCATCGCCGGACTGGGCCTCGGCGCCGTGATCGTCACCAGCTACGGGTTGTGGGTTGAATTTGTCCCGAAGCGATCCCGCGGCTTCTGGACGGGCATGATGTCGTTCATCATCAACCTGTCCCAACCCGCGGCGGCGCTGGCGGCGCTGTTGTTGATCCCGCACTACGGATGGCGATCCCTCTTCTGGCTGGCGGGCATTCCGCCGCTCGTGATCTGGCTGCTGCAAGTTCTCTATCTGCCGGAGTCGCCCCGCTGGTTGGAGATCAAAGGCCGCCATCAGGAGGCGGAGGCGGTGCTTCGGCAGTTTGAGCAGGGCGTCGAGGGACTGCCGCCGCTGGCCGCTGGAGACGCGGGGGCCGCAGTTAGGCCGGCGGGAGCAGCGGCGGTGCGCGCGGCAGGGGATTCTGTGACGGGCTCCGAGAGCACCGCAGGCGCGGCGAGTGGACATCCGGCCCGGGCGGTGTCCTTGTGGTCGCCCGGTGTCCGCAAGATCACCGTCTTGTCCATCATCGTGTCCGTCCTCACGCTGGTGACCTGGTACACGTTCACGGCTTGGATCCCGACGTTCTTCGTGAAGCAGGGCATCTCCCAGGTGAAGACGTTCACGTTCTCCTTCGTCATCATGCTCGGCGCCATCCCTGGCAACGCGCTGGCGGCGTGGCTGAGCGATCGCGTCGGACGCAAGTGGACCCTCGCCATCATCTCCATCATCCTGGCGGTGTTGGGGGTCCTGTACGGTTACTCCACCACGCCTGCGGCGATCATGACCCTCGGGTTCCTGTTCGTGGCGGGGGGCAATATCCTCATCGCCATCATTCTCGCCAGCTACATCCCGGAGATGTTCCCGACCTCCGTGCGCATGGCGGGGTCGTCCCTCGCCAATGCGTTCGGCCGGGCGGGAACCATCGTCTCGCCCTACATGATCGCCTATCTGTTCCAGCGGGGCGGACAGTACGCTGTCTTCTGGACGTCGTTCGCCATGTATCTCGTGATGGCCGCCTGCATCCTGTGGCTGGGGCTGGAGACGAAGAAGAAGAGCCTCGAGGAGATAGAGCAGGAAGAACGCGGGGGCATTGGCGCTGTCGGTACGGGGAGTGCGGCCGCGGAGGTGTAGGCGGGGGCTCGTCCGGGGACCGAGCCGGCGTTGGTCCGGAGCGGGGCCGGGCCTGAGCCGGCGTTGGTCCGGGGCGGGTCTCTTGACCCGCCAGATCGCATTGCGCACGGTGTGTTCCATGAGGCCGTGTACGATGGGCTCTTTCAGATCCGAAATCCTAATCTCCGAATCACTCGATCTCGGAGAGGAGCCCATCGTTCAGCGCTTCGTCAACAAGGGCCAGGTTCGCGAAGACGCGGCTGGGGCTCTTTCGGCTCAGGGCCTTTGTGAGAACATGGATGAACGCCATCAACGACGTGGGCGAGCTAAAATGGTGACAGGATGCGGACGGGATCCGCACGAACAACGGCACGGCCGAAATCGGCGGTCCGTCCTGATCGGTGATGAACACGACGTTGTCGGTCACGTCAAGCGCTCTTCGAACAAACGCGTACGTGCTGGCCAAATAGCGCGGATAGCTGATGCCGATAACGCAGTCGGTGGGCTTCAATCGCGCGAGGACCAGCCTCGCACGGGCGGATGAGGAATCCACAAACGACGCATCATCGAGGAGAAGCTGCAGGTGCAGGGCGAGATATTGCGCCGCTGGTGCGGTCAACAGGCCGCCGGCCACGAATATCCGTTTCGCGGACAGGATTCTGTCCGTCAAATCGTGCAGGATGGGCGCAATCGCGGGTTCGAGGCGGTCCAAATTCGCTTTTTCTTCCTGAATGACGGCGCCGATGGGAGAGAGGTTGGGACTCGATCCGTTGGGGTGATCCCTGAACATGCGTGTGGCGAGCGCACTCGCAGGAATACGTTCCCGGATGAAGCGCTGCAGCTCCGAATACCCGTGAAACCCGAAGTGCTTGATGGTCCGCATCACCGTTGCCGGGCTGACCCCAATTCGCCGCGCCACGTCTTCAATTCCTTGCCAGGCGACTTCAATCACGTTGTTCGCCAACCACTCCGCCGTCTTGGCCACGGACGGAGGCAGGTCGCCCAGTTGGGTATAAAACGCATTTTGAATTTCACTCAACGATGTCATGCCCGCACCCCGTTGACACATAATTTTCTTCATGCTACGAATAAAAAATAATTTTTTCAATGACCAAGCTTACGTGGCAGTTGAGAGATGACAGGTGAACCGTCACATGCGCTGCACCCTGCGCGTGCAATCTTGTCGTGGCCGAAGGATGGGCCACTGAGGGAGGGGACGGTATTGCGCGTCGTCATCGGGCAAGTGGCACACGAGACCAACACATTTTCGAGTGTCCGGACTACGAAAGCGTTGTTTGAGCTGTGGGAGTGGGATCGAGGAGAGGAGGTGATTGAGCGTCACCGGGGGGTCGAAGATTATCTGGGCGGGATGATTGACCGCGCGGAAGCGTTGGGGATTGAACTCGTGGGGGCGTTTTCTGCGTATGCAAACCCGTCTGGAACCATCACCCGGGACACCTATGCGATGTTGGAACAGGAAATGCTCGACGGGATCCGGGCCGCAGGCCGGGTGGACGCGATCTGCCTCGCGCTTCACGGGGCAGGGGTGGCCGAGGGCATAGACGATCTCGAGGGAACGTTGCTGAAGGCGATCCGCAGGGATGTCGGCTACGAGGTGCCGATTGTCGTTACCCTGGACTTACACGGGAACATCACGGAACAAATGGTACAAGAAGCGGACGTCTTGCTGGGTGTGAACTTTTATCCACATACGGATTCGTACGATCGCGGCCGCGAAGCGATCGATGTGGCCAAACGATTGGTTGAAGGCCATCTCAAGCCGGTCATGTCCTTGACGAGAGTGCCCATCCTCATCCCGACCTCCACGACCAATTTATCGCCCGCCAAGGATATCAACGAAGTCTGCTGGAAGTGGGAACGAGAACCGGGGATGATTGACTGTACATTTTTCCACGGTTTTCCTCATACCGACACCCCATACGTCTGTGCGTCCGTGTTGGCGATCAGCGACGGAGATCCCGCGTTAGCGGAACGGGCCTCCCGAGACGTAGCGCGGGCCATCTGGGACAGGCGCCAGGAGTTTTTCCCGGAGCTTCCAGGTCCAGAGGAGGGCATTGACATCGCACTCCGTCTGCCGGGGCAACCGATTGTGATCAATGAGACATCCGACAATCCGGGGGGAGGCACCCCTGGCGACGGAACGTATCTGCTGCGAGCCATGCTGTCCAGAAACCTCACGAACGCATGTTTCGGATTCATCTACGATCCCGAGGTGGCGGAAGCGGCACACGCGGCGGGGGTGGGCTCGTGGATTGACGTGCAGCTCGGCGGTAAGACCGACCGGTTGCATGGAGACCCCATACCGGTGCGGGCGTATGTGAAAGTCCTGAGCGACGGACGGTTTGTCCAGTCCTCCCCGATGTGGCGCGGAAAGCCGGTCAATCTCGGGAAATCCGCAAGGCTCGTCATCGGCGGGGTGGACGTCTTGGTGTGTTCGGTGTCCTCGCAGACATTTGATGAGCAGGTGTTCCTGCTGCATGGAATCGACGTATCCCAGTACAAGATTGTCGCACTGAAGTCCAGCCAGCATTTCCGGGCCCGGTTCGAGTCTATCGCAGCCAACATCGTCACGGTGGATTCACCGGGGCTGAGCTCTCGAAACTTGTCCTTCTTTCACTACCAGCGCATTCCGCGCCCCAGTTATCCGCTCGATCCTGAGGTGACGTTCGATTGAAGCCCGAGGACTTGTATCTCTTGCAATCGTTGACGGACCCTCAGATATCCAGCGACGGCCGGTTCGCCGCCGTGATTTCCATCCAGGTGGATGCGGCGGCCGATGGATACCGGTCCGTTTTGTGGTTGATTGACCTCGCGACTTCAGGACGGGTGGTCGTTGACGAAACGGCCGGGTTGATGCGTTCTCCACGGTTTTCAGGAGACAGCCGTTATCTGGCGTGGATCGCTCCGGGGCGCGTGGCGTACACAGAAGTCGAAAGGGGGATCGGAAAGGCCCGGGATCGCGGCGAATGGAACGGGCCGGGAGAGGAGACGGGGGAGACAGAGGACACGACCCGGGCGCGCACGGTGATGGTGGCGAACAAGTTCGCGAAGAATCTGGAATGGGCTCCGGGAGAATCTGCCCTGTGGTTGGCGGTGGTGCACAGCGACCAACCGAACGTGTCCATCCACACGGATTGGCCGCACAAGGCAGACGGCCGGGGAATCCTGCAGGCATCGAAATCAGATTTATTAAAAGTTTCCTTGGATGGTTCTGCCTTCGTTCAGTATACCCACCCTGGAGAAATCATGGAGGTCTGTGTGGCTCCGGACACCCATGAGGTCGCGTTCACAGACTATGGTCCCTTCTCGCAGGACCTGTACGTATTTCATCCGCAACAGGGGCAGTGCAGACGCCTGACGAATGGTGAGGGCCCCATTGCAGCCATCCGCTGGGTCACCCCATCTGGCGGGCATGTAGGCCAAGGTGCGACGCACCCGAAGCGGTGGATTGTTTGGTCAGGACACCGCGGGCCGCGCTGGAATGACTCCACAACCTCCTTGTGGGGCACGGACCCGGACAGCGGCGTGTCGTGGCCTGTGACGGAAACGTTTGATTATCCGGCGGCACCATACGGTTTGGGAGACGTCTGTCCGGTTGCAGCCGACCCGCAAATCGTTCCGTCACGCGATGGGGCACTGTGGTTCCTGGCCAGTGAACACGGGGTTTCCGGCGTGTACGTGCTAGACGATCCCGGATGCCCAACGACCCTGCCGCGGAAGGTGGCGTCCGAAACGGTCCGCTGCGTCAGCCGCTTCGCCCTCGGACCGGCCGGAGAACTGCTCTTTGTCGGGCGCGATCCCGCCCGTCCAGATGCCTTGTACCTGCGCCGGGATCAGAGGGAGACGGTGGTGTTCGCGCCCAATGCGGAAGTCGCACCGCGTCTCGAGCTGCGTGAACCTATCCGATTGGACTTCACGGCCGCGGACGGATTGTCCCTCGAAGGATGGCTCCTCACGCCTGGCCCGCTTGAGGCCGGACCCTATCCGCTGATTTTGGTGATTCACGGCGGTCCGCACAATGCGTACGGCTACGGGCTTCAGGCCGAGTTTCAAACCCTGTGTACAGCAGGGTACGCGGTGTTGTACATGAATCCGCGTGGCAGCCAGACATACGGCCAACCGTTTGCGAGCGCAGTGGTGGAAGATTGGGGCGGGAAGGACTTTGAGGATTTGATGGGGGCTGTTGACGAACTCATTGCGCGGGGCATTGCGGACCCCGAAAGGTTGGGCGTTACCGGGTACAGTTACGGCGGATACATGACCAACTGGATCGTGGCGCACACCCATCGCTTTCGAGCAGCAGCGGCTGGAGGATGCGTATCCGACCTCGTCAGTTTTCACGGTGCCAGTGACATCGGGGCTCGGTTTGGGTACGAAGAGCACGGAGTTCGGCCCTGGGCGAACGTCCGCGCCCTGTGGGAAAGGTCCCCTCTCGCGCATGTGGCACAAATTCAAACCCCCCTGCTCTTGTACCATGCCAAGGGAGACGAACGCTGTCCCATCGGCCAATCGGAAGAGATGTTCTCAGCGCTTTGCTCCCTGGGGCGAGAGGTGGTATTCGTCGCTTACCCCGAGGACAGCCACGCCTTTCTGTCTCAGGGCAGGCCCAGTCATCGGGTGCACAAGCTCCGGCTCGTCGCGGAGTGGTTCGCCTCGCACATCCCTTCCGCGCACGTGCGCGGCTGACTCCAAACAAGACAAGGAGGTTTACCAGTGAACGGACAGCAGACGCTCGTTGTGAAGAGAACTGCCTACGTGACCATCGTTATCCTGTTTCTCTCGTGGCTCATCGACTACATTGACCGTCTCATCATCACGTTGGCTCTTCCATCGATTGGAAAAGAATTCCATTTGAACGCCGTGGCGCAAGGGGCCATTTTGAGCATCTTCTTCTTTTCTTACGCGCTGTGCCAGATGCCCGGCGGGTGGCTGGCAGACCGAATTGGATCGAAGAAGACCATGACCATCGCCATGGTCGCGTGGTCGGTATTCACTGGGCTGACCGGCGCGGCCGTCAACTATGTGATGCTCATGGCGGTTCGGCTCTTTTTCGGAATCTCGGAAGGCATCTTTCCGGGCGCTTCTATGAAAGCCATCGCGGAGAGAACCACCAGGGAGATGCGTTTGACCGCAAATGGCTTGATGATTGCTTCCAACTCCTTCGGGGCCGCCATTGCACCGCTCATTGCTGCGCCGTTCATCATCGCGGTGGGTTGGCGACACACCTTCTATTGGGTGGCCGGTCTTGGCATCATCATGGCCATCGTGTTGTGGTACTTTCTTCCGAAGCCGCTGCCGAGCACGGCTTTTGCGTCGGTTGATTCGCCGGCTGCGACCGTGTCGGCAGAGGACCGGCCGGCTGGGGGGATCGAGCTCAAACTTTCGGATCTCCTACGCAAGGGCGTGATGTGGAAATTTTTCCTGATGTTTTGTGGGATGGACATCATCGCTTGGGGCCTCGTATCGTGGGTACCCTCCTATCTGCTCACCGTCAAACACATCAGCCTGGCGAAAGCCGGAGCGCTGACGTCCATTCCGTTTTTCGCAGGTACCATCTCCACCATTTTGGGGGGCTGGTTGTTTGACCGGTATCTGCACGACCATCACCGGCGCATCATCGTCCCGAGCATGATCTTATCGGCAGTGTTTCTGTTCTTCATGTTGAATGCGAGCTCCGCGGGCCGGTTCATTTTCTTCGAAACCATTGCAGCTTTCTTCGTGTATCTCGCGTTTCAACCGATTTTCGGATTGCCCATGCGCCTGTTGTCCTCGCGGATCTTGGGCACGGGCTCTGCCATGATTAACTTTGGCGGCCAGACCGGGGGCGTGTTGTCTCCTTTGGTGATGGGCTGGCTGGTCCAAACGTTTTCCTACCAGGCGGCGTTCGCGTTCTTGGTGTTCGGCGCGGTGCTCTGCGGCGCGTGTGCCCTGTGGATACCGGAGTCCGCTGAGCAGTTCGAAAGGGCACTGACAGGGAAACGGATGGCTGTTCAAGGGACCCAATCGATGTAACGGATGTCCTCACCGGCGGGCGGTGATTGCACCTCTGTGCCATCCCGCCCTTCGTTTCACTCGGACTCCATCGGAGGCGTTGAAGTGGAAATGGACCACAGCATATCCGTTATGGCAACTGGTGATTCTTTCATCACGCAGCGCATGCCCCGTGACGACCAGGGCCTTCAGGCCCTTCGCCGACTCCTGATGCGTGCACATGTGCGTTTTACCAACCTGGAAGTGACGGTTCACGATTTCGAGGTATTTCCGTCGGCCGTCAGCGGAGGGACGTGGGCCGCCGCGCGACCTCCGGTGTTGGCAGATCTGCGATGGCTGGGGTTCAACATGTTAGCCTGGGCGAATAACCATACCCTGGATTGGGCTTACGGCGGGCTGCAAAAGACGTACGAACATCTGGAGCGCGGCCGGTGGGTCCACGCGGGGGTTGGACTCCATCTCGCGGAAGCCAGCCAACCGCGCTATTTGGAAACGTCCAGAGGCCGCGTCGCGCTCATCGCCGCGACATCCACCTGCCGCGATTGGCATCCGGCCGGACCGCAACGACCGGACCTGCCGGGACGCCCCGGCGTGAACCCGCTGCGATTCAAGACGGTACACCACATTCCCCCGGAGGACCTCGAGCGGCTCAAGCAGATCATCGCCCGGACGGACATCAACGCCGCCAGGATCCTCAGCGAGAAAGAAGGGTTTTCCACCGCCGAGGAAGGGGTCGTTCACGTTGGAGAGATGAAGTTTGCCGCCGGTCATGAGGGAACGGTGACGACGATGGACGCGGACGACGCCGAGCGATTGGGTCGATCCATCCGGGAAGCGGTTCGCCAGGCCGACGTGGTGCTGGTCAGCCATCACGCCCATGAGATGAAAGGGACCGACAAAAGCGTTCCTGCTGACTTTATACGGGAATTCGCTCACTTCTGCATCGATCAAGGTGCGCACGCCTACATTGGACACGGACCCCACATTCTGCGCGGCGTGGAAATCTATCGAAACCGGCCTATCTTTTACAGCCTGGGAGATTTCATTTTTCAGAATGACACGGTGGAACGGCAGCCGCAAGAGTTCTACCAAGCCTACGGACTCGGGCCGGACAGCACCCCGGCGGACGCATTCGACGCGCGAGAACGGGCCGGATCGGCTGCCTTGGCAAAAGACCCCAAGGTGTTCCAGACGGTCATCCCCGAGTTCGACATCTGCGCGGGAGAGGTACGGCGCATCGTGCTTCATCCCGTCACCCTGGGCTTTGGGCGCCCGAGATCTCAACGCGGCCGGCCGGCGCCCGCATCGGTGACCGAAGGGGAGCAGATTCTCGCACACCTTCGCGACCTCTCCCAACCGTACGGGACGCGGATAGACGTGACAGGCGGGGTCGGAATCGTGCGGCTGTAAAGCAAGGGCCCCAATGCTGCGGAAAAACAGAACCAGGAGGCGAGTCCCATGTATGACATTGTGATTCGTGGCGGCCAAGTGTTCGATGGCACGGGCAATCCATGGACTCGGATGGATCTCGGGATTGTCGAAGGACGTATCGCACGCATGGGGGATTTGGCGGACGCAGAGGCCGTTCGGGTCATTGACGCCAGCGGTTTGGCGGTGGCGCCAGGCTTTATCGATCCGCATGTGCACTCGGACCTGTTGTGCACCCGACCGGAGATCCATCAGATCAAAGTCCTTCAAGGGGTCACCACGGAACTGCTCGGGCAGGACGGGATTTCCGTCGCGCCCGTCTCAGAGGAGACCAAACCCCTGTGGCAAAGCCAGCTCAAAGGACTGAATGGAGACATCGGCGACTGGCCCTGGAACAGCGTGCAAGACTACCTGACCTACCTCGAGACCTGCCGGTTGAACGGGAACGTGGCCTACCTTGTGCCGCATGGCAACGTCCGAACGCTGGTGATGGGATTTGCAGGCCGGCCCGCGACACCAGAAGAGGCATCACAAATGCGAGAGCTGGTGGAAATCGGGATGCAGCAAGGTGCGATCGGCCTTTCGAGCGGCCTCATTTATCCTCCTAACCTGTATTCGACGAAAGACGAATTGGTGGAGATCTGCAAGGGAGCCGCCAAGTACGGTGGTCCGTTTGTGGTGCACATCCGAAACGAAAGCACCCATTGTCTGCAGGCACTCGACGAGGTCATCGACGTCGCGCGAAGGACGGGGGTGCGCCTGCATATTTCGCACTTCAAAGTGGGGGGCCAAGTGAATCGCGACAAGGTACTGCCCGCCCTGGAGAAACTGGAGGCGGGACGCGCCGAGGGATTGGAGATCACGTACGATCAATATCCGTATGCCGCGGGATCGACCCTCCTTCATTCGATTCTTCCGCCCTGGATGCACCACGGCGGTACGGTGGAAATGCTGAGGCGCCTGGCCCAACCGGAGATACAGGAAGAGGTGCGCCGAGCGTTCCAAGAAGATGACAGCTACGAGAACTGGGTCCTCACGTGTGGTTGGAACAACATCGTCATCACGTCCGTGGGATCGGAGAAGAACCGGGACCTGGAAGGCAAGACGATGGCGCAGGTGGCGGAAATGCGAGGCACGAATCCAGCCGATGCGGCCTTCCGGCTGTTGCTGGAGGAACAGGGGAACGTGACGATGTTGATTCACTGGGGAGAGGAGGAACGCCTGATTCAGGCGATGAGGGGACCGGCTCAGATGGTGGGATCGGATTCGATTTTCGGAAACAAGCCGCATCCCCGGTTGTACGGGACCTTTCCCCATGTGCTGGGCCACTTCGTTCGGGAACGGGGTGCCCTGACGCTTGCGGAAGCCATCCGAAAGATGACGAGTGCACCCGCACAGTTGATGCGGCTGAAGGACCGTGGCCTGCTCCGGGAAGGGTATGCGGCGGACGTGGTGGTGTTTGACCCTGCCACCGTCGCCGGTCCCGCCACCTATGAGGAGCCCCTCCGAAAGCCGGTCGGAATCCGGTACGTGTTGGTCAACGGCCAGGTGGCGGTGGACGAGGAAACGTACACCGGGGTGACCGCCGGCCAGGTACTCTACCGGGATCGATGACGAGAGGCAAGGTTCCATATTGACTCACGAGGAGGTGACCCTACATGCGCATTCACGATTTGCCCACGCCCGCGGCGTTGGTGGACCTAGACATCCTGCAGAGGAACATCCAGGCCATGGCGGATGCGGCCCGGAGGGCGGGCGTTCGCCTGCGGCCACACGTGAAGACGCACAAGATGCATGCGATCGCGCGGATGCAGCTGGAAGCCGGCGCGATCGGCCTGACCTGCGCCAAAGTCAGCGAGGCGGAAGGGATGGCAGCATCCGGCGCACGGGATATTTTGATTGCGTATCCGGTGGTGGGCGACTGGCAGATCGAGCGGATCGTCCGCCTCGCGCGGCGCGTTCAGGTGACCGTGGCGTTCGACAGTGAATTCGCGGCGCGAAAGTTGAACCACGCGGCCAGGGACGCGGGCCTGGTGCTGCCGTTGTATTTGATCGTGGACACCGGCAACTGCCGGGACGGGGTGCTCCCGGGCGAGCCGGCGCTTGAGCTGGCCAAGAAGGTCGCGGCGATGCCGTACGTTCGCATCGCGGGCATCATGACCCACGAAGGCCACGTCGGGCGTGCGAGCAATGAGGAGGAGCTGAAGGCGGCGGTGGCCGCGGCGGCGCGGGACATGGTGGAGACCGCGGCGTTGCTGAGAGACAACGGGATCGCGGTGGAACAGGTCAGCGTCGGGTCGACGCCGGCTTGCAAGTCGGGCATCGTGATCGACGGCATTACGGAATGGCGGCCCGGCACGTATGTGTTCAACGATGTGAATGAACTGTCCAGGGGCACCCCTCTGGGAGACTGTGCGCTGTCCATCCTGGCGACGGTCGTCAGTCATCCGGCGGCCAATCGCGCCGTGATCGACGCGGGCAGCAAGACGCTGACGTCCGAACCGGCACGACGAGGCGGCGTGGGCTTTGGGTACATCAAGGAGTGGCCGAAGGCGGTGCTGGAGCGCCTATACGAAGAGCACGGCGTCGTGCAATTGAACGGCGAGGCGTGCGAAATCGGTCAACGCGTCACCATCATCCCCAACCATGTCTGCCCCGTGGTCAACCTGATGGAGCACGTGTACGTGACGAGGGGCAACGAGGTCATCGCTCAGTGGCCGGTCGACGCCCGGGGGAAGATCCAATGACCTCCTCCGATAAGTCGGAAGGCGGGCCCTTGGGGGGCCCGCCGGCCAAAACCGCTCCGCTCGCCGACGTGATCACACCCCCACGCCACCGCACCCGGCTACGGCCGAATCCTCTCTCCCCATCCACCTTTGGATCGCGTCCTCTCCTTCACGTCATCGACAAGGGCCCCATCGCAATGGTACGACTTGAACAGACCCCGACCATTTCATGCTAACCTGCCAGCCGCGCGGCCTCGTTTTGTGCCCAGGCGCCTGGCGGCGGGACCCACCCCGCCCGCACCGCTAACCCAGGATTTCGTACAAAAACCCAGGCTCCAACGACCACCTCCCGCGCTGGGGAAGGGGGTCAAGCCGGGTTCCCGTGTAAAATCGCCACCTGGGCCCGCCCAGGTGCCCACCTTAGTACGAAAATCTGGCTCTCACGAAGGTGTTGAAGCCGCCGGCCGCCCCTGAACCGCGCATCTAAGCCGCAAAATCGGACGACCATCCGATTCGTTCACCCCAGCCGACCCCTCAGATGAGTCGGAAGGCGGGCCCGCCGGGCCCGCCCACCACAACAACAGCGTTGGTTCGTGCCTTTCACTAGGCGTATCCCTACATCTCCTGCATCAGCGCCACCTGTTCCTCCACCATCGCGATCTTGTTTGTGTGCCTGTTCAACCGCCGCTCATGCAGCAGTACCCGGCCATCCAGACCGGTCACAGTCTCCCGTACGTCCCGCCACTCACGGCCGTATCGGTTGATCTCTGCGATTACCTGTCGTACTTTCAGGTCCACGCTGTCCAAAATTTCCGTACCGAACCGCGCTAACATCGCTTCAATTTCCTGCCGGAACGATTCAAACCGCTGATCGGTCGCATCCATCCTCTGCTCGAGCCTATCCATCCTCTGCTCGAGCCCATCCATCCTCTGCTCGAGCCCATCCATTCTCTGCTCGAGCCCATCCATTCTCTGCTCGAGCCCATCCATTCTCTGCTCCAGCCTATCCATCCTCTCCTCGAGCCTGTCCATTCTCTGCTCCAGCTTGTCGACACGCTGGGAAAGCCCATCGAATCGCGCCATCAACCGCTGCTCCATCCCCATCAGAAACGCCCGCAGCTCCGCATCCATCGGTCGTCCTCCCTTCTTGCCAACTACCGAATATCGGCTCCGACTGCGAACCCTTGGACAGCCAGCCCGTCCGCCTTGGCCGTCCGTGCTACGGTGCCGCAAACCCAGTCCCCGTCTGCTATTC
Organism: Alicyclobacillus macrosporangiidus CPP55; assembly: GCF_000702485.1. Lineage (GTDB taxonomy): Bacteria > Bacillota > Bacilli > Alicyclobacillales > Alicyclobacillaceae > Alicyclobacillus_H > Alicyclobacillus_H macrosporangiidus_B. The sequence goes on along the minus strand of NZ_JNIL01000001.1, from coordinate 1,604,826 downwards.
TCAGTCTAACGCCATGCTTGCTTGTCCGCCATCACGCCGAGGCGCCTTCGTTCGCACATTGTGAACCGATGCATGCTCCTACCTTCACCGTGCGACGGCATCCGCAGCCGCTCCGTGTCATCATGAAAGTATCACGCCCCTCGCCGGGTCGAAAACCAGGTGTACCATGAGCGGAGTGCTCTTAGGTGTCGTCGCCCTGATTGCGTTCAATATTGGCTTTGTCCTCGGTGCGTGGTGGGCTGGGCGGCCACGATGATGAAGCGGAATCGATCCCGTCGCCCCCCGCCCCAGCACCCACTCCGTCTCTGGGCGTCCAGCCACCCCCTCTTGTCCAACCAGGGCGAAAACCAGTAGCATAGAAAGAGAGGAACGGCCTGCCAACCCATTCGCGGGCAGGCGACGGGACCAGCAGACAATCATCCGAGGGGTGATCCGATGGCGAAATGGGGCGACTGGCTGGCGGTCGGGGGACTCGGTGCCATATTGTTGGCCGTGCTGGCCTTGGGCGAGATCCATCAGCGCCAGGTGCAGCAGGCTCAGTTGACCGCGGCCAAGCAGTACCTGGAGTCGTCCAATGCCAACGGCACCAACGCGGGAGGTGCGGATGGGGGCCCGGCGGGGAACGGATCGAACGGCACCCCATCCGGCAGCACCACCTCCCCGGCTGCCCCATCCGGGAGCACGACCTCCCCGTCCGGCACAGGCGCCGCGCCCACCGGCGGCACAGGCTCCAGCCCCGCCCCCAATTCGCTCATCGGGTTTCTCACGGCGCGGGCGGAGAACCAGGGCGGCTCCACCGCATCGAGCGCCGCGGGCGGCACCACCGCCAATACCAACACCACCGCCAACACCACCGCCCCCGCCGCCGTCCACATCGTCGCCCTCGGGAGCAGCGGTACCAAGGGGGTGGGCGTCGCCAACCCCGCCGATGCGTGGTTCCCGCAGCTGGTCACACAGCTCACCACTCAGCCCGGGCTCAAGGGGATCACCGGGGATGATCTCGGCATATCCGCCGGATCGAGCGCCTCCATGCTCCAAACCGGCGTCATCAATGAGGCGATTCAAGAGCGCCCCGATCTGGTCCTCGTCGAGACCTGCGCCATGGCCGACTGGGTCCAGGGCGTCCCGATGGCGACGCACCTGGAGAACCTGGATCAACTGGCCAAAACCCTCCGCGGCTCCCTTCCGAACGCGCGGGTGGTGTTCCTGTCGTCCAATCCCATCCAGACGGACAGCAAGAACCGCATCGGCCTGACCTACGCCGACTACCTGCAGCGCGAGCAGGCCCACCTGCAGGCCGAGGGGTACCTGTACATCGACGTCGAGGGCGCGATCCGGAAGGCCCTGCAGGAGAAGCACGAGACCGTGTCGAACATTCTCGCCGACACGTACCATCCGAACGCCGAAGGGTACCAGCTGTGGTACCAGGCCGTGTGGGACGGGCTGTCGCGCGGGTGATCGACGGCCGTCGGCCAGAGCCACGCAGCGAGCCCCCGTCATTCTGACCACAGGAGCGAGACATGACGAACTCGACGAACCATCCCGATACACCGGACGATCACGCTGCTGCAATCCCGCCATCCGATGCCACGGAAGCCGGGCCACGCGGCGACGATGCAGCTGACCAAGCGAACCCGGCCGGCCAAGCGAGCCCGCCCGCTCAGGCCACCCCTGTCGCCCGCCGCCGGCGCCGCCGGGCCTGGTGGTATGGCGGAGTAGCCGCCCTGGCGTGCCTCATCGGGGCCGGCGTATACACGTACGAGCGCCTGCAGCCTGCGCATCACTTCACGCAAAGCCAGGTCCCCGTGGTGGCGAAGCCGGCGAATACGAGCGGATCCAACCCGACCCCCGCCGTCCCCCACGACGGCACCTTCAACCTGCTCCTGCTCGGCATCGACGCGCGGGCCCAGGACGAGGCGTCGCGCACCGATTCCATCGTGCTGGTGCATGTGGACATCCCGAAGCACGACTACGAGGTCCTGAGCATCCCGCGCGACACGCGGGTGAATCTGCCCGGGTACGGCGAGACGAAGATCACCCACGCCAACTACCTGGCCGAGCTGAAGGGAGGCGAGTCGGCCGGCATCCAGGCCACGCTGCAGGCGGTGAGCGACCTGACCGGCCTGACCATCAATTACTATGCCGAGACCAACTACTGGGGCCTCCAGGACATCGTCGACGCCGTCGGCGGCATCTCCATGGACGTGCCCGTCGACGTCAAGCTGACGCACCCCTGGTACCCCGAGGACAAAGGCAAAGTCATCCCGAAAGGGGAGCACTTCCTCGACGGCAAGATGGTGACGGAGATTGTCCACGAGCGGTATTCGCTGCCCGATGGCGAGTTCGATCGCCAGCGGCTCCAGGAAGCGGCCCTCGTCGGGATCGCCAAGCAGGTGCTGCAGCCCGGCAACGTCACCAAGATCCCGGCACTGGTCGGGACCCTGTCCCAGTACCTGGTGACGACCAACCTCAGCCAGTCCGACATGCTGAGTCTGGCGCTCGGAGTCAAGGACTTCGAGGCGGGCCAGGTCCACTACTACCAGGTGCCCGGCCACGGCGCCATGATGATGGATCCGGTGGTCAAGCAGCAACTGTGGTACTGGATCCCCGACCTGCAGGGATTGAAGGACATTCTGGAGGCGCATTTTACCGATTGAGGCGCCGTGCACGCCGCCGTGGAGGCCGCGCTCGAATGCCCAATTGTGACGTGCGACGCCAATGATGCAGCTACCTCTCTGGTAACCAGATTGGATGGTCTGCGAGAGCGATGGATCTTAGCCGCTGCACAACAGGATGTTGTTTGTACCATGGGTTCTGGTGAACAATTCGTATTGATAACGAGTAGTCCGTACTCACTCATGGATCCTTGGCCGACCAGCATATGAAATGTAACCCTCATACCGCCTTTCGAATTGAACATACAGGCCTATGGTCACTTCCGTTTCATATATGAATGTAACTTACCTTGCCGATAGTTCCTTACGTGTTGTGAATGAACTGAAATTTCCGACTTCGATTGCGTAGGGATGGTCGGTTATGACAGTCGATTTCAGCATAACACAAACCAGGGAGGGTTCTCCCTCCCTTTATCGTAAGTGATGACATTATGCTAAGCTTTTCCGTGTCGAGGTGTTTTACGAGCTTCTGGCATTTTGAAATTAAGGCGAACCGTACCTCCATAGGACTTGTCCGAATTTTGGGCAGAGGAACGCGGCTTGCGGAGGTCAGAGAATGTAACAGCTGTACGAACAACGTCCTTCCATGCTCTCATGGTCGCCCTCACACCACAACCCTCCTCTTGCTTAATTCTACCACAATTTCCTTTGTTCCATCCACAGAAACAATAGGTTCAACGAGACTGCGAAAAGCTTCCTCATTGGTTGGCTGCGAAATCACACCGGGTTTATTGATGAACACCATCACTCCGACGACCAACCGTCCCGCGTTTTGAATAAATGCATATTCATGGGCTGGATGTCCAGGGTGTTGTTGTCGAAGATTGGGCTCAGGAACATACGTTCTACGTTTAAGAATTGCTGTCTCAATGACCCTTTTGTCCAAATCATTCAACGGCTGGTGACGACTGTAAAACTCATACTCCCGATCATTGCCGGCAAGCCAGTAGAATCGACACTCGTGGGGTTGCAGTCCCATATTGATTGTATGCTGTGTTCGATTTGTGCCAGCAGTCTCGCCATTGCGTTAAGTGTCGATTCCGAAAACTGTGATCGACCTAAACGAATCACATCGTACACGAAAGCGACAAGCCCTGAACAGAGGATGAGTTCTAGAATGAGAACCATCCCGGTGTAGATAAACTTCCAACCGTCCCACGCTGTATCTTTGGGCATGAGATGATGAACAAAGGTAAATGGGGAGATGATGATGTTAAGGAGAACATAAATCGGCCTGCCGGCTAGGCTATTAACAACGCCCGCAACGATGAACACCAAAATAATCGTGCTAATACTGCGGAATACCCACACGTAGAAGCTCTTTTTCACCATGGCGAGCCCCCTGTCCTGAGGCATATGGTACAGGACACCAGGCCGTTTGACAATCTACCGGGGTTTATTTTCCCTGTTTCTTGGTGTCGGTCTCGCTTCTGGGAGCGGGTCTTTGAATCGAACTTTCCCAATGTAAAGAGTGTCCCCGGTCTTCAACCGTATCTCTCGTTGCGACACAATCCGGCTGTTATCTTTTGAAGAGTTCTTGTTAAACGGCCAACTCAAGTGAAACACCTCCTCAGCCTACGTGTCTATGATTCACCTCGGAGAGTGCGTTTAAACCGGTACCTGCGCCATGGCCGACTGGGTCCAGGGCATTCCGATGGCGATGCACCGATGCCACGGGCGCCGGGCCACGCGGCGACGATCCGGCTGACCAAGCGAACCCGGTCGGGCAAGCGAGTCCGCCCGGTCCCGACATCCCCGTCGCCCGCCGCCGGCGCCGCCGTGCCTGGTGGTACGGCGGGGCGGCCGCCCTGGCGTGCCTCATCGGAGCCGGCGTACACACGTACGAGCGCCTGCAGCCTGCGCATCACTTTACGCCGAGCCAGGTGCCCGTGGTGGCGAAGCCGGCGAACCCAGCTGAAGGGCGGCGAGTCGGCCGGCATCCAGGCCACGCTGCAGGCGGTGAGCGACCTGACCGGCGTCGCGATCAACTACTACGCCGAGACCGACTACTGGGGCCTCCAGGATATCGTCGACGCCGTCGGCGGAATCGGCTCCAGGAAGCGGCCCTCGTCGGGATCGCCAAGCAGGTGCTCCAGCCCGGCAACGTCACCAAGATCCCGGCACTGGTCGGGACCCTGTCCCAGTACCTGGTGACGACCAACCTCAGTCAGTCCGACATGCTGAGCCTGGCGCTCGGGGTGAAGGACTTCGAGGCGGGCCAGGTGCACTACTACCAGGTGCCCGGCCACGGCGCCATGATGATGGATCCGGTGGTCAAGCAGCAACTGTGGTACTGGATCCCCGACCTGCAGGGATTGAAGGATATTCTTCAAGCGCACTTCACGAACTGACTTCGCGGCTTCCCAACAACCGAAACCGCGGCCGCACGGACTTCCTGGCTTCTAAGTAGCGCCGGTTGACGACGGACCAGTCGAGGTTTCGAAAGAAGGCGTTGATGTACTCGCCGCGAGATGTGCCGTAGTCGATATAGTACGCGTGCTCGAAGACGTCCATCGGCAGAATGGGAATCGACTGGATGACATGGCCGTTGTGTTGGTCGTCCGTAATATAAATGAAGAGTTCTTCCTGCTCCGTGTCGAAGGCGAGGATGGCCCACCCGCGGCCGGATAATCCGGCGCCCCGAAATTCGGCGAGGAAACGATCGAAGTCTCCATACTGTCTTTCAATCGCCTTGACAATCTCTCCCTCCGGCCGCCCTTTTCCGCCGAGCTCGTCGAAGTACAGCTCGTGCAGTTTGACCCCGTCGAGCGCGAAACTCTCTCCCCGTTTGAGGGCGCGAATTTCGCTGTACGTGGTGTTGCCTTGGGCCACATCGATCTGCTCCAGTTTCGCCCGCGTTTCGTTGGCTTTGTTGACGTACCCCTCGTACAGTTTGTAGTGTTCCCGTATGGTACGTGCGGAGATCCCGTTCAATCTCAGCAACCGCTCCGGCAGCGGGCGTGCCTTGATCGGCTTGTACATCGGCATTCCTCCTCACTTTGTCGGATGACGCTCGACCGGGGTATCTTACGCGATCGCCCACCGGGCGCCACGGCAATCGCCCACGCGCGTGTCGCGTTTCAGCAGGGGCTTGGGTGCAGACTTGAAGAAACGTTTCAGATTGACATATCATTTTCATAAAACGACCGTTTGGTAGAGGTGGGTTTGAATGAATTTAAAAGTGGATGTGAGTGTCGACATAAAAGAGGATGTGACATGTTTTGCAGGCCAAATGGAGATAGACGGCCGGAAAGTAAACCCCATCTATGTCTTCCTGGTGGATGGGATGCTCATTGATACGGGCCCGAAAAACCTGGAAGCGCAACTCATTGATTTTTATCACGCCGCTTCGTTTGATGTGGTTGCGTTGACCCACAGTCATGAAGACCATACCGGGACGGCTTCATGGATTCAGGAACACCGAAAGGTTCCCATCTACATTCATCCCAAAGGCATCGAGGTCTGTGCCGAGCCGTGTTCGTATCCGAGGTATCGTCAGATCACGTGGGGGATACGAAAAGAATTTCACGCTTTACCGCTTCAGGAAACGATCCAATCCCGCAGCCGGGAGTGGAAAGTGATCTACACACCCGGTCATGCGGATGATCATGTCACGCTCCTCGATGAACAATCCGGGATACTGTTTTCCGGGGATTTGTTTTTGTCTCCGAAGACAAAGGTCATCATGGCCAGCGAATCCATCCCTGTGATCATGGACTCCATTCGAACACTCCTCCGCCATGACTTCAAATCGATGTTCTGCGCCCATGCCGGGTTTATCCGTGACGGAAAGGCGATGTTGCAACAAAAACTGGAGTATCTTGAGCATCTTTGCGGTGAAGTGATGCGTCTTCACGAAGAAGGATTCTCCGCCAGTGAAATTGACAAACAGCTGTTCCCAAACAAGTACCCGATTTATTACATTTCCGACGGTGAATGGGATTCTTTGCACATCGTCACTTCCATCATTTCGCACTTCGGATAGACGTGGGCGACAGCATGTGGTTGCGCGGTGGGGTGGGGTCTGTTAGGATCGATCCGATTCTGGTCCATCAGAGAGGGGCGGGACGTTGAAGGTTCTGGTGACCGGGGGCGCGGGGTTCATCGGCTCCCACATTGTCGATGCGCTGATCGAGCACGGGCACGAGGTCGCCGTCGTGGACAATCTGAGCACGGGGCACGCACACAACCTGAATCCCAAGGCGTCGTTTCACCGGGTGGATGTCACCGATCTCGCGTGGCTGCGCGACGTGTTTCAACAGGAGCGGCCGGCGGCCGTCATCCACCAGGCGGCCCAGGTCAGCGTGGCCCAATCGGTGGCGCATCCCGCGGAGGATGCGCGCATCAACATCCTCGGGACGCTGCACGTCCTCGAATGCAGCCTCGCCTGCGGCGCCGGGAAGTTCGTGTTCGCGTCGTCCGCGGCCGTGTACGGGGAGCCGCAGCACGTGCCGATCGACGAGCAGCACCCCACTCGCCCCATTTCCCCCTACGGGATCGCAAAACGCACCTGTGAGCGCTACATCGAGGTCCTCTGTCAGGGCACAGCTCTCCGGCCCGTCATCCTGCGCTACGCGAACGTGTACGGGCCCAGGCAGGATGCGAGCGGAGAGGGCGGCGTGATCGCGATCTTCGCGGACCGCATCGCGCGCGGCGAGCCGCTCCACATCCACGGCGACGGGCGTCAGACGCGAGATTTCGTGCACGTTGCCGACGTCGCCCGCGCCAACCTGGTGGCGGCCACCACCCCCGTCTCGGGGACCTTCAACATCGGGACTGGCACGGAGACGACGGTGTTGGAGATCGCGCAGGAGATGGTTCGCGTCACCGGCGCCCAGGAGCGCCTCACCTTCGGCCCGGAGCGCCCGGGGGACATCCGCCGCAGTTGCCTCGACGTGGCGGCGGCGCGGGAGCGGCTGCGGTGGGAGGCGACGATCCCGATGGATCAGGGCCTCCGCACGCTGCTCTCTCGGGCCCGGGCATGAGATGGGGGCCAGTGTGCTGGGGGTGGCGCGCGCGTGCGGCGGTGCGCGGCGGGGCAGGTGAACGGTGGGGGCAAGCGATTGCGGCGGGGCCGGCCCCGGAGGGGTGTCCGTTGATGCGGTTTGGCGGTCGGCGTTGGAGGCGCCTGTGGTTGTGGCGGCGGTTACAAGAAGGCGACGGCCGGGCGGAGCCGGTGCCTGTACCTGAGGAGGAGCAACCACAATATCTGACAAAGTACCGCATGCGCCGAGCCCGGGTGGCCGATTTTCCACGGAAATGCGGCTTAAAGCCAGGGTTGAACGTTCGCTGCACCCTCCCAACCGGCGGGTTTTATCAGGTTTTTCGGTTGTTCCTCTGCGCCCGCCCTTGCCAACGCGCGTACGCATCCTTGAACCGGGGTTCGGACGGGAGTAGCTCGATGGCCTTCTCAAACGCGCGGCGGATGTCCGAATCCGGCGCACGCAGCCAGATGAGCGTGTTGGCCAGGTCCATCCAGCACCAGGCCTGTCGAGTTGGGTTGTCCGCCAATTGGATCGCGCGTCGGAGCAACTCGGCAGCTTCTTCATTGGTTCTCCGTTTGGTGACCGCGTCTCCTCGGATGCGGGCCGCGAGCTTCATTTTCGTCTGCGCGTACTCATGCACGGCCTTCGGATCATTCATGAGCACATCATAGTGGCTTGCCAACACGTTGTGTGCCTTCTGCATATCCCCGGCGCGTTTATACAACAACGCCAGTTCCATCGCGTCGTTGGCTCCTGCGGGCGCCGTGATCTGATCGAGAATTTCACTAGCGCGCTTGGACAGGCGCTTGTTGAGGTATGCCTTGGCCATTGAAGTGATGCCGTGTCCCCGCTGTACGTGACCTTGTACCTGCGAGAGGGCGATTTCGAAGCCGCATACGCAGAGATCCGGCAGATTGCGAAAGTGTCCAAAGGCATGGTCGGGCTCGCCGACCACCAGATGGCAGAAGCATGGCCTTTCCTGTTGATGGAGCTGGGGAAGTGGAACGAGTGCGGGGAGGTGCGCCGCTTCGTCAAGCGGTACGCCGGGCGGGCGGGGGAGGAGGAACGGGAGCGGCTGAGCCGCTTCTATCTGCAGCGAACACAGATCGCGTGGTCCTCGGGCGAGGAACGCGCCACGCGTTTCTTTCTCGATCTCGCGGGTACCGCGGCACCACCGGGATCGGATGTCATCCGTGAGATCCACGCGTGGCACGACATCCTCGCAGAGTACGAGGAGTTGGTCCGGGTCTCCCGGGACCAGCGCGTGCCCGTACCCGTGCGGGCGCGGATGTTGGTTTGGTATGTGGACCGGCGCCCCGAATCGGTCAGCGCCGAATACCTTGACCTCTTGTCCCTCTTGGAGCCATTCCTCGAGGAGCCCCTGGGGAACCCTGCGAGGGTGGCGGAGGAGGTTGCTCGCATTCGATCCCGCTATCCTCACCTGCACGCCCTGTTCGCTGACTCGCTGTCCGCGCTCGTGGCCGGGCAGGACGGTTAAGGCGGACAGGGAGGACGGGGCGGCCAGAGTGGGCAGCCTGGGCGGGGTGGGCGGTGAGCTCCGCAGGGCCGAGATCTCGCCCCGGGCGGTCCATTGCTTGTCCGAATCTGCTGCTTAAACGCCCCCGTTCCGCCCGTTTCAACGCCCGGCAGGCCCCGGTGTAGGCCGAGATCTCGTGCAAAATCGGCCCATTGCCGCGGCGTCCCGCGCGATTTAGTCCGAAATACCGCTCTCAGCCCCGTTTCAGTGCGGTGCGGGCGGTTGAAACCGCCCGATTTAGTACGAATTTGCGGCACACTGGCGACATGCCGCAGGCGCCGCGGGGGAGGGGTCCCACCGACGCGCCTCCGTTCACGGTGCTCCCCTGCTCCCCGCCCCCCACGGCGCCACTCGGCGCCACTCTTTGTCCGAATCTGCTGCTTAAACGCCCCCGTTCCGCCGGTTCAACACCCAGCAGGCCCGGGTGTATGCCGAGATTTCGTACTAAACTGGCCCATCGCCGCGGTGCATCGCGCGATTTAGCCCGAAAATGCCGCTCTCAGCCCCGTTTCAGTGCGGTGCGGGCGGTCGAAACCGCCCAATTTAGTACGAATTTGCAGCCCAACCGCCGCACTCCTCTGCCACATACTCATACCGCACCAAATCTGCTACCTCCATCAATTCGCCCAGCCATGAGCCGGACGATACAGGCCGGCACACGGCTGCTCGCACAACCCTGGCTGCTGTTCGGCCCCCGTGGCCCCGCTCCAGCCCGACCGGGACTGCCCGAACAGCCGGGCCTCGCCCAAGACGGGCCTCGCCCAAACAGCCGGGCCCCTGTCCCAGCTCGACCGGGCCCCCGCCAAAGCGGCCCCACCTCGGCCTGCTCATGCCCATGAACGCCAACGGGACACTGCTGCTCCAGGTATCGGCGGGGGTCGGGTCGCGTGCCTCACGCAGCCGAGTTTTTCATTGACAAACGCACTCCGATACGACTACCATGGGTTTAAATTCATATAAAACTCATCTACAAAATAAACATTAGGAGGCGGTCGGAATGGGCTTGTATCTGGTCGAATCGGTGTTGCCCAGGCGCCTGCGGGATCAGGCGGCGCTGGAAGATGCGGCGAACACGGTGGCGGGGTTGGCGGCACAGCGCGCGAGCGAGCTCATCGAGGTGCAGGTCGCCAGTGATTTCACCCGCGCGTTTTTTGTTGTGGAGAGCGAGAATCAGGGAACGGTCCGGCAGTTGTTCACGGACCAGGCCATCCCGGTGACCTTGGTGAAGCCCGTCCGGCTCGTCGGTGCGGATCTGGATCAGGTGAAGGCGAACGCGGCCAAGGTCCGTTTCGTGGTCGAGTGGAACCTCCCGGAAGGGTTGACCATGGACGCGTATCTGCAGCGGAAGAAGCAGAACTCGGTGCACTACGCGGAGGTGCCCGAGGTGACGTTCCAACGGACCTACGTGTGCGAGGATATGACCAAGTGCCTGTGCTTCTATGACAGCCCGGATGAGGAGACGGTGTACGCGGCGCGCAGGGCGGTGTCGGCTCCGGTGGACGCCATCACGGAGACGGTGCAGATTTCGCCAAGGAAGTAAGCCTGAACGATGAGGAGCGACGCCCATGGACCTGAGCCCGCACAGCAATGAGGAATTGGTGGTCACACTGGCCAACCAGTGCGCCGACAAGTACCGCCGCCTGGTGGAACGACCCTGGGCGTTCCTCCTGCAGTCGTTCGTCGGGGGAGCCATGGTGGGCTTCGGCGCCATCCTGGCGCTGTCCGTCAGCGCCGGGGTGCCGTGGCCCGGCATCGCAAACCTCCTGATGGGCCTGATGTTCGGCTTTTCCCTCGTCATCATCCTGGTGTCTGGGAACAGCTTGATCACGGCGGACATGGTCATCGGCATCATCGGCATCTTTCACAGGCGCCTGACGTGGCGGCAGTATGGCTGGTTCATCCTGGTCAGTTACCTCGGCAACGCCGTCGGGTGCTTCAGCGTCTGTGTCCTCGTGTACATTGGGGGCAGCAACTACATCACCGAGCCGTGGTTGCTGCGCGCGCATCAGATCGCGGTCGCGAAGACGGGGATGACGGACCTGCAGACCTTCGCCATGGGCTGCTTTTGCACCTGGCTGCTGCAGACCGGCGTCATTCTGTTTTTCAAAGCGAGGACGGACATCGGGAAGATCGGCATGGCCTACTACGGGCCGCTCGCGTTTGTGGCCGGCATGACGGAGCACTGTATCGCCAACATCGGGTTCTTGGCGCTGCCGATCCTGGAGCAACCCCTGTACACGCAGGTCCTGCACACCCCGCTGGCGGCCTCCGGGCCCGCGGCGTACTTGCACTGGGGGTTCGTCCGGTATGGGTGGGCGCACAATCAACTGTTCACGTTGATGGGCAACTTCATCGGCGGCACCGTGCTGGTCGGCCTCACCTTGCATTTCATCTCCGATCCGGCGCGGGTGATGGCCCTTTACCGGCGGTCTTCGGCCAAGGTGCGGCAGTTGGCTTCCATTCGCTCATGAACCTGGGTGTAATGACGAAAGGAGGAATGATGCGTGTACGGGGTTTTCGATCCGCTGCCATGGGCCTTGTTCGCCTGCGGCGTCCTCCTGTGCGTGCTCAGCGTCCGCTGGTTCCACCGCAAGTACCCGCTGTATCCCTCGGCCATCGACGATCCCGCTGCCTCCCATGACGACGAGGCACTGCACGCGCCGGCTCCGTACCCGGCCGCGACAATGGAAAGGGTGAGGGGGTCCCATGAGTAAGACGGCGGACGTTTCGCTGCAAGCGTTGATAGAGGAGCAGTTGGTGCCGGAGGTCTCCGTGATCGATCTCGAAGGTCACTACCCGCAATCCTTCCTCCAAGCGTTGGGAGCTGCGGGCTACTACCAGGTGAGAAACCTGCCGGAATGGCGGGTCACCGAGCGGAACCTGCGGTTGATCGAGACGGTATCGCGGACCTGCAATTCGACGGCGTTTCTGGTGTGGTGCCACCTCACCGGACTCAGTTACGTCGCCCACGGTGAGAGCCGGTACCTATCGGAGCATCTGCTGTCCCGGCTGGAATCGGGGGAGATTCTGTGCGGGACGGGGTTGTCCAATGCGATGAAGTATTACGCGGGTTTGGAGCCCCTGAAGCTGAGGGCGGAGCGGGTCTCCGGCGGATACGTTTGTGACGGGATTCTGCCGTTTGTGTCCAATCTCGCGCCGGGACAGTGGTTCGGGGCGATTGCACAGGTGGACGACCAGCACCGCGTGATGTTGTTCATCCCGTGCGACGCGGATGGACTGACCTTGCGCGATCGCCGGGGGTTCATGGGCATGAACGGCACGGCGACGTACCACTGCCACTTCGAACGGGTCTTCGTGCCGGATGACTACGTGCTAAGCGAGGACGCGGATGCGTTCGTGCGGCGGGTCCGGACCGGCTTTGTCCTCAGCCAGGTCGGGATGGCGCTTGGCCTGTGCGGAGAGGCCATCGACAGCATGACCCAATTGGCGCAGGCCGGGGCAAACCGATTCCTGCCTGCGCGGCCGGAAGGCTTCGCCGAGCGTTACGAACGTCTGCGCGAGCGCACCTATTCCCTGGTGGAGCAGGCCCAGACCCAGGCCGTCGCCTTCCCAGAGGTTGCCCGGGTGCGCCTCGAGAGTGCCTATCTCGCCATCGACGTGGCGACGGCCGCCGTCCTGTACTGCGGGGGCGCAGGTTACCTGCAATCCAGCACGGCATCCCGCCGCTTGCGGGAGGCTTTCTTCGTCGCCCTTGTGACGCCCACGGTGAAACATTTGGAACGGGTGTTGAGGGAGCCGGAGTCCTGCCTGCTGTGATGTGTAACGGCGTCTGACGGTGCGGGGCAGATGGCTGTGGAGGGGGTACGCACGGCTCCTCCTTGACCGGATTTGCTGATTAAACGCCCCGGTTCTGACGGTTTCAACGGTCAGCAGGCGCCGGTGTAGGCCGCGATTTCGTACAAAATCGGCCTGTCGCTGTGTCGTACTGCGCGATTTAGTCCGATAATGCCGCTCTCAGCTTCGTTTCAGTGTGGTGCGGGCGGTCGAAACCGCCCAAATTAGTCCGAATTTGCGGCACAGCACCGAGATGCCGCAAGCGCCGCGGGGGAGGGGGCGCCGTCCTCTACTGCGGGGGCGCACGTAGCTGCGCGCCCACATGTTGGATTGGTGCGTGCGTCGGGACCCCAGGCGAGCAGGCAGCATACAGCGGCCAGCTCGCACCTCTCCCTGAAGAGCGGGTTTTGGACGATCCCCAGCCTCCGTCTCACTCACCGGCGTCAACCGGCCGATTGAATGATATTTCTGTATCAACTGTGTTGTTGAATATTTTCATCAATTAATTTACAATGTGGTCATACCGCAAACATAGTAACGTTATGATCTTTTCAACGAGTAGGTGATAGCGGTCATGGTCAAACGAGGGAAGGAACTGAAGGCCAACGTTTTTGCGGACAGTGTTCACTTTAGCTACCTGTCTGACAACGATAGATATTTATTCGCACGGGATACGCCCAAGTACAAATTGAACGTCATTGGTGTTGGAACCATGGGGTTCGAACACATGAGGGTTACCCTGCTCGAGGGTCGGGCGACGATACACGGGGTTTATGACACGAACCCCCACAGCATCGAAAAGCACAAGCGGTTGATTTCCCAATATTTGCCCGACAACAATATGGTGGTGTATGACACCTTAGAGGCGGCATGCCATGATCCTGCAGTGGATGGGCTGATCATTTGCACCCCCAATTACACGCATATTCATGTCATCCGAGAAGCGGTGAAATCGGGGAAGCACATTCTCCTTGAGAAACCGATGGCAACGACGATCCGCGACGCCTTTGAAATCACGCAACTGGCCAAGAACTACGATGCCGTGTTTCAAATCGGACTACAGTATCGATTCAAAGCAATCTATGCCGAAGCGATTCACGAAGCCCTTGAGCGGAAGGCCATTGGGGACATTAAAATGATCAGCATCTCCGAACACCGTGTCCCGTTTTTGGATAAGGTCAACCAGTGGAACAAGTTCTCCAAGTATTCTGGAGGCACGTTGGTGGAAAAGTGCTGTCACTACTTTGATCTGTTGAACTTGTTCGCGCAGTCGAAGCCAGTGTCTGTGTACGCGACGGGCAGCATGGCCGTTAACTTTGTGGACTTCGAATACAACGGCGAGAAATCCGACATCATCGATCACGCGTGTGTGACGGTTGTTTATGAAAACGGCATCCGAACCAGCTTTAACCTCTGTATGTTCGCGCCGATGTTTTATGAGGAGATCGTGCTGTTTGGAAACGAAGGACGTTTAAAAGCTTACGAAAACAGGGATTTTCTTCCTGTTGAACGGTCGGAAACACACCTTGAAGTTTTGTGTGGCGAGGGTCGGCCTTCGAAGATTTCGACCCCTTGTTACCCGACGAGCATTCAGGAAAGCGGACACCACGGTGGGACTTACTACGAGCACAAGTATTTCATCGACAACATCGAGGGAAAGAAGACGAACACCGCTACAGTTGAAGAAGGTTTCTGGTCCATCGTCGTCGGGGCGGCCGCTGAGGAATCCATTAAAACGGGGAAAATCGTATCTATCGATGACATCCTGAACGCGAACGGTATCTATCTCTAAGAATGGACGTTGTCCGGAGAAGTGGGATACACAGTGGAATGTATTATTGGAAATTTTCAACAATACGCTTGATAGCGGATACATCGTGATGTTCCTATCAATTTGCCGACAGCGCGAAGGTCCATACGCAGCATGAACCTCTACGTCAAATCTCGATTGTTCCTTCCTTTTTCTTCAGAAAGCTTCGCAATCCAATTGTTAAGTTTCGCAGTCCAATCGTTGTCCAATCGTTGCAGTCCAGCAGAGACACCGACCGAGGAACCTAGAGGTTGGGCGGAGGGAGTGGTTCGCGACCGCAGATCATCATTGACGTGAACGGGACGCGTGGGGGGACATGACCATAAAACGCGAGGGTACAGGAGGGGTCAGAGATGGCAAAACGATGGTTGGCACGGGTGGGTATCGCCGCCGCGATGTCGTTCGGTGTGGTCGGTTGTGGAAGCGAAACTGGAAACGCAAACAATTCCGCAGGCGGCGGGTCCACAGGTGGTGGCCAAGTCACTATCCAGTTCGAGCACTGGCGCGGTGAAGATGTCGACACCTTCAACAAGATCATCCAACAGTTCGAACAAAAGTACCCGAACATCAAAGTTCAGCAGACGGCACTGCCATCTCAAGATTACATGACGCAACTCCAAACGACCATGCAGGGCGGTAACGGACCGGATGTGTTCGCGACTTTCCCAGGCCCGCAATTCAACACCCTGTTCAAGAGCGACGTGTATCTGGATCTTACGAACGAACCGTTTGTGCAACGCTTCCAGCCAAATTTGATTCAGGCCGGTCAGATGAACGGGAAGCAGTACGCATTGCCCTGGCAGTTGGTGTATAACGATCCGATTTACAACATGGACATCTTCCAAAAATACAATCTGACACCGCCCAAGACATGGTCTGGATTCCTGCAGATGTGCCAGACGCTGAAGGATCACGGTGTCGTCCCAATCGCCTGGGACGGCCAGATCAGCAACACGCAATTTATCAACCCGATGCTCATGAATAACATGCCGAGTGTGGACATCTTTGACAAGGTGGAAGCGGGTCAGGCCAAACTGACAGATCCTTGGTACACGAAGACGCTCAGCCAGATCAAGGAGTTGTACGACAAGGGGTACTTCCAAAAAAATCCGAACGGAACCAGCTCTCAGGGAGCCGTGGCCCTGTTCGCGTCCGGTAAGGCCGCAATGCTGGCCATGGGCAGCTACGATATGGCGAACTCCGAAAAATTGAATCCGAATCTCCATATTGGCGTGCTGGCGCCGATCACCACCGACAATGGCAATCCGAAGTATGAGGGAATTTACACCGCAACATTCATGCTCGGAATCAATAAGAACAGCAAGCATATCGATGCCGCCAAGAAGTTTCTGGACTTTTTGACCCAGCCCGACATCGCTTCGGAATATGCGAATGGTACCGGGCAGTTCGTAACCGAGAAGGATATCACTTACACGTCCAAGGATCTTCAATATCTCGCGCAAAACTGGCTGACGAAACAGGATCTCGTGTTCCAGCCGCGGTACACGATCAAGAATCCACAGGTGCAGAAGGCCGTCGACACGTCCGTACAGAATGTCATGGGCGGCATGTCCGTGGCTCAGGCAGCGGAACAGGCTCAGAAAGAGGTCGACCAAGCCATCAAGAAGTGAGGCGTGCAGCGGGGGCTGCGGCGGATCCGCGGCCCTCTTCCTGTCTGTCGCATGAACGGTGCTGAAGGAGGTGTCCGATGTCGGATGGGAAAGAAACTATCGGTCCTTGTGTTCGTGCTGCCTGGGCTGGTGCTGTATGTCGTCTTTTTCCTGGTGCCAACTCTGGGTGCGCTGGGCCTGAGTCTGACAGACTGGCAAGCGGGCACGAAGCAAATCCATTTCGTCGGACTGCACAACTTCGTGTCGATGATCGGATCTGACACCATCTTCCGCAGTGCCATCAAAGCCAGTACTTTGTTCTCTGTCACGGTGGTCGTGTTCCAGACCGTCTTGGCACTTTCCTTCGCGTTGCTGCTCGTTCGGAATACAAGGATGAACATTATGTACCGATCTATCTATTTTGTCCCCACCATCATCGCTTCTGTCTCTGTCGCGTTCATCTGGCAGTATATGATGGACCCGACGATTGGGTGGATCAACCATGCTCTGGAGGTCATCGGTCTGGCGAATTGGCAGCAAGACTGGCTTGGTGGAAAGAACGTGGCCATCTTCAGCCTTGCCTTTATCCAGTTCTGGATGCACACGGGCCAGGTCATGCTGCTCTACATCGTCGGTTTGCAGGCGATTCCTCGCGATTTGTACGAGGTGGCCGATCTCGAAGGGGCAACGCCATGGCAAAAATTTCGCAAGGTGACGTGGCCATTATTGGCGCCATCTGCCATCATAGCGGTCGTGTATACCACGATTCAATCCTTCAAAGTGTTTGACCTGGTGGTTGCCACCACCAACGGCGGCCCCGGCTACGCCACCGAGGTATTTCCGTTCTATATTTTCCAACAAGCGTTCACGAACTTCCATTACGGATACGCGGAGGCGGCAGCCGTTCTGTTTCTGATCTTCATGATTCTCATCACGCTGATACAAGTCGTCCTGATTCAGCGTAAGGACGTGGTGTCGTCATGAAGCAGCCGGCATTTTGGCGTGTCCTTCGCCAATTTCCATTGCTTGCGTTCGCCGTCTTGATCCTGTTCCCGTTTACGATGGTGGTTCTGGCTGCCTTCAAGACGAACGCGCAAGTCTACATGAATCCGTTTGGTCCGCCGAATCCTTGGAGCCTTGACAGCTTTAAAACCCTGTTTCAAGGCGGAGAGATTCTCACCTACTTTCGAAACAGCGTCATCGTCACAGGAAGCAGCATCGTTCTGGCTGTATTCCTGGGGGCCATGCTGGCCTACGGACTGTATCGCATGAAACCGTTGTGGGGGAATCTTCTTTACGCCATTGTGTCCTTCGGGATTATGGTGCCAACGCAGGTCAACATGGTCTCATTGTACATCGAATTCGACAAATTCCATCTGTTGAACTCGCTCGTCGGGTTGATCGTCATCGACACCACCTTTCTGCTTCCGATGGCCGTCTTCATCATCGGCGGCTATTTGAAAACCTTGCCCTATGGCCTTCTGGAAGCGAGCATGATCGATGGGGCTAGCGAATGGCAGATGTTCGTACGGGTCGTGATGCCGTTGTCCGGAGGGGCACTCGGGACGGTTGCTATCTTTGCACTCGTCATGTCCTGGAACGATCTGCTGTTTCCATTGTTGTTCATTAAGTCTAAAGAGTTACAGACGCTTCCGTTGGCGCTTCTGCATTTTCAGGGAGAATACCTGACCAACTACCCGGTGTTGTTTGCTGGCGTGTTGCTGTCCTCGATCCCGTTGGTATTGCTCTATATCTTTTTCCAGCGCTATTTTATGGAAGGGTTGACCGCTGGGTCCATCAAAGGTTGATGAACGAGGAGTTGGACGTGATGATGCCACAGAGGACGGGGCTCGACCCAAATCTGCCGTTGCCTCTCTATCACCAACTGAAGAACCTGCTTCTGCAGAAAATTCAAGAGGGAGAATGGCGCCCTGGGTTCTGTATCCCAACGGAAACAGAACTGATGCGAACGTATAAGGTGAGCCGTACGACAGTCCGCGAAGCGGTTTCCGCATTGGTCCACGAGGGTTACCTGAGCAAGAAACAGGGGCGTGGCACGTTTGTCAATCACCCCCGGTTACAAGAACGCTTGGGAAGATTGACCGGATTTGCGGAGGAAATGTTGCAACAAGGGTATGTTCCGTCTGCCGAGTTGATCGCCGTGGTCGATGACGTGAGCAACGACAAGACCATCCAGGCGGTAGGACTGCCGAACCCACAGGACTGGGTCAGGATTGAACGCATCCGTCTCGCCAGCGGTGATCCCATCGCTGTGGAGCGCAGTTATTGGCCCAAAGACATCGCCGACCTGTTGCGTCAAGAAGACCTGTCCTCCGTGGCCTACTATGAGGTCCTCGAGAGAAATGGGCTGTTTCTCAGCCACGCCGAAGAGGATATCGCTGCCGTCAATGCCAATCGAGAAGATGCGAAGCTGCTCGGAATTCCCCTTGGGGCTGCCCTGATCGAAATGAGGCGTCTCTCCTACGACACCCGTGATCGCTTCATCGAGTACACGTGTACGCGTTATCGGGGAGACCGATACATCTATCACGTCAGGTTGCAGAGATAGGCGGGAGCTATGGTTGAGAAATAACATCATGATGTTGTGACGAATGCATGGGAAGGAGGTCTGGCGTCAGTGCCTCAACAACCTGCACATGTTGCTGAATTCGACGCTGGTACCCGATTGCGGGTGGGGTTTGTGTGTTTCGGTCGCACGACATTTGACCTGCGGACCGCAGATCAGATGGTTCAGGCGTCGAAGCAGGCACTCCAACAACACGACGTCGAATGGTTCATGGAGGACAAACTGCTCACCCAGGTGCCGGCCGCCGAGGAGGCAGCCAACAGAATGGCAGGGCGGATTGACCTCTTGGTGGCGCAGTTTACGACATTCGTAGATGCGCGCTACATCGACGTGATGGGTACACGATTGCAAACTCCTGTCATTCTATGGGCGATTCGGGAACCGAATCGTCTGCCCGGTCAGCGCTTATCCCTAAATTCCCTCACGGGTGCCAATTTGGCAGCTCAAAGGCTCTATAAACGCAATATTCCATTCCAGGTGATTTACGGAGGTCCCGAAGAGCACCAGTTGACCAGCCAACTGGAGCAAGCCTTTCGGTATTGGCGGGCGTTTGCCCATTTGCGGCGGTTTACCGTGGTGACCTTGGGACAGGCACCCGACGGATTTTTCTTCTCGACTCCCGCTTCGGCGGTGCAGGAGCGCCTGGGTATTCGCAATATTCATATAGACTTGAACGGGGCCTTCCAGCGTGCGGAATTGGTTTCTAACGAGACCGCACAAGGGGTATTGGACGACATTCGCTCCAAAGTACGGGGCGTGGAGCGCTTGCCGGAAACGTCCGTGGTGAAGTTTGCAAAGTTGATGGTTGTTCTGCGTGACGACCTGCAGCGTTTTCAAGCGAACGCCATCGCGGTGCGATGTTGGCCCGAGTTTTTCACGGAGTTCGGGGCGGCGGCTTGCTCTACACTGTCCGCGCTAACGGATATGGGCATCATGGGTGCATGCGAAGCCGATGTACTGGGAGCTCTTTCAATGGATGTTCTTCATCAATTGACCGCGTCACCGGCATATCTCGGAGACCTGGTGGAAATTGACGAGGAGCAGCAGGCGGTGGTGTTTTGGCATTGCGGTGCAGGCGCATTCTCATTGGCCCGGCCGGATACCGGTGCAATTGCAGGCAAACATCCCAATCGGCAAATTGGGTTCACATTGGAGTTCGGTCTCAAGCCGGGGAAGGTCACCATCCTTCGGATCGGGGAAGACAGGAACGGTGTACGGGCTCTGGTAGGGTTGGGTGAAGTCGTGGACGAACCCCAGCGCTTCCAGGGGACTTCCGGCAAGGTTCGCCTCTGCGGGGACGGAGATGTGAAAGAGAGGGTTATCCGGGTTATGGAGCTGGGGTTTGAACCGCATTATGCACTGGCATATGGAGATGTCGTGGCACAACTGGAGCGGCTCTTCTGTACCCTGGAAATTCCGGTGACCCGATTCTAGAGGAGGCGATCCACCATGAAGGTTGCGATTGGGCAATTCGGAGCCCCAACCGCCGTGTTAAACGCCTCCTTGTTCGGTGCGCTGCAAGTACTGGATGATGCCGGGGCCGAGGTGTTCGGGGTAATCGGCGGCGTGCGCGGTCTGATCCATGGTGACTGGTTTGACTTGAGCAGGTTCAGCCGACACGGACAATGGCTCCTGCGGACGCCTGGAGCTGCGCTTCGGGCCGGACGATACGCCGATTTTCACGAGGTGGTCGATCAGGCTGTCGAACAGTTGCGCCAGAAAGGAATCGATGCGCTCATCGTCATGGGAGGCAACGGAACCATGGGGTTGGGCGCTGCGCTGCACGATGCGGCACGAGCAAAGGGATATCCTTTGGCTGTGATCGGGGTTCCCAAGACCATCGACAATGACATCGTTGGGATTGATCACACCCCCGGCTATCCGAGCGCCGCGCGTTTCGTCATTGAGGCGGTTCGCGACCTGACGTTGGATCTGGAAGCGATGGTCGGATTCGAACAGGTACGGATTGTAGAAGTGATGGGCAGACGCTGCGGCTGGCTGGCGGCGGCTGCGGCTGTAGTGCCGTATCTGTCTCCCATCCCGGGAACCGTGTCACCCCGGACGATTTCAGAGGAGGAACTCCGTGCTCGTCGTCCTTTGATTCTATTGCCGGAGTTCAGGCGCCGATGGGAAGAAGTGTTGACGGAGATCAAAGAACGGGTGCATCACTTTGGCCATCTTGTGGTGGTCGTGAGCGAAGGGGTGACGGATGCGAATGGGAAACCCGTCCTGCACGCCGGGGATGACAGTACGAATTCCGCTCGTTCCATGTTGGGCGGGATCGGTGCGGTGCTGGCGGATCAAGTGCGCCAAGTCCTGGGCCTGGGCGCGCGCTATGAAAACCTCGGCGTGTTGCAGCGGTGTTGGTCGGGTTCCAGCACAACATTGGATCGCCAGGAAGCCCTCATGCTTGGCCGCCGGGGAGCGGAACTGGTGCTTGCGGGCAAATCAGCGCAGATGGTCGGCTTGAGCCGGCGTCCTGCCTTGACTTATCAGGTGGAGTTCATCGAACGCCCGCTCGTCGAGATTGCGGGCCGGGATCGCTTGATGACTGCGCAGGAACAGTGTATGGACGTTGCGTTCATACAATGGCTGGCGCCGCTTGTCGAACTGGAGCAGATTCATGAGCACCCCAGGATAAGCGAGAAGTTTATAAATTCTGTGTGAGGTGAATGGGATGCCGTTAGCAACCGGGGCAATACTACGAGACGCTTACGAACAACACTACGCCGTACCTGCATTCAGCGTCCATTCCGCCGACATGATCGAAGCCGTGGTCGCAGAGGCGAACCTGCAACGGATGCCGATCATGCTGCAGATTGGCCAGAGGGCGATCCGAAACGGCCAGATGCAAACGCTCGTTGGCGCGATTCAGGCAGTGGCCAGTCAAGTCTCGATTCCGGTAGTGATCCACCTCGACCACTCTCGCCAGTTTGAGCAGATCGTCCAGGCGCTGCGCGCAGGGTTTACCTCGTGCATGATAGATGCTTCAGCCCTTTCCTTTGAAGAAAATATCGCCGAAACGGTTCAGGCAGTTCGGGTTTGTCACGCGGTGGGGGTTCCGGTGGAAGGCGAATTGGGGGCCATCGGGGGTGCAGAGGATGACATCGACGTCCGTGATGAGGACGTCATCTATACCTCTCCGGAAGCCGCGGCCGAATTCATCCACCGGACTGGTGTCGATTCCCTGGCTGTCGCCATCGGGTCCGCCCATGGCATGTACAAACAGGAGCCGAAACTCGACCTGGAGCGCCTCGGTTCCATCTACGCGGCGACCAATGTCCCGCTGGTTCTGCACGGGGGGAGCGGGATTCCGGAGGACCAGATTCGAAGGGCCCTGAAGCTCGGGATCGCAAAGATAAACTTTGACACGGAACTGAGGTTGGCCTACGTTGCCGGACTTCGAGAAGGAGCGGAGCAGTACGGGGACGATCCGTTTACTGTCGTGCAGTACGCACAGCAGCGGTTGCGCGAAGTCGTCCGCGAAAAGATCCGGTTCTGCGCCGGATAAGACTCGCAGGAAATCGGTATGGGAGGCATTCGTATGGACATCGCGAAGGACGCACGGAATTCGTTGTTCGTCGATGGTAAGTGGTTGGCCCCGGACGGGGGTGACACGGTGGATGTCGTCAATCCGGCGACTGGGGAGACCATTGCTGAACTCGGTTATGGCGGGGCTGCAGAGGCGGTTCACGCAGTCGACGTAGCGGCGCGTGCATTTCGCTGGTGGCGGAGGACAACGGCGCGGGAACGGGCAGTCCTGTTGTTACAGACGGCGTCCCATTTGCGCGAGCGGGCAGGATGGATCGGCCGCGTCCTGGCCATGGAGTCTGGCAAGCGTCTCGCTGAGGCGATAGCCGAGGTTCGCTTCGCGGCGGAATACTTTCGCCGGTTCGCTGAGGAGATCCGGCGTCCTCACGGTGTCATGATGCCAGGTGAGGCAACGAACAAGCGGCACTGGACTCTAGCCCAACCGGCGGGGGTTGCGCTGGTCCTGACCCCATGGAACTTCCCGGTTTCGATTCAGGCTCGGAAGCTCGCGCCTGCCTTGGCAGCCGGATGCACGGTGGTGGCCAGGGCTTCGCAAAAGGCTCCGTTATCAGTGATCGAGTTGTTCCGTTGTCTCCAAGCTGCCGGATTCCCGGCCGGGGTCGTCAACCTTGTGCAGGGTCCGGCCGCCGAGACCACAAAAGCGATGATGCAGCAGGAGGGGGTGCGGGTCGTTAGCTTCACCGGATCGACTCCGGTCGGTCAGACACTTGTCGGTTGGTCAGCCGGACAATTGCAGCGAATGGCCTTGGAGCTAGGCGGCAACGCGCCGTTCATCGTGTTTGAGGACGCCGACATCGAGCGCGCGGTTGAGGGGGCGATGGTGGCCAAGTTCCGCAACAACGGCCAATCGTGCATTGCCGCCAATCGCTTTTACGTCCACGACGCGGTGTACGAACAATTTGTCGAGCGTTTTGTAGCACGCGTTTCGGCGATGAAACTGAGCGATCCGGTGGAGGACCCGGATTGCGACCTGGGCCCGGTGATCGATGCCGAGGCGCGTGCGAGACTCAAGAACCTGGCCTCGGACGCGATTGCCTTGGGAGCTCGCCGGCTCGTCCCCGAGCGAGCGGTACCCGCCTCCGGTTATTTTCTATCGCCGATCCTGCTGGAGGATGTCACGGCCGAAACGGGATTTGCGTGTGAGGAACTCTTTGGACCGGCAGCACCAATTTTCCGGTTCCGTGAAGAGGAAGAGGTAATCGCATGCGCGAACTCGACCGACATGGGATTGGCGGCCTACGTGTATACAGAATCTCATGCCCGCGCCACGCGCGTCACGGAAGCACTGGAGTATGGGATTGTCGCGTTGAACCATGCCTTGCCGTCGGTGGCGTTTGCTCCTATGGGCGGATGGAAGCGCAGCGGCCTCGGGCGCGAAGGCGCACGCGTAGGGTTGGAAGAGTTTCAGGAGATCAAGTACATCTCGGCTGAAATCTGAGGGAGCGGGAAGGGTTCCCCTCATGTGGATCGTCATCACGGAGGATCTATGGTGGCCACTGCCAGAGTCGTTCGGCGGTGGTCGATCGGTGCTGTACGACCCCGATCTGGTCAGGGATCGGAATCGTCTGCTGCAATTGGGGCCAGGGACCGAAGCTCTGGTCGTTCGCAACAAGACTCACGTGGATGAAGAATTGCTGACACATTTCCCGGACCTGAAAGTCGTTGGACGTCTGGGCGTGGGACTCGACAACATCCAGCTGGATGCTTGCCGCCGGCACGGTGTGCAGGTCATCGCGGCGAAGGGTTGCAATGCGGCTTCTGTCGCCGAGTACGTGTTTGCATGCATGCTGAAACACGCTCGCTTTTTGGACCGTTGCGATGCGTCCGTGCGTTCGGGGACCTGGGACCGGGGCAGCGCAACAGGCAGCGAGTTGTTTGGTAAGACGTTGGGACTCATTGGCGTAGGCGACATTGGTGCTCGGGTGGCCTCACGAGCACGGGCTTTCGGTATGCAGGTGGTCGCCTATGACCCGTTCGTGCTCAAAACCAGTGCGCTGGTACAGGATACTGGAATCCGGCTTGTGGAACTTGCGGAATTGCTGGAGCAGTCCCACTACGTATCCGTACACGTCCCGTTAACACCGCAGACCCATCACCTTCTGTCCTATACGGAACTGGCGGCCATGCGTTCCGACAGCGTACTCATCAACACGGCCCGTGGAGGAATCGTCGATGAATCGGCGCTGCTGAAGATCCTGCGGGAGTTTCCGCGGCGGGCGGCCTTTCTCGATGTGCGGGAGACAGAGCCCCCTGGGCAGGATGACCCTTTCCGGGAGTTGACGAATGTCACCCTAACGCCGCACGTGGCCGGGATCACCAGGGAGTCGTCCGAGCGTGTGGAGGCCTTCGTCCTTGAGCAGGTTGGACAGGCCTTGGAAGGACACCCGGTGGTAGGGTGGGTCTGAACCGTATTCGAATGAATGGCGGAAAAGTGCGGCGAAGGCGTATATTTTGGTTATTGACGGCGTTAACGGGGGTTAGTCCATTTCCTGTGTCGGGTCTACCGGGCGGAAGCGGTTGCCGCTGAGCCTCACCATTGATCACCGGGTGGTCGACGGCGGCCTCGTCGTGCGCTTCCTGCAAGCGGTGGCACGCCCGTTGACGGAGCCGGAGCAATTGATGTAGGGGATTGGTGATGGCCATGAGGATCATTGTTGGCAAACCACCGGAAAATCCAGAGTTTCATCCTATTCAGGAAGGCTGGACGCCACTGAGAGAGCCACGCAACATGTGGCTCCTGCAACTCGTGGCCATACCCATCGGCATTCTTCTCGCCATCTTGATAGGCTTGTTGGCAGTTCTCTTAAATGTGTTCGATACGCTTGTGATTGACCTGTATGACCTGCTTGCCCTGGTCGCCATCATCCCTGTGCACGAGTTCCTGCACGCCGTCATGTTCCCAGCGCGGTTGTCCTCTGACCACGTGATGTGCGGCTTTTGGCCAAAGGCGTGCGTTTTCTACGCCCACTATGATGGCGTGGTGACACGCCGTCGATTCATCGGTGTCTTTCTGGCCCCTTTTCTCGGCATCTCCGTTCTTCCGCTCATCCTACTCAAACTGTTCGCCGTCCACAACCAAGCCTTTATTTTGACATGTGCCTTCGTCAACGCCTTCGGCTCGGCCGGGGACGTGCTGGGCGTGCTTCTGATCCTCTTCCAGGTTCCGCGAAAGGCGAAGTTGAGGAACCAGGGGTTCCGGACGTATTGGAAGGCCCCGGAGGCAGGGGCTAGAAGGTTAAACGCAAGTCAGGGGAGTCTGGAGGGCGCGGGGTCATATCAGGTGAGCAGAGCCCGTGGGGTACCGCAGGAAGGCGAGAGTATGCATTGAGAGTTCTGGATAGTGCGGGCAGCGATGACACACGCCCTGAAGGAGGAGGTGGTTAGCTAAATCATATGTCCGGGGAATATCCAGCAGACTTTCCGGTGCTCGTATTCAATCTGACACTTCCCAGCCCTGGCGTCAGTGGTCGTTGGTGGAGTTCTTTGGGTCTTGCCACGTGGTACCGCGTCTCACCGGCTGTCGAATCCCGACCAGTACGTCAACAAATTAGCAGGCTGGGTGAATCGCATCGCGGAGCTACGGGAACGGTTGAAGTGCAGCCGGTGCTGGGAATTCATGACCAACCACTTTCGTTATTCCAAAAGACTTGACGCACGCTACAGTACCACCGTGGTGACGTGTGATCGCGGACCGAGTCACGACCGAAACGTATATCTGAATCATTGTTGGGGATGCGAGAAGATCATCGACAGTCGTGTGGACAGGATCCAAGACGATGAAGGATACTATCTCTGTAAAAGGTGTGGTTGTGGGTCACCGACGAGCGAATCCGCTCCTGGGGACATTTGCCCGAACTGCGGCGCACGGAATATGGTAGTGCTCGATGAGCGTCGCAGACATGCGAGCACTGCGGCCATCGGATCACGATTCCGGTGAAGGTCGTCATGTATTCTCCATCTGGCCGCTCATGAGCGGTTGCGTTGTATTAGTCGGTTGAAATCTGTCTCCCGCACGGACCGCCCCATCCGAGGATGGGGCTTTCTTGCCGAGAGATTCCCTCATGCCAGTTCTTTCGCGTACGCGGCAACGTCGGCGTGTTGGACGGATCCATGCCGCCGAGCGCGTATCCGCGGCGAGTGCTGCAGTAGGCTCCCCGTTCTCCAGGGCCACCAGTTACCATCCGCCGTACTGGTGCGCATCGCATCCTTGGCCATAAGGAACCAAAGGGACTGAGGCCACCCTGAGGCGGCCTCAGTCCCAAACCCCCATCTCATGGACGCTCAGCGTGTGGCGGCAGTTTGGGCACCGCAATACCGATTCACCGATATCCGATAGCTTCCGTCCTGGTGTATGGCAACGGGGACATCGGCTCCTTCCTTTCCGCACGTCCACATGACCACTTTGGTCGTGCGCAGTGGATTCTTTCGTCTCGTAGATCTTTGCGCATTCTGGGCATTGGTACACCGAATACACCACGAGTTGGTGAATCCGCTCGTTCTCAGCGAGGCTGGGCTTCTTCCGCAAGCGATTCGCCCGCATGTAGTCGGCTACGTTGTCGAAGACGCGCATACTGCTTCCGGGTGAAACATTTGCCTGATAATCACAACGCTCGCAGGTCAGCCACACCATGATTCCAGGCATTGATTTGCCCCTCTCGTGACCGGGGATAGCGGCATTGGCTCCGCCATGCTGCCATCCCTAGGTGCTATGGACTACTGCCTACTCCATACATCCGGTTTTCATCGGACGTGAAGGATCTGCCTCACAACTGCCCCGCGATTCGCTCCGCGACCTGCCGGATGACAGCCGAATCCAGGCCTCCGCGGTCGTCATCCTGCGTGGTGAACAGGTTCTGACCCAGTTCAAACCCGTTCTTCCGGTACCACGACAATTTGTCCTCCCAGGCCTGGCGGTAGTCCGGGTTGCCGAGCATGCCGAGGTGTTCCCAGATGATGAGCTCCCCGGCGGGATCGACGAACGTGAAATCCGGCAGTACGACGCCCCCGGTGAACGGCCCGGTGAGCGGCCGCTCGTACTCGTACGGCAGGCCCATGTGGTGGAGCATGTTGGCGATGACCAGCTCCGATTTGCTGCGCACCAGGTGGCCTCTCTCCGTGCGGTGGATGAGGTGGTCCGCGTACGGAACCGCCGCGTCCGCCTCGCGCACACCCGCCGTAAACAGATTCGTGTTGCGTCGTGCCGTCTCCGACGCCTCCGGTCTCGAGAGGTGGTACAACAGGCTGATGTCCTCTCCCTCGATGAACAGGACCAGCTTCCGCCGGGCGCGCGTCAGCGCCGTGTAGATCAGCTCTGTGGACAACAGGCGGCTCGATTTAGGCAGGATTACGAACACGGTGTCGAATTCGCTGCCCTGCGCCTTGTGGACGGTCAGTGCGTACGCCAGCTCCAGCGGCGGCGCGTCCTCCGTGAGATCCTTCCCCCGGTAGCCGACCGTGATGTTCGGCCGGCCGGAGAAGAGGACGTTGAGCCACTTGTTCTTTCCTTTCACGTGTTCGTTCACGGCGATCCCGATCTCGCCATTCGCCAGGTAAATGCCCTGTACCGACTGTTTGGCCTCCCAATTCCACCCATCCCGCCGCGTGTTGCGCGTCTGCAGCACCTTGTCGTGCAGCACAATCTCCTCGTCGCCCAAGCGGACATGGCGGTGGGGGAAGCGGTGGGCCTGTTTCAACTCGTTCTCCCGGAACCGCGCCTGGATCCAGCGGTTGAGGGCCAGCACGCCGTGCGGGTGCATGCGAACCGGGGACAGGATTTGAAACGATTCCACGCTGTCCGGCTGAGTGGTTGGGACATACCCGTTGGATTCGATGCCCAACACCCGGTTGAATCCCGCCACATCGTCCGGGCCTTGGAGGCCCAGGTGTTCACACATCGCCTCGAGCAGGCGGGCCTCCAGCTCCGCGGGGGAATTCCAGAACTTGATCTGCATGTCGTTCAGCGGCTGGTCCGAGGAGAGCCGCCGAAATATGGCGTCGGCGTTGGCCGCTTGTGGCTCCCGTGTGAACCAGGCGGCCAGCTGCAGCGTATCCGACGGTGCGCCGGCCTGCGCCCGCACCTCTACGGTGAGGCGCGCCAGAGCGCCGGCCAGGTGTCTTTCCTCTGGGAGGTTCGAGTCGGCCGCGTGATCGAAATACCCAACCAGGTCCGCGAACGGCCGGCCTGGGCCGATGGGCGGAAGCTGATTCGGATCCCCAACCAGGAGGATGCGCGTCACGTGCGAAAGATCGATGGCTTTGAACACCGCCGTCATATCGTCGAGGGTCAACATGGAGCACTCGTCGATGACCACCGTCTTCTCTCCGCGGTACGGCGATCCGCCGGAGAGCAGCGGCCGTTGCCGCTCGACGTCGTACCGGCCGAGCCGGAGCAGGAACTGGGCGATGGTCAGGGCTTCGAATCCGGCCGTCTGCTGCAGACGGACCCGCGCCTTGCCCGTCGGGGCGAGCAACAGGACGCCATCGCGGCGAATGGCGTCTGACTGCAGCAGGGCGCCGAGCACGGTCGTCTTCCCGGTGCCTGCCTTGCCGGCGAGCACCGACAGCTTGCGGGTGGTGATCCGCTCCAACGCCGCCGCCTGCTCTTCCAGGGCCGCTGCATGGCTGGGCACATTCGGATCCAACTGAACACCTTTGCGAGCCAACGTGCGGTGAATCGCGGCCTTCCAATCGGTGCCGACCGAGGGCAGGACGGCCCCAGCCCGCGCCAGCAATACCTTGCGCAGGTACGCCTCGCGCGCCTGGTACTCCTTCAATTGGAGGGCGTGGCGCAGCCCAGCCCCTGCGCCGGAGGGGAGTTCCACCGTGGCGATGGCGTCCCCCCAGTCGTGCCGATGGGCGTGCAGATAATCCAAGCCGACCTCACACGGCTGCGCCCAGTCGAGCTGTGGCAGGCGGCGCAGCGCCTCTCCGTAGGCCAGCAGGGTGTCTCCTTGTTCGGCAGCATCGCGGAGGACCCGCACTAACCCGGCGCGCACCCGGCGAACATCTATCGGCGAGGCCACCGCTGAAGGACTTGGCACGGGGTGGCGCGTGGCGATCGAGGCGTCCGGCAACAGGCCGCGGTCGAGTATTCCCACCGAGATGGCGGGCGCGTCCGGATGATCCACGTCCAATTCAGCGATGCGGTACGGGTTGGCCAGGAGGTCGGGGTCCGAGATTCGGCATCCCGTCGTGTTCTCCCGCTGCTGCACGTCAAACCATCGCTTCGCCTGCGCCGGCGAGAGGGCGAAGCGGGACAGCAGCTGCAGCAACGATCTGCGCTCATCCGGCAGGGATGCCCAGGTCTTGCGGACGGCGTCGAGGTCGGGCCGGTATTCGGGCCGCGGCGGTTCCACCCGACCACGCAGGAGGGCGTCCACCAGAGGCCACGGGTCGTCCATCGGATCGATCCGGCCAGAGGTGATGAGCTCCAATGACAGCGCGGTGCCGAGCCGCAGTCCGAGCGCCTCAAGGGCGGAGCCCAGCCCCGGGAAGGCGCCGCGGTCCTGCCAGAGCGCCGCCATCTGCTGGTTGATCCACTCCTCCCGCTGCATCCACGGCCCCGCCGCGATCCCGTGGGCGCGCACGCGACGGACGGCCTCCAGGCTTCTCGTGAGCACTTCCAGCGCGGCGTCCGCGTCCGCCAGCTCGGACCCGTACGAGAACGCCCGTTGATGGGCGGTGTCCACCGTCACCGCGATCTCTCGCAACAGGCCTTGGCGGCGCTGGTCTTCGGCGGGATCGCCCGTGGGCTCGAGGTAGTCGTGATAGGGAAGGAGGAACCCATCCGTCCCGTCGGGGCGGATCGAGTGCCGGATGACGCGCTCCCAGAGCGGGTACGATCGCTGCGGGTCGGTGCTGTTGTACATGAGCCGATCGCTCACGTGCTCAATCCGTCCGATCCCCACAATCAGGCGCGACAGATCATCACCCAGGGGATGTCCGTCCTTGGCGTAAAACAGCACCATTGACCCCTGGGGGGTCAGGCGCCCGTAGAAGAGGTCGTTGAGGGCCATCTGCCGTTCCCGGCCAAACACCCACGCGGTTGAGAACGGAGCCTCCTCGTCGGGCGGCAGCGGGACGGGGGATTGAGCGTCTATGGCTGCCTGATTCGATTTCAGCATCCACCAGAACGGAACCGCCAGCGTGGCGTAGGGCGGGATCACGATCCGGGTGGGGCGAAGGTGACCGTGCGTCGTGTGACTGCTCTTTTGGTACGGGTGTTCCATCACGCGGACCCAGTCTCGCGGACTCATGAACCCGGCGCCTTCGGCGACGCAGGGGGGAAGCTGGTCCACGGGCACCTGGTCCCAGGTTCGCGCGGCCAGTGCTTCTTCTGCCTCATCCTGTTTGCTCTCTCGGATGCGCTCCAACAGGGTGCAGAACGTGTTGGCAGAAGGATGCCGGCAGACGGTCCCGTTCCAACGGTTGTCGTGCCAGGCGACGCGGACGGTCAGGTGAAACATGGCGTGGATACACCTCGCTGAATGGGTTGGGCCGCCGAGCCCTCGGCGGCGCGCAAGGGAGTGATGTGACGGAACAGAGAACGTGGTGGGAAGATTCTACATGTCTAGGGGACTTTCCTGTTAGACATGGACGGGTGTGACATGCCCCGCCACAGGGCGTTCCACGATTTGCGGGAGCTTGGCTGACCTACGTGGATAGAGGAGGAACGGTGACCTGTGTAGCGAAAAGCTAATGAGGACTATGGTTGAAAGTGCTTGACTTACGCACTTGTGGAAGAACATCCGAATATGGGAGAAGGGTGCGGAGATCGATGCTTACGATGATATTGCTTGTATTCCTGCTTGCTGGAGTTATCGTGTTAAAAATATTACAACCAACCCTGCTGGGGAAACGAGGTGAACAGATCGTTGCCGCGAAACTGGCTGCGTTGGATCCGGCGGTCTATAAGGTCCTGAATGATGTGACTATTCCGAAGGAAGAAAGCAATGGAACGGTCCAAATCGACCACATTGTGGTGTCTCCGTTCGGAATCTTCGTGATCGAGACGAAGCATTATGATGGCTGGATATTTGGCAAGGAAGACGACTATCAATGGAAACAGGTCATTTACAAGCGCAAGGAGACGTTCCTGAACCCCTTCATCCAAAACAAGACGCACATCAAGGCACTTCAGGCGGCGCTGGCCGAAAACTCTCCGCTCAAATTCTTTTCTGTTGTGGTATTTTCTGGCCGCGGCACATTGAAAGTAGAGACAAGGACCGAGCTTCTTGTGTATCCGAGAGACTTGCTCAAGGTGATCACCCGTTATACGAATCCGGAAATCGGACCGGATCAGGTGGAAGCGATATACAACAGGCTGAGGGCCATCGCCATTACGGATCGCCGGGAGAAGCGCAAACACGTGGAGCGCGTGCGACAAGCCAAGGCGACCAAACAAGCTCTGGTTCGACAGGATGTATGCCCGCGATGCGGGGGGCAATTACAAGTCAGAAATGGCAAGTATGGTCGCTTCAAAGGGTGCTCGAACTACCCGAGATGCAAGTTCACGGTACAGGTGGAGAAGTAACGACCCGCTGAGGCGACCAGGACTTCGATCCCATCGCCACTTGGCTCCAATCCGTCGTCGGCCGCGATCGCCATCTGGAATGGAATACAATGCCCGCAGTTGTAAAGGGGACCGGCCCCAGCGTTTAGCCTCCAGTGCTTATCCGATTTTTCTGCGTAAACCAGAGGGCCTGGGCGGGGGTGGCTGTTTCAAGACCGCCATGAGACCAAAGTTTTCGTACTAAGTTGGGCACCCTGCCAAGTCGGGGAGCCGATTTTGCACGACAATCTTGCTTAAACCCCCGCCTCCACGTCGCTGGTGGCCGCTGAACGTGGGGATTGTGTACGAAAATCTGGCTTACGCTGCGGGCGGGGGTCAGGTAGGAATTCGGTGAGCACAGGGACGGACAGCACCATCGGGCGGCGGGGTTTCGTAATTTGAAATGAAAAAACCCTCTTTCACGTCTCATTATGTAAAGTCGACGTATTTACATCGAGACGAGGGGGGTCTTTTCATGCTCAAAGAAGAAAAAACCCGCTGGGTTCAATCGATTTGGCAACGAACGAGCGCGCGTTTATCCCGTCCCTGGGCGATTGTCGCGGCCATCGCGGTGCTGGCCGCCGTATCGGCGGTGGTGTTCAACACGAATGCATTCCAAGTGGGGAGGCGGGGATCGGCGTCGTCCGCTGCCGTGTCTTCCGCTGCCGCGGCTGCCGCCTCAGGTTCTGCCGAGGCTGCGATGCCGAATTCGGGCCAAGCCGGTGCGCACGGGCCTGCCGATGGGGCGATACAAGCAGCCGCAGGGGCGAACGCGGCCAGCAAAACGGCGGCTGCAACGACAACGACGCAAAGAATGGTGATTGAGCAGGCGACCGTCAACATCTCCACATCCGATGTCAGGCAAGCCGCGGACAAAGTATCCCGGATGGTCGACAGCTATGGCGGATTTGTCGAGTCTTCGCGAGAATCCACGGACAACGGTCAACTTACCGTATGGATGACCGTACGCGTCCCTGAAAAGGACTTCACCCAGTTCCTGAACGGCGCAAAGGGGCTGGGGACGGTGACGAACTTTTCCCAGACTGGGCAGGACGTCACACAACAGTACAACGGACTTCAGCAACAGCTGGAGGAACTGAAGAGCGAAGCCGACGCATACACCCGCCTCTTTAACAAGGCGCAAACCATGAAGGACATGATCGACATTCAACAAGCGCTGGTGCAGGTGAACAGCCAGATCGCTCAGTTGAACCAGCAACTGCATGATCTCAACCGTTCCGTGCAACTGGCCACGGTGAACCTCACATTGACCCCTCCGTCGTTTGCCGGTGCGGCGTCGGGGGATACCCCCGTGACAGAAGCGTTTCTCCAATCATTCCGCGTTCTTAAGAAATCCGCGTACGCCCTGGTGACCATTGTGGCATGGCTGCTCCCATGGGTGGCATTGGCGGCACTCGCGTTGCTTGGCCGCCGCTGGTGGATGCGCCGGAGACGCCACCGGTAGGGTCCAACATTGATATTGGTTGAGTCATCCGTTGACGTCAACCTGTTGGCTGTATCGAGTGAAAGGAGAGAAGGCGGAGCAGACGAATCGCCATCGCCGGCCGGTCGCAGGACAGGCCGGCCTAACACAGGTCGGGTGCCGCATTTTCGTACTATCTCGCTCGTTTTGCCCCAGCTGACCCCGCCGTGCCCCCGGGTGCAGGCCAGAATGTCGTACTATCCGGACCAGTTGGCGCCCCGAAGGTGGCGAGTTTGTACGGAAATCCGGGTAAAGTCAGAGTTCTGACCACCTCAAACCGCCCCCGGTCAGGGAGGTTAAACAGAATTTCGAGGTCATGCGCCCCTCGTCCACCCGCTTGGGGGCTCGATCAAAATCCCCCGATAGCAAAGTTGAACTTCTGCGTCACACCGGATCGTTCAACGACTGACGACTGCACCCTCCCACTGGCCTCGCCCTCCGCCTGTCCATGGCTGACCTGCCAGAGTCCCCGCTTCACCCCGTACCCACGGGCTTTTGCTAAAATCAGATGGAAAACGACTTGAGGTGGGCTTCTACGGTCTGTCGGTGCACGCGGACAGGCGCAAGCTGGTGCAAACGGTGGCGGACTTGCGCCCACAGCGGGTGCTGCTCGTGTACGGCGACGGGGAGGCGAAGGATGCGCTCGGAAACCAAGGAGAGGTTCCAGGAGCGGACCGGGTGGTCGTTGCGGGAGGCGGGAGCCTGTCGGGGCAGAGCCCGTCGGCAAGCCACATGACGAGAGGAGGTGATCTACTTGGTGACTCGAGGAGCGAGCGGCGAACGGCTCAGAGCGCTGCGGCGCGACATGGAAATGTGGGTCGGACCCCGTGTGCTCCATCGGGGTTGGGCGTACTATGAAGAGGGGCGGGTCCTGCACGTCGAGATGCAGGGGGATACGATAGAGGCCACGGTTCACGGTCATTCCGGTGCGTACAACACTCGCGTGGACATCGCGAATTTTGAGCGGAGCACGTGCGACTGCCCCTTTGACGGCTTTTGCAAACACATGGTCGCCGTCGTGTTCGCAGCGGCAGAGGAAGATCCGGCGAGCGTTCAGGCGGCGGGCGCGTACGAAGGGGTGAATCCTGAGGACGTGATCGAGGCGCTGTCCGCCCTGAACGAGCAACAGCTGAGGGACGTTGTGGCGTTGTCCCTGCGGGATCGACCCGATTGGGCGCGGCACATGAAGATTTCGTTGGACCGTTGGGAAAGCACCCAATCCGCCCGCACCCTCACCCGGACGATGACGGTCGAGGAGGCGGCGGTGTACTTCACAGCCCAGGTGAAGCAGATCCTGGAACAGGCGGAAGGCCTGTGTGAGGTGGAGGAGTGGGAGCCGGGGCTTGACCGCGGTTACGACCGCTGGGGCGATCCGGACGACGGCGCCGACCGCTGGGACTGCAGGGAAGCGGTTCGGCATGTCCAGCACTGGTGCGACCAGTTGGAGGAGCTGGCGCGGGACGCGGTGGTCCCGGCGCTGATCGGGCTCGGGGTGACGGCGGTGTCGGTGTCACAGTGGATATCGCGGTTTCCAGAGGAAGCGCAGTTCGAATTGGACGCGGCACAGGACCGAAGCCTCGCCGCCCTGGATCGGGTGGCGGCTTTGGTGCGGCGGCAGGTTCAGGCGGAGGCAGGGGAATGGACGGGGGCGGCGGAGACAGCGTCCCTGCCGCACCAGGGCCAGCCCGTGGTGCAGCCCGAGACTGGGGTGCGCCGTCAGGTCATCCGCTTCACGGATTGGATCGCGGGGCAGTGCGCCGATATGCTTGACCTCGTGGACTGGACGGATGTCCTGTCGGCCTGTATCCTGGACGGCGCTCACCTCCGGCAGTTCAAGGCGCGGATGCAGCAGAAGAGGCCGGATTTTCTGTCCAGCGGGGAGCTCTGCCAACCGGCCGAAGGCCTTTCAACTTCACCGCGGCCCTGGAACGAAAGCGGGCGTGATTTGATCGAGTGGTGGTGTACGCTCTGCATCCGGTACGGCGAGATGGACGAAGCGGAGTCGACGGTGGACGGCCGGTTGTCCGACGTGCGCAGCAGCACGGTGCGCCGTTTGGCCGAGGCGTTCTCCGCGATCGATCAACACGAAAAAGCGGTCAGCTACGGGGAGTGGGCACTGCGACTTGACCCACGCCCGGGGGCCGATGCGCACGAGTGGCTGGCCAGGATTTATGAAGCCGCAGGACTGGGGCATCGCGCCGCGGCGTCGCGCGAGAACGCGCTGCTCGCATCACCCACGTGGGCGCGGTTCCAAGCTTGTCTGAAGGACGTCCGCACGGATGACCTCGGCCGTGAGAAAACCCGCCTGTGGGCCGACGCCGTCCGCCGGGCATGGAGGATCGGGTTGGCCTGCCGGATGCTGTGGGAGATCGGAGATGAAGAAGAAGCGTGGCGGGTCTTGGAGAACGCCCACATCAGCGCCTACGCCCGCGACGATGACCTGCTGGCATTTCTACACAACGCCACGGCGTCTCATCCGGCGCGTTGCATCTCCGTCTACCAACGCTTCGTGGACGAGTGCATCGGCCGGAAGTCCCGCAGCGCCTACAAGGACGCAGTCCGGTGGATGCGGTCGCTGCGCGAGGTGTACATGAAGGCGGGCTGGCGTCGCGACTGGACGGCGTACATGGAAAACCTCCTCGAACAGTACCACCGGTACCGGGCGTTGAAAGACGAGATCCACCGCGCGGGGTTGGCGTAGAACCTTGGGGGATGGGGGGCGGCCGGTCAAATTCCTCATTGACAACCGCATTCCGATGTGGCTACCGTAGACTCAATTCCGATTATAAATTATCGCCTCTGTTCCAGCTTGTCACGCGTGCGTCGCACCGCAGCACTTCTTGAACTTTTTCCCGCTTCCGCAGGGACAAGGGTCGTTCCGGCCGACCTTGTTCTGTTTGACCACGGGTGTCCGCTTCCGTCCATCGCCTCCGGTCTGGCGTAACAGCGTCCTCCCGAAATCCTTCATCTTGGCGTAGCGCCGCTTAAACACGCGCATTCCGCCCGCGTGTTTCATGAATCCGTTGTGTATTGCCTTGATTTCGTTCGGCTCGAAGCCGTGGCTGTCCTCGATCACGCAGCTTCCCCCGTCGAAGGGCACGCGGATGGCGAAATGAAGCGTCTGACTTGTGGGAGGATCCGTGATGTCGACAAAACTCAGGATCACCTCGTTGCAGGTGCAAAGGGGATTGATGCAGTATTGATCGTCCACCAGATACCGCCGGTCGTCCCACGCAAAGGTGGACAGGCGGGCGTCGGAATCGTGGAAGATCTCCTCGTACCCGGCGCAGAGACGTTCGTTCATGCGAGCAAGCCATTGTCTGCGACCGTGCTCCTTGGCCTCTTTAACGCGGGTGCTGAACCTCTGCTTGAGGTGGTCGTCCAGCCCGCCGAAGAACTCCTCCATACAAGCACGGGCACGCATGTGGTGTTTCGATTCTACGGACACGCGACTGGCTTGCCAGGTCCGCGTGTCGAGGTAGAACGAGCAGACTTCTCCCTGCACGTGTCCATTTTCGTCGATCGCGGTGAACGCCAGGTGCAAGGCCGTACAGGAACAGGCCGGATTCGTGCAGTAGGACTCTATGATGGCAACCCGCGAGCCGTCTTCAAATTCAACCGCGACGAGATCCTCATCTTTGCCGGCGCTCCAATCGATGCGGTAGTATGGTTCCATCTGGTCACCCTGCTTTCGAAGGTCATCCGTTCTGTGAATAGTTTATCATGCAGGTGCGCCCGGCCATAAACGTCGAAGACTTATACTGGCCAAGGGACGTGGATTGGATTTGGAAGAAGGAGGGGCTGGCAATAACAGAATCACCGACCCTAGAGGAATGGAAGGCGTTGTACGAGGCGGCCGTGGCCTTTCGGAAATTGGCTCCTTGGGATTGGATGTACGATGACGATCTATTCGCTGTCGTAAACCCTGAAACGGGCGTGACGGGATACTGCGTGGTCATGGGGGCTCTCGGGGAGTTTTCGGGCTTGGGGTCTACCGGGGCGAAGCCGGATGGCGGTCGCTGCAAACCATGCGGAACGAGGAAGGCAGGGAAGAGACGCTCTACGCACAGCACGCATTGATCGCGTCGTTTGAGAGCAGCCAGGATGTGGACAAGCGGGATCGAGAGATTATCAAGCAACTTGGGTTGCATTTCCGCGGAAAAACCGCATGCCGCTGTTTCGCAGTCATCTGCCGGGATACTTCCCTTGGTATCTGACGGGCGAGGAGGCTCGATTTCTCACGGTGGCCTTGGAGCAGGCGGCAGATGTGGCCAAGGGGCTGCGGGATGACAGCGATCTGCTCGTTTCGAGGGACCCGGGCACGGTGTTCACGCGCAGGCAAGCCCCAGATGGATCTTGGACAGACGAATGGACAAGCGTCCCGGAGATCGCTGAGGACGGGCCTGGGATTCCTCCATTTGAAGTGAGTGAGGTCGCTGTGCGGCGGATCGTGCGTCAGGCGCGCAAGGTGGGACCGTGGGAGGTCGATGTGTCATACGCACCGTTTGTGGTGAAGGAAGGCGAGCGCCCGATGTTTCCGAAGCTGCTGTTGTGCGTGGACAGAGAATCAGGGATGATCCTGCAGGCTCATGTGGCGGATCCGGAACAATACACACAGAGTTGCGCTGACAAGTTACTTGAAACGATGAACACATTCGGGGTGTGTCCGAAGGCGTTTTTTGTCAAACGCGAGGAGACACGGTTACTGCTTGAGCCGATTGCTGAATTGCTTGGGGTGGCGGTTCGTCGGGTTGCGCCGCTGCCAGCGTTGGAAGATGTGAGGTACGCGATGGAGGAACGGCTGGGATGAGGGAGTGAAACGCCGCCGGGATGAGACGGGGGGTGAAACGCCCTCGGTGGAAGGCGGTTGACGCCGGGCGGCGACCCATTCCAGGGACGCCGCCGGCGCGATCGCTGTGCCGCTTACACGCGTGTCAGCAGGTGGGCCAGCAGGGCAGCCCGCGGGACCACGTGCGAAATCAGGATGTGCTCGTACTCGGCGTGCGGGCCGTCGCCGACGGCGCCCAGCCCGTCCAGCGTGGGGACGCCGATGGCCGCCGTGAAGTTGCCGTCGCTGCCGCCGCCGACCAGGGCCTCGCCGAGCGACATGCCGAGCTGGCTTCCGATTTCCTGGGCGAGTGCGAACAGGCGCGCGGTCTTCTCCGTGCGCTCCATGGGCGGCCGGTTGATGCCCCCTTCCACTTCGACGCGGAGCCCCTCCCGGCTCGGGCCGAGGCCTTTTATCACAGCGTCGATCCGCTCGGCCTCCGCCACCGTCACGGTGCGCACGTCGACCTCCGCCTCGGCGGACTCCGGCACCACGTTGCTCCGGGTGCCCCCGCGGATGACGCCGACGTTCACGGTGGTACCGAGTTCGTAATCCGTCAACCCTTCCAGGTACTGGACAATCCGCGCCAGCTCTCGGATGGCGCTCACGCCTGCCTCGTGGTGGTTGCCCGCGTGAGCCGCCCGGCCGCGCACGTGGACGCGGTACATGGAGACGCCTTTGCGTCCGGTTTTCAGAGCGCCGGTCTCCGCCTGTGCGGGCTCCACCACGAACACCGCTTTGCTCTTTCGGGCTTCCGCCTCAATCACGGGACGGGAGGATCGGCTGCCGACCTCCTCATCGCTGTTGCACAGGAACACGACCTTGTGCGGTAAGGACCCGCCCCCTGCCTGCAGCGCCCTGACGGCCCAGAGGGCTTGTACCAAACCCGCTTTCATGTCGAGCACCCCGGGACCGAAGAGCCGATCGCCTTCCTCGCGCAGCGCCAGGCGGCCTGGATCCCAAACGGTGTCGAAGTGCCCGATGATGAGCACCTGCGACTCTCCTTCGCCATATGTAAACCGCAGGTGATCTCCAAACTTGTCCTGGGCCAGCACTTCCGGCGCGAGCCCAAGTCGATCACGAAACAGTCCCGCCAGCACCTGCCCGCACTCGTCTACCAGATCTTTGCGATGGGTGGGAGATTCGGCTTCCACCAACGTGCGAATGTCCTGCAGGATGTCGGCCCGATGCGCTTCCAGATAGGCGTAAAAGTCTGACAATGTCATTCGCTCCTCAGCATGTGAAGTTCAGCAGACAAGAGGCACAAAGCCCGGGGTGCGGGTCTTCTCGTGTTGCTCGTCGGAGTACACGAGCGATTCTGTGTACCCTCTTCAGTATACTCTTTCAACCGCCTATGCGGTTGGAACGCCGTTGATGGAATGGCCGCTGGAGGCGAGTCTCTGTGCGAATGACGAGGGTACACGGGAGAAAGATTTCGGCTGGGAGATGACCGTCTCAAGCGGGACGGGGCGGCTCTGTCGACGCGCAGCATGGCCAACCGGTTGGAGGCATAAATGCACTTCCAATCCGGTCGATTGAGGACGGGATGGCGGTGTCGGACGCGTGGGCATCAGTCAGTGTCGCGCTTTGAGGAGTTCAATCTCCATGTCGTGTACACCGAGACGGCCTGCGAGGTACAGGTCGCCGCTGCGCAGCTGGTTGACCTCCATCCGGAGCTCGGTCATGGCGACGGACAGCCTGCCGACCTGGTCATACGTGGCGTGCAGGGTTTCATCGATGTCGTTGAGCCGGGTTTGGATGGCGATCACATCCTTGCGCAGGACAGTCATCTCATGCTCAAGTGTGGTGACGCGATCCTCCAGACGGGCCACACGACTCTCCAGCGTTTCAACGCGGTTCTCGAGCGTTTCCATGCGGTTCTCGAGCGTTTCCATACGATTCTCCAGCGCTTCCATGCGGTTCTCGAGCGTTTCCATACGGTTCTCGAGCGTTTCCATACGGTTCTCGAGCGTTTCCATACGGTTCTCGAGCGTTTCCATACGGTTCTCGAGCGCGGTCACACGATGGTCCAGTGCGGCCACATCCCTCCGCAGAGCGGTCACTTCCTGACTGAGCACGGTCACCCTTTCGCTAAGCGTGGCAACTTCTTCCCGCAGCGGCGACACTTCCTGGCGGACAACGGCCCCGACCAATTCGGCCAATCTTTGTTCGTCCATCGGGATCACCTCAGTGGGTTGATAGACACATCGTACCTCACTTGATGGAGGTCGGGGAAGACTTGTCAGTGAATCTGCAGGTCGTTTTGTGAATTCGGCGATAGATTACAAGATTACAGCGGGCCTTGGTGTGTTCAACCCGCGTGCGCTGGGTCCGGCCAGCGTCGGATGGGTCTGCGCCGGATAGACGCTATTGGTAGACCGAGTGTGCAGTATACTGAACTTAGCGATGCAATTTTTCGATTGTACATAAAAGGGTAGCACTTGATGGAAGGCGCGGACGCCCTCGGATTGGATCGGGCGGAATCGGACGGAATCGGACGGAGGCGATCCCATGGAATCGATCGGAGTGGGCCTGATTGGTTTCGGGCTGGCAGGCTCGGTGTTTCACGCGCCGCTCATCGCGTCGGTCCCGTCGTTGCGACTGGTGGCGGTGGCGACGAGCCGGGCGGGCGAGGTGCGTGCACGGTGTCCCGAAGCAGTGGTGGAGGAGCGGGCGGACCGCGTGATCGAACGGGATGACGTGGATGTGGTCGTGGTGGCCAACCCGCATCCGCTGCACTTCGAGACGGCCCGGCGTGCGCTTGAGGCGGGCAAGCACGTGGTGGTGGAGAAGCCGTTCACGATGCGGGCGCGCGAGGCGGAGGAGCTCATCCGCCTGGCGGAGGCGCGGGGGCGGCTGTTGACGGTGTTCCACAACCGCCGCTGGGACGGGGATTTTCTGACGGTGAAACGGCTGGTGACGGCGGGAGAGCTGGGGGAGGTGTACACGTACGAGGCCCACTATGACCGGTACCGGCCGCAGGCGGCCGATCGGTGGCAGGAGCGCGCGGGGTCCGGCGGAACACTGTTCAATCTCGGGCCGCATTTGGTGGATCAGGCACTGCAGCTGTTCGGCCGCCCGCAATGGGTTTGGGCGGACGTGGGCGTGCAGCGAGGCGACGGAGCGGAGGGCAACGGCGCGGCGGGTGGGGCACCTGCCGGTGCGTCTGCGGGGGGATCTGCGGGTGCACCCGCCGGTGCGCTCGCCGGGGCGGAGGACTACTTCCACATCGTGCTTGGTTACGGGCGGTTGCGGGCGGTGCTGCATTCTGCATACGTGGTGCCCGACCCGGGACCGCGGTTTCTCGTGCATGGGCATCGGGGAAGTTTTTGCAAATACGGGATCGATCCGCAGGAGGACCAGCTGAAGGCCGGGGTGCGGCCTGGGGCGGCGGAATGGGGGCGGGATCGACCGGAGATGTACGGGCGGCTGTCGGTGGTGCGGGAGGACGGCACGGTGGAGCGAAGGGTGATCGAGACGAAGCGCGGGTGTTACGAGCGCTTTTACGAGGGCCTGGCGGACGCGCTGTTGCGCGGGGGCTCGCCGCCGGTGGATGCCCGGGAGGCGCGGGATGTGATCCAGGTGCTGGAGTGGGCGCAGGAGAGCAGCCGGACAGGCTGCAGGATGGATTGTGTGTGGCCGGATGGGCAGGACGGGTGATGAACGTCGCGCAAGCCAGTCGCAGCACGGGCTCTCACCGACGTGGGAGCCCGCTTTCTTTTTTCAAAGCAAGCCGAGAGGGCTCGCATAGTTACCACGTGAGATTCCCTTGTTCGTCGAACAAGAATGGTTTACGTTCGTTTGTCACCGTGAATCTGTGGTCGTGACGCAGTTCCTCTGCAATGACCTCTGAAACCCAAAACTCCCCCAGGTGCAGCGTGTCCCGGATGCGAACCACCCGGGCTTTTGGCGGCTCGACCGTTGTGGCAGATTTGAGTCCAACTGCGATGACTTCTCTGTCATTCTGGAGCATCACGGGTATTTTTGCGCTGTTGAACAGCCCGGCTGTGATGACGTTTGCGTATGTCGTAGAGAGGTCAATCTTCCGAAAACACCGCACAGTGGTGAGGTCTGCCATGCCGATGCCGGTCGCATTCCCATGTGTTTCTTCGGTCAAGTCGAGCACGGCAATCCGGTCGATACGTGGAACTCCTTCATGCGAAATGGGCAGTGGAGACCGTCCCGTAATGTTCGGATCCATTCCCTCTCCGCTTATGTTCTTTCCGATTTGATCGACAATCAACAGATGAATGTCGTCCACATTGATTTTGGGAAGCAATTGTTTAGATAATTGGAGAAGTTTCGGTTCTTCTTCCGCGGTCAGTTCCGCCGGAACGACTTGAACCGTTGCCACATCGTCATAACCGTTTTCCACGATGCAAACGGAAAAACCGATGGGTGCGTGGTCAATAATGAATTGGCCGACATTTGGAATCAAGGTCGGGAACGCTCTAAACCCCAAGCTGTGCAGCGCAGCTGCACCCTTGTGCTTTCCAAGCCCAATGCTGAGCATCTTGAATACGCCGCTCTCTATCGGGCCTTTGAAGTCCGTATGAGGCTTCACCCGGCAAATTGGCACCACGAGGTCAGCGTGATACGCCGCCTTACTGAAATACACGGGAGCACCATCGACCACGCCCAATTGCACGGTATCCATCGAAGCGTCAATCGGAACGGCCATGTCGTCTTCCGTAATGCCATACTGTTCCAAAACTAAGCGTTGTCCATCCGAAGTACCGCCGCCGTGGCTTCCCATAGCGGGGACGATGAACGGGATCGTCCCCTGTTCTTTCAGCCAATCTATCACAGTGCGCACGACGAACTTCAGCTCCGCGATGCCTCGACTTCCCACGGCAACAGCGACCTTGGCTCCAGCTTTCACCTTGGAGCGAATCCTGGGATCTGCACACTGTTGGCGAAGCGACGAATAAATCTCGTCTCGGCTCATGTGGTCAGCCGGAAAGTGTTGTTGGACTTTGACCATCACGGGACTTTCGAAGTCTAAACCACTCTCGAGAATGGGCATACCCGTCGACATCCTTTCAGCCTGCAGACGTTGAATTCTGTTATCTCTCAAGAAGCCGAATCAAAACAAACCATCCAGGTTACCTTGAGCGTCAAACGGAAGTTGAAAACTGTCACCAACAATTTGCAAGCTTGGATGACTGTGCACAGCTTCCGTCAGGTTCTCCGATACGTAGATCCGTTGCAGTTCGAGCGTGTTTCGGATAAGAACCAGAGAAGGCCCGCTCTTGTCTGAGTTGATGCATGTCTTGAGCGCAGCCTGAATGACTTCGCGGTCATTTTTTAAAGTAATCGGTACCTTAGACAGATTCACAAGATTTGATGTCAAAGAGTTCGCGTACGTCTTTTCGAAATCAATCTGATCCCGTACTCTTTCCGTTATGAAGTCTGCTAGTCCGATTCCGTTGGCGTTGCCGTGTGTCTCTGGAGTCAGATTGAGCACGCCGATTCGTTGAATATGCGCACCACCCGACCTGTGCGGTTCTGGAAACCGCCCGATGACGTTGGGGTCCATCCCGTCCCCGCTGATGTTTTTCCCCATTTCGTACACGACGAGTGCGTCGATTGGGTCAATCAACAACGTCGCAAGCAGTCGATAAGCTTCCCTTAATAGAGGGAGCTCTTCCTCTTCGATTCGATCGCGGTTGATGCCCACGATCTTCGCCGGCTCCCCGTACGCGTTTTCCACGATGGCTATGCCGCCCACGATGGGCGCTTTAGCGAAGACTTCGCGTGCCACCTCCAGAATATCATTGGAACCGTTCGCAAACCCGCGACTGTGAATGGCCTGAGCACCGCGTTGCTTTCCCAACCCTATCGCTGCCATTTTGATCAATCCGCTTTCCACCGGGCCAGGAAGCACCGTGTGCGGTTTCACGCGATTGACAAGCAGTATGGCATCTGCTTCAAGTGCCAACCTGTCGCAATAGACCGGAATCCCACTCGGCGTGACCCCAATCTGCATGACTTCCATTGAAGATCGAATCGGA
Source organism: Alicyclobacillus macrosporangiidus CPP55 (assembly GCF_000702485.1). Classification (GTDB taxonomy): domain Bacteria; phylum Bacillota; class Bacilli; order Alicyclobacillales; family Alicyclobacillaceae; genus Alicyclobacillus_H; species Alicyclobacillus_H macrosporangiidus_B. Next base: position 1,560,400 of record NZ_JNIL01000001.1, on the reverse strand, counting down.
GCATGTACCCTCTCTTCTGTGATGCCTAAAGCCGCGAGTACCGCCTTCTGCCCCTCGTCAGTTGCGCCACCGTGGCTGCCCATGGCAGGCACAATGAATGGTGCAAACCCAAGGGATTTCAGCTCAGCCACGACACATTTAACAATTGTGGCGATTCCAGCGATCCCCCGACTGCCGACGGCGACTGCGACAGACCTCTCATGTGAATCTGCATTTATATTTTGGAACGCTGAAATCCGTGCAATTGCTTCTTTCACTGCCATCGTAATGTCAGGTACTCGTACGAGGGGAAATCTCTGCTCCACAGGTACCATGGAAGGGAGGGGAATCTGCTGCAAAATCGTTTGAATGATGCTCAATGCAGACCACTCCACCTTTTATCCTCTGTCTCCGATCAGAACCTCTTGCTCGTGCATCAGGAAGATATACGAAATAATCGCGGCGACAGCCAGCAATCCACCGATTGTAAGAGGAATCACAAACGACCCGGTGGCTTGCAGGATGAAGCCTGTCAAAAGCGGCGCAAGCGTTCCTCCGACGTTGCCGGCAAAGTTCTGGAACGAACCGATGCGGCCAACGTACTCCGGGGTTGCGATTGCAGCCGGGAGTGCCCAAATCACTCCGTTGGCCGCCATCACACCGCCGAGCGCAAGGCTTAGAAACAGGACCACGCCCGCGGTGCTTTGTACGTGAGGTGCGATAAGAATCGACAGCGAAATCACCATCCCCACAACGGCCAGAGTGCGACGCGCCTTCCCAGGCGCCCAGCCTCGTTTCACGAGATGGTCCGACCAAATTCCGAAAATCCACACCAAAACGAACGCAACGATATACGGGATCATCGCGACGAATCCCGTTTTGGCGAGCGTCAGGTGCTTGGCCTTAACAAGATATGTAGGCAACCAGGAGACAAAGATATACAGAACGTAGTCGATAGAGAACAGTCCTACCATTAATCCCCAAACGTTGCGATATCGCAGAACGCTGTACCAGGGCATCTTGGTGGATGTTTGGGGAACTTTTGTGTCACCGATCATGGCAGCTTCTGCTTCAGACACGTACTTCGACTCGCTCGGACGATTCCGAAAGTACTTCCACCAAACAAACGTCCAGACAAGACTTAAGAAACCAGTCACGTAGAACGCGGAGCGCCATCCGTAACTCAGCATCAGCCACGTGACCAATGGCGGAGTAAAAGCAGACCCGAACATGACCGCTGAAATAAAGGACGCGTTTGCTGTCCCACGTTCACTGGAGGGAAACCACTGTGAAACGACACGCCCGAACGCGGGGAAAGTTGGGGCCTCGCCCAAGCCCAGCGCCATTCTGACCAGCAATAGGCTGATGAATCCACCCGTCGCCCCCGTCAGGACGGTCATAATAGACCAGATCAATACGCCTAAAAAGACCATAACTCGCGGACCGTATTTGTCGATCAAGATTCCCATCGGAATTTGTGCGATGGTGTACGTCCACAGAACGGAAGACAATACAATCCCCATTTGACCGCTGTTTAAGTGGAAGTGTTCCGCAATGAGTGGTGCCGCAACACCAATGTTGCCCCGGTCCATATAGTTGATGGCGGCCCCTAGAAACATCAGCAGGAGCACGGTTGAGCGATAGCGTGTACTACGTGCGGCAGCAGCATTGTTTTCCAAAACGACTTTCGGCATTGGTAACTCCCCTTTTTCTGCCTTTGCGTATGGTGTTCTGGAATGTTTTATTAAATTCGTACACGTTTATGAACCCGTATATCCTCCCTTCCATCTTTCGATGCGTTCACTTAAAATGTGCATTCGATACGGTAAAGTGTGAACAATAGATAAAATATCACGATGGATCGAATTTTTCATCATGGTTTCTACCGTGCTCTTTGGTCTGTTCCATGGGTGGGTCCTATACTGTACATGCAGGCGCTGCCGCCAACTCAAATCAAGTCGTGATCTAGGCTTAGCTAGACTGGATCACATCACGAGGAGGATACCCATGCAGACGAAGAGATTGGCGGGCCGGATTGCCATTGTCACCGGCGCAAGCCGGCGCAGAGGCATTGGGACCGCCATCTGCCGGGCGCTGGCACGGGATGGGGCTGACATCTTGTTCACGCATTGGAAAAGGTACGACCGCGAAATGGAGTGGGGTGCGGACGAGAATTGGCCGGAGGAACTCGTTCGTGAGCTGAGCGCGATCGGCGTGCGAGCGGCTCATCTGGAAGTGGATTTGGCCAAATCGGATGCGCCCTCACGTATTCTGGACGAGACGATCACGATTCTTGGGGCACCATCCATTCTTGTCAACAACGCAACCCACTCCACGTCGGATGGATTTCAGAAATTGAACGCTGAGATCCTGGATGCCCATTACGCGGTGAATGTCCGGGGGACCTGCTTGCTTTGCGCCGAGTTCGCACGCCGGTACAGAGGCGGCGGGGGGCGAATCATCAACATGATATCCGGACAGGACAAAGGGCCCATGCGGGGCGAGCTGGCCTATGCGGCCACAAAGGGCGCGATTTCGGCGTTCACGGTTTCCCTGGCTGCCGAGGTGGCGCCCCTCGGCATCACGGTGAATGCGGTCGATCCCGGTCCGACGGATTCGGGGTGGATGTCGGACGAAGTGAAGGCCCAGCTGTTGCCGAAGTTCCCCATGGGCAGAATCGGCCAACCGGAGGATGCGGCGCGTCTGGTCGCGTTCCTGGCGAGTGACGAAGCCCAGTGGGTTACGGGACAGATCATCCATTCCGACGGCGGGTTTTGGGACTGACTTTCACATGCTGGCTGGCAGGGCAGGGGATGATTCGCCCCGTGCTACCCGTGTGCTGGCAGTGTGCGAAGCCCCGCCGTCCTCCCTCACCAACGACAGCCGCCCTCACCCCCTGCAGGGGCGGCAGCAGAGACCAAGCCCCCGACAGAAGATAAACCGCATTCTCGTACAATCTGGGCCATTTTGACCTGTCTCACGCCCATCTGAGGGCTACTTTAAGCCGAGTTTCCTGACAAAAACGCGGATTCCGCCCCCCCAACCACGTTGGTTTGTACGATAATCACGCTTAATCGCCCGTTTCACCAGGGCCTGCCGCCCTCAAACCCAGGGTTTAAGCGGCATCATCGGATAATCATCAGCGGGATTCACCGGTCTGAGGCGTAGACCCGCGCCAAACCACCGCCGCCGGCCCAACCTTCCTGCGGCCCCCCCACGCACCAGCGCGTCCGCCAGTCCCTCGCAAAAGCGCTCGTAGAAGGCCGGGTGTCCAGGGGGGCCATGCCCGGCTGACCAGGAGAGCCTCCGGCAAATCCGGGTGGGTTGCAGCGACGTCCGGAAACACTTTCCACGCCGGCAGGGCAGGAATCGTCGGCACCGGCGGCGAAATAGCGTCACGACGAAATAAAAACCGCCGGGATACCGGCCGTCCGTGTACCGTCGCCAACTGAAAATCAGATAACCGTGAAAACGGGAAGGGTGAATTTCTGTACCCTCCCCGTTTTCTATTCGAATTGAGGAGGTTTTCCAGGATTGTGAAGGGGAAAAAGGTGCGTTCGGCGGTGTTGTTGTCCGCGCTCGCAACGTCGGCCCTTTGGGCATGGGTGCATCCGCAAGATGTCGCCGCGAGCTCCCTCTCATTCGAAACCAAAAAAATCACGTTAAACGGTAGTCTGGTCTCCGCGCCGAAGGGCTTTGTTTACAACGACACCACCTATTTGCCCATCTGGTACCTGATGCAGGCGCTGAACCGCCTGGGCATCGCCAGCACTTGGGACGGATCCAACTGGAACCTCACCGTGAATGAAGCGGCCGACTACTCGAACCCAAACCCTTCTTCATCCGGAAAGGCCATCATTGTCAATGGCGTTGTCGTAGAGCACGCACCTTCGCTCGTCGCAAAAGATCCAAGCAGCAGTGTGGATACGACCTACATGCCCATCTGGTACCTGCAGCAAGCGCTGAACCGCCTGGGCATCCATTCGACATGGAATGGAACCACTTGGGCGATGACCGCCACAAACCCCATTCCGCCCCTGCCGGGTTTCGCGTTGACCACGCGAAGCATCACCACGGACAACGGGTATCGGGATGCCCAGGTGGCCAGCTTTTATGAGGGAACCGAATATATGGATCTCGACGCGCTCACAAAGGCCCTCACGGCGTTTGGCGTTCCGAACGTGTTGGTTGGAAACGACTGGTACTGGAATCAGAGCGCTGCGCCTGGAGGTGCAACAGCGGCGTTCGATCCCGCAAAGCCTTTGACGGTTCACCTCCCCGACCAGTCCGATGTTCCGTTTCCTGTCATCGCGTTTCAAGGCAAAACGTATGTCCCCATCTGGTACGTGATGACAGGCCTGAAACGACTGGGTGACTACCCGTCGTGGAACGGCCAGGTGTTTCTCATCGCAAAGTTTCCGCCGGCGCATCCGGTGGTGAATCCGAATCAAACCTATTCCTATACGGTCATGCAAAGAGATATCCAATCCCTGAAGGACATGTACCCGGATTTGATTCAGGTGAAAGTGGTCGGCCAGACCGTATATGGAAGGGACATTTACGCCATCGGCCTCGGAAAAGGAAAGGCGACTGTCCTCATCAGCGGGTCCCACCACGCGCGGGAATGGATCACAACGACGTTGAACATGTACATGCTGGATCGTTACGCGTACGCCTACCGCAACAATCAGTCGATCGGCGGCTACAACGTCAAGCAGATTTTGGATGAGACGACGATCTGGTTCATGCCGATGGTCAATCCGGACGGCGTGACGCTGGCGCAATTCGGGGACGGCGTGTTTCCCGCCGACGTCCGGGCGTCGCTTGTCGCGATGAACAACGGATCGACCAACTTTGCACGCTGGAAAAACAACGCGCAGGGGATCGATCCGAACCGTCAGTACGACGGAGGCTGGTACACGATTCCGAGCATCGTGACCCACCCGTGGTACGAATTTTACACAGGCACGGCCCCGTATCAAATCAATGAAGTCAAGGCGGTTCTCAATCTGATCAATCAGATCAACCCGCAAGAAGAGATTGCGTACCATGCCTCCGGAGGCGTCATCTACTGGGGATATCAGATCAGCCCAGCCAACCTGTCGCATTTTCACGATTTGGCGCTCCGAATGTCGCACTTGACCGGATACCCCGTCCAGACACCGTCGGCTAGCGAACAAGGTGGAGGCCTGACCGACTGGTGGACGCAAAAAGTGGGAAGACCCGGCTTTACGATTGAGGTCGGACCGGCCCTCGGAGAAGCTCCGGTGCCAATCCAGTACTTTGCAAGCATATGGTCACAAAACCAGGCCGTCGGACTGGAGTTGGCCGAGGAGGGCTACAACGAATACCTGCAAAACCCAGACAGTGTGGTGCACGCGCCGTAATGCGGTTTCGTGCTACGCGTGCAAACCCATGAGACGTGACCGTCGTCGGCTTCCGCTCTCATGGACTGGGTCAAGGCAGACGCGGGAAATGGGGACGGCGCTTTTCGATGAACGCGCGCACACCTTCCTTGTAATGCGGGCTGTCCAGCGATGCACGCACTATCTCCTGCAGTGAGGGATCGTCGGTGGGTGCACCCGCGACCAGGGCGTTGATGATGGCCTTGGCTCCGCGAAGGGAGTTGGGGGCATTCTGCATGAGCTGGCGGATGTAGGCGTACGTCTCTTCCTCCAGCTGCGCAACCGGAATGACGCGATCGACCAATCCGATGCGCAGCGCTTCTTCGGCGTCGAGTAGTCGCGCCGAGAACAGGATGTCCTTTGCCCGGCTCGGGCCGACCAGGTCGATCAGCATGCGGGTCTCCGCGACGTCGTAGACGAAGCCGAGTTTCGCTGGGGTGATGCCGAGCCTGGCCGTGTCGGAGGCGAAACGGATGTCACACGCCACGGCCAGCTCGGTGCCGCCCCCGACACAGGGGCCGGAGATCATGGCGATGGTGGGTTTCGTGAGATCTCTGAGGCCCATGACCGCGCGCTGAACCCATTCTTTGTAGCGTGCATTGGACGCGGAATCGGATCGAACGGTGGAGAACTCCGAGATGTCCGCGCCCGCGCAGAACACGCCCAGGTCACTGCTCCGCAGCAGCACAATCTCCACGTTTGCGTCCTCGTCACAGTTGACCACGGCCTCTGCCAGTTGAGACCACATCTCGAGATGGAGCGCGTTGCGTTTTTCGGGCCGATTGAGCACAATTTCCCCGATTCCGTCGTGAACGTGCAGATAGACAGGCCGTGGAGAGGTAGGGTTCACGAGTCAAATACCTCCTGTTGCAAGTCCTCGATGCGTCTGAGCAGCTTCCATGCGCGTGGAAGTGGGTCAAACCCACGGAGCAGGGTCCAGACGCCCGTCTCCCTCTCAGCATGCCAATCCTGCGTGAGATGTGCAAATTCAGATATCGCGCGCGGAACCCGGCGCTCCCCGGATTGGCGGTACAGGATGTATGGTAGAGCGTCAGTCGGGCAGGCGATGTCCCTTCGTCTCCGGAACCATGAGTGTCAGAAAGATGCCGATCAGGAACGGAGCTGCCGTCCAGGCCAACGGTACACCAATCGTGTGCGTGGCGTTGATGGCCCAGCCGATGACAAACGTGCCGACCGCCGCGACGAACCGGGAGAACGTGGTTGCGAAGGCAAAGGCGCTGGCGCGAACTTCCGTCGGATACTGTTCCGGAAGCCAGATGGTAAAGAGCGCAAAGTCCGCGCCGCTCAAGCCCAGAATCGGGATGAAGGCGAAGAATGCGCCCAGACCGTGATCGTAGAAGGCCCACAGGAACCCGCCGAGGATGCCAATCATCATGAGGGTAAAGAAGATGACGAGGGTCCGGCGGCGCCCCAGCCGGTTCGCGAGGTACGGCGCGAGGAAGCAGCCGATGATGGTGAACACGTCGAGTACGACCGCTCCCAAGGTGGCCAGGTGGGCAGCATCGGTTCCGGTGATCCCGGCGGGCTTGGCCAACGTCAAGATGGCGGTTGGAAGGTACTGCGATCCCGCCCAGAAACCCATCAGGCAGATCACCAGCAACAGCAGATTCCCCCACGTGCGGGTCCGATAGGGGGGTTGCAAGACCTTCGCGAAGAAGCTCCAGAACGACACGCGCGCGGTGTTGCCGGAGACCTTCTCCCACCGTTTGGATTCCACGCTCTTGGCGCGAACGTAAAACACGAACAGCGCCGGCAGAATTCCAATGAAGAACATCCACCGCCAGCCCAGTGTGACGCCGACGAAGTAATTGACCACCGCGGCGATGAGAAATCCAAAGTAGGTGCCCGCGTGCAAGAATCCGCCGAAGAATGGCCGCCGCTCCTCGGGAACGGATTCGGCCACAAACGTTCCCGCCATGGACCATTCTCCGCCGATCCCCACCGCGGCGAGGAAGCGGAAGATCGCCAGCTCCCACACATTTTGAGAAAGTCCCGCGAGAAACGTGAACACCGAGAACACGATGATGCTCAACATGAGGGCCTTCACTCTTCCGGTCTTGTCGGCGATGGGGCCCCAGATGAACGAGCATCCCCAGCCGGCGAGAAACACGGCCACCATCAGTTCGCCGAAAAGACCCACCGTGCCAGGATTGACCTCGATGCCGGATTGCGGCAACAGTGCGCTCATCGCTGGCGCAAGCACGACGCCGAACAACCCGGCGTTGTAGCCGTCGAGTGTCCAACCTCCGAATGCACTGATGAAGGCGTTTCGCTGTTGCGGGGTGAGTTTCGGGCGGACGCCCGCTGCCACCGGCTTTGCCGCCATTCCTCCGTCGCCTCCTCGTGTGAGCGTTCGTCGAACGAGCAATGGTCGTCCACGGTTCACTCTATGGGCGCGGGGTAGGAGGTATGACAAGGAGGGGACAGGATGTCTCCTGTCTTCGCGGAGGGGCGTTGCAATGCACAATTGCACCTATCATTGGAAACGAAATCGAATACAAAATCCGAAGCGCGATTGTGAAGGGGTTGGAGGCGCTGGCCATTGAGGCCCTTTACCCTACTGGGCCCTCAAGTCGGGCTCTGACGGATCTTCTGCTGCAACAATTGTATCCCGTACAACAGGGCCGGCGGAGAAGGGGGACACCCCGGGATGTACACGTCCACGGGGATGATTTGGTCCACCCCTTTCAGTACCGAGTAACTTTGGATATACGGCCCGCCCGCGGTGGCGCACACGGATGCGTGCGACGGTGGTGGGAGGTGGGGGGTACGTGGGGCGTGGGGCGTGGGGCGAAGGGCGAGCGGCGAGGGATAGCCTGGTGACATGCGATGTAAATTTTCTCCCCCTGATGGGCTCTCCCTGGTGATTATCCGATGATGCGGCTTAAATCGCGGGTTTGGGGGCGGCAGGCACAGCTGCACCGGGTCGTTGGCCGTGATTTTCTTACAAACAAGCGCGATCGAGGGGACGAAGCCGGCATTCGTAGGCGAAGAACGCCCCTGACTGGTAGCGCAGGTGGTGCAGCATCTCGTCAATCTCACCTGCCCAATGGATGGCGAGATCGGCGCATGGCACCTCTCCGGCGAGTTATCCGATCTTGCCGCTTAAATCCTCGGTTCGGGCCGGTCAGGCGGCCTCCACACCGGCGCGAGAGCAGAATTCTCGGATTAAGGGCGGCGCTTCAACGGCCCAGGACCCCGATTTTGTAAGGCAACCCGGCTTAAACCGTAGCCCAGACGCGGTTGTGGGACGCTGAAACCCGGGTTTTTATACGAAAATCCAGCTTAGACCGAGAATGGACTAAGCCCAGCCCGCAAGGCGGGAAAGGTTCGGCGGGCCCGTCTGGGCCCGCCATCCTACTTATTATTAGGTGAGCCGCAGGTGAGTTGACGTGGCCCAGGGCGTCTACCCAGCGTAGCATCGCATGGCAGCTTCCCTCGATCCCATGCGGCCTACACTCGACTTGCGTTCCCACAGTGTAGGGGGCCTGTCCAAGATGACGGGCTTGAGCGAACAAGAAGCTGAGGATTGACACCCCGCCGGGAACGGCGGTGCTGCTTGCGGCATAACAACGATATCGATGTAACAGGTTGTGAGAGACGGGCGATACTAAACACTTTGACGTTATCTCAGCCTAGGCTGATCGGACAAGGTGCCAAATTTTATTTAATCGGGCCCGTCGAAGCCGTCAGGTGCCTCGGGGGGTTCAAATAAATCCAAAACCGTTTCTATCCGTCCGCCGAGGCGTTCGCATAAATACGAATCGGTTGCTATGCCTTTTCGGGTCTCATCAAATAAGTACAAATCCGTTCACAACCCCTTCATACACAGAAAAAAAGGGGCCACCGAAGTGGCCCTTGCTCACTTAATATCGTCGCGCGACGCCCGAAGCGACCGCTTCGAGCCCGAAGCGTCGCCGCGCACCTGAAGTCCCAGCGGCGCGCCCCAAGCGCCCGCAACATTCGCCGCACCGATATCAACCGCGCAGCGGCGGGGCCGAGTGGACGATCACCGATTCGTTCATCTCCTCCAGTGCGCGGCCCGAGGTGCGCGGCCCCAGGGTGCCCACGTCGATCATGATGATCACCATCGCACACGCGACCACGGTGAACATGGCGGTGGCGCCGTGAGCCTTCAGCACAGGCAGCAGGAGGAAAGGCATGAGTCCGCTCATCAGCCGGCTGAGGCTGTACGCCGATCCCGCGGCCGTGGCGCGGATGGCCGTCGGATAGATCTCCGCCTGGAAGACGTGGAACGCGTTCGAGAAGATGTTGCTCGAAAGCGTGTACAGGAACCCGAAGACGATGATGAGCCCCGGCGCCGTGGACATCCCGAAGAGGATGCCGAAGACCGCCATGCACAGTGCGGACAGGACGATGAGCCACTTGCGCTGGATCCGTTCGATGACCGGCAGCGACAACAGCGATCCGATGGGATACCCGAGGAACGACAGCGTCAGATAGGTGAGCGAGCTGGTGACCGTGATCCCTTTGCTGGCCAGGACCAAGGGCACCAGGGTGCCGAATCCGTAATAGCCGAGCGTCTGCAGGATCTGGAAGATCCAGAGCATCACCGTGCGCTTCGCGAAGTCTGTGCTGAAGAGCGTGGACAACGGCACTTTCCGCGGCTCCACCCAGGTGTCGGGAACCGGCTGTATCGCGACGACGCGCCCGACGGACGCTTCCAGCTTCGAGACGATGGCCCGGGCCTCTTCGACGCGGCCCATCGACTCCAGCCAGCGGGGCGACTCTGGCAAGTGGCGTTGCAGCAGCCACACGATGATGGCGCCGAGCGATCCCACGATGAACAGCCACCGCCACCCCGCCATGCCGTAATGGGTGGGCACCAGCCAGCGGGCGAGGAAGCCCTCGATCGGCATGGCGCAGAATCCGAGGGTATACGCCCAGGCCGTCATCCGGCCGCGGTGTTCCGCCGGGATCATCTCACTCATGTACGTGTCGGCCAGCGGCGGCAGACCGCCGATGCCGAGGCCCGCCAAGAAGCGCATGACAATCAGGAAGGCGACGCCGGAACTGAACGCGCCGAGGAACGTGAACAGCGAATACACCAACAACACGAACAGGATGGCGCGCCGGCGGCCAATGCGGTCGGCCAGGCCGTTCAACACGATGGCGCCGAGGAACATGCCGAGAAACGCCGATCCCAACAGGAGCGGCTGTACCGCGCCACTGATGTGGAACTCCTTGGTCAAGACCGTTCCCAGGACGCCGGCGAGAAAGACGTCGAAGAGATCGAAGAACAGGCTGATGCCGATGATGGCCGTGATCTTTCGATGCATGCTGCCGATGGGCAGCTGGTTCATCCGTGCCGCGATGGCGACGTCTGCCACAGGGATTTCCTCCATTCTCCACAAGTTTTCGACAACGTGTGCGGGGCGGGGGCCGGCGGATCGAGCGACTCCCGGCGGACCGACCGCCATCAGCGAGCGGCCGCATCAGCGAGCGGCCCGCACGTCCTCTTCGGCTGACGCTCGCAGCGCCTGCAGCAGCCAAGTCCGGGTCTCCGTCAGGGCCGCCAGGTCGACGCCCGTCTCGATGCCCATCCGATGCATCCAGCCGACGAACGTCTCGGTGTCGAGGTTGCCGGGCGCGTCCGGTGCGAAGGGGCAGCCGCCCAGCCCGCCGAGGGCCGTCTCGAACCGGGTCACGCCCCGCTCCAGCGCCACGGTCACGTTGGCCAAGGCGAGGCCCCTGCGGTCGTGCAGATGCAGCACCAGCGGCATCTCCGGAAGCGCGCTTTTCACCGCGTCGATCACGCTGGCCACCCGCTCCGGCGTCCCGACCCCGACCGTGTCGGCGAGCCCGATCTCCGTGACGCCGCACGCCGCAAGCGCCTCGGCCACCCTGGCCACCGTCTCCGGCCGGATGTCCTCGTCCGGGTAGGGCGATCCGAAGGAGCAGGAGATGGCACCGCGCAGCACCGGCCCAGCCGCCCGCGCCACATGCCCTGCGGCCTCGGCGATCGTTCGCAGCTCCTCCAGCGAGCGCTCCAGCGGCATGCGCAGGTTGTCCTGCTGGTGGCGCGGGCTGGCGGAGATGACGAAGGTCACGGCGCGGACGCCCGCTTGGACCGCGCGATCGTACCCCTTTCGGTTCGGAATGAGGCCGATGTTGCCCGGGTGATGACGAACCGCCTGCGCCACCGCCTCCGCGTCCGCCAGCCGGGGCACCCACCGGGCCGAGACGAAGGACGTCACCTCCACCTCTGGCACGCCCGCCCGGTACAGCTCCTCCACGAGGCGGATCTTTTCTTCGGTGCGGAGCGCCCCTTTGGCGTCCTGCAGGCCGTCCCGCGGTGTCACGTCGATCACGGTGACCCGCTTCGGCCAATCGCTCATGCAATCACCCCCTTTCGCCGGGCTTCCTGGATCTGCTCCTCCGTCCATCCCAGCACCTCCTGCAGGATGGCGTCCGTGTCGCGGCCGAGGCGTCCGCCCGCGCGATCGACCCGGCCTGGGTGATGCGCCAGCTTCGGCACCACGCCCGGCATGCCAATCTCCTCGCCCGTGTCCGCCGGGACGCGAAGGATCATGTCGCGCGCTTGGTACTGTGGATCGATCGCGATGTCCGCCACGCTCATCACCGGACCGGCGGGGACGTCATGCTGGTTGAGGAGCGTGAGCAGCTCCACTGCATCGTACTGCTCCGTCCACGAGGAAATGATGGCGTCCAGCTCGGCCACGTTCTGCACGCGCACTTGGTTGTCGGAAAAGCGGGGATCGCCAGCGAGATCGACCCGATCCATGGCCTTCAACAACCGCGGGAAGATGTGGTCCGTGTTGGCGCCGATGGCCACCCAACGCCCGTCCCGCGTCGGGTAGATGTTGCTCGGGGCGGACCGCGTCAGCTGGTTACCGGTGCGCTCCTGCACGACGCCCTCGTGCAGGTACTCGGTGAGCGCCGCTTCCGTCAGGCTGAATACTGCCTCGGTCAGCGCGACGTCGACGCGATCGCCCTGGCCGTCCCGCGTCCGCTCCCGCCGCAGTAGGCTCATGAGGATGCCGATCACGGTGTACAACGCGGCGATCTCATCGCCGATAGCAAATCCCACCCGCACCGGCGGCCGGTCCGGGTAGCCGGTGACGTAGCGCATGCCGCTCATGGACTCCGCGATGTTGCCGAATCCGGGCCGATCCCGGTAGGGACCGCTCTGCCCGAACCCGGAGATGCTGGCGTAGACGATGCCTGGGTTGAGGCGCTTGGCGTCTTCGTAGCCCAGATGCCAGCGGTCCAGGGTTCCCGGGCGGAAGTTTTCGATCACGGCGTCCGACCGCGCCATCAACGCCTGCACGATGGCTTGGCCGTCGGACTGGTGGAGATCGACGACCATCAGCCGCTTGTTCCGCGCCTGGGCGTACCACCACCACGACCACCCGGCTGGGGACATGCGTCCCCAGGTCCGCAGCGGATCGCCCGTCTTGGGCTCGATCTTGATGACCTCGGCCCCGAAGTCCGCCAGAACCCGCGCTGCGAATGGCCCCGCGACGACTGAACCGAGCTCGATCATCCGAATGCCTTCCAGCGGCCGCTTCACGCGCGTGATTGCCATTTCCTCCATGGACAGGACCCCTTTCTGCGCTGTCTTCACGATTCTGAGTCGGGGCGATGACCCTCGGCATGCGGGGGCGATCCGGTTGGGGCTGCGTTCCCGCCCAGCATGGCGGAGACAGCGGCGGCCGCCTCCACCACCCGCGTCCGCCACTGCGCCACCTGGTCGTCCCGGAACCGCTGCCGCACGCCGGAGATGGAGAGCGCAGCCACCACGTCTCCGCGCGGGCCGAACACGGGTGCGCTGAGGGAAGCCAGGGCCTCGTCCCGCTCGCCGAGGCTGAGGGCCCACCCCTGCTGCCGGATGGTGTCGAAGTCGGCCTCCGGCGTGTTCAGAGGATGCTCGGGATAGGTGGCGCAGGACTGCGCCACCAGCTCCTGCCGGGCGTCCGGCGGCAGCCAGGCCAGCAGGATCTTGCCGGATGCGCCCACGTGCAAGGGCAGGGACTCGCCCATGCGTACGTGCGGCCGCACGATGCCCGCCCCCTCCATGCGCTCGACGCACACCCGGCAGTGCCCCATCCGCACGTGCACCGACGCGGTGAGCCCGGTCTCGTCCGCCAACCGCTGCAGCGCCGGCCGCGCCAGTCGCCCCACCTCCGGTCGGTTCAGCGCGTCCGCCGCCCAGTGGAGCACGCGCGGCCCTGGGTGGTACCCGCCCTCCACCCGGAGCAACAGACCCTCGGCCACCATTGCGTCCAGCAGCCGGTACAGCGTCGGCCGGGCGATGTTTAACTCTTGGGCCATTTGCCGCATGGATCGCGGGCCCTCCACCCGGGTCACGTAGTCCAAAATGCGGGCGATCTTCTGCAAGAGTTGGTTATGCTCGGTCGGACGAGGGTTCATCGGAGCCTCCTGGGTTGGGATGTGGGTGTCCGCTGAGTGGACACAGTGTCTGCAGAGTGGTCATAGTTCGGTGATATAAAAAATTCGCGAGATCGGGAAGAGAAAACGCTGAATCGGATGACGGGCGGCGCCACCAAATCCGGAAAGGGAGCGTGGGGGAAAGGGTTGCATTTCTGGGGGAGTGCCTGGGAGGCGCCGTCGTTGCCTCGCCCTGGTGAGGTGTGCCAGAATGAGGGAAAGACCAGTGGCGGAGGTGGGACAGGATGGCGACGATGCGCGCGATCGTCCTGGAACCGACAGGCCGGTTGTCGGATGCGGAGCTGCCGAAGCCGGAGCCCGCGGGGCGGGACCTGTTGGTGAAGGTACAGGCGGTGGCGGTCAATCCGGTGGACACGAAGCAGCGGATCGAATCCGGTACACGGGTGCTCGGGTTCGACGTGGCGGGCGTTGTGGAGGCAACGGGTCCGGAATGCCGGCTGTTCCGGCCGGGGGACGCGGTGTACTACGCGGGAGACATCACGCGTCCGGGCGGGTTCAGCGAGTACCATCTGGTGGACGAGCGGATCGTGGGGAGAAAACCGGCGTCCCTCGGCTTCGTGGAGGCGGCGGTCCTGCCGCTGACCGGGCTCACCGCGTGGGAGGGATTGTTTGATCGCATGGGCCTGCCCGAACCGGGCGCCGACGGGGCCACGCGTGCGGCGGGTGCACCCATCCTGGTGGTGGGTGCGGCGGGCGGCGTGGGATCGATGGCGGTCCAGTTGGCCAAGTTGGCGGGGCTCACGGTGATCGGGACCGCCTCCCGGCCGGAGTCCTCCGCGTGGGTGCGGGAGTTGGGGGCGGACGGCGTGATCGATCACACTCAACCCTTCCAATCTCAGTTGGAAGCGTTGGGTATCCGCGAGGTGCCGTACGTGTTCTGCCTCAACGCGGTGGATCCGAACTGGGATTCGATGATCGACGTCCTGGCGCCCCAGGGGAAGCTGTGCACCATTCTTCCGCCCATGGGCAAGGTCGAATTTCGGCCGCTGTTCAACAAGAGCGCGGCCTGGTACACAGAGTTGATGTTCACCCGCTCGACGTTCCAGACGCCCGACATGCAACGCCAGCACGAGATCCTGATGCGGTTGAGCGAATTGGTGGACGCGGGGCGGGTGCGGACGACGTTGCGGGAGCGGCTGTCCCCCATCTGCGCGCGGAAGTTGGAGGAGGCCTTCGCCCGGCTGCGCTCCGGGCGGACCATCGGGAAAATTGGCCTGGATGGGTTCGAGTAAGCGGCGGTGGTAGGGGGCGCTGTGGCCGGGGTGGCTGGGGTTTGCAGCGCGGGGGGCGAGGTGGCTGGGGTGCAGGGTGGTAAAAACAAATTTGATGGTATCGGGGCGTGCGAGGGGGGGCAATACAAAACACATTGATGTTATCTAGGGTCAGTTGACTCGGATAAGGTATGCGATTTTATTTATTGGGGCTCGCCACGGCTTGGACGGCAATCAATACATTCAAAACCGTTGCTATGAGCCTCTGGAGCAGGTCGGATAAATGCGGATCGGTTGCTATCCCCCGACGGCCCCGCTCGATTAAACACACTTCGTACATTACCGCCTTCATCGCGGTACTGTTGGACATCACTTCAACCCATCTCCACCCATTTTCAACCCATTCTCCCCCCATTTGCAACCCATTGAACCCCCATTCACCCCCCATTTACACCCCATTCGGCACAGGCCAGCGTGACCCAGGGCCATCGCCCAGAGCTCGGTCGTCGCCATTGCCTCCTTCAACGGCCGCTCGTCTGGGTCCGGATGACCTGCGGACCCATGGCTGGAAGTCGAATGAAGAAATGACGATTGGTTGACTGATGAGGATGGATATGGAATCACCAGAGTTCAGGTATACTTGCCAATTCGACAAAGAACGGGTAAATAGGATGATAGAACCATACCAATCCGGTGCTTACATCATTTCACCGGCCGTGCAGTTTCTGTGCTACCTGAGCAAGCGGGGTGTGGTACCAGGCCTGAAGTAGACTTGGCTACCTCCGGTGCCGGTGGTACCAGCCTTGTCCGTGTAGGCTGGCCACCCGCGGTTCCTGCGATTCCTGTGCCGTCTGAGTCTATACCGCCTCTGCCCATACCGCCTGCGCCATTCACGAAGGGAGCTCACGTCGGTCATGATCATCCCCGTTCCCCAAGCGGATGCAAGCACCATCGACAGCTTGCAGCAGTTGCTCGATCAGTTGCCTGTCTATCATCCCAAACGAAAGCAGATGGAAGCAGATCTGCAGAAGATGTTGAGCGGCCGAAGCGGCGAAAAGACCATCGCCTACCAGTTGGAATTTTGGTTTCGAGACGCAAAGGACGTGGTGATCGCCAACCATCTGCGGTTGGAGTTCAATGGACGTTCGGCTCAGATCGATCACGTCGTCGCCGTACCCGCCGGTCTCATGATCCTCGAGAGCAAGGCGTTGCCGGATCGCGTGCATGTCGACGAGGACGGCGCCTGGTACCGCATTCGGCGCGGCCCGAGTGGAGACGTCGAGCGCGAGGGGATGTTCAGCCCGATTGAACAGAACAGGCGCCATCTCACCGTCGCGGAGGACATCTTGACCGCCTCGGGTATCCAGCCCGTTCCCAAGCTGGCCAGCGTGATCGTGCTGCCGAATCCTAAGATGATCCTCACGGGGATGAAGCCGGCGGGGACGAGCTTGGTGCGCGCGGATCGGTTGCAGGATTTTATCGAGCGATCGCGCAAAGCGAACGGGGAAGGTGGGGCAGAGCCGCGCCGATGGGTGGAGGCGTTGCTGGCGCACCACACGCCCATCGCCATTGACGTGTTCGCGCGGTACCACATCGATCCCCGCGAAATCCGCCCACTCAATGAACGCATCGTGATCGATCAGAAAAGTGAAGAGTTTGCGTGCGCCTTCTGCACAGGACGCACTTTTGGACATCGAGATCGAAACGGTGTCCCAACTGCGGCGGCAAGATGCAGGAAAGGCGAAACCGGTACGGCCGGTTTCGCGAGTGCATCAATACCGCGGTGTGCCGGTACCGGGAGGACGGGTAGGCGCCTACTCCTCCGTCCCGCTCTTGCGCAGCAATTGACGGATGGGCGCCAGGGAGATCGGCGGCAGGTTCACTGTGAGATTCGACTTCCACCCTTGGCGAGCCTTGGGATGGCGTGTGCGCATCAGGCCCCGCACCACACAAGTGCCCGGCTCGTCCGCAGCGGTGACGGGTACTTCGATCTGGCGCGCCAACCGCGAGACGACGCGCTCCATGTGGGCGCCGCCGCCTGTGAGGACCACGCCGTGATCGAGGATGTCGCCCACGAGCTCGGGCGGACAGGCTTCGATGGCTTCCCGGATCAGGTGGACGATCCGCTCGGTGTACGCGTCGATTACCTGCTCCACAAGGGCGCGGGGGACCTGCAAGGTGCCCGGCAGCCCGGTC
This sequence comes from Alicyclobacillus macrosporangiidus CPP55, assembly GCF_000702485.1. GTDB lineage: Bacteria > Bacillota > Bacilli > Alicyclobacillales > Alicyclobacillaceae > Alicyclobacillus_H > Alicyclobacillus_H macrosporangiidus_B. The sequence goes on along the minus strand of NZ_JNIL01000001.1, from coordinate 1,543,134 downwards.
TCCAGGTTGCGTCCCCGCACCTCGAAGGTCGCCTCAGGGGTGGCCTGGCTGGCCCTGCGTTTCAGCTGTTCCGCCGAGGGTAGGCCGATGAGAAACGAGTATTGCCTGCGCAACAAATCGACGATCTCGCTGTCGATGGCTTGTCCACCGCTGCGGACGGTCCGGCTGTCGACGATGCCACCCATGGACAGCAGCGCAGCCTCGGTCGATCCCCCGCCCATCAGCACGACCAGGCAACCGGTGGGCCGATCGATGGGCAGCTGGGCGCCGATGGCCGCCGCTATGGACGATTCCACAAATCGAACCTCGCGTGCGCCTGCGGCCCGCGCGGCTTCGTCCAACGCCTTCCGGTCCACCTGGCTCTGGTTTGACGGCACGGCGAGGGTGATGGTCAGGCGCCGGCCCATGCCGTTCGCTCCCAGCTGCCGAACGGCGTGACGGATGACGGCGACGGCGGCATCGAAGTCGTGGACCACCCCGCCGTCCACCGGGCGCACCAGCCGGATGGCGTCCGGGTGGCGCCCGATCATCGCCTCGGCATTCTTGCCGATCACGGTCGGCCCCGCGTCCGGGATGGCGACCACGGCGGGCTCGTCCACGAACGGCCCCTCCGCATTCCCCCTGTGGTCCATCCAACCCGCTCGGACATTCGACGTTCCCAGGTCGATGCAGACGTGCATGGCCCACTCACCTTCCTTTATTTCATAGATTCGGTTACCGGTCTGGGATGTCGGGGGTCGATCCGGAAAATGGCGGAAGGTGGAAACGGCGGACGGACGGACGTGCAGGGGAGGCGGTGGCCTGCAAGCGTGGCGCTGCCCACACCGACGCAGCCGCGGGTGGGGCGCCGCCCAGAGCGGCGGCCCGCGGCGCCAAACGGGAGAAGCGGCGCCCGAGGATGGACGCCGCGCCCGACCAGCACCCGCGGGAACCGGCCTCTCGCGGCTCCGGCCTAACTGGCGGAGCTGCGCGCGAGGGTGTGGAGGCGGGCGAGATCGAGATTCCCACCGCTCAGGATGACGGCGACGCGCCGCCCGACGGCTGGCACCTGCCCGCCGAGAAGAGCGGCGACGCCCGCGGCACCGGCGCCTTCCACCAGCAGCTTGGTGCGCTCAAGCAGGAACAGGATGGCGTTGCGGATGGCGTCGTCCGTCACGGTCACCATGTCGTCGGCCAGCTGCCGGATGATGGCCATCGGGAGCTCGCCGGGGGCCTTTACCATGAGCCCGTCGGCGAGAGACTGCGGGGCATCGAGGTGGACGGGGACCCCGGTGTGGAACGCCTGGACGGCCGCGTTCGATCCCGCCGGCTGCACGCCCACCACGCGCACCTGGGGGTGTCGCGATTTCACCGCGATCGCGATGCCGGCCATCAGCCCGCCCCCGCCGACGGGGACGATGAGGGTGTCGATCGCGGGATCGTCCTCGAGGATCTCGAGGCCGATCGTGCCTTGGCCTGCGATGACGGCGGGATCGTCAAAAGCGTGGACGAACGTCCGTCCTTCGCCGGCGAGCTGCCGGGCGTACTGGTACGACTCGTCGTAGTTTTGGCCGACGAGCCGGACCTCGGCGCCGTAGCCCCGGGTTGCGGTGATCTTTGTGGCGGGGGCGTGCTCGGGCATGACCACGGTGCAGGGCACGCCGAAGTGGGCGGCGGCCAGGGCGACGCCCTGGGCGTGGTTACCGGCGGAGGCGGTGACGATGCCGCGCTGCCGCTGGGCTTCCGTGAGTGTGGCGACCTTGTGGAAGGCGCCGCGGAGTTTGAACGCGCCGGTGCGCTGCAGGTTCTCGAGTTTGAGGTAGACCTGCCCGCCGGTCAGGCGGCTGAGCGTGCGACTGTGCGTCAACGGAGTGCGGTGGGCGACGCCTCGCAGGACCTCGCGGGCGGCGACAATGTCTTCATAAGTTACCGGCCATTTCTCTCCTCGGGTCAAATCCCCAACGAAACCACTCCTCTTTGTGTTTGGGTGTTGTGTGCGGGTGTCTGTCTTTGGACGGGTGACCGGGATTTCAAAATGTAAAAGCCTCCCGCCCGAAGGGGCGGGAGACTCCCGTGGTACCACCCTTATTCCGATGCGATCGCGCTGGCATCCGGAAAACAAAGCGACGGGTGCCAGACGATGCTTCGGCGCTCAGCGGCGCAGCGCGGATCCACGCGATGTCCCGCGGGTCAACGCGGTGCGCCTGTCCGGTTAACGGCGGACGGCCGGGGAGGCTTACTGGGCCACCGGGGAGACGAAGACGCGCGATCGCGCAGCCGATCGCAGTCTGGCGAGGCCGTTCAGCTCCCGTCTCCGAGGGGATTTTCCGCGCGAGGTGTTCATCGGCTCGCACCGGCCGCCGACTCTCTGGGAACGGGCCTTCGGTGTACTCTTCCTCGTCATCGACAGAAGATTTCCATTTGAGAACAATGTACCCGATAGGCGGCGCGATCGCAAGGGGTATTGCGTCCGGGGGGGCGTCAACCCTTGACGCCGAGGGCCGTCGCGGCGATCCCGATGTACTCCTTCAACGCGGTGGCGCTGACGGACAAGGCGGACGCCGACGGGAGCCACGGGAGATCGAAGTCGCCGGTGACGTGCTTCGCCAGGTACCCGGTGGGGTACGGCAGGACGGAGATGCCTTGGCGCTGGAAGTCCATGACGGCACGCCGCATGTGGTAGGCAGAGGTGACCAGGATGGGCCGCTGCAGATGGTGCGCCGTGAGGATGGGTTTTGTGAAGGCCGCGTTCTCTTGGGTGTTGCGGCTGCGCGGGTCGGTATAAATCTCGCTTGCAGGGACGCCGAGGTCCACGAGTTGGCGCTCGGCGACGTCGGCTTCGGCCAGAGGTTGGCCGCCGGCGGTGTACAGGGGACCGGCGGAGATGATGATGGGCGCATGGAGCTGACGGTACAGTCGGGCGGTGGTGAGGAGGCGGTTGGCGGAGTCCCCGAGCAGGTTGCCGCGGCCGTCGCCGTCGGGCGCGTCCAAGACCACCCCGCCGCCGAGCATGACGATGGCGTCGCCGTGCAGTTGGGACGGGGCGGGCTGGGGGTAGGCGGATTCGAGCGGATCGATCAACGCGTTCGCCACGGATTGCGTGGAGAGGGCATAGACGATGGCGGCGATGGCGACCGTGGCTCCGGCGAGGGGGCGCTGCCGGCGGCGGTGCAGGGCCACGGCGAGGGCGAGCAGGAGCATGACGAACAGGCCCGGGGGCAGGATGAAGGCTTCGACGATCTTGATGAGGGTGAACACGGGCGGCACCTCCATGGGGGATTGTAGCACGAAGGGAGGAGGGTGCGTGATCGGGGACCTGGGGGGCGGGGCGTCGGCCCGGGCCTAGTGCACGTTAAAGCCAAGAACTTACTTATCGTCGACGGCAAGGGTATCGGTAGTAAACGAATCAACTTTATTGTGGCTTGAACCAGGGAGATAGGAACGAAAATATGGCTATCGTGTCGTGGCGGGCGCCGGGGAGAGGGGGTTACGTTCGAAACGGTTGTTATCGTGACCCGATCGGGCCTGGGTAAAGCAAAAGGAGTTTTTATCGCAGGACCGAGACCGATGGTTAACCTAAAAACAGATGGTATCCCTCCAGGAGGGCGACTGAATGGCCGCCCTCTACATTTCCCTCCGCGCCACCTGCCAGATCATCGAATCCGTGAGCATTTCCACCGGCGCGCGATCGTCCGTGAGCAGCATGCCTCTGGTGATGGCCGACCCACTCACGTCTCGCAATCCGCCTTCCCATTCCTCCCGGATCGCGGCCAGCGGGCTGTTCTCGGGAATCGCCTGCAGGGAAGCCGGCTGAAGCGCATCGTTGCTTCCGATCACGATGTAATTGTACGCGCCCCGCGCCTTCATGACGTACAGGTGCGGGAAGACCGCTCCGACAGTGCGTTCCATGGACAGGAGCAACGGGGAGTCGGGCGACACGGCGTTCACGTTGAGCGCCACCAGTCCGCGCGGGGTGAGTACCGACCGGACCTCCTCGAAAAACTCCCGCGTGCTCAGGTGGAACGGGATATAGATTTGCTGAGAGTAGGCGTCGACGATGGCGACGTCGTACCGCTTCCCGGCGGCGGCCGCCTGCCGGACATAGGCGCGCGCGTCTTGGTGGACGATGTGGGCATCGTCCGGGGTGAGCCCGAAGTACCGGTAGTCCAGCGGGATGACGTCGCCGTCAATCTCCACGCCGGTGATGTTGAGGTTGGGGAATCGATCGCGATCGTACACGTTCATCAGATGCGGAATGGTTCCCCCCGCCGACCCGAGGACCAGCACCGTCGGCCCGGGGTCCGCAGCAGAGGCCGCAGGGGTCGCGGCCGACGCAGCCCCTGGAACCTCTTCCGGCGCGGCAGGCCACGCCTCCGCCCCTTCCGGCTCCCCGTTTCCCCGGCCCGCCACCAAATCCGGCAATACGAGGTAGTCGTCGTAGTAGTCGCCGTCATGGAGGGCGTCGCCCGGGCGGCGGAGGGACTGGATGCCGCCCCCCTCGTTGTAGACAAGGGCGATGGCGCCGTCGGGATCCTGCTCCACCTGCACATGCTGGTACAGGGTGTCCTTCGCGTACAGAACCTGGCCACCCGTGTGAGACGGGGCGGAGGAGGGCAGCGCCAGGGCGACGATCGCGGGCACGGCGGTGCCGCTGGCGCCGACCCAGCGCCAGGCGGTGCGGCCGAGGCCAACCGCGCTGACGAGAATCAACAGCGCCGCCCACAGCCACAGGGTGGCGCGGGTGCCGAGAAACGGGATGGTGCCGAATGCGGTACCGAAGGTGCCGAGGAGGCTTCCGGCGGTGGAGAAGGCGTACAGGTTGCCCGCCGCCTTCCCGACCTCGCTCGGGTCCGCCTGGACGAGCCGGATGGCAAACGGGCTCACCATCGCCAGGAGCAGGACCGGCGGTGCGAACACGAGCAGGATGGCGGCGAACGAGACGACGATCACGCTGACCGGCGTCCCCAGGATCCCGCCCGACATGCGGGCGAACATGGCTTGGCCAAAGGCCGGCAGGAGGGCGGACCAGAGGCCGGCGGCCAGCGTGATCGACATCAGGAGGCGCGGATGCGGCCGCCGGTCCGCCACTCGGCCTCCCATCCAGTAGCCGATGGACATGCACAGCAGGATCAGCCCGATGATGTTCGCCCAGACCATCATGGAGGTCCCGAAGTAGGGCGCGACGAAGCGGGAGGCGGCCAGCTCCAACGCCATCACGGCGGCGCCGGTGATGGTGACGTAAACATATAGGAACGATTTGGGCAGGTGCATGCTTGGTGTCTCCTCTCCCGGGTCCGCGCCTCCGGCCGGGGCATCGTGCGGCTCGGATGCGGCCGGTGGCGCGTGCTGGGCACCCGCGCCGCACGGGCCGCGCAGTGCCCGGGACGATGGGGCGCACACGGGAGAGGATTCGTCGTCAGGCGTCCAGTTCCTCTTCGACCATGTCCTTGTTGGACAACCGTTCGATGGCCATCTCTTTCAACTTGAACTTCTGGATCTTGCGGGTGCCGGTCATCGGCCACTCGTCCGGCTGCATGAACCAGACGTGGCGCGGCACCTTGAACTTCGCGAGCCGCTCCATGCACCAGTGAATGATCTCGCGGCGCGTGCACGTCTCTCCGGGCTTCAGTTCGATGAAGGCGGCCCCCGTCTCGGTGGTCAGTTTGTCGGGGACGCCGACGACGTACGCCTGGGCCACCTTCGGGTGCTTGGTGATGACATCCTCCACCTCTTTCGGTGCGACGTTCTCCCCGGAGACCTTGTACACGTCCTTGCTGCGTCCGAGGAACTCGAAGTAGCCGTCCGGGTGGATGCGGCCGAGATCGCCCGTGCGGAACCAGCCGTCCTTGTCGATGGCCAGGGCCGTCTCCTCGGGGTTGTTGTAGTAGCCGCGGGTGACGGTGTTGCCGCGGGCGCACAGCTCGCCGACGGAGCCCGGCGGAAGGTCCTCAAGGGTGTGCGGATCGATCACCTTGTACTCCACGTTCGCCCCGCCGAACTCGGGCAGCCCGGTGACGCCGGCTGGCTTGATGCGCCCGACGCGGGTGACGACGATCTCGATGGGATCGCCCACCTCCGTGTGGACCGTGGAGGCAGTGACCTCCGTTCCTCCGTAGGCGGTGCAGATCTCCGTCACGCCCAGCACCTCCACCGCCCGCTCCCAGACAGGAACCGGTGCGGGCGCGGCGGCGCACATCAGGGCGAACAGGTTGGGCAGTTGGAAGTTCTTCACCTCCGGGTGGTTGACGATCGCCACCAACATAGACGGTACGCACAGAAAGTCGTTGGCCTCGAACCGCTCCATCAGCTGCAGGCTGAGGAGGGGCGAGAAGTCACGGCAGGTGATGACGCATCCGCCGACAAACGATGCGGCGAGCAGGCCCTCTTCGAACGCGAACACGTGGTACATGGGCAGCGCCGTGAAGATGCGCCGGCCGTCCTCGATGGCGCGGCTGAGGCAGGTGGAGTAGGCGCACCGCAGGAACATGTCGTGGGTCAACATGACCCCTTTGGGCAGGCCGGTCGATCCGGAGGTATAGATGATATACGCCACTTCATCGGGATACTCGGAGGCACGCCAGCGGGCGGTGACCTCGTCGTCGCTCACCGTGTTGGCGCGGGCGAGGAAGTCTGCCCAGGGCTCGAATCCCTCCGGAAGGGGGGGGGCATCCTTCGATCCGCCGGCTCCCGAGGCATTCGGGATGCAGACGACACCTTTCATCATCTTGTCCGGCCCGATCGGGCGATGGGCGAGGATGCGGGCGACGGCTTCGGCGTGGTGGATGCCCGACGCGGTCTGGTGCATCAAGAGCCAGTTGGTGTCGGACTGCTGGAGGATATAGGCCAGCTCGTCCTCCCGCAGCATGGTGTTGATGGGGATGCACACCGCACCGACCAGCGAAATGGCGATGGCGGTGAAGACAAACTCCGGGTCGTTGGCCATCAGGACGGCCACGTGCTGGCGGCGGCGCACACCGAGAGAGAGAAGGGATTTGGCGATCCGCCAGGCCTCCTGCCACACCTGCGCGTAGGTGAACGCTGCGTCGGGGGTGATGAGGAACGGCCGCTCCGCATAGCGTTGGCATTGTACGTGAAAGTGGCTCGCGAACGTGTGCCTCGGCCAGACGGGGTACTGCGACTCCAGGGCTTGGCGCCGCTCCTGCGGCGTGGGGATCGGTCGTGTCATGTCGATCGCCTCCTGTGCGGGCTCGGTCTGCCCGTGTGCGATAGGGTCTGCCTATCATTCTACCGGATGCGCCGTAGTACAGGGAATATTCGAACATGGGCGGGGACACCGGCCTTGGGCGCAACAAACAATATAGAATATATTCATAATACCTTGATAATTCCGTTGAAAAACGCACCGCCTAAGGTTACAATCAAAGCGGAATGAACATTCACTACGCAACGTATACATGGGCTTGGGTGAAGAGTTGCGAGGAGAGGTCAGAACCTCCCCGAGGAGCGTTGTAATGCACAAAGAGATTGAAAGCGATATCAAAAACGTGCAACTGTTGGCGGAGCGCAGGGCGATCCTGTGCCGTGTGGCGGCCAGGCTCTTTCGCAAGAAAGGGTACGATCGCACCACCATCCCGGAGATCGCGCAGGAGGCCGGCATGAGCGTGGGCTCCATTTACCGGTATGTGAAAAAGAAAGAGGATATCATCTATTTGCTCTACCGCGAAGCGGTCAGCCAATTGGAGCAGAACGTCTACAACGTGTGCGCCGCGGAGCTGCCCCCGTTTGAAAAACTGTTTTCCTTCATCAGCCGCTACTATCGCTTCATCGACGACAACCGCGACGCCCTCCATGTCGGGCTTCGCGACATGAACCTGTTTGAAGGTTTCCGGGAGACGCTGCAAAAACAGGAGTCCCAGACCTTACGGTGCATCGAATCCATCCTGCAGGAGGGGATCGAGCAAGGTGTCTTCGCGCCGGTTCGCGTCCCGCTGCTCGCCTACAACATCATCATGCTGGGCCACATGTGGGTTATGCGTTCTTACCGGCTGAAGGGCATGACCATCGACGAGTACATCGCGCAACAGTACGACTTCATCCAACGGATTCTGACGCCCGGACCGATGGGGACGCCGCAACCAGAGGCGGAGGAGCCCCAGAGATGACCGGCGCGTGCAGGAAATGACCATTTCGAAAGGGGTTGGAGCGAATGGGACGATTGGATGGCAGAGTGGCCGTGGTGACTGGGTCGGCCCGCGGGATTGGGGCTGCGACGGCGAAGCGGCTCGCGGCGGACGGCGCCAAGGTGGGCGTCTTCGATCTCTCGGAGGAGGACACCTTGGAGACGGTGAACGCGATCCGGGAAGCGGGGGGTGAGGCCGTGGGGATCGGGTGCGACGTCTCGAACGCCGCCCAGGTGGAGGAGGCCTTCGAACGGGTCGCATCGGCGCTTGGCGCGCCCGTCATCCTCGTCAATAACGCCGGAATCATCCGGGACAATCTCCTGTTCAAGATGTCGGAGGACGACTGGGACCGGGTGATGGACGTCCACTTGAAAGGCAGCTTCCTGTGCAGCCGGGCGGCGCAGCGGTACATGGTCGAGCGGCGCTACGGCAAGATCGTCAATCTCAGCAGCACGTCGGCGCTCGGCAATCGGGGACAGGCGAACTATTCCGCCGCGAAGGCAGGCCTGCAGGGATTCACCAAGACGCTCGCCATCGAGCTGGGGCCGTTTGGGATCAACGTGAATGCCGTCGCCCCGGGATTCATCGTGACCGAGATGACGAGGCAGACCGCCCAGCGCATCGGGGTGGATTTCGAGGAGAACCAGAAGCGGGCGGCGGAGCGGATCCCCCTGCGGCGCGTCGGGCAGCCGGAGGATGTGGCGAATGTGATCGCGTTCTTGGTCAGCGACGACGCCAGCTATGTCTCCGGGCAGGTGATCTACGTCAACGGCGGGAGCCGCTGAACGCTCTCCCGTACAGCACACGTGGGAGACGTCCCAACGATGCCAGGATATGTTTTCAAAATCTTTTTGATTCGGAGGGGTGCTTGTGGACTTCACCTTGACGGAAGAACAAAAGATGGTGCAGCGGACGATCCGCGAGTTTATCGAGAAGGAGGTCATGCCGTACGAACCGCAGGTGCTGCGGAATGAACGCGAAGGCAGGCCGGGATTGTCGCGAAGCGAGATTCGAGAGTTGCAGCTGAAGGCGAAACGGTTGGGGTTCTGGGGCATCAACACCCCCGAGGAATACGGCGGTGCGAACCTCGGGCCGGTGATGACCGCGTTGATCCAGATGGAGGTGGGACGGACGTTCGTTCCCTTCCAGTTCGGCGGGTCGGCGGACAACATTCTCTACGCGTGCAATGAGGAGCAGAAGAAGCGGTACCTGATCCCGGTGATCAATGGGGAACGCCGTTCCTGCTTCGCTCTCACGGAGCCAGGCGCGGGATCGGACGCGGCCAACATCCGGATGTCGGCCGTGAAGGACGGCAAGTACTGGGTGCTCAACGGAGAGAAGATCTTCATCACCAACGGCAACGAGGCGGACTTTGCCATGGTATTCGCCGTCACGGACAAGGAGAAGGGGGCGCGGGGCGGCGTCACCTGCTTCCTGGTCGACCGGGAAATGGGCTGGCGGTCGGAGCCCATCCACACGATGGGCGAGTGGTCGCCGGCCTCATTGATCTTCGAGAATGTGCGGGTCCCCGAAGAGAACGTCCTCGGCGAGGTGGGCAAGGGGTTTGACCTCGCGATGAAATGGATCGGGCAAGGGCGATGGGTCATTCCGGCCCGCGGGATCGGGGCCGCCGAACGCCTCTTGCAGATGGCCATCGATCACGCCAAGATGCGCGTCACCTTCGGCAAACCGATCGCGGAGCGGCAGGCCATCCAGTGGATGATCGCCGACTCGGCGGTGGAAATCGAGGCCACGCGGTGGCTGGTGCTGCGCGCGGCATGGTTGGCGGAGCGCGGGCAGGACAACCGGCACGCTGCCTCGATGGCGAAACTGTACGGTGCGAACATGGCCAACCGCGTCTGCGATCGCGTGCTTCAGATCCACGGCGGCATGGGGTACACCAAGGAGTTGCCGATTGAGCGCTGGTACCGGGAGATGCGGGTATGGCGCATCTTCGAGGGCACCGACGAGATTCAGCGGTTCATCATCGCCCGCAATCTGCTGAAAGGCTATGTGAAAATCGGCGAACTGATGGACTGAGAAGAGGTGACGGGCATGAAATCGGAACGGGTCGCCGCCATCGTCGGCGTAGCCGAATCCGACCTGGGTGAGACACCTGGAAAGACGGTTTTGCAACTGCAGGCGCAGGCCGCGAAAGCGGCCCTTGAGGACGCGGGATTGACGAAGGACGACGTGGACGCCGTGTTCACGGCCGGGAACTGGGCGTGGTCTCCGACCATGATGCTGGCGGAATACCTGGGGATCCGGCCCCGATTCACGGATGGCACCAACATCGGCGGGTCTTCGTTCGAAGCCCACGTGGGCCACGCCGCGGCGGGGATCCGGGCCGGTTTGTTCGAGGTCGCGCTGGTGACGTACGGGAGCACGCAGCGATCGGATCGCAGCCGCCGACGGCCGCCGGCTTCCCCTCAGTTGACCGCGCAGTACGAGTTGCCCTACGGTTTGCCCACCCCCGTCGGCGCGTACGCACTGGCTGCCATGCGGCACATGCACCAGTACGGCACCACCTCCGAGCAGTTGGCGGAGATCGCCGTCGCCACGAGAAAGTGGGCCATGTTGAACGAGAAGGCCATGATGCGGGAACCCATCACCATTGAGGATGTGCTCCGTTCCCGGTGGATCGCGGAGCCGTTGCATCTGCTCGACTGCTGCCTGGTGACGGACGGGGGCGGCGCCGTCGTGATCGCGTCGGCACGCAAGGCGCCGCTGGCGGCCAAGCCTCCGGTGTGGGTGCTCGGGCACGGGGAGACGCACACGCACAACACCATTGTGAACATGCCCGACCTGACGGTGACCGGGGCCAGAGAGAGCGGACGGCGCGCCTTCGAGATGGCCGGCGTCACACATGATGAGCTCGACGTGGTCGAGATCTACGATTCCTTCACCATCACGGTGCTGCTGACCCTGGAGGCCCTCGGCTTCTGCGAACCGGGGGAAGGGGGTGCCTTCGTCAGCGGTCAACGCACGGCGCCCGGAGGGGACTTCCCGATGAACACCAACGGGGGCGGATTGTCCTACTGCCATCCGGGGATGTACGGGATCTTTCTGCTCATCGAGGCGGTGCGCCAGCTGCGCGGAGAATGCGGCCCGCGCCAGGTCCCCGGTGCGCGGCTGGCACTCGTACACGGAACAGGGGGCGTGCTGTCCTCCACGGCGACGGTGATTTTGGGGAGGGATTGACGTGCCGAATCCTTGGCCGAAACCTGAGGTGGATGGGGACTCGCGGCCTTTCTGGGAAGGGTTGAACCAGGGCGAGCTCCGGATCCAGCGTTGTGAAGACTGCGAGCGCCACATCTTCTACCCGCGATCCATTTGCCCTCATTGTTTCTCCGACCGCGTTCGTTGGGTGTTGGCGAGCGGACGCGGCCGCATCTACTCCTACACCGTGGTGCACCGGGCGCAGGGCCCGTTTGCGGAAGAGGCCCCCTACGTCGTGGCCATCGTCGAATTGGAGGAAGGTGTCCGGATGATGAGCCGAATCGTGGGGCCGCGGGAAGAGGTGGCCGTCGAAAAGCCGGTGCGGGTGGTCTTCACGCGTGTGGACGATGAACTCATCCTCCCGTTTTTCGAAGTGTTGAAAGAGGGGTGAAACGATGTTCGACTTCACGGGGCAGCGCGTCCTGGTCACCGGGGCGTCCCAGGGGATCGGCGAGGCCATTGCCGCGGGCTTCGCCGCCCGCGGGGCGAAAGTGGCTCTCCTCTCACGGCGAGCGAGTGCGCTGGAGGCGGTCCGGGACAAATACGACGCCTTGCGCGACTCACTGATCCTGCCCGCGGATGTGCGGGACGAGGCCGCGGTGACGCGGGCGGTCGGCGAGATGGCCAGCGCCTGGGGCGGTGTGGACATCCTGGTGAACAACGCGGGCGGGAGCTTTCGGGCTCTTGCCAAAGACCTGAGCCCGAAAGGGTTCGCCGCCGTCATGAACATCAATCTCCTCGGCCCCTTCATCGTGTCCAAGGCGGTCTTCCCGCTGATGCAAGCGCAGGGAAGGGGGATTGTGATCAACATCGGCTCGGTGGCGGGGCGGGACAGCGCGCCGGGGATGGTCGCGTACGGTGCGAGCAAGGCCGGTCTCGTGAACATGACCCGCACGCTGGCTGCGGAGTGGGGCCGTACGGGATTCGGGTGAACACCGTGGCGCCGGGCCCCATCCTGACGGACGCGGCCAAGCAGGTGTTGTACCAAAACGACGAGCAGCGGATGGCGCAGGCCGGCCGCGCGCGTTCGGTCGGGCGGTTGGGCACGCCTGAGGACGTGGTGGCGGCGGTGTTGTATCTCGCCTCGCCTGCCGCTGAATTCATCAACGGAACAACCCTGTACGTGGACGGAGGTCCGAATCCACTCCATTCCCAAGAGGAGAGGTGATCGCCGTTGGGTCCTGTGAGGGTGACCCCGGAAGACTTGCGGGGCCTGTTTCATCCCCGGAGCATCGCCTTGGTGGGTGCCACGGACAATTCCCGATGGTCTATCTTCACGTTGAATAATCTGAAGGAACGGAAATTTCCAGGACCTATCTACTGCGTGAATCCCCATCGGGAGGTCGTTCACGGTCAGCGTGCCTTTCGCTCCCTGCTCGAGATCCCCGAGCCGGTCGATCTGGCATACGTGATGGTCCCTTCTCACGTGGTCCTGCAGGTGATGGAGGAGGCGAGCCAAAAAGGGATTCGGAATCTGGTGCTCTTGACCGCGGGCTTTCGCGAGACGGGGGAAGAGGGCGCGCGGCTGGAAGAGAAGGTTCTGGCGTTTGCGGCTGCGCACGGGCAGATTTTGCTGGGGCCCAACGGCAACGGCTTTGTCAACCTCGCCGCCGGTCTGACCCCGTACGGGCTGCCCATCCCGCCCGCTCTGTCCGCCGGGCCCGTCGGCATCGTGCTGCAGAGCGGCGCTTTGGCAAGTTCGGTCATGGCGTTGGCGCTCGCGCGCAACATCGGGGTCAGTCTGCTGGTGTCGATGGGGAATGAGACCATGATCAACGCCACGGACGTGGTGGATTACCTGATTGAGGACGACTCGACCCGCGTGATCGCCATGTTCCTGGAGACCATCCGGTCCCCGGAGGAATTCTCGCGCGTCGCGCGCAAGGCCCTGGATCGCGGCAAGCCCATGGTCGTGCTGAAAATCGGCAGAAGCATCCGCAGCGCGCAGACCGCCCTGGCGCACACGGGCGCATTGGTCGGCGACGATCGAGTCAACGATGCGGCGCTGCGCCAACTGGGTGTGATCCGGGTGCATTCTTTGGAAGACCTGATCACCACCGCAGGTCTGTTGGGCTATTGTCCTCCTTTGCCTGGCCGGCGCGTGGGGGTTGTGACACCGTCGGGGGGTGCCTGTGACATCCTCTCCGATCGCGCTGAGGACGAGGGCATGGAGCTGCCCGATTTCTCGGTTCGCACCGTGGCGCGGCTGAAGGACATTTTGCCCGCGTTCTCGACACCGCACAATCCGCTCGATGTCACCGGTTACGTGGTCGTCGATCAGACCCTGCTGCAACGGGCGTTGGAAGTCGTCGCGGAGGATCCGAACTTCGACTTTATCCTGTGTCTGACGGACCCGCCGCGGATTGCACCGGAGAATCCCGCGCTCGTCTACCAACAGTTCGCGCGTCTGAAGTCCATTGTGGACAACGCCGCGAAGCCTGTCGTGCTGATGAGCAATACCTCCATCGACATCAACGATTTCGGCCGGGCGGTGCTTCAGCAGGCGGGACTGCACTTCGTCGGAGGCATGGAACATGGCATGACCGCGTTGGGCCGGGCACTCTGGTGGTACGAACAACGGACGCGGCGCATGCGAGCGAGGATGGACGTGGGTGAGGAGGTGAGAGCAGGCAGCGGAGCCGCCGCGTACGGAGCCTGCACGGGTCCGCTGGGGGTCGCCATGGGTGCGTCGGGTATGGCGGGTGCCAGCACGGGCGTTGCGGGCGCATGGCCGGAGCACCGCGCGCGGGAGTTCCTGCGCGAACGCGGTGTACCGGTGATCCCTGGGCGCCTGGCCACCCAGGTGGAGGAGGCGGTGTCGGCCGCCCGAAGTCTGGGGTACCCGGTTGCGTTGAAGATTCAGTCCGCGGATATCGCGCACAAGAGCGACGTGGGCGGCGTGCGGTTGGACATCCGCTCCGACGAGCAGGTTCGGGAGGGTTATATCTCGATAATTGGGAATGTTCGAGAGAATGCGCCGGAGAGTCGTATGGACGGGATATTGGTGACTCCGATGCGATCGGGCGGGGTGGAGTTGTTGGTCGGCATCGTGCGCGATCCGCTGTGGGGACCGGTGTTGGCGGTCGGGCTGGGCGGCGTGTTCGTCGAGGTACTCCAGGATACGGCGCTGCGGGTGCTGCCGGTCGGCCAGGAGGACATCCGGGAGATGCTGGTGGAGCTGCGCTGCGCCGCCCTCCTGCAGGGAGCACGCGGTACGCTGCCTGCTGACCTGGACCGGGTCGCCGCGGTGATCCACCAGATCACCCGGGTGGCGCTGGAAGCCGGGGATCGTCTGCAGGCGCTGGAGATCAATCCGCTGTACGTTCGGGGTTCGCAGGTCGAAGCGTTGGACGCGCTCATCACCTGGAAATAGGGAGAGGAGGTCTCCGGGATGACCGGAAGAAGGCTCTTCTATGAAAGGGAGCTGACCGAATACCCCGTCGGGGGTCGAAGAATTTGGTTTTTGTTCATCGCCATTCTGGCGAATTTTGTGGCCAGCTACGAGGCGCAGATTTCCCCCGTGCTGCCGCTGTTGATGCGCGACCTGCACATGACCCTGGGCCAGTACGGCGAGATCGCGTCCATCTCCGTCGTTGCGTCGGCCGTCTCCGCAATGATCTTCGGGCCGTTGGCGGACCGGTACGGGCGCGTTCGATTCCTCGTGCCCAGCCTGTTCTTGACAGCGGCTTGCGTCTACGGGATGGTGTTGGTTCATTCGGTCACCGGACTCTTCATTGCGCGGATCATTCTGGCATTCATCGAAGGCGTCGCCATCGCATCGACGGCGGGCCAGGTGCGGGACTTCTCTCCCCGGACGGGGCGGGCCTTGGCGTTCGGATTCTGGACCTTTGGGCCGGTGGGATCGAACTTTTTCGCCAACGCGGTGGCCGGTGCGACCCTGCCCATCTTCCACACGTGGCAGTCACAATTCGTCATCGAAGGCAGTGTGGCGCTCGCGGCTTGCATCCTCATCCTGTTCACCATCCATGACCTCTCTCCGCAGCTGCGGGCGAAGGTCATCGACAGCGTGGAACAAGTCGACGCGGTGAACCGGCAGGTGCGCCGCGATGGGTTGGAGGAGCCGAAGATGAGGGAGATCCTGCGGGTACCGCACATCTGGACGTTAACCCTCGGGATCTCGCTGTTCCTGTTGACGTATCTGACCATCCAGTCGTTCGGGACGACGTTTCTTGTGCAGGCGTTCCATTACGACACGTCGCAGGCGGCCGCCATCGCCAAGTACTTCTGGCTGCTGAATCTGGCGACGCTGCTCATCGCCGGGTGGATTTCGGACCGGCTGCGCCTGCGGAAGATCGTCAGCTTTGTCGGCGCGGTGCTGTCCGTCCTCTACATGTTCTACTTCGTGTCGCTGGTCGGACAGACCATCCCGGAAGGGCAGATGATCCTGTACACGTCGCTGTTGGGTGGGTTGTTCGGCGTCGCCTACGGGCCGTGGTGCGCGCTGTTCTCGGAGAACGCGGAGGACATCAAGCCCTCGCTGCAGTCGGCCGCCTGGGGGCTGTTCGGCTTCGTCATTCGCGTGGCCGGCATCGCCGTGGCGCTCTGCCTGCCCGTGGTAGTCGCCATGGGCGGCTGGGGGGCGTGGCTGACGGTCTCCGCCGTGGGCGGATTGATCTACATCCCGCTGGTGTTCACGGCGAAAGGCCCCTGGTTCCGCTTCCAGCGACCGATGCTGCCCATGTCTGAATCCCAGGTTCCGAACGTGGAGGACTGAACTTCGGCTGCCCCTATCGGAAGCCGGTGGGGGCGTATGGTCTTCTTTTCAGGGATCCGACAGGCCCGCTTGTGCCTGCTGGCGAGCGGTCAGGACAACCATCTTGGCCTGGGCGGAAGCCTTGCGCTCGCCGCTGCGGCTGACGATCTCCGCTTCGACGTCCATCAACCGGCGGGTGACGCGCACGGGGCGTGCACGGATCTCCAACGTCTCCCCCACGTGGATGGGGGCGTGGAACTGGACAGTGAGTTGCCCTGTCATGCAGGTCAGGCCCTGGAAGTACGTGACGTATGCGCACGCCTCGTCGAGCAAGGCGCTGGTGATTCCGCCGTGTTGGATGCCGGGCCAGCCTTGGTGCGTGGGATCGCACTGATACGTGGCGTGGACCGCGCCTCCCTCTCCCTGCTCAAAATGCACGTGCAGGCCCTTTGGATTGTTGTCTCCGCAGACAAAACAGTAATGGGAGCCCATCCCGTCATCCCTCCCGGTCCGAATGTTTCACGGGGGTTGCCGAAGCAGAAGCTGGGGCGGCGATCTCCCGGACTTCCCCTGCCGCCACCCCAGCCTGGAACGCCTGGGCGATGACCGAGACCATCTGTTCCTCCGTGTGGCGGATGCGCGCCAGCTGCTCCTCGGTTAGCACCTGACGGCTGCCGCGCATCATGGCGTCCAGGTCGAAGGGCGCGGTGATGCGCAGACGGGTCAGGGCGATGACCTGCAGTCGATCGCGCAGGGGTACCGGCCGGCTCAAGATCTCCTGGGTCTGCTGCCGGCTGACGTCCATCATCCACTCGATGGCGGCGGTGAACAGGTTGGTCTTCGATCCGTAGGAATAGTAGACCATCGCCTTGGTCACCCCGGACGCGGCGGCTACCGCCTCCGTGGTGACGCCGTCAAACACCGCGTGGATCTGAACGCACGTCCCCGCCTCCCCTTGTCGCCGTGTCCCTTTGTTGTAAAGAAAATGATAGCACATGGGATGACACGTTCTGAATTAACTATCTGGTATGTATAATATGGGCCGCACCCCCGCCCGAGTGGTTTGTCGGTCGTGGGCGTTCACGGCCGTAGTGAACGAATTGTGTTTATCCGGCCGGACCCGCGGTCGAATAGCGACCGGTTTCTAGTTATGCGAAGGACTCCGGGTGCGAATAGCAACGGTTTTACATTTAGCTGGGCATTGTTCCGGGTCGTCAAGGACTCGACGGCCGCGATAAATAAGATGCGTCACCTTATCCTATCGGCTCGAGTTGAGTTAACATCAAGATGTTGTGTATCGTTCCGGTGCCATGAAGAGATAGCGTCGAGATTGAATTTATCACCTCGATGCACAGGCCTGGCGGATGCCACGGCGAACGGCGGGACGCAGATGAGCAGGGATCTTTGCCGGCATCCGCAAAGTTCACAGTGCGGGTACATGCGCCGCATGGTGTCAGAAGGAGGCGTGGTGGATGAAGCGGTTTTGGCTGCCCTTGGGCCTGTTCGCGATGGTGGTCATCGGCAGCTACGACATGCTGCGCGGGGCCGCGGCTCCTCTGATGCAGGCGGATTGGCGGCTCGGGTACGAACAGCTGGGGAGCGTGTTCTCCCTGGGCTCGCTCGGGTATTTGGCGGGCACCCTGATCAGCGGTTACGCCGTTCAGCGTCTGGGAGTGCGCGGGCTGGTGGTCCTGGGGGCGGTGGTGGTGATCATCGGAACTGGCGCGATCGCCCTGGCGCACGGTTTCTGGGCGGCCGCGGCCGGATTCGCCATCGTGGGTCTCGGGACCGGGGGACTGGAGATCGGGACGAACGCCGTGATCCCCGCCATCACCCCGTCGGCGGCGGGACAATCCCGTTACTTCAATTGGCTTCATGGGTTTTATGGGATCGGTGCGTGCGGGCTGCCGCTCGCCGCGGGCTGGGTGCTCCAGACCACACATGCCTGGCGCGCGGTCTACGGCGTGCTGGGGTGCGCGGTGCTGGCGATTCTGGCGCTGGCGGTGGCACGGGGCCGGACAGGTGCGGAATCGGCGGATGTGCGTATGCCGGACCGGGAGAAGGTGACGGATACGGGGCGCAGGCCCGTGACGGAGGCGGTGCGGGCTGCGGAGCCCGTACCGGGACGCGATCCAGGGACGGGACGCGAGCCGGGGACAGGACGCGATCCAGGGCTCGGGCGCCAGCCACGGTCGGGACATGGGCCCGGACCGGGATACCATCCGGCCGCCCGGACACCGTGGCGGGACAGCGTCCTGTGGGGGCTCATGTTGGCCATCGGTGTCTACGTGATGGCCGAGGTGGGCCTCGGCACGTGGCTCACGACGTATCTGGTGGAGGCGCGCGGCATCTCCCTCAGCCTGGCCTCCCTGTGCCTGTCGGGGTTCTTCTTCACGTTCACGGCCGGGCGCCTGGGCGCTCCCCTGTGGTTGCACCGGGTGGCCCCGCGGCGCGCCCTCCTCGGTGCCCTGGGGGTGTCGCTGCTGGCCCTGGGTATGGCTTGGCTGCCTGGGACCGGCACGATGGCCGGGGTGGTGCTGTGCGGGGTGATCTTGGCCGGGTTCGGGTTCTCCATTCTGTTCCCGACGCTCACAGCACTCGCGAGCCACACCTTTTCGGTGCAGGCTGGCCGGGTGATTGGGCTCATGTTCACCGCCGGGGCCATCGGGAGTATGTTGACCAACGCCGTGATCGGCGCGCTCGCGTCGCGCTGGGGCATCCAGGCGGGCTTCTCCCTGATCTGGGGGTTCCTGCTCGCCGTCCTGGTGATGGTGTGGTGGATGCCTGACGGGCACGGACAGAAAGCCGAGCGGGATGGCGAAATCATATCGGGATACCCCGTCGGCGGATCGGCGGAGTCGAGGAGGGATGCCTGTGAGGACGTTGCGAGGCTTTGAGGCCCTGGAGACGGCGGAGCAGTACGGTGTGCTGTTGTACGATCTCGTCGGCAAATGCGAGATGGAAGTGGAAGAGGCGCACCAACTGGTGCAAAACGGGCGCGACCCGTCCACCTTCGTCCTTCAACGATGGCCGGACTCGGACGAGGAGGCGGAGCAGCTGGTCCTCAAGGAGTACCAGCGGGCCCTCAAGGAGCGCCACTGGTCAGAGGCGAGCGTGTTCGATCTTTCCAACGCCATCAGCGGTGGCCTGCCGATTCACCTGGAGGCGGCGGAACTGGCCGCCGAACGGCTGGCGGACCGGGGAAAGCTGCAGTTTGTGAAATCCAGCGGCCAGTACGCCGTGTACGCGCTGCCCCGCACGGTGCGTTTCAGCGACGCCTTCCTGGATCAGCTGCGGGGCGAGGTCTGCGACGCGTGTGCCGCTCTGGACCTCGAAGGGGAGTTCCACGAGGCTTGTCTGATGAACCTCCTCGATTTTTTACGAGAGCATACGTTTGGCTTCGACGACATCGAGGAGGTACCCCCCGGACCGGGGCCTGGACGCGGCGGGCTGCGCCGGGGCGCCGGTGCCGGGGCCGAATGGCTGCGCAGGACAGCGGAGGCCGCGCGGCTGCGTTTCCGCGGCGTGATCCGGCCGCTGTCGTCGGCTCGATCCGCGGACGGGACCCGCTCGGTGCGGACGCCGGACGGCTTGAGCGGGCGGCCGGAAGCCGGGGCTTCGGGTGGCGTCGCGTCCGGCAGCGCAGCGGCACGGGGCGTATCCGGTGTGGACGCGGAGGTGCCGAAGGGGCCGGCTGCGCACGCGGGCGTCCAGGCGCAGGCGCCGGGTGAGGATGCCCTGGGGCGCTCAGCGGTCGATCACGCGGCCACACCGATATCCGGGCTGCAGGAGCAGGCCAGCGCCATGGCGGGGGATCGCCCGCAGGTGACGAAGCGGGAACTCATCCGGTATCTGCAGAACATCGAGATCCTCGACGAGAATGGCGAACTGGACCGGCTGCGGCAGGAGCGGGAAGAGCTGCTGCAGCGCATTGCCCAGCGGGATCAGCAGTTGGAGAAGATGCAGCGGGATCGATCCTACTTGATGAAGCAGTTCGAGGAGATGCAGCACGATATGGACGTGCTGGTGCAGGCGATGCAGATCGCTAAGCGGCGCGAACAGCGGCAGGCGCCGGTGGTCGAGGCGTCGTTCGACGAGACGGACGGATGAGTTTCGTGTGAATAGATAGATGGCGAGAGACGAACCC
This sequence comes from Alicyclobacillus macrosporangiidus CPP55, assembly GCF_000702485.1. Taxonomy (GTDB): domain Bacteria; phylum Bacillota; class Bacilli; order Alicyclobacillales; family Alicyclobacillaceae; genus Alicyclobacillus_H; species Alicyclobacillus_H macrosporangiidus_B. Next base: position 1,522,934 of record NZ_JNIL01000001.1, on the reverse strand, counting down.
CTGGGGAGGACACCCGGGGGTTCGTCTTTGAGGGCGGACCTGAACTTCGTCACAGTGCATGCGGGGGCTCCGTCTACAGGGGGGAGTGGAAGGAGGTATATCCAATATGAAGCGGTGGATGGGTTGGATGAGTGTATTGAGCGTGATGGTCCTCGCGGCGTGCGGGCCACAACCGGCTGCGGGGCAGCCTGGTGCGGGGCACCCGGAGTCGAATCAGACCGCGGCCGCGGGAAGCGGAGCCGTCCAGGCCGGCGGGAACGGGCAGGGGGCCGGGAAAGCCGTGCCGGGGAACAGGACCGGGACCGCGGTGGGAGCGGGGACGGTGGGAGCAGGGACGGCCGCGGGAAGAGGGACGGCCGCGGGAAGAGGGACGGCGGCGGGATCGCGCCCGTCGACCCAGGTGCTCCGCTGGACGGCGGAGGGGAATCCGGAATCGGCCACGGCTCGGTTGTACCGCAGCGACAACCAGCAGTTCTCGATGTATGTGCTGCCGGAGTGCACGGCCAGCGCGGAGGAGCCGGGGCGGGATGTGGTGCTGTTCCAGCCGAATGCAAAGGTGTTCATGCGCGTGCAGCGCCACCCGGCGGGAACTACTGTGGACACGATCCGCAAGCAGGTGGAGGCGCAGTTGAAGGCCGTCGCGACGCCGCAGGTGGTGCGGGACGACGGATCGATCCCGTTTCTCTCCAAGGCCACTCACTATGTGGCGTACAACCAGACGGACACGATCGAGGCGGTCATCTTCCAGAGCGGCGGGGCCTGGTTCACAGCGACGGTCTACGCGCCGAGAGAATTTGAAGGCTACAGCCGCTTCTTCGCGATGATGGAGACCATCCAACCGGAGGAGGTCTAACGCTCCGGTGCGGCAGTGAGTGTGCTACACTTTTCTCCAGCGGCTCCGGCCAGTGGCATGCCTCTCCAAGGGGCTTTGCGGCCGGGTTTGCTTTCGATCGGACGGCGGCCTGCAGGGGGGTACGGTGCAGTGCCGCCCGATGGCTGGAGAGAGGTGAGCCGGAGTGACGGAGACGGAGTCCCTGGCCGCGCCGAGAGGGGCGCGGCGGGTATGGATGGCGGTGGTGCTTGGATCGCTGACGGCCCTGGCGCCGCTTTCGATGGATATGTACCTGCCGGCGCTGCCGGCCTTGGTGAATGACTTTCGGACGCAGCAGTCCTTGGTACAGCTGACGTTGACGGCGTGCCTCTTGGGGATGGCCCTGGGGCAGCTGGTGGGCGGTCCCATCAGCGACGCGCGGGGCAGGAGGCGGCCGCTGTTCATCGGCCTCGGCGTGTACGTGCTGGCGTCCGTTCTGTGCGCGGTGACGCCGTCCATCTGGGGGCTGCTCGCGCTGCGCTTTGTCCAGGGGCTCGCGGGGGCGACCGGGATTGTGATTGCCCGCGCGATCGCGCGCGATCACTACGCTGGACACCACCTGACACAGTTCTTCGCGATGCTGATGCTGGTCAACGGAGCGGCGCCCATCCTGGCGCCCATCGTCGGGGGCCAGCTACTGCGCGTAACGTCCTGGCGCGGGGTGTTCGTGGTGCTGGCGGTCCTGGGTACGTTGATGTGGCTGGGGGTGGCCCTGGGATTGCCGGAGAGCCTGCCGCCGGAGCGCCGATTGACCGGCGGGCTGAGGAAGACGGTGGGCGTGATGGGGAATCTCGTGGGCGATCGCGTCTTTATGGGCTTCGTCTTGGCGCAGAGCCTGGTGTACGCGGGGATGTTCGCGTATATCGGGGGATCGCCGTTCGTGCTGCAGAAGCTGTACGGGGTGTCACCGCAAGGCTTTAGCGCTGCGTTTGCGGTGAACAGCGTCGGGATCATTCTGGCGAGCCAGTTCGCGGCCCGGCAGGCGTCCCGCTTCGGGGAACGCCGGGTGCTGCTGGGCGGGCTGTCGATGGCGTCGGCGGGCGGCGTGCTGCTGTTCGCGGCGGTGGCGTCTCATGCGCCGCTGCTCTTGGTGCTGCCGCCGTTGTTTTTCTCGGTGGCCAGCGTGGGCATGGTGGGCACGACGAGCACGTCCTTGGCCCTGCAGAGCAAGGGTGAGTCGGCGGGGAGCGCATCGGCGATGATCGGCACGTGCCAGATGACCCTGGGATCGCTGGCGGCACCGCTGACGGGTCTGGGCGGTGCGTTGACGGCCCTGCCGATGGGTGTGGTCATTGCCCTGTGCGACGTGGGGGCGCTGGCGGTGTTTATGGGCTTGGCGCGAGCGCGGACTGCTGATGCGCCGGGGCACGTTCATGCGCGGTGATCTCCGTTGGGGTGCCGGGTGCGGAGGCGGCGGTGTGTGGCGAGGTGATGTGCGGGGGTGGTGTGCGGGGGTGGTGTGCGGGGGTATGGCGGTGTTGCGGCCGTGCTGGCAGCGGGATCGGAGGCACTGTGGTGTTCTGCATCGGGGAACTCCGTTCTGCCAGCCGCTTTAAGGTGGTGAATTTGCGCCATTCGCAGGCCGGCGTGGGAGATAAAATGGTGGTTTGACTTTACCGCGGGATCGACCGAGGAGGATAAGTGCACAGATTTACGTTATTGCGCTTCGGGGGCCCGGACCGCCGACCGCTTAACGTCAACACTGCAATGATTCAGTGTGCCGGCGAGACGATAAGGTGGAATGGTTTGTTATCCCACGGGGACGGTGCCACCTTAAGGTGGAAAGGGATCTTAAGCCTTGGAAGGGCGATTGGGAGTGAGGTCCCCATGGGGTGTGCGGGCTTCGATCGGGTGACGTTATGGCGGATGGAGGCGTACCGTGGATGGCCGTGGGGGCGATCGTCGGGTACTGTGCGCTCTGGAAAACCAGTCCGGCTGTGCGCGAACCCGGAGCGAAGCCGCAACGCCGGGGAGTTCGCGCAATGTGTGAAACCCCCGTGACACCTGGACGTGTTCGATATTTGCGGGTAGAATTTGGATGGCTTGAAGGTGCTGTTCGTATCGATCTCGGAGAGGTTCGCGCAAGTGCGCCGAAATTCCGCCTGGGGACTGGCCTGAAAAGGGAAGGGGTTGATCCGCGGCGCCAAGCCGCGGCTCCATTGAAGCCGTCCAACGCAAGAGAAGATCCTGCGCCTGCTCACGTTGATCCGCGGCGCCAAGCCGCGGCTCCATTGAAGCGTCACTGGTTACATCAAGACAAACGGTACTCTTGGTTGATCCGCGGCGCCAAGCCGCGGCTCCATTGAAGCATCATTTGGGCCACCGCTAACTGGTGCTGCAGGTCGTTGATCCGCGGCGCCAAGCCGCGGCTCCATTGAAGCGGGAGTGTTCGCGCCCATTCACAATACTGCTTCTCGTTGATCCGCGGCGCCAAGCCGCGGCTCCATTGAAGCTCCCCCAAGGCCACCGCCACGATCGCAGACACCGTCACACCCGTTGATCCGCGGCGCCAAGCCGCGGCTCCATTGAAGCCGATTGCGTCCTGGGGCGCTAACTCGCCGCCCTCGTCGTTGATCCGCGGGGCCAAGCCGCGACTCCATTGAACCGTCTTGGGTTCCCTAAGCAAAGGCGAATCGGAATAGGGTTGATCCGTGACGCCAAGCCGCGGCCTCATTGACGTCTGATGTCGCTCGCATTGGCTCCCATGCGTCTCTCCTTAACCCGCGGCCTCCAGCCGCGGCCCTGTAACTTCGCTTCCTCCCTCCTCCCTGACCCTACGGCGACCGATCCCCATGGCCCTTCCGCCCCGCTACGTCCTCCCCTCCTCCCTATCTTTCCCTCCTACTGTTCCTTCTCCTTCTCTCTCGTCCGCCCTCCCCTGCCTTCTCACCCCGCCACAGCCTGCCCCAGCGCGGCGATCGCCATCACCATGGCCAGGTACACGGCGCAGAATCGCAGGTTCCAGCGCATGATGACGGACGGGCGTTCGCCGCTGGCTGCGGCGGCGACGTTGAGCGTGGCCGTGAAGGGACTGACGACAAACGTGATCGCGCCGCCGCCGAGGAGGGCGACCGACAGCCAGATGGGGGACATGTGCAGCACCTGGGGGTGCAGGGCTGAACTGAGCAGCGTGATGGTGACAATCGGATGGAACCCGACCATGGAGAGGGCGACGGGGATGAGCGGGAGGATCGCGACGAAGAGGGCTGGGCCGATCGCGAGGGCAGCGTGGATGAGCAGTTGATCGATGTCGTTGATATAGGGGGAGTGCGACACGGACTGCACAAAGAAACCCGCAGCCGTAAAGACGGTGAACAGGTTCTGCAGGTTGGCCACTTGGCGGTGCTGTTGAACGAGGGCACGCAGAAACGCTCGCCCGCGCCGGATGAGAAGGCTCCACAGCAGCGCGAACGGGATGGGCACGACGCCGATGACCTGCAGCATGCCCCAGCCTGTCCACCGCTCCAGGCCGAGCATGGTGAGGATGAACAGCAGCACGGCCAGTGCGATGTGCCAGATGGGCCGGTCGGGCTCGATCGCGCTGCCAGACGAACCCTCACCCTTGGGCGCCGATTCGGGTGCCGATTCGGCAGCGGATGCGGGCAGGGATGCGGGCAGGGATGCGGGCAGGGATGCGGGCAGGGATGCGGGCAGGGATGCGGGCAGGGATGCGGGCAGGGATGCGGGGACGGGCCGGTTGCCGGCGGCACTTGTGTGGTCGGCCGCGGTAGCCTTCGCGGGACTGCCCCAGGCGGAGGTGGTCCCATCGGGTCTGACCCCTGCGCCGATCCCCTGGGCGGAGCGAGGGACAGGGGATAGCCACGTGCTCACGGCCACGCCGGCCAGGCTGGTGAGGAGCATCACCGGGAGGACCGTCAACCAGGAGACACCGGTCAGGTGCACGACGACGGCGACGACCGCGGCGACGGGGCTCCAGGACAAAGGGAGCGCGTAGCAGGTGACGATGCTCTCGAGGGCGAAACGGCGTGGTTCAGGCACGTACCCGCGAAGCAGGCCCATCACCGTGTGATACATCATCGGCACCGCGGCGATGTTCATGAGGCTGGCCATCAGATACGACAGGCCTCCGATGGTGGCGTAGAGGGGGCGCGGGCGAACGGATCGCCGGCTCAGAAGCCGCGCCACACGGGCATCGTAGCGGCCGAGCTGAATGGGCACGGCCAAGACGGGCACCACCGAGAACAGGGTCAACAGGCCGAGCATGCTGCCAAAGCCGTTCACGAGCGTGGCCGTGGACGTGTCCGAGGCGCGCGAGGCCGCGATGCCGGCGGCGATAAAGAGGACCGTCAGAATCTGTGAGATCCGAGCGGCGGCAGGAAACCCGGCCACCAAGCTGAGCAGAGCCAGAAGTGGCAGGGCTTGTCGCAATGGCTGCACCGGGGCGACGGTGGCGAGAATGGACGCCAGCACGGATGCGCTGAACAGCCACCCGCGCAGCGACCGCAGCCAGCCGGTACGCCCATGGTGACCTTGGGACATCCGTGGATCGCCTCCTTCGCCGCCTGTGGATGCGTCCATTGTACTGCAGAGACGCGTGAAGGTGGCTTGCTTCGCGTTGATAAATCAGCGACCATTCCGCCGGTCGGCGCGCCGGGTCGGGCTCACTCCAGATGTTCCAACCACCGCACGCAGACGGCGGCGACCTGTACCAATTCCTCTTTCAATTCCTCATACCGGTCGGCGGTTGGGTCCTGGTGGTACTCGTACAGGGCCTTGGCCACTTCGCCGAACTCCTCCGCCAACACCACCAAGCCGTGCTGATGCCCGTGCCATTCTGGATGCAGGTGGTCCTGTCGCTTGCGCTCCTCGTGGATTTTTTGGAAGGCTTCTTGGCGTGTCAACGGGATCGCGTCCTTTCCGGCGGAATCGCCCGCGCCTGGGTTCTGGTTCTGTCAGCCATTGTACCGCGTCCGGGGCCCGTGGGACAGTGAACTGAGTTTTCGGTATACTGAAGTCGTGCCGGAGCGAACGCCGGCGATCCAATCGCGACGCTGTCTCTTTGTTTCATTTTGAAACTCCTGTGTCAGTCGATGAGCGCTGCATTCCAGCCCCAGAAGGAGATGGTATCATGAGAGCCGTGGTGGTATCCCGATTGGGCGGACCGGATGTGTTGGAAGTGGTCGAGCAGCCGGTGCCAGAGCCCGGGCCTGGCGAGGTGCGGATCCGGGTGGCGGCGGCGAGCGTGAATTTTGCGGACGTGAAGGCGCGCTACGGGAAATATCATCACGCTGGGGAGCCGCCGTTCGTGCCGGGGATCGATCTCGCGGGCACCATCGACGCCGTCGGCGAAGGGGTGACCGGGCTGGCCGTTGGCCAGCGGGTGATGGCGTTCCCGAAGGGCGGTGCCTACAGCGAGTACGCGCTGGCGCCGGCGGCGCTGGCGTATCCCGTGCCGGACGGGGTGGACCTGGAGACCGCCGCGGCGCTGGCGACGGTCGGCGTGACGGCCTACGAGCTGTTGACGAAGGTGGCGCGGCTGCAACCGGGCGAGTCGGTCCTGGTGCACGCCGCCGCGGGCGGCGTCGGGACGGTGGCGCTGCAGCTGGCGAAGATCCTCGGCGCCGGGCAGGTCATCGGCACGGTGGGCAGCGACGGGAAGGCGGAGCACGCCCGCCGCTATGGGGCGGATGTGGTGATCAACTACTCGGCGGGCGGCTTCGCCGATACGGTGCTGGCGGCGACGGACGGGCGCGGCGCCGACGTGATCCTCGACGCAGTGGGAGGGCCGGCGTTTGCCGACAACCTGCGCTGCCTGGCGCGGTTCGGACGCCTGGCGGTGTACGGGAATGCCGGCGGCGCGTACGGGCAGGTGGACACCGCGGAGCTGCACAACACCTGTCGGTCGGTGCTGGGTTACAGCATGGGCACGACCCGCCGGTTCCGACCAGAGGCGCTGCGGGCTTCGGCGGAGCGGGTGTTGGAACTGGTGGCCACGGGGCGGCTGCAGGTGCCGGTGTGCGGACGGTATCCGCTGGAGCGGGCGGCAGAGGCGCACACCGTGATGGAGAACCGCGGGACGCTCGGGAAGGTGCTGCTGGTGATGGCGTAGGAGGGGCGATCATGGCGCGGGTGATTCTGCGCGACGGCCGGGTGGCGGAACTGAGGGAGGCGCGGGATGACGAACGGGATCGAACGCTCATCCGCGATCTCTTTCGGCGCGCCTCGCCGGATTCGCTGTACCTCCGGTTTTTCCACATGGTGCGGGAGGTCAGCGACGAGGCCATCGGCGGCATGGTGCAGGGGCGAGGCCCGGACGGGCTGTCGCTGCTGTGCGTGGCGGGCGATCGCGCGCTCGGCATCGGCACCTACACCCCGGTGGACGAAGACACGGCCGAGGTGGCCTTCCTGGTGGACGACGAGCTGCAGGGCAAGGGGCTCGGGACACTCCTGCTCGAGCACCTGGCGCAGCGGGCGTGGCGGCACGGGTTCACCCGTTTCGAGGCGTACGTGCTGGCGGAGAACCAGAAGATGCTGGATGTGTTCCACTCGAGCGGCTACGAGGTGAAACGGCGGCTGGAATACAACCAGTACCACCTGGTGCTGCCGCTCGGGGAGACGGAGCGATCACGCGCCCTCAAGGAGGCCCGCGAGAAGCTGGCGACGGCCGCGTCGCTGCACCCGTTCTTCCGGCCGCGCACGGTCGCGGTGATCGGCGCCTCGCGGGACCCGGACAGCCTTGGGCACCTGTTGTTGCGCAACGTGATCGCAGGGAATTTTCGCGGCGTCGTGTATCCCGTCAATCCCCACGCGGAGGCGGTGGCCGGGGTCAAGGCGTATCCATCGGTGGGGGAGGTGCCGGATCGGATCGATCTCGCCGTCATCGCCGTACCCGCCGGCCAGGTGCTGCCGGTGGTGGACGACTGCGTCGAGGCAGGGGTGCGCGCCGTCACCATCCTCTCGTCCGGGTTCGCGGAACAGGGGGAGGAGGGCCGGGCCCTGCAGGACGCGGTGGTCGGCCGCCTTCGCGCGGCCGGGTGCCGGCTCATCGGACCCAACTGCCTGGGTTTGTTGACGACCGATCCGGACGTCCGTCTGAACGCCAGCTTCGCCCCGCATCCCCTGCGGCGCGGGAGACTGGCCATCGCAAGCCACTCTGGCGGGCTCGGCGTGGCCATCCTGGAGTACGCCGAGCGGGCGGGTATCGGCGTGTCGAGCTTCGTCAGCCTCGGCAACAAGGCGGACGTCTCGGGCAACGATGTCCTGCAGTACTGGGAGGACGATCCCGCCACCGACCTGGTGGTCCTCTACCTGGAGTCGTTCGGAAACCCGCGCAAGTTCTCCCGCATCGCCCGGCGGGTGACGCGGCGCAAACCGGTGCTGGTGGTCAAGAGCGCGCGCACGCCGGCCGGAGCGATGGTGTCGGAGGCGCGCGCCGCTGCGGCGCAGGCGAGCGACTCGGCGGTGGAGGCGCTGTTCCAACAGACGGGTATCCTGCGGATGGACACGCTGCAGGAGCTGTTCGACGCCGCGGTGTTGCTGGCGTTTGCGCCCCTGCCGAAGGGCCGACGGGTGGCTGTGGTGACCAACTCGGCGGGCGGCGCGGTCATCGCCGTGGACGCCCTGCGCCGGGAGGGGCTCGAGTTCGTGTCGCCCCTCATCGATCTCGGGTTCGAGGCCTTGGCGGAAGGGTACCGCCTGGTGTTGCCGCAGGTCCTGCGCGATCCGGAGGTGGACGCGGTGCTGGTCCTGTTTGTCCCGGTCGGGTCCCGGGACGAGCAGGCGGTCGCCCAGGCGATTCAGGACGCCATCCGAGAGGCGGCGGGGGCCGCCCCGACTGCAGGGAGGGCTGCGGCGGGGGCGGGCGAGGCCAAGCCCGTGATCGCGACCTTCCTCACGACGGGCGAGTACATGGTGCGGACCTTAGACGCGGGCGTGCAGCGGGTGCCGGTGTATCCGTTCCCGGAGCAGGCGGTGCGGGCCTTGGCGAAAGCGGTGCAGTACGCGGAGTACCGGGCCAAAACACCGGGGCGCATTCCAGACCTCGCGGGGATCGCGTGCGATACGGCGCGCCAGCGGATACGGGCGGCGCAGGGCGAGGATGCGCGCTGGCTCAGCGCGGAAGAGGCCTACGCGGTTTTGGCTTGCGCGGGCATCGTGGCGGAGGCGGACGAGGCGGATCAAGTGGAGGAGAGGGCTGGGAGCCCTGTGCTGGTGCTGGGGATCGATGTCGATCCGCTGTTCGGCCCCCTGGTCTTCGCCCGCCGGGCAGATTCGCCGGAGCCCACGTGGGATCCGGAGGGGATCCGGCCTCCGCGCACGTGCGTGCGCCTCGTCCCCATCACCGACCTGGACGCGCGTGAGATGGCCGGTGTGTTAATGAATGCGGACGATCCCGGTGCCGACCTGCTCCCCGATCTCCTGCTGCGCCTGTCACGACTGGCGGATGAGGTCCCGGAGGTACTGTCTGTGCGTGCGCTGGCGAGGTGGACCGGTCGCGCGTGGCGCGTCCGGGACGTGCGGCTTCAGGCGGCCGGCCGGAGCGGGACCTGACGCAGGCGGCCTGCCGGGGTGTGGCGGCGGGCCGTGCCGTCCGCCAGAGTGTACTGGCTGGGGCTCGGGAAGGCCGGCCGGCGTTCAGGCGGTCGCCGCTCCGCCTTCCAGGACAGCCTGGCGCAGCACCTCGCCGGCCTTGGCGCGGATGACCAGATGTGCGTGTGGATCGAAGCCGGTTTCGTCCAGGTTGACGAGGACAATCCGGGTCGACGCGCGGTCTGCGAACTTGGGCAGGCTGGCGACGGGCTCCACGGTCAGGGAGGTGCCGATCACGAGCAGCAGGTCGCAGGCGCGGACGGCGTATAGGGCCTCATCGTAGTGGCGCACCGGCTGGCCGAATAAGACCGTATCCGGGTGCAGCACGCGTCCGCAGACGGCGCCTTTGGCATCCTCCCAGGTGCACCGGGGTACGTCCTCGGCGAGGATGTGCGCGAGGCCATACTCCGATCCGCACCGGGGACAGCGTGCCAGCCGGGCGCTGCCGTGAACTTCCCACACCCGCGTACTGCCTGCCAGTTGATGTAAGCCGTCGACGTTTTGCGTGATCACGGTCACCTCTTTGCCTTGGCCCTCCAACCGGGCCAAGGCCAGGTGGCCGTCGTTGGGCATGGCGCGGAGGTATTCGGGGCGCAGGAAGGTGCGCTTGTATTTGGGCCAGAAATCCTCGGGGTCGTTGCGCAGGTGATGGTCGGTCATCGCTTCGAGGAGCGTCTCGTCCTGCCAGACGCCTTGTTCGGATCGAAAATCAGGGATGCCGGATTCGGTGCTCATGCCGGCCCCGGTCAGTACGGTGATCCGGCGGCTGTCCGCCAACCACGTCTTCAGCGTCTCCAGCTCGTTCTTCATGCCGAACCGCTCCCCTCTCGCTATGCGCTCCCGTCCCGCTCCAACCCATTCAGATCGCGATTGGAAACGCTTGCATGAACCTCCTGTGGCCATTATACCGGTGCGGGCGGATGGGAGGAACCCCGGTTTGGACGCGGGATCGCAGGTCATGAGACGCGAAACCGGCCGCAGGACGGAGGCTGCGGCCGGATGGGCAGAGTCACTTAGCCCCGTGGGTCACCACCACCACCATGGCGCCAGAGCGAGCCACGCGAGGGCGAAGAACGGGAAGAAGAAGAACGGCCACCAGGCTTGCGTCACGTCGCCCGCGACACCGGGTGCCTGGCCTTGTCTCTCGGCGGGCAGTTGCCCCAGCAGGCGTACGTCCGGATGAGCCAGGGTCCCGCTGGCCAGCCGGGTCGTTGCGCCGCGTACCGGCCGCACGTAAATGCCGTCATGGGTGACGGTGTGCAGCACGCCGTGGTGCAGCGCTCCGTCGCGCGTGCGGAACACGACAGGTTGGCCGATGAAGCGCATGCAATGCGCTCGTGTCACCATGTTCACTCCCTCCTTTCACTGAGACACATATATGCATCCCCGGGACAGCGGGTATGGACGAACTCCCAGGCGCGGGAACGCTGAGTGAGTTGGCGCGATTTTTGCTAATAAGGATGACAGGGGGGATTTCCCCCATAGGACTTTGCACCGCGTACCGCTGCGTTCTTATTCGGAAGCGTTCACGATGGCGGGGACGTTCGGACAGCGGGGCTCGGACGACGATGGCAGACGATCGACGGCAGACGACCGCAGGAGAGAGGAGCGAGATGGATGCAGGAGAAGACGGGTTCCCTGGCACGGGTGATCGGTTCAACGGATACAGCGCAATACCAGATTCAGACGAAAGCACGCGGCCCGGCAGGGCAGCTGCCGCTGACGCCGGAGATGTTATTGAATGAACCGAGCGGAAACCTGTTTGGCTGGACGCAGAACGTCGGGATGGGGTGGAACCCGTCGCGGCTGCACGGCCGGCAGGTGTTGATCCTGAGTACGCAGGGCGGGATACGGGCGGAGGACGGGACGCCTATCGCACTCGGGTACCACACCGGCCACTGGGAGGTGGGCTTGTTGGCCCGGGCGGCGGCGGAGGAGGTCAAGGCCGCCGACGGGGTGCCGTTCGCGGGGTACGTGAGCGATCCGTGCGACGGGCGATCCCAGGGCACAGCGGGCATGTTTGACTCGCTGCCGTACCGCAACGACGCGGCGATGGTGATGCGCCGGCTGATCCGATCGCTGCCGACGCGCCACGCGGTGATCGGGGTGGCCACCTGCGACAAGGGGCTGCCGGCGATGATGATCGCGCTGGCCTCCACGCACCACCTGCCCTGTGTACTGGCACCGGGCGGGGTGACGCTGCCCGCCGAAGAGGGAGAGGACGCGGGCAAGGTGCAGACCATCGGGGCGCGTTACGCCCACGGCGAGATCTCCCTCGAGGAGGCGGCGGAGGTGGGGTGCCGGGCGTGCGCGACGCCGGGCGGGGGCTGCCAGTTCCTCGGCACGGCGGCGACCAGCCAGGTGGTGGCGGAAGCCCTCGGTATCGCGGTTCCACACTCGGCGCTGGCGCCGTCCGGGCAGCCGATTTGGCTCGAGATCGGACGTCAGTCGGCGCGCGCCGCCCTGCAGTTACTGGAGCTCGGCTGGACGACGCGGGACATCCTGACGGACGCGGCCATCGAGAACGCGATGGTGGTGCACGCGGCGTTCGGCGGATCGACCAATCTGTTGCTGCACATCCCGGCCATCGCGCACGCGGCTGGCTGCCGGGTGCCGGAGGTGGCCGATTGGATCCGGGTCAACCGGGAGGTGCCGCGGTTGGTGAGCGTCCTGCCGAACGGGCCGGAGTACCACCCGACGGTGCGGGCTTTCCTCGCCGGCGGGGTTCCCGAGGTGATGCTGCACCTGCGGAGGCTCGGCGTGATCGACACGTCGGTCAAGACCGTGGCCGGCGTGACGCTGGGCGACGTGCTCGACTGGTGGGAGGACTCGGAGCGCAGGCATGCGGTGCGGGCGCGGTTGAAGGAGGCCGACGGGATCGATCCGGACGATGTCATCATGAGCCCTGACCGTGCGCGGGCGCGCGGCCTCACGTCGACGGTGACGTTCCCGGTGGGCAACATCGCACCGGAGGGGTCGGTGATCAAGTCTACCGCTATCGATCCGTCGGTGGTCGACGCGGACGGCGTCTACCGCCATCGGGGCCGGGCGAAGGTGTTCACGTCGGAGCGGGATGCGATCGCGGCCATCAAACGGGGCGACATCCAGGCGGGCGACGTCATGGTGCTGGCCGGGCGCGGGCCGTCGGGCACGGGGATGGAGGAGACGTACCAGCTCACGTCGGCCTTGAAGCACCTGCCCTTCGGCAAGCATGTGTGCCTCATCACCGACGCGCGCTTCTCGGGCGTGTCGACCGGCGCCTGCATCGGCCACGTGGGGCCGGAGGCCCTGGCGGGCGGGCCCATCGGGAAGCTGCGCGACGGCGATTGGATTGAGGTGGAGATTGACCTGAACCGCCTCGAGGGACGGGTGAACTTCGTCGGCGACGGGGACGAACCGGGGACGCCAGCGGATGGGGACGCGATTTTGGCGCGCCGCGACCCGCACCCGGGGCTGTGCCCGGACCCGGATTTGCCGGACGACACGCGTCTGTGGGCGGCGCTGCAGAACGTCAGCGGCGGCACCTGGCGCGGGGCGGTGTACGACGTGGACCGCATCATCCAGGCGCTGGAGGCGGGCAAGAAAGCGCTGGGGTGGTAGGGGTTGAGGGAACGGCGTCTTGTGGGCACCTCCACCGAGCTGTCCCGTGCGCGTGCGTATGCGCGGGATTCGGTGGGCGGGCCCACCGGCCCGCCTCCCCCTCCTCATCTGTCCCGCGCACCCGAATCCGCCCGGCAGTTCTCCGTTCAAATCGTATCCCCTTTGTTCTCAGTACCCGATCTGTCGATCCGTGGTGAACTCCATCCGCCCCACCCACTTCACGCTCTTGTAACGGCAGCTGCGGGAAGACGATGCGGCCGGGCCCCCTTCATTCCGCGGGAGGGGCGTGCCGGCCATCTGGAAGGCGAGCAGGACGTCCACTGGGACGCGGCTTGAGCGCCCTGGTGCTTGCCATTTTGCGGATTTGGGAACATCATAGGAACGTGACGACCGAATGCCGGGAGCGATGCAAGTGACTTACATTCAGCAGGGGACTCCGGAGTTTCGCAAGGCGAGCTTCGGGCTCTTCATCGGCGCTTGGGTGACGTTCACCATCCTGTACTGTATCCAGCCCTTATTGCCTGCGTTCTCCCAACACTTTCAAGTCTCTCCCGCGGTCTCCAGCCTGTCGCTGTCGGTGACCACCGCGGCGTTGGCCATCGGGATGCTGTTTATGGCGTCCCTGTCACACCGGTATGGACCCAAGCGGATGATGACCTTCTCCCTTCTGGCTTCGGCCGTCTTGGTGCTCATCTCCGCGTGGGTCCAGGATTTTGCCAGCCTGTTGGTGGTCCGCACCCTGCAGGGCATCGCGCTGGCGGGATTGCCGTCGATCGCGATGGGGTACCTGGGAGAGGAGGTGGAGCCCAAGAGCCTCGGATACGCGATGGGCCTGTACATCGCCGGCAATACGGTGGGCGGGATGTCCGGGCGGATCATCACCGGGATGATCAGCGACTGGCTGTCGTGGCGGTGGGCGCTTGGATTTCTCGGCGCCCTTGGCGTGGTCCTGGGTGTGGTGTTCTGGTGGATCTTGCCCGTCGCCCGAAACTTTCAGCCGCGGCGAGTGAATGAACCTGTTCGCCGGCGGTTTCGCCGGGCCCTCGGGGTGTATGCGGGACACCTGCGAGATCCAGGTTTGCTGTGCCTGTTTGGCATCGCGTTTCTGTTGATGGGCGGGCAGGTCGCTCTGTACAATTACATCGGTTATCAGTTGATGGCCCCGCCGTACCGGTTGAGCCAAAGCGCGGTGGGGTGGTTGTTTGTCGTGTACACGGTGGGCACGTTCAGCTCCGCCTGGATGGGGCGGGTGGCCGACCGCCATGGGCGTCATCTGACCTTGTGGATCGGGACGATCACGATGGCTCTGGGGGCCCTCATCACGCTTCCCACGGGCTTGGTGTGGAAAGCGCTGGGGCTGGCCGTGTTCACGTTTGGGTTTTTCGCGAGCCACTCCATAGCGAGCGGCTGGGTGGGGTGGCGTGCCGCCGGGAACAAGGCGGAGGCGTCTTCCCTCTATCTCCTCTTTTACTATATGGGGTCCAGCGTCGGCGGATTTGTCGGGGGATTGTTCTGGAGCGCGTTTGCGTGGCGCGGGGTGATCGCCATGATCCTCGGATTCGCCGTATTGGCAATGGGGCTGCAGATGCGGTTGTCCCGGCTCACGCGCACGGTGACCGCGGCCAACTCCAGAGGAGGAACCGTATGACGAACCAGGGAACCAGGCAGAGGTTTTCGCCGTATATCACCTTTTCCCGCGAGGAATGGCGCCACCTGCGCGACTCGACGCCGTTGCCGCTGACGGAGGCGGAGTTGGAGCAGTTGCGGGGCATCAACGAGCGGGTCTCCATGGACGAGGTGGCCGACATCTACCTGCCGCTCTCGCGCCTGCTCAACCTGTACGTGGCGGCGACTCAGAATCTGTATCAGGCGACGAACACGTTTCTCGGGCATCTGGAGGCGAAGGTGCCGTACATCATCGGGATCGCGGGGAGCGTCGCCGTGGGCAAGAGCACGACGGCGCGCATCATCCAGGCGCTTCTCGCCCGGTGGCCAAATCATCCCAAGGTCGATCTCGTCACCACCGACGGCTTCCTCTACCCGAACCGGGTCCTCGAGGAACGGGGCCTGATGAAGCGCAAGGGGTTCCCGGAGAGCTACGATGTGCGGCGGCTCATCCAATTCGTCGCCGACGTCAAGTCGGGGAAGCCGGAGGTGCTGGCACCGGTGTACTCGCACCTGACCTACGACATCGTGCCCGGGGAGTTCATCCGCATCCGCCAGCCGGACATCATGATCCTCGAAGGGCTCAACGTGTTGCAGACCAACCCGGACGGCGGCCGAAAACGGGCACCCCAGGTGTTCGTCTCTGACTTCTTCGACTTCTCCATCTACGTGGATGCCAAGGAGGAGCACATCAAGCGCTGGTACGTGGAGCGGTTCCAAACGCTGCGGGAGACGGCGTTCCGCGACGAGAAATCCTACTTCCGCCGCTACGCGGACCTGACGGCGGAAGAAGCGGAGCGCACGGCGCTCAGCATCTGGGAGGAGATCAACGCGGTCAACCTGCGGGAGAACATCGCGCCGACCCGCAACCGCGCCCACCTGATTCTGGAGAAGGCGGAGGATCACACCGTGCGGCAGGTGTTGTTGAGGAAGCTATAGGGCGTAGGGGCGTCGGGCTCCGCTTGTGGGGTCCGGGCGGGACGGGCTCCGCTTGTGCTGCGCAAGACGCTCCGCCCGTCCCGCCCGGACCTGCGGGAAGGCTGAGCGGGGGCCTGGTGCTGCATGCGGAGAGGCCGCTCGCGCCATCCACTTTCGACAGGAAGGACCCGGGGGGTGTCGGGCGAAGCGACTCGCGCAGCATGAGCGAAGCCCAGCGCCCCCCGGGGCCATGAGAGGGGGATACGATGCCGACCTTGGCAGCGTCTTTCAAACAGGCCTATGACCGGGTGTTCGGTCGGTTTTGGAACGCGACGTCGGTGCTGGTCATGGCCGGGGTGTTCGCCGCGTTTTACTTCGGATTGACCGGGACATTGTGGGCCGTGACGGGGGAGTTCACGCGTTGGGGTGGAAACGCGCTTCAGCTGTTCGGGGTCGACCCGTCCCACTGGGCGTACTTTCAGGCCATCAAGTTGAAGGGCGGGCCACTCGACCGCACGGACGGTTGGCTGGTGCTGGGGATGCTGTGGGGCAGCCTGTGCGCGGCGCTGCTCAGCGGCAACTTCAAGATCCGCACGCCGCGCCAATACCGGCGATGGCTGTGGGCCTTCGTCGGAGGTCTGATGGCCGGATTTGGAACCCGGCTCGCGATGGGCTGCAACCTGGCGGCGTTCTTTACGGGACTACCTCAATTCAGCCTGCACGCGTGGCTGTTCATCGGCGGGACCGCCCTGGGCACGTACATCGGCGTCAAGCTGGCCGTCCTGCCCCTGTTCAAGGGGAAGCCGAAACTGGAGTTCGGCGTGCGGCCCGTGGCCAAACGAGGGCCGGATCGGGGGACCGCCAGGTGGCACCTGTACGCAGGAGCGGCCGGTGTTGTGCTCCTGCTGGTGTGCATCGGGTGGAATGTGTTCGATCACCGGGCCCTGATGGGATTGGCTGCCCTGTTCGGGGCCGCGTTCGGCGTGCTCATTCAGCGAGGCCAGATCTGCTTCACGTCCGGCCTGCGGGACCTGTGGCTGTTCGGCAAGGGGAAAATGGCGAAAGCCATCCTTGCCGGGATGGCCGTCCAGACCGTTGGGACAGCAGTATTCATTGACAAGGGCGTGCCGCCCGTCATCCACTGGGCGAGTGTTGGGTCGGCCATCGGCGGGGTGATGTTCGGCATCGGGATCGTCATCGCTGGCGGATGCGAGACCGGTTGGATGTACCGGCTGATGGAAGGCCAGTTGCAGTTCGCAGCGGTGGGCGCCGGCAACATCGTAGGGGCCACGGTGCTCGCGTACAGCTGGGACCACTGGGGGGTGTACCGGACGCTCGTCGGGGGCGCGCCGGAGGTCAATCTGCTGCACGCCCTCGGATGGACGGGAGGCATCGTCGCCACCTTCGCGTTCCTCGCCATGTTGTATGCCCTGGTGGTGTGGCGGGAGCACACGTTCCACCGCCGATTGGCGCAGCGGCGCGTGGCCGTGGCGGACGAAATCACTGCGTGAGGAGGATGCGGCGTGGGGGAAAAGACGCGGGTGTATGCGGATGGAAGCCTGGATGTGCGGGGAGAATCCTGTCCGTACCCGGAGCTGTACACGCTGGAGGCGCTGGAGGCCATCGGGTCCGGCAAGGTGCTCGAGGTCATCACCGATTGCCCGCAATCGTTCATCAACATCCCTGAATCGGTTCGGGCGCATGGGCATGAACTGTTGTCGGAGCAGCGGGACGGCGCGACGCGGGTGTACTACATCCGGGCCAAGTGAACAGAGGCCTTCGTACGACAAGGCCGGACGCCATGGGGGCGTCCGGCCGCCGCGCGCTGGCCGCGCTGGGCTATCGCTTGATTCCGCCGTCATGCGCGGGACAGGTGCTGGGCGAGTTTCTTCTTCGCGCGCTGCAGAGCGTTGTCCACGGCCTTGCTGCTCTTCCGCAACCGCTCGGACACCTCGTGATACGAGTATCCGACGGCGAAGAGGAACAGCACGTCCCGCTCCAGGGGTGTCAGACGCGTGTCGTGGCGGTTTCTGCGCACCAACGGGAGCGTGCGCGTGTCGCACGCGTCTCGGATTCCGTGCAGGTGCTCCCGCGCCATGGCGACGTCCTCCGGAGTTGGTGTGCACGGATCCGCGAGGATTTCGGCGAGGGATCGATCCTCGTCGTACTCGCCGCGCACGGGCGCGTCGAGGGAGATCGCGGTGTTGAGGAGCCGGTGCTTTCGGCTGTTGGCGACCTTCACCGCCTGCAGGATCTGACGCGTGATGCACATGCGAGCGAACGGCCCAAACGGGGGCCCACCTGGGCGATACGATTCGATGGCTTCAAACAGGCCGATGCGCGCCTCTTGCTCGAGGTCTTCGCGGTCGCCGCCGCTCATGTAATACATGCGTGACTTCCACTGTATGAAAGGCCGGTAGCGCTCGAACAACAGCGCAAGGGCTTGTTCATTGCCGCTGCGATAGGCGCTGATCAACGCCTCGTCGTTCAGGAGCGACAGTGCCTTCTCATCACCGCAGGAAGGCAAGGTTGCGTCGTGCGTAAAGGATGCCAAGGCCATGGGTTTCACCTCTCTTTCATCTCTGAAAACGGGCGACCAACGACTGCAGCTGCACCTGCGGCGCGGATCGGGGGGATGAAATCCACCCGCTACGATCCGGCGGCGACGTTTCAGCCCCAGATGGGATCGGATGTAGAGGATCTCTTCTCGGAACTGCTGCGCGTTGGGAAATGGCCAAGCGTAGGAGTGATAACCGCCGCCCTGGTTGACCAGGCGGATGTATTCGCGGCCGAGCACCATGCCGCTTTGGGGATAAATAGCCCAGAGATTGAGGTCTTCCGAGGTGTGGAGCTGTTGCTGGGTGGCGCCGCAGGCCGGCCCCGAGGACGAGGCTGGGAAGGATGAGCAGCGCCGGTGAGATCGATAGCAACTTCCAACGCAAAGAAGCCCATGCCGAAAGAAGCCGCCGTACGCCGACAAGTTTCACTTCATATCACCCGGCCCATGGAATGAAAAGCACCCCTGTATGCGTGACTCCGCACACGTCAAAAACGGGCAGCCCTGCAAACATGCGCAGGGCTGCCCATCGCCGCTTCCTATCGGCGTTCCGTGTGGCAGCCCGGCTGTCCTAGACATTCGTCCGTAGACCCGTGGCTTTGCGTCCCAGCGTTTCCACTGGTTTGCCATTGTCACACTTTCTATGTATGTTACGAAAATCTTTCTCTGTCTTTCGTAGATTATCAGACATTGTTCGACAAGTGTCAACAAGATCTGCGAAAAAAAAGGTCGATTGAGCAGGTTCTGACCGGCAGGAGTCCCGTCATAAATATCGAAAGGTTATGATGAGTCTACCGACCGAACATTCGTTACAACATGAAAGGGGTTACATCTGTGGACTTCACCTTGACTCCGGAGCAGAAGATGGTGCAGCGGACGGTACGAGAGTTCGTGCGAAAGGAGCTGATGCCACTCGAGCCGCAAGTCCTGCGCAACGAGCGCGAGGGCAAACCGGGCATCACCCGCGAGCAGTTGAAAGACCTGCAGTTGAAGGCCAAGGAGCTGGGCTTCTGGGGGATCAACACGCCGGAGGAGTACGGCGGCGCGAACCTCGGCGCCATGATGACCGCGTTGGTGCACATGGAGCTCGGCCGCACGTTTGTGCCCTTCTCGTTCGGCGGATCCGCCGACAACATCCTCTACTACTGCAATGAGGAACAGAAGAAGCGGTATCTCATCCCCACCATCAACGGGGAGCGGCGCTCCTGCTTTGCGCTGACGGAGCCCGGGGCTGGTTCGGACCCCAGCAGCATCCGGATGACCGCCGTCAAGGACGGCGACGAGTGGGTGCTCAATGGCGAGAAGATCTTCATCACCAACGGCAACGAGGCGGATTTCGCCATGGTGTTCGCCGTCACCGACAAGGAAAAGGGGGCGCGCGGGGCATCACGTGCTTCCTCGTCGACCGCGAGATGGGTTGGCGCTCGGAACGGATCCCGACGATGGGCGAGTGGGATCCGGCGGCGCTCATTTTTGAGAACGTTCGGGTGCCGGAGGAGAACGTGCTCGGCGAGGTCGGCTGGGGATTCAAGCTCGGCCTGGAGTGGATCGGCCAGGCCCGTTGGGTCATCCCCGCGCGCGGCGTCGGGGCTGCCGAGCGGCTGCTGCAGATGGCCATCGATCACGCCAAGACGCGCGTCACCTTCGGCAAACCCATCGCCGAGCGGCAGGCGATTCAGTGGATGATCGCCGATTCGGCGGTGGAGATTGAGGCGACGCGGTGGATTACCCTGCGGGCCGCGTGGATGCAGGATCAGGGGCTCGACAACCGCCACCAGGCGTCGATGGCAAAGCTGTACGGGGCCAATATGGCCAACCGGGTGTGCGATCGGGTCCTGCAGATTCACGGCGGCATGGGCTACACCAAAGAGCTGCCGATTGAGCGCTGGTACCGGGAGATGCGCGTGTGGCGGATCTTCGACGGCACCGACGAGATCCAGCGGTACATCATCTCGCGCAATCTGCTCAAGGGCCACGTGAAAGTGGGCGAATGGATGGATTGACGAAAGGGGGATGGGTTGTGCCCGACCGCCATTTCGAATTTTGGCCGAAGGATGTTCCGAAATCCCTGACGGTCCCGCGGACCACCCTGTTCGACAACCTGGAGGTCTCGGCCCGTCGCTACCCGGACAAGGTGGCCATCCACTACTATGGCCACGCCATCCGCTACAGTGAACTGTACCGGGACGTCAACCACTTGGCCGGGTTTCTGCAGCACGATCTCGGTGTCGCCAAGGGCGACCGCGTCCTCCTGTACATGCAGAACTCCCCTTCCTTTGTCGTCGCCTATTACGCCATCTTGCGCGCGGATGCCGTGGTGGTCCCAGTCAATCCGATGAACGTCACGGAGGAGCTGGTATTTTACATCGAAGACGCGGAACCGAAGGTGGCCATCGTGGGGCAGGAGCTGTTTCCGCGCATCCAGCCGTTGGTCGGGCAAGGGACGCTGCAGCGGGTGGTGGTGGCCGCCTATTCCGACTACCTCGGGCCAGACGCGGATCCAGACACCCCCGAGTTCGTCGCGGCGCCCCGGATCCCTCTGCACGACGCGGCGGCCGTCGCCTGGCGGGACGCCCTGGCGCTGGAGCGTCGCCCAGCGCCGGCGCAGGCGGCCCCGGACGATCTCGCTGTGCTCCCGTACACCTCGGGGACGACGGGGCGTCCCAAAGGGTGCATGCACACCCACGCCACGGTGCAGGCCAACACCGTCGGCGGGGTGGTCTGGTCGGCGATGACCCAGGACGCCGTGGTGCTGGCGACCTTACCCCTGTTCCACGTCACGGGAATGGTGCACAGCATGCACGCGCCCATCTTCGCCGGCAGCACCATCGTCCTGATGACGCGCTGGAACCGGGATCTGGCCGGGCGACTCATCTCTCGCCACCAGTGCACCGGCTGGATCAACATCTCGACGATGGTGGTCGACTTCCTCGCCAACCCCAACCTGCCCCAGTACGACCTGTCGTCGCTCAAGCGCATCGGGGGCGGCGGCGCGCCTCTGCCACAGGCCGTCGGCGAGCGGCTGTACGAGCTGACGGGCCTGCGCTACGCGGAAGGGTACGGTCTGTCGGAGACCATCTCGCAGACCCACTCCAACCCACCCGACCGGCCGAAGCTGCAGTGTGCCGGCATACCTGTGTTCGATGTGGACGCGCGCGTGATCGATCTGGATACCCTGCGCGAGCTGGGCCCCGGCGAGCAGGGCGAGATCGTCGTCTCGGGGCCCCAGGTCTTCCTCGGCTACTGGCGGCGGCCGGAGGAAACCGAGCGAGCGTTCGTCCAGGTGGACGGCAAGCGCTTTTTCCGCACGGGGGACATCGGCTACGTCGACGAGGAAGGGTACTTTTTCATCGTCGACCGCCTGAAGCGGATGATCAACGCCAGCGGCTTCAAGGTCTGGCCGACGGAGGTGGAGTCCATCCTCTTCCGGCATCCGGCGGTGGAGCAGGCCTGCGTCGTCGGCGTGCCCGACCCGCGCCGGGGAGAGACGGTGAAGGCGTACATCGTCCTCAAGCCGTCCCACCGTGGCCAGGTGACGGAAGAGGAGATCATCGCCTGGTCGCGGGAGCACATGGCGGCGTACAAGTGCCCGCGGATGGTGGCATTCGTCGACGCCCTGCCGCTCTCCGGCACGGGCAAGGTGATGTGGCGGCTCTTGCAGGAGGAGGAGCGCAAGCGGTACCAAGAGGCGCAGGGATAGAGCAAGCGTAGAGAGGGAAAACAGCGGGGAAGCAGGGGGTCAAACACGGCCGTGCCGTAACTGCGGTCGGTCCGGCCGGAGGGGCGGCGCGGCGTCCGGAACCGAGATCACAAAGGGGGCGGCGGCATGGCGCGGATGGTGAACACGGTCACGGGACCGGTCCCGGTGGAGCAACTGGGCAAGACCCTGATGCACGAGCACTTTTTATTCGGATATCCGGGGTACCAGGGGGACGTCACGCTGGGGCCGTTGGATCGAGAGGAGGCGCTGCGCATCGGGATCGACGTGGCCAGGCGGTTGCAGGCGCACGGGGTGCAGACGGTGGTCGATCCGACGCCGAACGACTGCGGCCGGGATCCCGAGTTTTTGCGGGAGATCTCCGAGCGGACTGGGCTACAGATCATCTGTGCGACCGGCTACTACTACGAGGGGGAGGGGGCGCCCGCGTACTTCAAGGTGCGCCGCGCGTTCGGAGACGCAGAAGCGGAGATCTACGAGATGTTCATGACCGAGATCACCCAGGGCATCGGCAAGACGGGCATCAAGCCGGGCATCATCAAACTGGGCTCCAGCCGAGGGGGCATTACGGAGTATGAGCAGATGTTCTTCCGCCAGGCGGCGCGGGTCCAACGGGAGACGGGCGTCACCATCGTGACGCACACCCAGGAGGGGACGATGGGTCCGGAGCAGGCGGAGCTGTTGATCGCGGAGGGGGCGGATCCGAGCCGCATCGTGATCGGCCATATGGACGGCAACACGGATGTGGCGTACCACTGGAAGACGCTGGAGTACGGCGTCACCATTGCGTTTGACCGATTCGGGCTGCAAGGCATCGTGGGCTGCCCGATGGATCATCTGCGCGAGACGGTGCTGATTGGCCTCATCGGCATGGGTCATGCGAATCGCATCGTGCTGTCCCACGACACGGTCAATTGCTGGTGCGGTCGCCCGTTCAAGATGACGGAGCAGGTGCAGGCGCTGATGGCCTCCTGGCACCCGACACACCTGTTCGAAGACGTCGTCCCGGTCTTGCGGCAGGCAGGGGTGACGGACGCGCAGTTGCACACGATGTTTGTGGACAACCCGCGGCGGCTGTTCGGCGGGGAGTAGAGACAGAGGCATGGGGACGGGGCTTTTGGATAAACAAGGGAGAGGCGAGAACGGAGATGCGGTTGAAGGACAAGGTGGCGGTGGTGACCGGCGGGGGCAGCGGCATCGGCCGGGCCACCGCCCTTCGGTTTGCGGAAGAAGGGGCCGCCGTGGTGGTGGCGGATGTACGGCCGGAGTCCGGCGAGGATACGGTGGCGCGCATCGGCGCGGCGGGCGGCCGTGCGATCTTCGTGCGAGTTGACACGAGCGTGCGGGAACAGGTGTTTCGACTGGTGGACGAGGCGGTGCGGACGTTCGGGCGGATCGACGTCATGTTCAACAACGCGGGCATCGGGACGAGCCAGCCGTATTCTCTGCTCGATCTGCCGGAGGAGGAATATCTGCGCGTCATCGCCGTCAACCAACACGGCGTGTTCCACGGCATCCAGGCGGCCGCCCGAGCGATGCGGGAACAGGGCGGGGTCATCATCAACACCGCCTCCGTGTACGGGTTTCTGGCGGATCGGCGGCAGTTCGCATACCACGCCAGCAAGGCGGCGGTGGCGATGATGACGAAGGCCGCGGCGCTTGAGTTGGCCAAATACAACATCCGCGTGGTGGCCATCGCGCCGGGGTTGATCGACACCGGGATCGTGTCGGGATGGAAGGCGGATGCCCGCGTCTGGGCTGCGGTGGAGCAGGCGCAGATGCGGCGCCGGGCGGGAACGCCGGAAGAGGTGGCGAACGTGGTGGCGTTTCTCGCGAGCGACGAGGCGTCGTTCGTCAACGGCAGCGTCGTGTTCGTGGACGACGGTGCGGCGTCGTTCAAGCGATAGGCGTTCGTCAGCGGTGTCCGTGGCGGATCTGACTGTGCCATTCGGAGGGGGTTCACAGGATTGCAGGGGACTGTATCATCGCCCCGGCGGGCGGAATCCTGCCGGGGCGATGTGCTGTGGAGGGAGAGGCGGGGGCGGAAGCTGAGGCAGGGGTTGGGGCTGGGCCGAGGGAGTCCGGGGCGCGGGAGGCCAGGGCGCGGGAGCCGGGGCGCGGGCAGTCGTTTGTGAGAAGTGGTAAAAACCGAATGCACGTTATCTGCACGTGGGGAAGACGCGATAGACGCCGTTTTGGTGTTATGTGGACGTAGGAGCGGATAGATAAAGTGGGAATGTTATGTTATCGATGCCAGCGAGGCCTCCGGTTGGCCTGGTTAAATGCAAAACGGTTGCTATGGACACATAGGGCCGTTCGAATAGAGGCAAATCGGTTTTTATGGACCAGACGTTCCGGATGTATAAGGACACTTCAGTTGTTACCACTCGACGACGACAGTCGTGGGCCCCCCATTCACAACCCATTGACAACCCATTTCCCCCATTCGCTCCCCACTGAACCCCCATGCGCAATGTACAACGGTGCGAATACGGCGATCCGCCGCGCTTCTTCACCCGGATCGCTGGGCGAATGTGTGAAGGCCGGGGGCCCTGCCGGGCAGCGGGGCCGGCAGCCCCCCTGCCCAGTTTCGGCCCGCCCGGCCGGACCTGGGTCCGCTCCAGTTCACTCCTGGAAGGGCCACGCCGGCAGCATTTTGCGCAACGGTTTGTCCACCCGGTAGCCCAGGGCGTACTCCGCCTGCATCAGGGTGTGGATCTCGCGGGTGCCCTCGTAGATGACCGGCGCCTTGGCGTTGCGCAGGTACCGCTCCACCGGGTACTCGTTCGAGTAGCCATAGGCGCCGTGGATCTCCACGGCGTCGCTCGCGGCCTCCCACGCCGCGTCGCAGGCGATCCACTTGGCCAGCGACGTCTCGCGGGTGTTGCGCACGCCCTGGTTCTTGAGCCAGCCGGCCTTCCACACCAACAGGCGCGAGATCTCGAGGTTGGCGGACATCTTCGCGATCATCTGCTGCACCAACTGGTGCTGTCCGATGGGCTTGCCGAACGTCTGCCGCTCGTGGCAGTACTTCAGGGACGCCTCCAGGCAGGCGGCGATGGTCCCGCAGGCCCCTGCCGCCACGGTGAAGCGGCCGTTGTCGAGTGCCGACATGGCGATCTTGAAGCCTTCGCCCTCCTCGCCGAGGCGGTTCTCCACCGGAACGCGGACGTTGTCGAAGATGAGCTCGCCCGTGTTGCCGGCGCGGATGCCGAGCTTGCCCCGGATGGGCCGGCTGCTGAAGCCCGGGAAACTGCGTTCCACGATGAACGCGGAGATGCCGTGGTGGCGCTTGCTCTTGTCGGTGTAGGCGAAGACGATGAAGTGGTCGGCGATGTCGGCCAAGGAGATCCAGATCTTCGATCCGTTCAAAATGTACACGTCCCCGTCCCGCACGGCGGTGGACTGCATGGCGGCCACGTCCGATCCCGCGCCCGGCTCCGTCAGCCCGAAGGCGCCGATCTTCTCCCCGCGGGCTTGCGGCACCAAGTACTTCTGCTTCTGCGCCTCGGTGCCCCACTGCAGAATGGTCATGGAGTTGAGCGCTGTGTGCACCGAGACGGCGGTCCGGAATGCCGTGTCCCCGCGCTCCAGCTCCTCGCAGACGATCGCCAACGTGTTGTAGTCCATCCCCGCCCCGCCGTACTTCTCTGGGATGCATACGCCCATCAGGCCGAGTTCGGCCAGGCGCTTGAACACCCCCATCTCCACGTGATGCTGCTCGTCCCACTCGCGGATGTGCGGCAGGATCTCCTCGTCGACGAACTTGCGCACCATGTTCTTCACGGCCAACTGTTCTTCCGTCAGGCTGAAATCGAGCACAATCTCGCTCCTCTCTGTCATACAAGTGCGGGCCGCTCTCCACGAAAACCGGAGTCAAAGCCCGGTGCGGTATCCACCGAGACGGGCCTTACCGTACGCACCCGGCCTCCCGCAGCCGCCGGATCTCCTCTTCCCCGTACCCCAGTTCCCTCAGCACCTCGTCCGTGTGCTCACCGAGCCGGGGCGGGTGGCGGTAGGTGTCGACCGGCGTCGCCGACAGGTGCAGGGGGCTGCCGACCAACCGCGTCTCCTCCCCGCCCGGCCGCGCCACCGTCCGCAGCATGCCGCGGGAGAGGACGTGCGGATCGCGAAACACCTCATCCACCGTCTGGATGGGCCCGCACGGGATCTCCGCCTCCGTGAGCACGTCCATCCAATGCTTGCGATCCCGCTGCCGAAACGCCTCCTCCAACAAAGGAATCAGGGCATCCCGGTGGGCGACGCGATCGGGATTGGTGCGAAACCGCGGGTCCTCCGCCCACTCCGGGTGGCCGAGTGCGGCGCACAGGCGGCGGAACTGCCCGTCGTTGCCGACCGCCACCGCGAACTCCCCGTCCGCCGCCGGGAAGGTCTGGTAGGGCACGATGCTCGGGTGGGCGTTGCCGAGCCGCCCCGGCACCACGCCCGCCAGTGCGTTGCTGGCGATGTTGACGAGGGCCGCGATCTGAGCGTCCATCAGCGCCAGATCGATGTGCTGGCCCTCCCCGGTTCGATCCCGGTGGCGGAGCGCTGCCAGGATGGCGACGGCGGCGAACAGGCCGGTGAACACGTCGCCGACGGCGACGCCGACCTTGGTGGGCGGCCCGTCCGGGAACCCGGTGATGCTCATCAGCCCGGACATGGCCTGGATGACAAAGTCATAGCCGGGCAGGTCCCGGTACGGGCCGGTCTGGCCGAACCCGGAGATGGAGCAGTACACGAGTCCCGGGTTTTGTTCGGCCAACTCGGCGTACCCGAGCCCCAATTCCGCTGCCTTGCCGGGGCGGAAGTTCTCAATCACCACGTCGCTCGTCCGCGCCAGGCGCCGGACCACCTCGAGGCCTTCCGGGGATTTCAGGTCGACGGCGATGGAGCGCTTGTTGCGGTTGGCGGACAGGAAGTAGGCGCTGTGCTCGCCCACGAACGGCGGCCCCCAGGCGCGGGTGTCGTCCCCCTGCAGGGATTCCACTTTGATGACGTCGGCTCCCAGGTCGCCCAGGGTCATGGTGCAGAAGGGCCCGGCTAACACGCGCGACAGATCGCACACGCGCACGCCGGCCAAGGCACCGGGCATGGCGACGACCTCCTTTCAGCGTTTGCGCTGGTTGACCGAGAGGATGGCGGGATCGGTCATCACCTCGACCACCGCCGGCCGCCCGGCTGCCGCTGCCTCCTCCAGGGCGGGCAACACGTCCTGATTTCTCGTCACCCGCACGCCGAAGGCTCCGAACGTCTTCGCGAGCTCCGCGTAGTTCGGATTGCCGAGCTCGGTGCCCACCACGCGCCCGGGGAACTGGCGCTCCTGGTGGGCGCGGATGGTGCCGTACAAATGGTTGTTGACGACCACCGCGACCACCGGCACCTGGTGCCGCACCGCCGTCTCCAGCTCCTGAACGGTCATGAGGAAGCCGCCGTCGCCGGAGAAGGAGACGACCAGCCGGTCAGGATGCGCCAGTTTGGCGCCGATGGCGGCGGGCAGGCCGTAGCCCATCGCGCCGGAGGTGGGGCCGACGTAGGTACCCGGGTGATCGAACCGCCGGTACCGCACCAGCCAGCCGAAGAAGTTTCCGGCGTCGCTGGTGAGGATGGCGTCCTCTGGCAGGAAGCGGTTGAGGTCGTGCATGAAGCCGTCGAGATCGACCATGTCCTCACGGGAATCGGCGGGCGGCGTCGAATGCGCCAGGTAGCGCTGGTGGAGATCCGCCACCCAGGCGGCGCGTGCGGCCGCGGACTCCGGCTGGCCGGAGGGCACCAGGCGGAGCAGGGCGTCGAGGAAGCGGGCGGCGTCGGAGACCACCGGGATCGAGGGCGGATAGACGCGGCCGAGCACCTCCGGCGCGATGTCCACGTGGATGAGCCGGGACTGCGGCGAGAGGAGCCGGTAGTCCTGCGTGGTCACCTGGGAGAAGCGGGTGCCGATGGCGAGCACCAGGTCGGCCGACCGAATGGCCTCGAGCACGTGCGGTGCCGGGCCGAAACCGAGCCAACCGATGTAACACGGGTGCGTGTTGGGAAACGCGTCGAAGCGGCGGAACGCCGTCACGACCGGGATCTGCAGGCGCTCCGCCAACGCCACCAGCTGCGGCGTCGCACCGGCGCGCAGGACGCCGCCGCCAGCCAGAATGACGGGCCGATCCGCTCGCCGCACCGCCTCCCAAACCTCCGCGACGGCCTCGGCGGGCGCGGCGGGGGCGGGGATGCGGTACGGTTGCAGGGCCGGCGCGTCGCACGAGTCCTCCAGCATGTCGTGGGGCAGGGCCACCACCACCGGGCCGGGCCGGCCCGATCGGGCGACGGCGAAGGCGCGGTGCAGCAGCTCGGGGATGCGGGCTGCGTCGTCAATCTGCACGGCCCATTTGCAGATGTGGCTGAACCAGGCGGCGAGATCGACCTCCTGGAAGGCCTCCCGGTATTTGAACGGGCGCTCGATCTGTCCGAGCAGCGCGACGACGGGCGTGGAGTCCTGCATCGCGGTGTGCAGGCCGATGGCCAGGTTGGCGGACCCGACACCGCGCGTCGCCGCGCATACGCCCACTTCGCCGCTGGCCTTCGCATACGCTTCGGCCATGAAGGACGCGCCGCCCTCGTGGCGGTTCACGATCAGTCGAATGGAAGGGTGCTGGTACAGGCCGTCGAGGACGCCGAGGTAGCTCTCGCCGGGGACCGAGAAGACGTGCCGCACCCCTTCCCGGGCGAGGACCTCGACGACGGCGTGGCCGCCGGATCGCGTCGTCATTGGGCATGCTCCTTTCAAACTTGTGTGACAAGGTCTACATTTCTACACCCGATTCGTTTTTCCTACGCGTCTCGAAACAGCGGCGCCGGATTCGGTGATAAGATCGGAGCCAGTGAGGGGACGAACCTGGAGGTGCGCGGCATGAAGCGGTTGGTGTTGGTGACGGCGGACGAGTACGCGCGCGAATCGCTCTCGGCGGAGCTGCGCCAGGTGCTCGAGGACGTGCGCGACCTGGTACGGCTGGAGGCGCGCAGCCTCGAAGCGCTGGGCCCGCGTCCGGAAGCGGATCTGTGCCTGGTGTCGACGCCGGCCATCCTGGACGAGCTCCGGCGCCGATGGGGCGATCTCGCGTGCCCGGTGATGGTCTGCCGCCGCTCCTTCGATCCGCGCCGCATCAAGCCCCTCTTGGACCTGCCGAGGGGCACGCCGGTGCTCTTGGTGATCCTGTTTGAACAGGACGCCATCGCCCTGCGCGAGCTGCTGCAGGAGGCGGGCCTGGGCCACCTGGTCTACATCCCGTGGTCGCCGGGATCGCCGGTGCCGGAGCACGTGACGGTGGCGGTCACGCCGGGGAAGCGCCATCTGGTGCCGGGGACGGTGAAAAGCGTGATCGACATCGGGACCCGGACGATTGACGTGACGACGGTGGTGGAGATCCTGTACCGGTTGCAGTTGGATCGCCAGGCGGAGCGGCTGTCGGTGAAGTGGACGAAGGAGATGGTGGCGCTCTACCGGGAGCTGCTGGCGGGCGGAAGTGTGAAGCCGGGCGGGAGCCTGGGGCATGTGGCACGCTACACGATGGACGACATCCTGGGGGAGAGCCCGCGCATCCTGGAGGCCAAGGCGCTGGCGCAAAAGATGGCCCGCACGGACGGGACGGTGCTGCTGCTCGGGGAGAGCGGTGTCGGGAAGGAGATGTTCGCGCAAGCGATCCACAATGCCAGCCGGCGCGCGGGCCGTCCGTTCGTGGCGGTGAACTTCAGCGCTCTGCCGGAGACGTTGATGGAGAGCGAGCTGTTCGGATACGAGGAGGGCGCATTCACGGGGGCGCGCAAAGGCGGCAAGGCGGGGCTCCTGGAGCTCGCCGACGGGGGAACGGTGTTTTTGGACGAGATCGGCGACGCCAGCCCGGCGGTGCAGGTCCGCCTCCTGCGGGTGCTGCAAGAGAAGCAGATCTTGCGCGTGGGCGGCACGCGCGTGCGATCGCTGGACATCCGCGTCATTGCGGCGACGCACCGCGATCTGGCGGAAATGGTGGAGTCGGGCCAATTCCGGCGGGACCTGTACTACCGCCTGGCGGTGTTTCCATTGGAGATCCCGCCCCTGCGCGAGCGCCTGGAGGACGTGTTTCGCCTGTTCCTGCACTTTCTCGGCGACGCCGACCGCTTTCGCTTCGATCCGCGCCTGCGCCAGTGGCTCACGGCGTATTCGTGGCCGGGCAATGTGCGCGAGTTGCAGAACTGCGCCCTGTACGTGCAGGGCGTCGCGGAAGGCAAGGTGGGTTTCGCGGAACTGCCGCCGACGCTGCGCCGTGCGCTGGCGGGGGCGTCAGGGGCGGGGGTGTCGGGGCTTCGGGTGCCGGTGTGTCGCCGGAGGGTGTGTCAGGGTCATCGCCGGCGGCGAAGGGAGCCACGGATGCTGGGACGGCTGGGACGGCTGGGACGGCTGGGACGGCTGGGACGGCTGGGGCCGCGAGGCCCGGGGACGCTGGTGGGAGGAAGGGTGCGGCGGGGGCCGCGCGATCGCAAAACGCGACAGGAAAGGATGCCAAGGGGGAGGCGGGCGACGCTGGCGTCGGACGGGATCTCGGTTGGCTGGACGGACAGCCGGTGCTCCTCGAGATCCTCGCGTTGCTCGCGGAGGCGGGGCCAACCCGCGGGGGGCTCGGCCGGCGGGCGTTGGCGGAACGAGTGACCTCCGAGCGGTTGACGGCGGAACAGGTGCGGTCCCGGTTGAAGGTGCTGCAGGATCTGGGGCTGGTGGCGCCGGCGCGTGGGCGCCAGGGGACGATGATCACGCCGCTCGGGCTGGCGTATCTGCAGCGACGCCGCGGTGCCGGGGAGTAAGGGGTGGGAGCGGCTGGGGGTTCTTGAAGCGGCCGCGGTTCGTCCGAAAAGGACGGTAATCGGGTCAGCTGGCCCGGGCGGATTTGTGGGATTATCCGATTTTGCCGCCTATCGGAAGGGATGTGTTGTGGCGGGTGTCCGTGATCGGGCGGATAGGTCGGGTTTTCGGACAAAGTGGCCTGTCGGCGAGATCGAAACAGGCGGATAAGCCGGGTTTTCTTACCATGGCTTCGGCGCCACGGATCATACGGCCCTCACTGTGCCTGGGGGATATCCCTCCGCCACGCGTGATCACTTCCGGTGCTGAAGTGGTAAAAAACCGTTTGGATGTTATTCTGCGCGGTAGGTGGAACGATAGACAACGTTTTGATGTTACGGCGGGTCCCGGGCGATGGCATAAGGTGAAGAACTTGATTTATCGAACCGGACCACGCTGCCGGCGGGCCTGGATACGTACAAAACTGTCGCTATCGGTGTCTTCATGGATGTGCGTAAATACAGAGTTGTTGTTCTTCGAGCGTGCGCCTGATGGGTTAAGCACAATTCGTACACAATGCCTCTATGGGGGCGCCCGTTGACAACCCATTCCCCCCATTAACCCCCCATTTACAACCCATTTATCCCCCATTCACACCCCATTTCCGCCCGTAGGCAGTATTCGGCATGGATCTGGCCGGACGATCCCACACCTTCGGCAACAAACGGGTTCAATCCGCCGCGTCTCACGCGGCGCACCACACATCCCTAACGGATCAGGCGGGCCCAGAAACAGTTGGCACGCAATTTGCTGTCGGAATTTTGACGAAATCATGTCCTCTTCGATCGCGCCGGCTCCGGCGGGCCTGGCGCCATCCGGTCCCCGGGTGTCACCCGGGCAGGCGCCGCGCCCCCGTGCACCATCCGGCCTGGCGCCACCCGGCGCCCCGCACGCGACCCGGGCCTGGCGCCACTCGGCCCTCGCGGGCCACCCGGCCTGGCCCCCGCCCCCTGTTTCCCGGTGCCGGCGCGGACGCAGCGCGGAATCGCATCGAGGCAAAGGAGTGGAGAACTTGCTTCCATTGGAAGGCATCCGGGTGTTGGACTTGTCGCAGATCATGGCAGGGCCGTTCTGTGCAATGGTGCTCGCCGATTTGGGCGCCGACGTCATCAAGATCGAAAAGCCGAACGGCGGAGATGATTCCCGGCAGATGGGTCCGTTCGTCAACGGGGAGTCGGTCTGCTATTTCCAGATCAACCGCAACAAACGGGGCGTGTGCTTGGACCTGAAGTCGGCAGAGGGATTGGAGCTGTTCTACGAGTTGGTGAAGACGGCGGACATCCTGATCGAAAACTTCCGGCCCGGGGTGACCAAGTCGCTGAAGATCGACTACGAGACGCTCCACGAGATCAACCCGGGGCTGGTGTATGGGTCCATCTCGGGCTACGGGCAGACGGGGCCGTACGCCCACAAGGGCGGGTTCGATCTCATCGCCCAGGGCATGACCGGCCTGATGGCGATGACGGGCTATCCGGATAAGCCGCCGGCGAAAGCGGGCGTGGCGGTGTACGACATCGGGGCGGGGCTCACCGCGGCCTACGGGATCCTGGCGGCGTACATCCAGAAGCAGCGCACCGGGATCGGACAGCACGTGGACGTCTCGTTGGCCGAGGCGGGATTGCCTTGGTACGCGTGGGAAGCGGCTGCGTACTTCGGGGCGGGGGAGTTACCGAAGCGGACCGGATCGCGCCACCGCGTATCTGCGCCCTACCAGGCTTACCGGACGCGGGACGGATACGTGGTGCTCGGCTGCGCCAACCAGCGCAACTGGGAGAAGTTCTGCCGGCAGGTGGTGGACAAACCGGAGTGGCTGGACGATCCGCGCTTCAAGACGAACTCCGACCGGGCGCGCCACGCCGACGATCTCGAAGTGCTGATAGAGGAGGTGTTCGGCACTCAGGATTCGGCCTATTGGCTGGAGCGGTGCGAGGCAGCGGGCGTACCGGCGGGCCCCATCTACACCCTCGACGACGTCGTGCGCGATCCGCACTATCTGGCGCGGGACATGGTGGTGGAGGTGGAGCACCCGGTCATTGGCCGGATGAAGATGTTCGGCATCCCCACGAAGTATTCGGAGGAACAGCCCACCGTCCGCCGCGCGGCGCCGTTACTCGGACAGCACACCGACGAGGTGTTGTCGGAGCTGGGCGTCGGGGCGGACCGGCTGCAGGCGCTGCGGGATCGGGGCGTCATCCGCTGAGGGCAGTGAGGGAGCGGTGCCGCTCCACTGAGCGCTGCCTCGCATCGTTCCGCGGTGCCGCCCCCTCACCGCGGGATGGAAGGAGGCGCAGGGCCCCAAGCAGACATCACAGACCAGGGAGGGACCCGGATGGCAGGCGTGGAGGATTGGCTGTATCTGGTGAAAGAAGGCGAGATCGCGACGGTGGTGTTCAACCGGCCGGAAAAGCGCAACGCGCTCAATCACGCCATGTGGGTGCGCATGTCCGAGCTGATGCGGGAATGCGAGGCCGACCGGGCCATCAAGGTGGTCATCTTCCGCGGCGTCGACGCGACGGCGTTCGCTGCGGGGGCGGACATCAGCGAGTTCCTGACGCTGCGGGCGACGAAGGAGGGCGCGATGCAGTACAACCGGGCGACGGTGGCGGCGGAGCACGCCATTCACCACCTGTCCAAGCCGACCATCGCCATGGTGCAGGGGTACTGCGTCGGGGGCGGCTGCGAGATCGCCGTCGCGTGCGACTTCCGGTTCGCCGATCCGACGGCGAAGTTCGGCATCACCCCGGCGAAGCTGGGGCACGTGTACAACCTGCCAGCCACCAAGACGTTGGTCGATCTCGTCGGTCCCGCAAAAGCCAAGGACATCCTGTTCACCGGCCGGTTGTTGGACGCGGAGGAGGCGCTGCGGATCGGCCTCGTCGACCGCATTGTGCCCGCGGAGGACCTGGAGCGGGAGACGTGGGCGTACGCGCGGATGATCGCGCGCAACGCGCAGTTCTCGGTGCGCGGATCGAAGTACGTGATCGGCCGCATCCTCGACGGGGTGACGGAGGAGACGGAGGACATCCGCCAGCTGGTGCTGGACTCGTACGAGACGGAGGACTACCAGGAAGGCGTGCGCGCGTTCCTGGAGAAACGGCGTCCGAATTTCACCTGGTCGTGAGGGGGCCGAGGAGACGGGAGGGGTGCATGGATGCTGCCGCTCGATGGCGTCAAGATCCTGGACATGACGCAGTTTCTGGCAGGGCCCTACTGCACGATGGTGCTCGCCGATATGGGGGCGGAGGTGACGAAAATCGAGCGCTTCCCCAGCGGGGACGACTCGCGCCGATTGGCGCCCTTCGTCAACGGCGAGAGCTACTGCGCCGCCATGCCGAACCGCAACAAGAAGAGCCTGGCGCTGGACCTCAAGCACCCGCGCGGAAAGGAGGTGTTCTTCCGGCTGGCAGAAAAGGCCGACGTGATCGTCGAGAACTTTCGCCCGGGCACCACGCAGAAGCTGGGGGTGGATTACGACGCAGTCAAGACGGTCAACCCGGACATCATCTACTGTTCCATCTCCGGGTTCGGCCAGACCGGGCCGTTGGCCCACCAGGGCGGGTTCGACATCATCGCCCAGGGGTTCACCGGCCTGATGCGGATGACGGGCGAACCGGGCGGCCGGCCGGCGAAGGTCGGCATCGCCATCGCGGACCTGGCGGCGGGCAACGCGGCCGCCCAGGGGATCCTCGCGGCATACGTGCACCGGCTGCGAACCGGGGAAGGGCAATACCTGGAGACGTCGCTCGTCGACGCGGTCCTCGCCTGGACGGTGTGGGAATCGGGGGCGTATTTCGGCGGCGGCGAGCTGCCGGAGGCGACCGGGACGCGCCATCGCCGATCGACCCCTTACCAAGCCTACCGGACCCAGGACGGGTACGTGACGGTCGGCGCTGGGAACCAGCGCCTGTGGGAGCGGTTCTGCAGGCAGGTCATTGAGCGGCCCGAGTGGATCGAGGACCCGAGGTTCCTGGACCTCGGCCTGCGCATGAAACACATCGATGAGCTGGAGCGCGAGATCGAGGCCATCACGGTGCAGCGGCCGACCGCCTACTGGGTCGCCAAGCTGGACGAGGCGGGCGTGCCCGGCGGGCCGGTGTACCGGTACGACGAGGTGCTGGCCCATCCGCAGGTGCTGGCCCGGGAGATGGTGGTGGAGCTGGATCACCCCATCATGGGGCGGATGCGGTCCCTGGGGCTCCCCGTCAAGTTTCAGGGGACGCCGTTGGCGATCCGGACGCCCGGCCCGTGGCTCGGCCAGCACACCACCGAAACGTTGCG
This sequence comes from Alicyclobacillus macrosporangiidus CPP55, assembly GCF_000702485.1. Taxonomy (GTDB): domain Bacteria; phylum Bacillota; class Bacilli; order Alicyclobacillales; family Alicyclobacillaceae; genus Alicyclobacillus_H; species Alicyclobacillus_H macrosporangiidus_B. The sequence goes on along the minus strand of NZ_JNIL01000001.1, from coordinate 1,487,917 downwards.
GGAGGCCGGTTACTCGCTGGAGGAGATTCAGGCCTTGTACGACCAAGGCGTGGTGTACGACAAGTACCCGGACCGGCACGCGGACGCGTGACGTCGCCGCGGTGGCCGGAAGCCGGAGATAGAGGGGGAGAGGCTGTTGTTCTCGGAGAAGATGGACCTGCGCCTGCCTGGCCCCGTCCAGGTGCCGCGCGAGATCCAGCGGACCATCCTGCGCTCGTTCGATCACCCGATGATGGACTACCGCACGGGCGCCTTCCAGGAGGTGCTGCTGGCGGCCGAGCGAGCGGTCAAGCCCGTTTTCCAGACGCAATCGGACGTGTACATCCTGTGCGGGAGCGGCGCGTCGGCTCTCGAGACCGCGATGGTCAACCTGGTGGGTCCCGGGGACACCATCGTCATCTGCAACATCGGTTACTTCGGCGACTATTTGGTGGACATCGCCGCGCACATCGGGGCCGAGGTGTTGCAGGTGAAGGCCGAGTGGGGCCAAGTGGTCGATCCCGACGCCCTTCGCGCCGTCCTGCGCCAGCATCCGGAGGTCAAGGCGGTGTTCGCCACGCACTGCGAGACGTCCACGGGTGCCATCAACCCGGTCCGGGAGCTGGCGGCCATCGTGCAGGAGACAGAGGCGGTGTTCGTCGTCGACGCGGTCAGCTCTCTGGCCGGGACGCCGTTGTACATGGACGAATGGGGCATTGACGTGGTCGCGACGGGAGGCCAGAAGGCGCTGATGCTGCCGCCCGGTATCTCCTTGGTGGCGGTGGGCGAGAAGGCGTGGCGGGTGATGGAGCGGCACAAGTGCCCGTCGTTTTATCTGGATCTCAAGAAGTACCGGGCACTGCTGCCGCAGGGGCACACCCCGTACACGCCGAACATCGCGCTGGTGAACGGCCTCCTGGAGTCTTGCCGGATGATGGAGGCTGCGGGCGGCATGGAGGCGTCCTACCGGCGGCATGCAGCGCTGCGCGACATGACTCGCGCGGGCGTTCGGGCGCTCGGGTTGCCGCTGCTCGTGGAGGATGCCCACGCCAGCCCGACCCTGACGTCGGTGGTGTGGGACGATGCGGGGATGGATGCGGACGCGTTCCGCAAGGTGCTGCGCGAGACGTTCCACGTGGCCGTCGGCGGCGGCCTTGGAAAATTGAAGGGCAAGCTGCTCCGCCTCGGTCACATGGGCTACACGGACGCGGGAGACGTGCTGAAGATGCTCGGCGTCCTGGAGTTAGCGCTGCGGTACATCGGACGCCAGGTAGAGCTCGGCGCGGGCGTGCGCGCGGCCGAGGCGGCGTGGCTGGAGCGGCCCGAGTGCTGAAGCACCGGGCCGTGGACCCGGCCGTCGACCGGACCGTCTGCCGGACCGTCAGATGAAACGGGACAGTCTCGATGGAAGCGTTCACAGGACGGGGGAGGTGTGCGGATGAACTGGATGGGGATCCGGGCGCCGCCGAGGGCGGTGGATGGGATGGGGACCAGCCGGGTGGCCGCTGGCAAATAAAATACGGAAGATTGGAAACTGACGGTGTTCGGTGGAAAGATCAGTACACGGCATTTCAGATAGGGGAGGCCGATGCGTGATGTCTGTACAGCAGGTAGCGCGGAGAACGCGCTTCCGATGGGTGATCCTCGGTGTCATTTGTCTGATGTACCTCGTCACCTACTTGGACAGAACCAACATTTCCGTCGCGGCCCCCTCCATCAGCAAGGAAATCGGTTTTAGCAAGGTGCAGATGGGGGTCATCTTCAGCGCGTTCGTGTGGGCGTACGCGATCGGACAGGTGCCCGGCGGATGGTTGGGCGACAGGTTCGGGCCGCGGCGTGTTCTGACGTCCATCGTGACCTGGTGGTCGATTTTCACCATCGCCACGGCGCAGGCGGCCACATATGCCGCATTCATCGTGATCCGATTCCTCTTCGGTTTGGGGGAGGCGGGCGCATTCCCCACCGCCACGCGCGCGATGCAGCTTTGGTTCCGCAAGCAGGAACGCGGGTTTGTCCAGGGCTTCACGCACAGTTGCAGCCGGTTTGGCGCCGCCATCGTACCGCCCATCGCGGCTCCCATCATCCTGCATTACGGGTGGCGAGCCGTGTTTTACTCGTTCGGCGTGTTGGGGATTCTGTGGGCGGTCCTGTTCTTCTGCGTGTACCGCAATATCCCGGAGGAGCACCGGTGGGTGAACCAGGCGGAGTTGGCGTACATCCGCGGCGTGGATGAGCAAGGGAACATCATTCCGCCGGTGGACACCAAGAAGAAACCGCAGGTGCCCTGGCGAAAACTGCTGTCGTCCGGGAACATGTGGTTCGTCATGATGGCGTACTTCTGCTACAACTACGCGTTCTACTTCTACGCGACCTGGTTGCCCACCTACTTGCAGGAGTACCGCCACTTCACGCTGTTGAAAGTGGGCTTATTCGCTTCCATTCCCTTGCTGGCCGGCGTCATTGGGGACACCTTGGGCGGGGTGATCACCGACCGCCTCTACCGGCGCACCCGCAACGCGCGCTTCGCGCGCAAGGTGGTCGCGGTGCCCGCGCTGGCCGTGTCGGCCGTCGCCTTGATCCCGGCTGCGGTGACGGCCAATCCGTACGTGGCGGTCGCCTGCTTGGCGGTGTCCCTGTTCTTCCTCGAAGGCATGATCGGTCCGCAGTGGTGCGTTCCGATGGACGTGGGCGGCGAGTACTCGGGCACCGTCTCCGGGATGATGAACATGGGCGGCAACTTGGCCGGTGTGGTGTCTCCGATTATCTTCGGCGCCCTGGTCCAAGGGGGTTCATGGACAGCGCCCTTCTACGTGGAGGCTGTGGTCCTCATCATTGGCGCGTGCATTTGGCTGTTCTTGCTCGATCCGGAGCGGTCCGTCATCGGCTCCCGTCCCCCGGCTTCCGACGCGGCGACCGCGGCCGGAACCGTATGATTGATCGTTGCACCAAAGTTGGAAGATTGGGTATTCTAGTAGAAACCTGGGATGGCTGGGTGGCCGTGCCCCTTGCGGGCTCTACCCAGCCTTCCTGCTGCATCACCAGTGCGGCGGATGGGGGGCTCATCCCAGTCATCATGAAGGAGGCGACGGACATGCGGTACCGGTTGGAGAATACGGAGCCGAGGATAGACGAGACGGCGTACATCGCACCCGGCGTGCACATCAGCGGGGACGTGCAGATTGGACGGGAGTCGAGTGTGTGGTTCAACACGGTCATCCGCGGGGACAACGCGCCCATCGTCATCGGCGAGCAGACAAACATTCAGGACGGATGCGTGCTGCACGTCGACGCGGACGCGCCGATGCGGATCGGGAACCGCGTGACGGTCGGGCACAACGTCATCCTGCACGGTTGCACCATCGGCGACGGCGCGCTGATCGGGATGGGCGCCATCGTCCTCAACCACGCGGAGATCGGGGAGGAGGCGCTGATTGGGGCGGGGGCGCTCATCCCCGAGGGGAAAAAGATCCCGCCGCGGGTGCTGGTGTTGGGCAGCCCCGGGCGGGTGGTGCGCGCACTCACCGAGGAGGACCTCGTGCGCGTGCGGGCCGGGGCGGAGCACTACGCGAAACAGAGCCGGCGCTACATGCGCCACGGGATCAACGGTCTGGCACCGGGATTGCAGGCATGAGGAGAGCGGGACCACGTGGGCCCTGGGCGAGCAATCCAGTGTGGTTCGCGGTAAGATAGACGGTGTCACCGAGGAGGAGGTGAGCCGCATGCAGACCACCTTACTGTACGGGCGGGGTGGCTTGACCATCGAGGTGCCGGACGACGCTCTGGTGGTGGAGCCCAAGCACCTGCCTGCGCTGCCGGATGACAAGGCGGCGGTGATGGCGGCGCTGCGCCAGCCTATCGGCAGCGCCCCGCTGCGGGAGCGGGTCAAACCGACCGACCGCGTGGCCATCGTCATCTCCGACATCACCCGGCCGACGCCGAACCACAAGCTGGTGCCGTGGCTGTTGGAGGAGCTGTCCCACGTGCCCTTGGAGAACATCGTGATCATCAACGGAACGGGGACGCACCGCGACCAGACGCGGGAGGAGTTCATCCAGATGCTCGGCGAGTGGGTGGTCGATCACGTCGAAGTCATCAACCACCACTGTCACAACCGGGACGAGCTGGTGAAGGTGGGGCACAGCCGGTTCGGCTGCGACGTGTACCTCAACCGGGCGTACGTCGAGGCGGATTTCCGCATTGTCACCGGATTCATCGAGCCGCACTTCTTCGCCGGCTTCTCCGGCGGCCCGAAGGGTATCATGCCGGGGATCGCGGGGATCGAGACGATTCTCACCTTTCACAATGCCCGCATGATCGGCCATCCCCTGGCCACCTGGGGGCAGATGGAGGGCAACCCGTTGCAGGAGATGGCGCGCGAGGTCAACGCCCTGTGCCCGCCCGATTTCATCCTGAATGTCACGCTCAACCGGGACAAGGAGATCACAGCGGTGTTCGCGGGCGATCTCGCGGCCGCCCACGAGGCGGGCTGCCGGTTCGCCAAGGAGCACGCGATGATCCGCTGTCCGCACCGGTTCGACGTGGTGATCACGTCCAACTCCGGCTATCCCCTGGACCAGAATCTGTACCAGGCGGTCAAGGGCATGAGCGCGGCGCACAAGATCGTCAAGCGGGGCGGAACCATCATCTGCGCCAGCGAGTGCTCGGACGGGCTGCCCGACCACGGCAACTACGCGAAGATCTTGCGAATGCGGCGGACGCCGCAGGAACTTTTGGAGATGATCGAAGACCCGTCGTTCCAGATGTTCGACCAGTGGCAGGTGCAGAAGCAGGCCGTCATCCAGACATGGGCGGACGTGTACGTATACTCGTCCCTGCCGGATGAGGACGTGCGGGCGGCGATGCTCAAACCGACGCACGACATCGAGGCCACCCTCGCCGAATTGCGGGGGAAATACGGCCCGGACATGACGGTTGCCGTGTTGCCGCTGGGACCTTTGACCATCCCCTATGTGGAGGAGTGATAGATTCATGGAGATCCGACACCTCGGCCGCACCGGCCTGCGCGTACCCAGCCTGTGCCTGGGGACGATGACCTTCGGCAACCAGGCGGACGAGAAAACGTCTCACGCCATTCTCGACAAGGCTTTCGACGCCGGCGTGTACTTCATCGACACCGCCGACATGTATCCGCTCGGCGGCACCTACGAGCAGCTCGGGAGGACAGAGGAGATCATCGGGCGGTGGCTCAAGGGCAAGCGGGATAAGGTCGTGCTCGCCTCGAAGTGCCACGGGGCGATGGGACCAGGCCCGAACGACAGAGGGCTTTCCCGCAAGCACATCCTGGACGCCATCGACGCCAGCCTGCGCCGGCTCGGCACGGATTACCTGGACCTCTATCAGGCCCACCAATTCGATCCGACGGTCCCCATGGAAGAGACCCTGCAGGCGTTCGATGACCTGGTGCGCGCGGGTAAGGTGCGCTACATCGGTGTGTCCAACTGGCGCGCTTGGCAGGTGGCCAAGGCCATGGGTCTGGCGGCGCGGTTTCACTGGAATCCCATTGCCAGCGTCCAGCCTCGTTACAATCTTTTGTTCCGCATGATTGAGGAGGAACTGGTGCCGCTGTGCCAGAGCGAGGGGATCGGACTCATCACCTACAACCCGCTGGCCGGCGGGATGTTGACGGGGCGCTACCGGCCGGGACAGGACGTGGAGCCGGGGACCCGGTTCGCCCTCGGCGGGGTGACCAACGCGGGCCAAATGTACCAGACCCGCTATTGGAATGACGCGGTGTTCGCCGCAGTGGAGCGGTACCGGGCGTGGTGCCGGGAGCGGGATCGGGACATGGCGACGACGGCGGTGCAGTGGGTCATCCAGCAGCCGGGGATCACGTCGGCCATCATCGGCGCGAGCAAGCCGGAGCAGCTGGATGCCTCTCTGCGCGCGGCAGAGGTAGCCCAGACGCAGCCGTTGACGGAGGAGGAGTTGGCCTGGCTCGACCAACTGTGGTTCTCGCTGCCGCGCCGGCGCGAGGCGCGCTGAGTGCGCAATCCCTGGCATGGAACGGGCGCCCTGAAGGGGCGCCCGTTTGGTTCTGTGGGTACGCCCGGCACGGGCGGGGGCCTCGGCTGACCGCGCCGTCCTGCGCAGGTCGGTGCGTAGGGCGCGTTGGGTCTTCGAGGTCTTCGAATTGGACGTGGTGGTCACGTGCACGCCGGACTCTTGCTTTCCTTGCTGCAACCACAGCGTGAACGTCGTCTGCGCCTGCGTGGCCGACAGGTTGCGCCGCCCGACGTGCAGGTAGTCGACGATGACGCCGCCCGCCCCAGCGGGGGAACGAGGGACTCGCTCGGGGGTTTGCAACCGAATTCGACTTATCGGTGCAACCCCGCGGGATCTTAAATGCAAGAACGTGGTTATCCGCCGCCCCGTATGGGATGTAAGGAATGAAAATGTGTTTAACAGGTGCGGCCGGAGCAACCGGGACGGCAGATAAGCACGAAACCGACGGTATTTCTGGCAGCCGCGGCCTCGGTAAATAGAGAACCGTTGCTATCGATCCGGCCGCCCTCTACCATAACCACAAATCTGATGTTACGCGCCATGCCGCCAGCAACGCCCACCGGCGTCCGCCGACACAACCCACCCACCGGCCCCCGACATCTTCTTCTCGCACCACAAGGATCCCTTCCGGGGTTGTCGCTTCCAGCGTGATCGCTTCCGGGCGCCACGACTGCGCAGGTGGATATGAATGTGATATCATATTGGTATCAACCGTGAACGGAGGATGAAGGATGAGCGAGCGTCGCACATGGTTGCTCAACGGTTACTTCGGCGTGTTGCTGATTGTCTTGTTGCTTTTCGGGGGCGTCTTGCAATTTTCGAGGGGAAATCCCATCCCAGCCATCGTCTTCTGGTTCCTGGCCGTGGTGTTGGTCTCCGGCGTGTTTGTCGTGCAGCCCAACCAGGCCGTGGCGGTGGTGCTGTTCGGCACCTATCTCGGCAGCGTGAGAGAGAGCGGACTGTGGATCACGGTGCCGTTCACCCGGCGGCGCAAGGTGTCGCTTCGGGTGCGCAATTTCAACAGCGCCAAGCTGAAGGTCAACGATGTGCGGGGGAATCCGGTCGAGATTGCGGCGGTGGTGGTGTTCCGCGTGATCGACTCGGCCAAGGCGCTGTTTGATGTGGAAAACTACGAGCAGTTCGTCGAAATCCAGAGCGAGACGGCGCTTCGGCACGTCGCAAGCCGGTACCCTTACGACACCTACAAATCCGAAGAGTTGTCTCTGCGCGCCAACCCCGAGGAGGTGGCCGGCGAGCTGGTCCGCGAACTCGAAGAGCGGTTGAAGGTCGCAGGCGTGGAGGTGCTGGAGGCGCGATTGACGCATCTCGCGTACGCGCCTGAGATTGCCAGTGCCATGCTGCAGCGCCAACAGGCTGAAGCGATTGTGGCGGCCCGGGAGCGCATCGTGGAGGGAGCGGTGACGATGGTGCAGGCGGCCATTCGCCAGCTTGAGAAGGAACGGTTCGTCGAGTTGGACGAGGAGCGCAAGGCAAATATGGTGAACAATTTGTTGGTGGCCATCACGTCGGACCGGGCGGCGTCGCCGGTCATCAACACGGGATCTCTGTACTGAGGCCCGCGTCATGGCGAAGAAGCAGTATCCACTGCGGTTGGACCCGGAGTTGTACGCCATCCTCGAGCGGTGGGCTGCGGACGAATTGCGCAGCGTGAACGCGCACATCGAATACCTGCTCCGCGACGCGGCACGCCGGGCGGGGCGCCTGGGCAAAGCGGCGAATCTGGAGCCGCCCCGGGAAGTGCGGGAGGAACCACCGCGAAACGGGCGCACGGAACCACCGCCGTCGCCGCGCGACTCGTGATACGCCGCAGGACTTGTGAAGAACGACGTGACGTGAAGGAGAGGAGTCCATGTCTCATCACACGGAAGCCCTGGTCGCCGTGGCGGCCCTCATCGTGTGGAGCGTGTACCGCCGCGTGCGGCGCACCTTGCGCTGGCAACCCCTGGTCAAACGGCGGTTGGCGGTGCGGGGGAGCCTGTTCGTCGTGATCGGCGTGCTGTTGTTGGTGAGCACGCTGTATCATCCTGCCATCGCCTGGTGGGACGCGGCCGGTGTGGCCGCCGGTGCGGCCTTGGCCTGGGTGGCGCTGCGCAACACCCGGTACGAACGACGGGAAGACGGCTGGTACTACCGACCGCACGGGGCCATCGGCGCCCTGGTGATCCTGCTGTTTCTCGCGCGCCTCGCGTATCGCTTGGCCGCCGCGAAGGCCCTGTGGAACGGGCTGGGCACGGCGGCGGGAGGGCCAGTGCCGGCGGGCGGAGCGCATTCGTCCGCTGCGGCGGCGTACACCGCCGACCCGTGGACGGCCGGTGCCATGTTCGTTCTGGTGGCCTATTACGCCCTGTACTTTCTCGTGATGGCCAAGCGCGGGCCCCGGCCGGACGAGGACACTGAAACCGGCTGATCCGCGTGTACGGCTCGCCGGCATCCGAACGGGCAGCTGGCCGGCACCCGCACGGGCGACCATCCGGGTGCCGTGCGGCCCCTGGGGGTTGCGTGCAGAAGTCCCCAGGGGGCGCCGTTTGCAGCCGGGCGGCCCGGATCAGTGGGTGACCTCGTCAATCAGCTTGCCCGGGTTCATGATGTGCTGCGGGTCGATGGCCGCCTTGATGGCGCGCATCACGGCAAGGGCGGGGCCGTGCTCGAGCTCCTGGTACTTCATCTTGCCGAGGCCGACGCCGTGCTCACCGGTGCAGGTGCCGCCGAGCTGGAGCGCGTAGTGCACCACCTCCTCGTTGAACGCGTGCACCCGCTGGACGTCGGCCGGATCGTTCGTGTCGATGGCGATGCTGACGTGGAAGTTTCCGTCGCCGACGTGGCCGACGATGGCTCCGCGGACGCCGGTCTCTTTCAGACGGCGTTGGGCGAAGGTGCACGCGTCGGGCAGCTTCGAGAGCGGAACGCACACGTCCGTCGACATGTGCCCGAACCCCGGAAACTGGTGCATGAAGGCGTACAGGGCGTTGTGGCGCATCTCCCACATCTCGTGGCGCGCCTCTTCGTCGATCACGAAGTCGAACGACAGGCACCCTTCCTCGCGGGCGATCTCCTGTGCCAACTCGACGTCGATCTGCACGCCCTGCTCGCTGCCCCGGAATTCGATAAGCAGCGTCGGCACGACCGGAAAGTCGACGCCTTTATACTTGTTGAACGCGGTGACGAACTCCTGGCTGAGCAGCTCGATGCGCGCGACCGGGATGCCGGCGCCGACAATGGCGGTGGCGGCGTTCACACACGATTGGAAGTCGCGGAACTGGGCGCGGGCGGCGATGGTCTTCTCCGGGATGCCGTACACCTTCAGCCACAGTTCGGTGATCACGCCGAGCGTGCCTTCGGACCCGACGAACAGGGCGGTCAGGTTGTAGCCGGAGGAGGATTTTGCGGCGAGCGAGGCGGTCTGGATCACCTGGCCGTCCGGGAGCACGACCTGCAAGGCGCGGACGTTGTCGCGCATCGCGCCGTAGCGGACGGTGGTGGTGCCGCTGGCGTTGGTCGCCGCCATACCGCCCAGGGATGCGTCGGAACCGGGATCGACCGGGAAGAACAGGCCGTACCGTTTCAGCGCGTCGTTGAGCTGGTTCTTGGTGACGCCGGGTTGAACGCGCACGAGGAAATCGTCCGGACGCACCTCGAGGATGCGGTTCATGCGCGTCAGATCGATGCTGATGCCGCCGCGCACCGGGACGACGTGGCCTTCGAGGCCGGTGCCCGTGCCAAACGGGACCACCGGGATCCGGTGTTCGGCCGCGTACCGGACCACCTTCACCACGTCCTCGGTGGACTCGGGGAACACCACCACGTCCGGCCGTCCGCCGCGGTGGTAGGATTCATCGTGGCTGTGCTGTTCGAGAATGCTCTCCCCCGCGGACACCTGCCCGGGGCTGAGCAAACGCGCGAGATCTTCCGTCAGGGTGGGGATGGGTGTCGACATGCCAACGCCTCCATCGTCTGATCGTTTCTGGTTACGCTCGCGATGCTTTCCCGAGACTGCGTATGCATGTATCATTATAGCGCAGCAGAAAAGTTTGACGACGGAATCTGCGAGGAGGGCGAGCGCATGTACACGTTCACGGGACAGGTGGTGTGGGTGACCGGCAGCAGCACGGGCATTGGCCGGGCTGCGGCGCTGGCCTTCGCCGAGCACGGCGCCGACGTGGTCGTGCACGGCAACGAGAACCGCGAGGCCGCGCAGGCGTTGGCCGGCGAGATCGAACGCATGGGAAGGCGGAGCCTGGCGGTGGCCGGGGACGTGGCGGACGGCACGCAGGTGGCGGAAATGGTGGCGCAGGTGCGCGATCACTTCGGCCGGCTCGACGTGCTAGTCAACAACGCCGGCGCGCTGATCCGGCGGGCGAGATTGGAAGAGTTGGAAGAAGATTTGTGGGATCGGGTGATGGACGTCAACCTGAAGTCCGTCTACCTGGTGACGCGGGCGGCGCTGCCGATGCTGAAGACGAGCCGGGGGCGCGTCATCAACGTCACGTCGGTGGCGGCGCGCAACGGCGGCGGCCCGGGCAGCATCGCCTACGCGACGGCGAAGGCGGGGGTGAGCAACCTGACGCGGGCGCTGGCGAAGGACCTGGCGGAGTACGGAATCCTGGTGAACGCCATCGCCCCGGGGGTGATTGACACGCCCTTTCACGAGCGCTTCACGCCGCGCGACGCGTACGAGGCGATGGTCCGCCAGATCCCCTTGGGGCGCGCCGGTACGCCGGAGGAGTCGGTGGGCGCCATCCTCTTTCTCGCCTCGCCGCACGCGCGCTACATCACGGGCGAGATCATCGAGGTCAACGGCGGCCAGCTGATGAGCTGATGGCCCGCGCGGGTATGACCGCGGCTTCCGCCGGCCGGTGGCCATCGGTGCCGGGGTGGCGCAGCTTGTGGCGTGACGTCAACGCCGCCAATGTGGCGGCCGGCGTGGTGTCTGCGCTGTTGGCGATGACCGGGCCGGTGTTGCTGTTGCTGCAGGCGGCCACGGCCGCCGGCTTCACACCGCGGCAGACGGTGTCTTGGGTGTTCGCGGCCTATGCGGCGGGCGGCCTGTTCAGTATCGTGATGCCACTGCGCTACCGGATCCCGGTGACGGGGGCGCATTCGCTGACGGGGGTCGCCTACCTGGCGGGGGTGGCGAGTCACTTCACCTTTCCGCAATTGGTGGGCGGCTACGTCATGTCGGCGCTCCTCATCCTGCTGCTTGGCGTGACGGGGGTCTACGCACGGCTGCTCGCCTGGGTGCCGGGGCCCGTCGTCTCCGCCATGTTGGCGGGTCTCATCGCGCCCTACGTCGCCAACCTGGCCGTCGCCGCGCGCGCCCTGCCGTTGATCGCCGCCTGCACGTTCGCGGGCTACCTGGCGGCCGCCCGATGGGCAGGCCGGGTGCCCCCGGTCGCGGGGGCGGTGGTGGGCGGTTTCGCGGCGCTCGTGTGCACGCACGGCATCACGCTGGGGCACGGCTCGGGCTGGCTATGGCCGCACGCGCAGGTGCCGGCCTTTACCCTCCCTGGCCTGTACGCGGTGGCCTTGCCCTTGGCACTTTTGATCCTGGGCAACGACATCACGCCCGGACTGGGCGCGCTGACCAGCTTCGGCTTCCGACCGCCCGTACGGTCGTTGGTCGCGTGCAGCGGCATCGCCAGCCTCGCCGCGAGCATGTTCGGTGGCCACTGCGCCAATGTGGCCGGGATGATGACGGCCATCTGCGCCGACGAGGCGGCTGGCCCGCCCGCCGCCCGCTACGTCGCATCCATGGTCTCCGGGCTGCTTTTGATCCTGTTTGGCCTGTTCGCTTTCGTCGTGGTCCCCTTCTTCAGCGCCCTTCCGTCCGCATTCCTCACCTTATTGGCCGGCTGCTCTCTCCTCGGCCCGTTTGCCAACAGCCTGCGCGCATCGTTCGCCGAGGGATCCCATCTGTTGGCGAGCGCGGTGACATTTGCGATCGCGCTGTCAAACGTCACCGTGTTCCACATCGGCGCCGCCATCTGGGCGCTCGCCGCCGGGTGCCTGACCGCGCGCCTGCTCGGCCCGCGCCCGTAAGCGGGCCCGAGCGGGCGCGAGCGGGCGCGGGTCCGATGGGGACGAGCCCGGCGAATCTGCCTGGCGGCCGTCCGCCGATGCCGCCGGTTCAGTCGGCGCTGCCGATGCCCGCCTCGACAGCGTCCCGCGTTTCCACGAATGGGCGGCCGTGCCAGTGCTCGAGGAGGAGATCGACCAAATTCGGGTCGAATTGACGCCCGCGCTGCTCACGAAAGTAATGGAACACCTGCTGTTCCGGCCACGGGTCTTTGTACGGACGCCGGCTGAGCAACGCGTCCAGCACATCGGCGATCGCGGTCAGACGGGCGGCCAGCGGAATGTCCGCACCGGCCAAGCCGCGGGGATACCCGGTTCCATCCCAACGCTCATGATGGCACCAGGCGATGTCCAGCGCATGGGCGAACAGCCGTCGGGCAGACGGATCCTGCGCAAGTTGCCACTGTTGGATGACACGCTCCAGCATGTCCCGCCCGCTTTCGGTGTGGCCGCGCACGTACGCGTATTCCGCCGAGTGGAGCCGATCGGGTTTCAAGAGGATCTCCCGCGCGATCGCCGCCTTTCCGATGTCGTGCGCGACGCTGGCCATCGCGATGGGCTCCACTTCTTCTTCAGGCAGAAGGCCACGCGCACTCGCCAGCCGGGCGAGCCAACGCACGTACGCCTGCACCCGGGCCACATGGTCCGCCAGACCCGGGATGCCCCATTCGGCGACCTGAGCGAGCGCGGACAGAAACGCGGCGGAAAAACGAAGCTCGCGGGTCACATCATCTGCCACCCAAGGGCCTTCCGATGTCTCTTCTTGCCACACGGTGACTGCATTCTTCGAGGACCGTTTGGTGCGGAGCAGGGCTTGGTCGGCGCGTTGTATCAACGCTTTATTCAAGGGGCCCGCCGCCACGCCCACGCTGGCGCGGAGATAGAGTGGCTGCCCTCCTCGGCCCAGGTCGGCAGGAAACCCGGTCAAACGATGGTGAATGTCGTGCACCCGTCGCTTCACCGGCTCCTCAGACTCAGAACACGGAAGCAGCAGCAAGAACTCGTCCCCTCCCCACCGGATCACGGCGTCCTCCGGACACACGCTGGCCTGCAGACGGCGGGCGGTTTCTTGGAGGAACCGGTCGCCCGCATCGTGTCCGTAGGTGTCATTGACGAATTTGAAGTCGTCCAGGTCGATGATCACGGCCACCACCCGCTTGCCGGCGTGCTTATGCATCCACAGGTCAGCCCCGCGCCGATTGAGGCAGCGCGTCAGTGGGTCGAGCGTGCTCTCCCGCCATACCCGCTCACGGTTGCGCCGCTCGTAGCAATAGGCCGCAAAGAGGAGGGTGGTGACGACCGCAGAGACCAGGTCGAACAGCGACATCCTCAGGCGAGGGAGGAACACGCCCATCACTGGCAGGGCCCAGACGAGCGGGGCGGCCCGCAAGGGAAAGGCCTTCAGCGCCCGGAGAACAACGGCCAGCGCCAGGGGAGCGCACATCGCGATCTTGGTGGTCCAGGCAGCCCCGGGCCACGCGGCGCACAAGGAGACACATCCGGCCAGCGTGACCAACGTCACTGCGGTCGCCGGCCCTCGCTTTCGCTCAGCCAGTCGATGCAGGTCCATGAGGACCATCGCGGTGATGGGCAAGATGGTGACACTTAGACCGTCAATGGCCCATTCCCATGCACCCAGCGCCAGGAACACGATCGCGGAATCCAATATATCCCATGTCCAGATGGCGAGTGGAGATAACCATCGGAACCGGCGCAGCCGCGAAACGGCCTCCAGAAATCCGACGATGCCCGCCGCCACCCAGCAGGCATGAATGACGTTCACCACCCACACGGTGCGTTTCCTCCTCTCCGCCTCTCCATACGGAATCCTGAAGGAGCGAGCGCGCGGAAGCCAGTGCCTTCTGAGGCATTTCGATGTAGTCCAAATGATGCACATCCCCCTCAACTGACCAATTTGGCACAGAATTTGCTTATTTCGCTATGATGGACGCGTCGCCTCCGGAGCGCAGCGGGTGCCCATCCACGGCGAAGCATGCTGTCGCCTCCGGACAAAGGCGGCGCACAAGGAGGGATTCGGATGGAATTTCCGAAGTGGCGGCGGGTGCGCCAGCATTTCGAAGGACCCGTGGTCGAAGACATCCCCGCCCGCGTGCGAGCAGAATTGCTGCGCGTTTTGGCCCCTGCGGACGCTCCGCCGCGGGAGCCCGGCGGGCTGGGCTTGGCACATCCGCGCGTTTGGCCCGGGATGCGGGTGGCCATCACGGCGGGCAGCCGCGGGATCGCCAACATCCCCCTCATTCTGCAATCGGTGGTGCGCACTTTGAAACAATTGGGGGCCGAGCCGTTCATCGTCCCGGCGATGGGCAGCCACGGTGGGGCCACCGCCGAGGGGCAGCGGGAGGTACTGGAGAGCCTCGGCGTGACGGAGGACTTCTGCGAGGCGCCCATCCGCTCCTCGATGGATGTGGTGCAGATCGGGACGACGCCGCAGGGTATGCCCGTCTTCATGGACGCTCAAGCTGCGGGGGCGGATGGCGTCGTCGTGGTCGGGCGGGTGAAGCTGCATACCGATTTCAAGTCGCCCATCGGGATCGAAAGCGGCTTGATGAAGATGATGGCCATCGGGCTCGGCAAGCACCGGCAGGCCCTGGAGATCCACGCGTACGGGGTGCCGGGCATCCGCGATCACATGCCTGAGGTGGCGAAGGTGGTGCTCGCCTCCGGCAAGGTCCTGTGCGGCTTGGCCATCCTGGAGAACGCCTTCGAGCAGACCGCTCACATTGAGGCCGTCGAGCCCGCGCGCATCCCGGAGCGCGAGCCGGAACTGCTGCGCCAGTCGGCCGCCTGGATGCCGAAGCTGCCGGTGGACGATGTGGACCTGCTGATTGTCGACGAGATCGGCAAGAACTACAGCGGCACCGGCATGGACACCAACATCATCGGCCGCATCCGCATTCACGGCGTGCCGGAGCCTGAGCGGCCGCGCATCCAGTACATCTTCGCGCGCGACCTGAGCGAGGCGTCCCACGGGAACGCGCTCGGCATCGGGCTGGCTGACCTGACGACGCGGCGGTTGCTCGAGAAGATCGATTTCCAGAAGATGAACGAAAACGTCATCACCAGCACCTTTTTGCAGCGGGCGGCCATCCCGATTGTCCTCGATTGCGATTGCGATGCCATCCAGGCGGCCCTGCGCTGCCTGTGGGGCGTGGCGCCGAAGCGGGCGAGGATCCTCCGCATCCCCAGCACCCTGCAGTTGGAGTGGCTGTACGTGTCGGAGGCGGTGTGGGAAGACCTCGAGGGCAGGCCGGGCATCGAGGCGGCGGGGCCATTCACCGAGATGGCGTTCGACGCGGACGGCAACCTGTTGACCTTCGAGAGCGCGTGAAAGAGGAGGATGACACAATGAAAGTGATCTGCATCGGCGACGCGATGATTCCAGGGGCGGACTTCACGAAGGCCGCGGAGGCGCTTGGACCGGCGGAGCGGGTGACCGCCGACTGGGAGACGGATTGGCCGCGGCTGCAGCACCGGCGGCTGGTGGTGGAGCAGCAGGGACCTGGCGTCGAGCCGGTGCCGGAGGCGTTTCGCGCGCACCCGGACGCCGAGATGGTGCTGGGGCTGTTCTGCCCGTTCTCGGCCGAAGGCATGGACGCGCTGCCGAACCTGCGCCTGATCGGGGTGGCGCGAGCGGGGACGGAGAATGTCGATCTCGCCGCCGCCACGGCGCGCGACATCGTGGTCCTGAACGTCCTCGGGCGCAACGCGGAGGCGGTGTCCGACTTCGCGGTGGGCTTGATGCTCGCCGAGGCGCGCAACATCGGCCGTGCCCACGCCGCCATCAAGAGCGGGCAGTGGCGCAAGCAGTTCCCGAACTCCGCGTTCGTGCCGGAGCTGCGCGGAAAGACCGTCGGCATCGTTGGGTTCGGCCACATCGGCCGCCTGGTGGCCAAGAAGCTGTCCGGATTCGGCGTCAACCTCCTGGCGTTCGATCCGTGGGTGAATCCGGCAGACGTGGAGGCATTGGGCGCCCGGCCGGTCGACAAGGCCACCCTCTTCACCGAGGCGGATTTCATCACTCTGCACGCCCGGCTCACGCCGGAGAGCCGGCACCTGGTGGGCAGGGAGGAGATCGCGCGCATGAAGCCGACGGCCATCCTCGTCAACACGGCCCGCTCCGGCCTCGTCGACACGGACGCCCTGGTGGCGGCCCTGCAAGAGGGGCGGATCGCGGGGCGGCGCTCGACGTGTTTGACGTGGAGCCTATCCCGGAGGGGCATCCCTTGCTCGCGCTCGACAATGTCACGCTCACCTCGCACATTGCGGGGACGACGCGGGAGGCACTAACCCGGTCGCCCGAGCTGTTGGTAAACGAGGTGGTGAACCTGCTCGAGGGCCGCAAGGCGGCTGTAAAGAACCCGGAGGTGCTGGAACGGCCGAAGGTGCAGGCGTGGCTGCGCGAGGCCGCGGCGGCGCTGGGGCGGGGTGCGCGCGATGGCCAGTGACCTGCGGGACCAGGCGGGCGCGGACTTCGGACGGGGCGCTGGGACGGAGACGGCAGGCGCGTCCTCGGTTCCGGCTCGGTTCGCCCCCTTCGGCACGATGCTTCGGCAGGCGGCGGCCGGCGGGTACGCCGTGGCGGCCTTCAACGTGTACGACCTGGCGACGTTCCGGGCGGCCGTCGCCGCCGCCCGGCGCCGGAAGGCACCGGTCATCCTGGCGCTCGGCGAGCGGTACTTCCATCTGATGCGGCCGCGCACGGCGGTCGCCCTGCTGCAGGCACTCTTGGAGGAGGCGGCCGGATCGGCCGGCGAAGGCGTGGCCGCCTCCGAAGGCGAGGTGGCCGGCGCGGCAGACGGGGACGCGCGAACCCCGGGGTCCTCGCTGTGGCGCCCCGCCATCGGCCTCCACCTCGATCACGCCGCCTCCCCCGAGCACTGCCTGGAGGCCATCGAGGCCGGGTTCAGCAGCGTGATGATCGACGCTTCTCACCTGCCCTTCGAGGAGAACGTGCGCGTCACGAAGGCGGTCGTCGACGCCGCCCACGCCCGCGGCGCCGGCGTGGAGGCGGAACTGGGCGGGATCGCGGCGGGCGAAGCGAGCCACGAGTTTTCGGACGGTACGGAAGCGTTGACCGACCCGGACCAGGCGGCGGCGTTCGTCGCGGCCACCGGCGTCGACGCTCTGGCGGTCTCGGTCGGTACGGTGCACGGCCTGTACCGGGGCGAGCCGCACATCGATCTCCCGCGCCTGGAGGCCATCCGGGCACGGGTGGATGTGCCGCTGGTGCTGCACGGCGGCTCGGGGACGCCGGCGGACCTGTTGAAGGCGGCCATCGCGCGCGGTGTCGCCAAGGTGAACGTCAACACCGAGATCTCGCTGGCGGCGGTGCAGCGCATCGCGAGCACGGTGGCCGAGCGGCCGAAGGCGCACCTGTCGGAGCTGACCGTGGCGGCGGAAGGGGCGGCGCAGGAGGTCATGGAGGCGTACATCGACCGCTTCCTGTGGCCGGGGCCGGACGTGGGCAGCGGGCAGACAAGCGATGTCCGGCCGGCTGGTCCGGAGACACCGCGTGAACGGGCCGCCGGAGGCCCTGCGGCCGGCGGGCAGGCGGTGGAGCGGTGACCCGCCGGGGCTTTGTGCTGGTGCTCGACATCGGGACCACCGGAGCCCGGGCCATGCTGTTCGACGCGGCCGGGCAGGTGGGCGGGTTCGCCTACGAGGAGTACCAGAGCCTGCACCGGGCGCCGAACGTGATCGATCACGATCCGGTCACATGGCTCGAGGCCGTCGCGCGGACGGTGCCCGCGGCGCTGGACGCCGCCCGGGTGGACGGCGAGGACGTGGCGGCGGTGGCGGTGACCTCCCAGCGGGCGACGGTGATGCCGGTGGACGCGGCCGGTCAGCCGCTCGCCCCAGCCGTGCTGTGGCAGGACAAGCGCACGCGTCCCCAGTGCGAACGGTTGGCGGCCGTCATCGGGGAGGAGGAGGTGTACCGTCGGACGGGGCTGCGCATCGACCCGTACTTCTCGCTGCCGAAGCTGATGTGGTTCGCCGAGTCGCATCCGGAGATCTACCGGGCGGCGTACCGGTTCGTGACGGTGCACGACCTGGTCGTCCATCACCTGACCGGGGTGTTCGCGACGGAGTACACCCAGGCCTCGCGGACGATGCTGTTTGACGTGGCCCGCCTGGCCTGGGACGAGGATCTCGCGCGGGCGGCGGGGCTATCCGCCGTGCCGCTGCCGGAGGACGTGCGGCCAACCGGGTCCGTGGCAGGCGGGCTCACCGAGGCGGCCGCGAAACAGTTCGGGCTTCGTCCGGGGACCCCGGTGGTCATGGCCGGGGGCGATCAGCAGTGCGCGGCGGTCGGCCTGGGCGTGGTCGCGCCGGGGCTGGTGAAGGTGACGACGGGGACCGGATCGTTCGTGGTCGCGCCCGTCGCGCAGCCGGTGTTCGATCCCGCGCGGCGCGTGCTCCTCAGCGCCTCCGCTCTGCCGGGACAGTGGATCCTGGAGGCGGGCATCTTCACGACGGGGGCGGTCTTGCGCTGGTTTCGTGATCAACTGGGCCACGCCGAGGTGGAGGCGGCCCAGGCGGCGGGAGCGGACGCGTACGACCTGCTCACCGCCGAAGCGGCCGAGGCGGAACCGGGGGCAGGGGGCCTGCTCTGGCTGCCGCACTTCGCGGGCAGCGCGGCACCCCACTGGGACCCGGAGGCGCGGGGGGTGGTCTACGGGCTGACCCTCGCTCACACCCGCAAGGACCTGGCGCGCGCCGTGCTCGAGGGCGTCGCGATGGAGATCGGGATGAACCTGGCGGTGATGCGGACACTCGTCGGCGGGCGATTGGCAGAGGTGCGCGTCAGCGGGGGCATGGTCCGAAGCGAGCTGTTCAATCAGATCCAGGCGGACGTCTACGGGTGTGCGGTGGTGCCGGGCCGGCTGGAGCAGGCGACGGCGCTGGGCGCCGCGGCGCTCGCCTGGACGGCGGTCGGGGTCTACTCGGACGCGGCCGAGGCGGCGAGGCGGATGGGTGGATTGGACGAGCCGCGCCGGCGTCAGCCGGACGCCGGGCGGCACGCCTTCTACCGGGATCGAATGCGGCTGCACGAAGCGGTGTACCGCGCGCTGGCGGCCTACGCGAGGTAGGCCGCCTTGACTTCTTCGTTCTCGAGGAGCGTGCGCGCGGCGTCGGTCATGCGGATCTCCCCGTTTTGGATCACGTACCCGCGATGCGCGAGTTGCAAGGCCTGAAAGGCGTTCTGCTCCACCAGGAGCAGGGTGGTTCCGCGCTGGTTCAGATCCTTCAGGATGTCGAAGATCTGCTCCACCACCACCGGAGCGAGCCCCATGGACGGTTCGTCCAAGAGGAGCAGCGACGGTTCGCTCATCAGCGCGCGGCCGATGGCGAGCATCTGCTGCTCGCCGCCGCTGAGGGTGCCTGCCTTTTGGTTCAGCCGCTCCTTGAGCCGCGGAAAACAGGCGAACACCTGCTCCAGTCGCCGCTTGACGAGGGATTTGTCGCGGACGGAAAAGGCGCCGATGTCGAGGTTCTCTTTGACGGTCAACCGTGAGAAGATCCGCCGTCCTTCGGGCACGTGGCCGATGCCCTGCGACACCACCTCGTGCGTCGGCTGGTTGGTGATGTCGCGCCCCTGAAAGGTTACGCGCCCTTCGCGGACCTTGACCTGGGCGCAGATGGCCCGCAGGGTGGTCGTCTTGCCAGCGCCGTTTGCGCCGATGAGGGTGACGATCTCCCCTTGCTCGACCGTCAGGGAGACCCCTTTGAGGGCATGCACGCCGCCGTAGTACACATGCACGTTCTCCAGGACCAAAAAGCTCACGGTGCACTCCCTCCTTCTCTCAGGCGCCGGAAACGGCGCCGCGGCCGAGGTACGCCTCGATGACGCGGGGGTTATTCCGGATCTCCTCCGGCGGGCCTTCCGCGATGGCCCGGCCGTAGTCGAGCACCAGGATGTGCTCGGAGATGTTCATGACCAGTTTCATGTCGTGCTCGATGAGCACCACTGTCAGGCCGAAATCCTCCCGCAGCCGGTGAATCATCTCGGTCAGCTCGCGGGTCTCGCGCGGGCTCATGCCAGCCGCCGGCTCATCGAGCAGCAGCAGCTTCGGATGGGTCGCCAGCGCCCGGGCGATCTCCAGGCGGCGCTGGGTCCCATAGGGCAAGTTCTTCGCGATCTCGTTCGCGTACGGCGCGAGCCCCATGTATTCGAGCAGCCAGTACGCCTCGCCGATGGCCCGCCGCTCCTCCTGGCGGATCTGCCGGCGGCCGAGCAGAATGCCGGGGATGCGCGCCGACAGCCGCCCGTGCATGGCGACGAGCACGTTGTCGAGGACCGGGAGATCCGCGAACAAGCGGATGTTCTGGAACGTGCGCGCGATCCCGAGCATCGTCACCTGGTCGGGGCGGAGGCCGACAAGCGGCTTGCCCTCCAAGCGGATGTCGCCCCGGTCGGGTTGATAGACTCCGGTGATGAGGTTGAAGAAGGTTGTCTTGCCCGCGCCGTTGGGGCCGATCACGGCCGTCACCGAACCCTTGCGCACCTGGAAGTTGACGTCGTCGAGGGCGACGAGGCCCCCGAATTGCTTGTGAACACCGCTGACCTCGAGCACGTTCAAAGGGATGCCCCCTCCTTTGCCCCTTCTTGTCCTGCGGCGTGGCCGGAGGTGTAGCCGGGTGCTGTCGGGCGGCCGCCGTCTCGCCGAACGCCGCTGGCGGTCTCTCGCCACTCGGCCGCCAAACGCGATAGAACCGCGTCGTCGTAGCGCCGGGTCTTGGCGGGGATCATGCCCTGCGGCCGGAACACGGCGAACAGGATCAGGATGATGCCGAAGATCAGGCGCTGCATCTTGGCCGGCGACAGGGCGGACGGGAAATTGATCACGCCGGCCGTCGTCAGGGTGTTCAGCCAGTTGGTCAGCTCCGGCATCAGCTGGATGTTCAGGAGGGTGACGAGGCACGCCCCCACGACGACGCCGGGCAGACTGCCCATACCGCCGAGGATGACCATCACGAGGATGGTGATGGATTCGAGCATGGTGAAGCTGGTCGGGTCGATGAACGCCTGCTTCGCGGCGAACACGACGCCCATGAGGCCGGAGAAGCTGGCGCCGACGGCGAAGGCGACCAGTTTCGTGCGCACCAGGGGAACGCCCATCGCCTGCGCGGCGATTTCATCTTCACGCACCGCCTTCCAGGCGCGCCCGACGCGGGAGTGCTCGAGCCGCTGGACGGCGTACAGGACGATCGCCAACAGCACCAGCACCAGGTAGTAAAACTGGTGCGGGAAGGACAGCGAGATGCCGAAGAAGCGGGGTGCCTGCACCGACGAGATCCCGATGGCGCCGTTGGTGATGTTGACCGGCTTGTCGAGGTTGTTGAAGATGATGCGGATGATCTCACCGAAGCCGAGGGTCACGATGGCCAGGTAGTCTCCCTTGACCCGGAGCACCGGCAGGCCGAGCAGCACGCCGAACAGGGCGGCCACAAACAGGCCCACGGGCAGGCACAGCCAGAACAGATCGCCGGAGAGCGGGAAGTGATGGCCGGCGATGACGTGGTTGGCCTGGTCGGAGAAGAAGATGGCGTACGTGTACGCCCCGAGGGCGAAGAAGGCGATGAACCCGAGGTCGAGCAGCCCGGCGAAGCCGACGACGACGTTGAGACCTACTGCCATCGCAACGTAGATGCCCATCTGCGTGGCGACTTCCATGAACGATTCGTAGGACGATCCATTGGACGCGCACACCGGCAACAGGACGGCGACGACCACGCCGGCCCAAACCCATTTCACCCTGCGCGGGAGATCGCTGTAGTACAGCAGCAACAGGGACACGAGCAGCAGCAGGAACCAGAGGATGGACAGGCCAGCAAAGGCGAGTCCTGCGGCCGAAAGGGCAGTGTACGCCGCCAACAGCACCGCCTGTGCGCGCGGGTCGCGAAGGAATGCGCGAAGTCGAGGCATCCGGTCCTTCATCTCTCACACCTTCTCCTTTACGGCCTGTCCAAACAGACCTTCCGGTTTGAACAACAGGACCGCGATGAGGATGAGGAAGGCGAACACGTCCTTGTACTCCGCACCCAGCACCCCACCGGTCAGGGGCCCCAACTCGGCCGACGCGAACATCTCGAGGATGCCGATCACGAACCCGCCGAACATCGCCCCGCGGATGTTGCCGATGCCGCCGAGCACCGCTGCGGTGAACGCCTTGAGGCCGAGGATGAAGCCGATGTACGGATCGATGGTGCCGTACTGCTGCGCGAACAGGACTCCCGTGGCTCCCCCGAGGGCGGAGCCCATGAAGAACGTCAGGGCGATCACGCGGTTGACGTTGATGGACATCAGCGCCGCAGTATCCTTGTCCTGTGCGACCGCCCGCATCGCCGTGCCCCACTTGGTCTTGCGCACGAACAGATCGAGACCGGCCATCATCACTACGGCTGCTCCGAGGACGAACAGGGCGTTGGACTTGACGGTGACGGACCCGAAGTTCACCTCCGAGCCGTAGAGGGTGACGCCGGTGACGATGTAGTTCCCGGTGCGCCACTCGGCGATGAAGCGGACGACATCCTGCAGCACGAACGACACGCCGATGGCGGAGATGAGCGGGATGAGCCGCGGGGCATTGCGGAGCGGGCGGTAGGCGACGCGTTCGATGCCCATGCCGAGCAGCCCCGTTAGGGCCATCGCCACCAGCATCGTCAACAGGAGGACCAGCAGTTTCGGCAGATGCGCGAGCCAGCCAGCCCCGTTCAACACCAGCAGGATGGCGGTACCGATGAAGGCGCCGCTCATGAAGATCTCGCCGTGTGCGAAGTTGATCAGTTCCAAGATGCCGTATACCATGGTGTAGCCGAGGGCGACGGTCGCGTACACCGCGCCCAGGGTGACCCCGTCCACCAGGACCTGCGGCAAGCTCTGCAAGGTTTGCGCTATCACCCGCATCCCTCCACGTTCGATTCTGTATTTGGGACCACCGGCCGCGGGTGAAGGGCCGGGAGACGAGCCCTCGGCCCTTCACCTGGGCTGTTTCGGCATTCGATGGGACAGGGATGCGCCGGAATTACGACTGCTTCGACATGGCGGCGACCTGGGTGCCCGGGTACTTGGTGCCTTCGAACTTGTACACGTACACGTTCGCGTACTTGTTGTCACCCTTGTTGTCGAATCCGACCTTGGTCACGATGCCCTGGAAGTCCTGGATGGAACGGACGGCGTCGCGCACCTGTTCGCGGGTCGGTTTCTTGCCGCCGTTGGCCTGTATGGCGTTCTCAATGCCCTTGAGGAGGACCTGCGCGCAGTCGTAGCCGTACGCGGAGTACGACTCGACGGGCTTGCCGAACTTCTGCTGATAGCGTTCGGCCCACTGCTTGCCGGCGTCGGTTTTGGTGACGTCCGCGGCGACTGACGTGTAATAGGTGTTGGTGATGGCCGAGCCGGCGATTTGAACCATTGTCGAGGAGTCGAGGCCGTCACCGCCCATGATGGGGATGTTCAGCCCCTTCGCGCGGGCCTGCTGGACAATGAGGCCGCCCTCGGCGTACAGGCCGCCGAAGTAGATGAGGTCAGGCTTGGCGGCTTTGGCGTTGTTGAGCACGCCGTTGAAGTCCTTCTCACCGACGGTGATGCCCTCATAGCCGACAATCTGCGCGCCCAGTTTCTGCGCAGCATCCTTGAAGGCGTCCGCCAAGCCCTGGCCGTACGCGGTCTTGTCCTGAATGACGAAGATCTTCTTGGCTCCGAGCTGCTGCACGGCGTACTGAGCGCCGGCCGGACCCTGGAAATCGTCGCGAGCGCAGATGCGGTTGACCGTCTTCAACCCGCGGTCGGTCACCTGCGTGGCGGTGTTGGCCGGAGAGACCATCGGAATGGCATATTTCTCGTACACTTCTGAAGACGGGATGGCGACGCCGGAGTTCAGGTGGCCGACCACGCCCAGGATGTCCTGGTCGGACGCAATCATCTGGGCGTTGGCGACGCCTTTTTTCGGATCGCCCTGGTCGTCGTACGGCACCAACTCCAGCGTGAAGCCGAGCTTCTTGAACTCATCCTGCTTGTCCTCGACGGCCAGCTGGGCGCCGAGCTTGATGGCTTCGCCGAGGGTGGCGTTCGATCCGGACAGCGGCGACTGTGTGGCGATCTTGATGACGTTGCCGCCGCCCCCTCCGCCTCCGCCGCTGGCGTTATTCCCCGCGCCTCCACCGCCGCCCGCCCCGCAGGCGGAGACCAAGAGTGCGGCCGAGGCCACGGCAAACCAAGAGATCATCCGATTCCGTTTCACATCACGACCTCCCTTTTCGTGTCCCCACCCGGATGATAGTCCGTGGCATCCCGTTTGGATGCTATCGAGTGGTTTTCTCCGAGCGGGTTTTCGTCTCGATTCGACAGCTCCGTCGATGGCGATGTCCGCATCGAAGGCGGGCCATCGACGTCGAGCCAGGCGCCGATGACCCAGACTACGACGACCTGGGTATCGATAGCCGAACAGAATATGACGATTTAAATGATGATTTGGATGATTCGTACTTCATCTCGCCGACAATTGGGTTTACCCTCACCCCCTTCCGGCAGCCACCGGAGCACGGGCTGGTCAGGCAAGCTGACCTCTCTCTCGTCTGGCGGGAGTTCTCGAAACAGTTGAAAATGAGGTTCACTATGCGACGAATTATACCTATCAAACAATATAAGTCAAGTTTTATTTCATCCGTGACGCGAATATTTCGTGTAAAACAAACAGGTGGCGGTAGAAATATGTAAGGTATAGATGAGGTAGTGGCGAGAATTTCCGCGAACAGTGTAGAATTTATGTTTGGTGTGTTATGTTTTATGACATATCGAATGCGCTTTGGATCATGCAGAATTCTGCGATGATGGCACGATTTTTGCATGAGTCAACTCTCGCAGACGTTCGTGTGAGAGGGCTGGCACGTGGCCCCCGGAATCCATCGGCGAGATTCTGGAACGCCGGTGGCTGGATCGTGCGTTTCAATTTGCACCGCGTGCAACGGGGTGATCGGCACGCCCGCGCAATTGTGCCTTGGACTTCCGGGCCGGCTTGGCGCCGCCAGGCCCTCCTGTGAGTACATCAGATAAGGAAGTGACCTTCGTGTCCGAACGATTGCGGATCGAAAGCCCCGTCAATCCGTATCAGTGGAATGTGCAGGGGAAAGCAAACGAGCCCATCACGGTGGCGGGGCTCCTGGACAAGGCGCGGCAGATCTTGGGCGCCGAAGTGGCGCATCTGCCGGTGACGTGGACGCTCGACGAGATCTTCACCCGCCTCGAGAACAACGCGCCGCGCGTCGCCATCATCGGCGGATCGTGGGACCACCCGGCCCACGTCATGGACCTGTGGACGGTGCTGCGGGCGGCGATGTCCCTGTGGCAGCACGGGGCGGTGCCGTTCTACTGCGCGACGCCGGTTTTGTGTGACGGGACGGCGCAGAACACGATGGGCATGAGCTACTCGCTGCAGAGCCGCAACGCCATCGCCCAGATGGTGGTCAATCACCTGGAAGCGCAGAGTTACCACGGGGCGTTCGTGGTACAGAGTTGTGACAAGCAGCCGCTGGCGGTGGTGTGCGCGCTGGCGCACCTGGACGTGCTGCGGCGGCTGCGCGGCGAGGCGCCGGTGTGGGCGACGTTCGCGCCGGTGCACGTGCTGCGCGGGGGGACCATTCCCAAGAAGCTGCGGGCGGAGCTGGAGCAGGTGGCCCGGCGGGCGGAGGAGATGGGGCATGAGGACATCGGGATGGATCTGCGCGACGCGATGTCGTACATCCTCCAGTGCTCGTCCAACACGGCGTTCCAGGGCGTGTTCGTGCGGGCGGTGGCGAAGGGGGTCATCACGCACGAGCAGCACAAGCTGTACGAACAGGTGTTGGCGGTCAACACCTGCCACCCGGATGGCGGCATCTGCGCCTTCCACGGCACGGGCAACAGCTCCCGCGACATGACGGCGGGGCTGGGGTTGGCGCACCCGGAAGTGGAGCTCCTGACGGTGCCGCCGACGTACGAGCAGATCGACAAGGTGGTCAGGGATTACATCGGCCTCTTGAACAAGCCGGAGTTCAGCGTGTCGGAGCTGGTGAAGAAAAACATCCGCAACGCCATCCGGTTCCACAGTGCGGCCGGGGGATCGACGAACCTCATGATGCATCTGGTGGCGGCGATGGTGTACGCCGGCGTGCCGTACAGCGTGTACGACATCGAGCGGGTCCTCAAGGAGCACCCGGTGCCGGATCTGTTCGATTACAGCCTGACGCAGGGGCGGGACATCTTCCAGCTGGCCTTGCAGTGCTCGGCGGGGTACTCGCGCGGCATGGAGACCTTGATGTACGAGCTGGTGCGAAACGGCGTCCCGATGGACCTCGACGCGCCGACGGTCACGGGGACCACCTGGCGCGAACGGCTGGCCGACAAGAAGGGCCTGGCAGCGGACAACGTCAAGGACAATCCCATCATTCTATCCAATCCGCGCCGCCCATTCAGCGGCGTGGACGTGCTGCGCAGCAACTTCTTCGAGTCGGCCGTGGTGAAGATCAGCGGCATGCCGACGGAGCAGCTCGACGAGTTCGACGAGAAGCTTGCGGTGGTCGTCTACTACGAGAACGAGGAGGAGGCCAACCAAAATCTGCTCGACGTGAACCTGACGGACCGCTGGCGGGAGGCGCGCCTGGTGGACGAGGCAGTGCTGCGCCAGATCTACCGGTTGAACGGCGGGCCGGGCGAGCCCGAGGGGGACTACGATGCGCTGTTTGACCGGATGATTTCCGAGCGGCTGCTGAAGGTGGCCGTCATCGTCGGCGGCCAGGGCCCGGAGGCGTTCGGCATGCCGGAGATGTTCACGCCGATGCAGCACATCAACGCGAACCGGCAATTGCAGAAGCTGACGGTGCTGCTCAGCGACGGGCGCTACTCGGGGGTCACGTACGGGGCGGCCATCGGCCATGTGACGCCGGAGGCGCTGCACGGCGGCGGGATCCTGTACCTGCGTGACGGAGACGTGGTGCAGCTCGGCTTCCGGCGCAAGCGCATCGACCTGCTCGATCCCGCCGCTTTGCGGACGGGCCGCGTCGTCCCGGCCGGGGACGGGTGGCGAGCGGATCGCGAGGACCTGGCGGCGGCGCGCAAGCGGCGGCTGGTGCAGCGTCAGCACCAGGTGGCTGCGAGCAACCGTCTGTCGCACTGCACGGACGCGGCGCACGGGGTGGTGCCGCAGGCGGTCTGGGATGAAGCGGTCTGGTACACGGAGCAGGCTGGCGAGGCGGGGCAGCCGGAGGCGGCGGTGTCGAAGGCGTGAGGTGAGCAGCGGGGCGGCTCGGGGCCGGAGCATGGGACGGGTCCGGGCCGCCGGCGCGATGGATCGGACGATACCGAGCGGGATCGATGGCACCCTATGAAGACAACCAGGAGGAGGACGAGGGTGATGTACGATGAAACGCGAGCTGCTTTGAAGCGGCTGGGTTTGCCGGAACGGGACGGGGTGGACCTCGGCCCGAGTTCGAAGCGATTTGCGGACGGGGCGCAGGTGCGGGTGGAGATCCCGAGCTGCGAAGGCCCCAAGGTGTTGCGGGCGGTGCTGGAGGAGGCGGAGCGGCTCGATGTGCGGGTCCACCGGGTGTCGCAGGGCAGCGGCGTGCTCCTGATGACCGACGAGGAGATCCGGGAGATGGCCAAGCTCGGCGCAGAGGCGGGCATCGAGGTGAGCCTGTTCATCGGGCCGCGCGCGGGGTGGCACCTGAGTCCGCTGGCAAAATCGGACTCGGGCGGCATCGTCAGGAGCCGAACCCTCGGGGCGGAACAGATTGTGCAGTCGGTGGAGGAGGTCAAGCGGGCGTATGCGCTTGGCATCCGCAGCGTGCTGGTGGCGGACGACGGCCTGCTGTGGGTGCTGGGCGAGATGCGCCGGCGGGGCGATCTCCCGGCCGACATGAAGTACAAGGTGTCGGTGATGATCGGCGTGGCGAACCCGGCGACGGCGATGCTCCTGGAGCGGTACGGGGCGGACACCATCAACGTGGGCACGGATCTCAACCTGGCCCAACTCGCTGCGGTGCGGGCGGCGACGTCGGTTCCGCTCGACATCTACGTGGAGGTGCCGGACGACGTGGGCGGGTTCGTGCGCTACTACGAGATCCCGGATCTCATTCCGCTGACGAGCCCGGTGTACATCAAGTTCGGGTTGCGGAATGCGCCGAACATCTACCCGTCGGGCGGGCACCTGGAGGACCTGGCGGTGAAGCTGGGCCGCGAGCGCGTGCGCCGGGCGCGGATTGGGCAGGAATTGATTGAGCGGTACTGCCCGGGTGTCGTCATGAGCAAGCCGGGCGAGCGGTGCGAGGACTTGGCGGTGCCGGTGGTGCGGTAAGATAGATAGTCGTCGGAGTGACGGCGGTGCGGAGCGCGCCGCCGGTTTGATTCGGATCGAGCGTGTGCGGGAGCGGGCGACCGGAGATGTGCCGAGCGCTTCGCACAGGGATGGAGGTGTCAGGGATGCCATGGACGACGGCGTTCACTCAGCGCCTGGGGGTCAGCCTGCCCATCGCGCTCGCGCCGATGGCGGGTGTGGCGGGCGGGGAGTTGGCGGCGGCCGTGTCAGAGGCGGGCGGATTCGGCATCGTGGCGGGCGGCTACGCCAAGGAGGAGCAATTCCTTCCGGAAATTGAGAAGGTCAAGCGAAAGACGGGCCGGCCGTGGGGGATCGGGTTTTTGACCTGGGCCCTGGAGAAAAACCCCAAGGCCCTGGATGCCGCGTTGGAACACCGGCCGGCTGCGGTGTTTCTGTCCTGCGGCGACCCGTGCCCGTGGGTGGATACCATTCACGCGGCGGGCGCGCGGCTCATCTGCCAGGTGACCAGCGTGCGCGAGGCGGCGCGGGCGCGGGACGCGGGGGCGGACGTGTTGGTCGCACAAGGGCAGGAGGCGGGCGGCCACGGCGACAGCATGCGCGGGACCTTCAGCCTGGTGCCGGCGGTGGTGGATGTGGCGCCGTCGATCCCGGTGCTCGCCGCCGGCGCCGTGGCGGACGGGAGGGGCCTGGTGGCGGCGCTGGCGTTCGGGGCCGCGGGAGTGCTGGTCGGAACCCGTTTCTACGCGGCCGCCGAGGCGCTCGGCCACCCGGCCGCGAAGGCGCGCCTCGTGATGTCCGGCGGAGACGACACGGTGCGCACCCGGGTGTTCGACATTGTGCGCGACACCGGTTGGCCCGAGCGGTACCCGGGGCGGGCGCTGCGCAACCGCCTCTACGAAGAGTGGAACGGGCGCGAGGACGAACTGCGCGCGAAGTTGGACGAGGTTCGTCCCGCGTACCAAGCGGCCGTGGCCGCCGGAGATTTCGACACCGCCGTGGTGTGGGCCGGCGAGGGGATCGATTTGATTCATGACGTGGAGCCCGCCGGAGAGATCGTCCGGCGCATGGTGTTGTACGCCGAGGCGTGCCTCTCCCGCGTCAACGCCATCCATCGGCCGTCTTTGTGACGGCACCCCGAGCCTGAGGACGATCCGTTCCGCTGGTGAACACCCCCGCGCCCCCGCGCGGGCGTCACTCCGGCTGCCCGTCCGGGTCGCTGGCCGCCGTCTGTGTGACCGGGTCTTCGAAGGCCGCCTCGTCCCCGGCGTCTCCGCTCTCCTCGATCGCCCGGTGGTGATGCGCGATGCGGCTGGCGGCCGCGGCGGCGACGGCGGCGACGAGATCGTCCAGGAAGGTGTGCACCTCGCCGGCAGACTTGTCGTTCAGCCGGTGGAGGATGCCGTGCTTGACCTTATCGATGTAACCGTAGTTCGTGTAGCCGATGCTGCCATAGATGTTCAGGATGGACAGCGCCAATATCTCATCGATGCCGTACAGGCTTTCGTCCGTCTCAATCACTTGCTGCAGCGGCCAGGACAAGACGCCACGCTCCGCGAGTTTGTCCAGCTCAACGCCCGTCAGGATGGCGTGCTGCACCTCGCGCTTTTTCAACACCTTTTCCACGTGCGGCACGCACATCTCGGGCGTCAGCCCGGGGACGTAGTCGCGCTGCAGAAAGTACACGATCTCGGCGATATCCCGGATGTGCACTCCTCGTTCCTCCAGAGCCTTGAGCGTCGCTTGGTGCAACTGCTGACTGCGGATGGAAGACGGCATGTGTGTTCCCCCTTTGACCTTACAGGCGCCCGTCGTCACGCAGCGCCCGGAAGGGACGCCCGGCAGGCAGACGGTCTCCTTACAATATTGCCACAAGTTTCGCGAGTGTTCCGTGCGGGAAATCCATCCAGGGTTTGCTCGCCGTCCAGGGGGCGGGCTATGCTAGAATCCATAGACCAGTTCGATGAGGGGGCGATCACGCTGGACACACCTCATTCGGCCTCCCGGTTCGCCCTGCGCTTTGTCGATGTGACCCGGCGGGTGCGTGCGGACGGGCGGGACAGAACCCTGTTGCAAGATGTGCGAGGCGCTGTGCGGGCCGGGACCATTGTCACCGTCGTGGGGCCTTCCGGCGCCGGCAAGAGCACCCTGCTCGCTCTGTGCAACCTGATGCAGACCCCGGATGCGGGCGAGGTCTTCGTGTGGGAGCGGGAGGTGCGCCAGTGGCCCCTGCGGGCCCTCCGCCGGCGGGTCGGCCTGGTGATGCAGCAGCCGGTGATGCTCCCGGGCACCGTGTACGACAACCTGGCCGCCGCGGCGCGGCTTCACGGCGAGCCGGAACCGGACGGGCGGGCGCTGCTTGACCTCGTGGGACTGCCCGAGGACCTAATGCAGCGTCCAGCGGCCGAGCTGTCCGGTGGGCAGAAACAGCGAATTGCCCTCGCCCGCAATTTGGCCAACCGGCCGGACATCCTGTTGCTCGACGAGGCGACGTCCGCCCTGGACCGGTCGTCGGCCGCCGCGGTGGAGGAGTTGGTCGTCCGCCAGGTCCGCGAGCGCGGCCTGACGGTGCTGTGGGTCACGCACGACCTCGCTCAGGCGCGCCGAATCGGCGACGAGACGTGGCTCGTCGTGGACGGACGCGTGGTGGAGCAGGGCCCGACCGCCGCGTTGTTTGACGGTCCCCAGACCGAGTGGGGCCGCCGGTTCCTGCTCGGCCACGTGGATCTCGGCCAGACGGATGCGGAAGGGGATGCGGGCCGATGAGCCTGTGGGCGCTGGCGATGACCCTGGCGTTTGTCGCCGCCGCGTTGGCGTTGTCCATCTGGCAGCGGCTGGGGTTGGAAAAGGATATGGTCGTCGCGGCCGTGCGGGCGACCGTGCAATTGCTGGCCATCGGGTATGTGTTGAAATTCGTCTTCCATGTCGATCACGCGGCCCTCACGGCAGCCATGGTGCTGCTGATGTCGGTCGTGGCCGCGGACAACGCCAGCCGCCGCGGCCAGGGCTTGGCCGGGCGTTTTTGGCGCGTGTGGGTGGCCGTGATGGCCACCGAGATCGCCACCCAGGGGTTTCTCCTGGCCGCCCGCGTCATCCCGCCGAAGCCCGCGTACGTCATCCCCATCAGCGGCATGATCATCGGCAACGCCATGGTCGCCTCGGCGCTGTTCCTCAATCGCCTGCGCGGGGAGGCGCAGGCGCGCCGGGACGAGATGACGGTGCTGCTCTGCCTCGGCGCGACGCCGCGGCAGGCGTCGCGGGCGGTGGTCAAAGCGGCCGTCAAGGCGAGCATGATTCCGACCATCGACAGCACGAAGACCATGGGCCTGGTGCAGCTGCCCGGGATGATGACCGGGCAGATCATCGCCGGGGCCGACCCGATTCAGGCGGTGCGGTACCAACTCCTGATTGTGTTCGCCCTCATCGCCTCGGCCGCCATCACGACGATGGTCCTCGGCGCCTTGACGTACGGCCGGCTGTTCAATGAACACCAGCAGCCGGTGGTGTGACGGCGGGTTGGTTTTGATGCACCCTGGCGTCAGCGTTTTGGCACGAGGGCGCGCCCGAGCGTGGACAGCCGGGCCAGCACGAACCAACGGCGCTCCTGCCGGCGGCGAAATGCGGGCAGGGCGCGGTACGTGTGGATGCACTGATGCAGCGCCCGCTGGGCCTGCTCATGGTCGCCGAGCCGCCGGTACAGGGTAGCCAGGCGGTACCACGCCTCGCAGGAGGACTGGTTGTACTGTTGCGCCAGGCGCAGGTCGGCGAGGGCCTGCTCGGGATGGTCCACGGCGTGCAGGCTGGCGAGCCGCAGGTACGGTTCGCCGTAGAACAGGTTCGGCTGCTGGTGCACGGCCTGGCGGATGAGCCCTTCGCCTGCCTGCGGCTCGCCCAAGCCGATTCGGCAGAGGCCTTCCTCGTACAGGACATCGGGGGAGTTCCGAAGGGAGTCCGGGAGCTGTTGGAGCAGTGCGATACACGCCTGGTGGCGGTGCTGTGCCAGGTAGATCCGGGCGAGTTCGTGGCGCGCGTCGGCGTCGTGGGGATTGAGATCGAGCTGGCGCCGCAGCTCACTCGCCCGGCGCCAGCGGGAGAAGGGCCGCCCGAGGTTGGGCAGGAGGCCGATGTAGCGCCGGTCAATCAGGTAGTACACCGCGATGAGCACCAGGATCGCCACCAGCGGATTCCCCAGGATCACCGTGAGCCACCGCCACAGGAAAAACCCCACCGCAAGCTTGAACACACCCTCGCCCCCTTGAGGAAGCTGCCACGATTTTCTCCATCATATCACGAGAAAACCCTCCCGGTCCTCGGTCATCGGGCTCCGCACCATTGGCCAGGCCGACGGCCGAACCGGTATACTGGGAACGGGGCGCAGGGAGGGGAGACGATGGTCGATTGGCGGTTGATTGCACTGGACATGGACGGCACCAGCCTCGATCTGGGCCTCGACATCTCGCCGGAGAACCGGCGGGCCATCCGGCAGGCCATTGAGGCCGGGGTGCAGGTGACCTTCGCCACAGGCCGGCGTTACGGCGGCTTGGTGCAGGATCTCGCCCGGGAACTGGGGATGACGGCACCGGTGGTGACGGTCAATGGAGGCGAGGTGTGGACGCCTGGCGGCGAATTGGTGATGCGCCGCGCACACCGGCCCGAGGATATCCGTTGGCTGTACCAACTGGCGGTGTCGCACGGCGCCCACTACTGGGCGACCACACCGGAGGGCATCCTCAGCGACGATCCGTTGCCCGATGACCTCGAGAACCGGATCTGGTTGAAGTTTGGCTTTTACACCGAAGACGAGACCGCTCTGGCCAGCCTGTGGCGTACGCTGGAGCAGGCGGAGCGGTTTGAACTGTCCAATTCCAACCCGTTCAATATCGAGGTCAACCCGAAGGGCGTGACGAAAGCCGCGGGATTGGCGACGGTGTGCGAGCGCCTCGCCATCCGGCCGGATCAGGTGGTCGCGGTGGGTGATAGCCTCAACGACGTCCCGATGATCCGCTGGGCGGGCCTCGGCGTCGCGATGGGCAACGCCCAGCCCGCGGTCAAGGCGGAGGCCGACTGGATCGCGGAAGGGTGCGAGGCGCACGGGGTGGCCCGCGTGATCGAACGCATCTTGGCGGAGCGGAGCGCCGGGCCGGATCGGCACCCTGGGAGGTGAGATCGATGCGCTATATCGACAACCAAGACGTGATGGACGGGACGCTCAATCTCGCCCTGGAAGAGTACACGCTGACGACGCTCGACATCGAGGAGACGTATCTCTTGTTTTATTCGATGCACCCGACGGTCATTGTCGGGAAGAACCAGAACACGCTGGAGGAGATCAACGCGGAGTACGTGCGCGCGCACGGGGTCGTGGTGACGCGCCGCCTGTCCGGGGGCGGGGCCGTATACAACGACGAGGGGGATCTCAGCTTCAGTTTCATCACGAAGCACGACGCAAACAGCTTCCACAATTATCGCAAGTTCACGGAGCCTGTCATCCGGGCCCTGCGCGATCTCGGTGTCCCCGCGGAGCTGTCCGGGCGCAACGACATCCTGGTGGATGGCAAGAAGGTCTCCGGCAACGCCCAGTTTGCGACTCGAGGCCGGATGTTCAGCCACGGGACGCTGCTGTTCGACGTCAACCTGGACAACGTGGAAAAGGCCCTGCGGGTGCACCCGGAGAAGATGGAATCGAAGGGCGTGAAGTCGGTGCGCAGCCGGGTCACCAACATCCGGCCGTACCTCCGGCGGGACATGGATATCCGCGAGTTCAAGCAGGTGCTCCTCGAGCGAATCTTCGACGGGCTGCCGGAGATCCCGGAGTACCGGTTGACGGAGGCGGACTGGCAGGCCGTGCGGGATCTGGCCGAACGGCGGTACCGGAATTGGGACTGGGTGTACGGCCAGTCGCCCCCGTTCAACGTGCGGCGCACGCGGTACATCCCGGGGGTGGGGCTGCTGGACGTGCGTCTGTATGTGGAGCGGGGGCGCATCGAACAGTGCCGGATGTACGGCGACTTTTTCGGGGAACGGGACGTCAGCGAGATCGAACAGCGGCTGTTGGGGTGCCGGTATGACCCGGACGACCTGGCGGCGGCCTTGGCAGACGTGGACCTGCGGGCGTATTTCGGGCCGCTGGAGCACGCGGAGCTGCAGCGGTTGTTGTATTGAAGGTCACAAATGGTCATCGTCGGGTTCAAAGATGTCTTCGATTCGCAAACCGAACACCTTTGCAATGCGGAAGGCCAACGGCAGGCTGGGGTCGTATTTGCCGGACTCCAACGCGTGCACGGTCTGCCGGGACTCCCCGAGCGCCTCGGCCAACGCCTGTTGAGACCACGACCGTTCCTGGCGCAATTCACGAATCCGGTTTTTCATCGGTACTTGCGGCTCGCCACCCCTGCCCCGATTCCCCACAGGGCGCACATGAGCAATGGCACAAACAGGATCGGGATGTGAGGAAGTCCAGCCTGTTCGAGAAAACCGTACGTCAACGTGAGGACGACCGTGCCGAGGAAGGAAAAGGTGACGGCTTGTAAAGTTTACTTTACAATGAGGATATGGCTCCACGACGGGTTTGTCAAGGATGCTTTACATAATGTGCGTATACCTTCACTGGAGGGGACACAGCCCATGGCGGAAACCATCCGACTTCAAGACGTTCCAGACCTGACCACACGGGGCCTCGGGGTGCATCCGGACGCGGAACCGCTGGTGTATGACAACCCGCGCATCGACGGGCCCGTCCCCGGGAGCGTCTGGACGGGCGAGGTGGCAGGTGCCCGCGCGCTGCTGCGCCTGCCCGCGCCGGAGCGGTGGAACGGCAAGATGATGATCGGCGCGACGCCCGCGGTGCGCGGTGAACGCTCGCTGGACCTGTTGCTCGGGGACATCGCAATCCAGCGCGGCTACGCCTTCGCCGCCTGTGACAAGGCCACGCCTGGGCTGGTGTTGCGGGATCCCGCGCGATCGATGGCGGAATGGGTGCCCGTCCACCGGGCGCTGACCGAGTTCGCGGTGGACGTAGCGTCCCGTCACTACGGACGGGCGCCGGGGCGCGTGTACATCTCGGGCGTCAGCAACGGCGGGTACGTGACGCGGCGGATGCTGGAGGCGCACCCGGATCTGTACGACGGGGGCGTCGAGTGGGAAGGCGTGTACTGGCACCCGGAGGCGCGCCACCTGATGACGGCTCTCCCGGTGTGGGTCGCGGACTACCCGGTGTACCAGAACTGGCGCGGTGACCGCACACCGGCGGAGCGGGCGAAGGCGCGCGAGCGGATGCTTGAGGCGGGGCTTCACCCCGCATCGGAGCCGTACTGGCATCAGTACTTTCTCGCCTATTGGGTGGTGTCGCTGTGGCTGTACGGCCGCAATCTCGATCCCGGCTGGGCCCCCTTCGCCGCCGAGTGGTCGAACGACTGGCTGCGCGATCCGTCGCCTATCGCGGACTACCCGTGGCGGGCGCGGATGGATATCCTGGCGCGGCGCGTGGCGGGGATCGCCAACACCGGGCGGCCCGGCAAGCCCCTTCTGTCGGTGGCGGGCAACTGGGATTGCTTGATCCCGTTTCGCCACCACGCGGCGGCCTACCGCGACCTGGTCCGGGCGCAGGGCTGCGGGCACCTGCACCGGCTGTACGAGGTGGAGGCGGGCAACCACGTGGACGGGATGCTGCGCGGGGATCGCGGTGTCCAGCAGCCGGTGCAGCCGTATTACGAAGCGGCACTGTATCATTTGGAACGATGGGTGGAGGAGGGCGTCGCCCCGCCGGAATCCGGTTTGTACCGGCGCCCTGAGGCATTCTGGAGCGGGCCGCTGTATACGCTGGCTCGAGGCCGCGGCCCGTGGCAACCGTGATGGCTCGGCAAAATCGCCCTGAGGGTGAAAGTGTTGCAGAGGGGCATGGTCTTCTGCGGCTGGACGTGATCGATATGTGGGCGGGACTGGGGTGCTGAGGACCTGAAATGGAGGCCCGGTGGGACCATCCAGTTGTACTGTCACCGATGGAGCGATCATAGTCACAACGAATCAGTCCAGGATGTGATCGAAAAATGCGCCGAATTGCGCTTCTTCCGTCCCGAGGGATTGAGGATGATGAAGCTGTAAGAAACATCCTCCCCGTCCTTCGGGAAAAGGAGTGAGGCGGTATGTTCACCACCTGGCTTCGCGAGAACAAGTACGCGAGTTGGATCCTGACGGTGTTGCGGGTGTACCTGGGGTGGCAGTGGTTGACGGCTGGTTGGGAGAAGTTGACCGGGGGTTTCAGCGCGGAGAAGTTTTTGAAGAACGCGGTGGCGCATCCGGTGGTCGGTCCCGACAAAGAGGTGTTGTATCCGACTTACAACGCGTTTCTTAAATCGTTCGCGCTGCCCCACGTCGGTCTGTTCAACTTCCTGGTGTCGACGGGCGAGTTCCTCGTCGGACTGGGTCTCGTGCTCGGGGTCCTCACGACGGCCGCAGTGTTCTTCGGAATGGTGATGAATTTCTCTTACATGTTCGCAGGGACGGTGTCGAGCAACCCGTGGGACGTGCTGATCAGCATCTTCATCATTGTGGCCGGGTTCAACGCTGGGCGCATCGGCGGCGACTACTGGGTGATCCCGTGGGTTCGCAAGTACATGCGGAAGCTGTTCCACATCGAGGTGAGCGCATCGCCAACGGGCGGCGGGGGCAAGGTCGCCGGTTGACGTGGGTGGCAGAGGATCTGCGTTGGATGAGCGGGATCTCCGGGTGAGTGGCTCGGAGAAAGCGGGCGGGCCCCGGCGGGCCCGCCTTTCATGTGATCATCCCAACGCGGGTTTGATAGAATATCCCCATGGCCTTGGCAGGTTCGCCCACCTGTCGGGACACGCCTGCGGGGAGGGAAGAGATTGGCAAAGACAGCGCGTCCGATCACCCAGGCGGCACCGGTGCTGAAGCCCATTCTCAAGTGGGCGGGTGGCAAGCGGTGGTTGGTCCCGCACCTGATGCCGCTGTGGGACCGCTATCGCGAGGCGCGCCCCGATGGCCGGCTGGTGGAGCCGTTCTGCGGCAGTTTGGCGGTGACGTTGGGCTTGCGGCCAGAGCGGGCGCTGCTCAACGACATCAACGAACATGTGGTGCACTTCCACGACTGGGTGCGGCGCGGCCTGCGGATCGACATCGAGATGGAGAACGACGCAGACCTGTACTACCGGCACCGGGCGCGGTTCAACGAACTCATCGCCGAAGGGCGGCAGGACAGCGCGGAGGCCGCGTCCCTCTTCTATTATCTCAATCGCACGGGGTACAACGGGCTGTGCCGGTTCAATCGCGACGGGTTGTTCAACGTGCCGTTCGGGCGCTACAAGACCATCGGGTACCGCCGGACATTCGACGAGTACCAGCAGGTGTTCGCGGAGTGGACGTTCACGAGCGGGGATTTCACGGCGATGGCGGTGCAGCCGGGCGACTTCGTCTACGCCGACCCCCCCTACGACGTCGAGTTCCGCCAGTATTCGGCGGGCGGGTTCACGTGGGCGGATCAGGTTCGCCTCGCGGAGTGGCTGGCGGCGCTCGACGGCCCCGTCGTCGCGTCCAACCAGGCCACCGACCGAATCGTCCATCTCTATCGTTCCCTCGGCTTCCGTATGGTGTTCATCGACGCGCCGCGCCGCATCAGCTGCACGGGGGACCGGCGTCCGGCCCGGGAGATGCTCGCGTACAAGGGATTGTGAAAGCCTCCTGTGCGCGGAGGACGTGGCCTCGCAGCTCCAGGCGTGGAGGGCGACATCCGGGTGAAATCCGGGCCGGTTTGCATTATTCTGATTCATAGGGAAGAGAGGAGGAGAACCGGGTGAACTCATTTGCCACGTTTCGGTTGCCGCAGGTGGTGCACTACGGGCGGGACGCGTTTCAGAAGGCCGGCGCGGAGGCTGCCGTGCGCGGCAAGAAAGCGCTTGTAGTGAGCGACAGCGTCATGGAGAAGCTGGGCAATGTGGCGCGCTGCCAGGCCATCCTGAGCGACGCCGGCGTGACGAGCGTGGTGTACGCGCGCGTCGACACCGAGCCGACGGACACGTACGTCGCCGAGGCGCTGGCGGTGCTTCGGGAGGAAGGGTGCGATCTCCTCGTGGCCATCGGCGGGGGAAGCTGCATTGACACCGCCAAGGCGGTCGCCGTCGTCGCCACCAACGGGGGTTACGTCGGCGACTACATGGGCGGCCGGACGCCGATCCCGAATGCGCCGATCCCCGTGATCGCCATCCCCACCACGGCCGGGACCGGGTCCGAGGTGACGGATGTGACGGTGATCACGAACACGGCCGAGGACATCAAGATGATGATCAAACACCCGGCGTTCCTGCCGGCAGTCGCCGTGGTCGATCCGCTGCTGACCCTGTCCTCGCCGCCCAGCGTGACGGCCGCGACCGGGGTGGACGCCCTCTGCCACGCCATCGAGGCGTACATCTCACGCCGGGCGCAGCCCATGACCGATACCCTGGCACTCACCGCGATCGACGCCATTGTCAAACACCTGCTGCGGGCCTACCAGGACGGGCAGGATGTGGAGGCGCGCGAGCGGATGGCCGTGGCGGCGATGCAGGCCGGGGCGGCCTTCTCGAACGCGTCCGTGTGCCTGGTTCACGGCATGTCGCGCCCCATCGGGGCGGTGTTCCACGTCCCGCACGGGGTCTCGAACGCGATGCTGTTACCCGCCGTGCTGGAGTATACGCTGGATGCCGCCGTCGAGCGATTGGCCGTGATCGCCCGCGTGGTGAACCCGGCCTTGGCGAATGTGGCCGACCGGGACGCAGCGGTGGCGCTGGTCGCCGACGTGAAACGTCTGTGCCGGGACCTGAACATTCCCAACCTGCGCGGATGGGGCATCGACAAGACGGCGTTCGACGAGGTGGTGGCGAAGATGGCCCGTGACGCCATCGCCAGCGGCAGCCCGGGGAACAACCCGCGGGTGCCCAGCGCTGAGGAGATTGAGGCCCTGTACCAAGTGGCGTACGATTACGACTTCTCGGCTGAGGTGAAGGCATAGGAGCGGAGTGAACTCACGTGAAGAAAGAGGGCACCGCAGCGCCGGATGGCCGGCGACCGCGGTGCCCCTGATTTTGGTCACAGTCCGGGATCGGCCTACCTGGGTCAGGCCTGGATTAGCCGCTTCAAAATCGGGATCTGGCCGCGGTGATGGGCGGTGTGCCCGATCATGTAGGCGAGCAGCTGGCGTTTGTTCAGTTCGCCGACGCCGAGCTTGAGTCCGGGTTGCGAGAGCTGTTCCGCCGTGAGCCCGGAGAGCACCTGCTCGCCGTACGAGAGGACATCGTTCCACAGCCCCTTGGCCTTGGCCGCATCCCAGGACGAAGCTTTGAACGGCGCCTGCACGTCGATGTCCTCCACCTGGCCGGCGAGGGCCGAGAGGAACTTGCGCTCCACCAAGGCGGTGTGTTCCAAGACCGCCGCGATGGCGTTGTTGCCCTCCGGCTTTTTCGTGAGCTGCTCGTCCGTGAGATCGGCGATCATCTTGTCGACCGACGCGTGCACCAGCTTCCACAGCGAGAACAGATCCGCCACTTCCGGGATCATCTGCTACCCCTCCCTCGAATATGTACCTGCATGCGATGCCTGCCTCCATTATAATGCATGGACGCGGTTATACCGCATGGCCGTGGTGGGCGGGCCACCCTGCAGGGCGCCAGCAGGCCGCCGTGGCAGGCCGCAGATAAAAAAAGCGGTCCAGCCCAGGGCGGGCCGGACCAGCGGGTGTCAGTTTCCGAGCGGGGCCGCGATGGGGTTGCGGAGCACGCCGATCTCGGGCAGCTCGATATCGACCGTGTCCCCTGGCTGCAGGGTGAACTCGTCCGGCGGGACAATTCCTGTGCCGGTCATGAGGACGGTGCCGTCCGGCACAGGGTTGTCGCGCCGCAGGTACGCGACCAGCTCCTCGAACGGGCGGCGCAGCTGCTGCAGCGAAACGGAGCCCTGGAAGGCGATGTGGCCGCCGCGCCGGATGGTCAGCGTCAGGGTCCACTGGGCCGGGTTCTCGGCGCCGGTGTTCCAGAGCAGGACCGGCCCAAAGGAGCAGCTGCGCGAGAACACCTTGGCCTGCGGCAGGTAGAGCGGATTCTCGCCTTCGATGTCGCGGGAGCTGAGGTCGTCCCCCAGTGTCCAGCCCACGATGTCCCCGGCCGCGGTGAGGACGAGGGACAGCTCCGGCTCCGGCACCATCCAGGAGGAGTCGGATCGCAGGCCGAGGGGCTGTCCGGGGGCGATCACGCGCTCGCGCGTCGCCTTGAAGAAGATCTCCGGGCGCGCGGCCTCGTAGACGCGATCGTACACGCTGTCCTGGAGCTTTGTCTCCGCATTGCGCGCTTGCCGGCTGCGCTCGTAGGTGACGCCGGCCGCCCAGACCTCCCGGGCGTCCACCGGCGGCAGCAGTGCGGACTGGGCCGCCAGTTCCTCGTAGGACGCCACCGGCTGCGCACCGTCGGCCAGGCGCGCGAATCCCTCTTCCACAGACAGGCCCAGCGCCCTGAGCGCGTACCACACCGGCAGCGGATCGGTGAAGGCGGGGACGCGGCGGGTGATGCTGTAAACCTGTCCCTCCTGCAGGAGGCCGAGGTGCACAGCGTGCGTTTGAGGATCCCAATAGCGAACGGTGCGAATCATCAGGGTGTGTCCTCCTCGGTACAGAATGAAAAGGGTGCAGCAGGACGGCGGGGCCGCCGCTGCACCCGCGGGATCAACCGCCGTAGTAGACGGCGCAGGTCTTGACCTGGCTGTAGAAGTCGAGCGCGGCCTGGCCCTGTTCGCGGGTGTGCGAGCTCGACCACTTCATGCCGCCGAACGGCGCCTGGTATTCGACGCCCGCGGTCTCCAGGTTGACGCGAACCATACCCGCCTCAGCCTCTTCGAGGAAGCGGATGGCCTTGGACAGGTCTTGCGTGAAGATGGCGGCGCTCAAACCGTAGACGGTCTTATTGCACAGTTCGATGGCCTCGTCCACGTCGCGCGCGGGCAGCAGGGCTGCGACGGGGCCGAAGATCTCCTCCTGGATGAGCGGGTGATCCACGTCGACGCCGGAGACGACGGTCGGCAGCACGTAGTGGCCGCTCGCCGGATCGACCTGGGCCGTGCCCCGGGCGACGACCTCCGCCTGCTCGGCCATCCGCACGTAGGAAGACACCGTCTCAAACTGGTCTTTGGACGCCACCGGGCCGAGGTACGACTTCGGATCGAGGGCGTGTCCCACATACAGGTCCTTCACTGCGTCACGCAGGGCGGCGGCCAGCTGGTCATACACCGATTTCTCCACGATGATGCGGCTCGTCGCCGTGCACTTCTGGCCGGCGGAGCGGAACGCGCCGCTGAGCAGTGCCGGGACGGTGGTCTTGAAGTCGGCGTCGGCGAGGACAATCGCCGCGTTCTTGCCGCCCATCTCCGTCTGGTACTTGATGTTGCGCGACGCGCAGACGGCCGCCACGTGTTTGCCGGTTGCGGTCGATCCGGTGAAGCTCACGCCGTCCAGCTCCACCTGCTCGAGCAGGGCGTTGCCGACGGTGCGCCCCTTGCCGATCACCAGGTTCAACACGCCGCCCGGCAGGCCCGCTTCCGCGAACAGCTCCACGAGGCGGGTGGCCGTCAAGGACGCGGTCTCCGCCGGTTTCCAGACGATGGTGTTGCCACAGATGAGGGCTGGGGCGATTTTCCAAATCGGGATGGCCACCGGGAAGTTCCACGGCGTGATGATGCCGACCACGCCGAGCGGCACGCGCTTGGTGTACTGCAGCACCTGCGGCTGGGTGGAAGGGATCACCTGGCCGATGGCCCGCACGCCCTCCGCCGCGTAGTAGCGCAGCAGATGGATGCCGCGGGTCACCTCGCCGCGCATCTCGCTGATGGGTTTGCCCATCTCAGACGAGGCCAAGGTGGCCACCTCGTCAGCGTGCGCCTCGAGCGCCGCGGCCAAGCGGTACAGGTGTTCGCCGCGCTGCGCCCCGGTCAGCCCAGCCCAACCCGGCAGCGCGCGCCGGGCGGCTTCGCCCGCCTGCAGCACATCGTCCACTTCCGACAGGTGCAGGACGCCGATCTCCTGCTTCGTGTCCGACGGATTGTATACGGTCATCTCTCCGCCATTCGGGGTGGACCACTCGCCACCGATCCAGTTGCGGCTCTCCATCATGACATCCCTCCAAGTCAAAATGCCAAATGTCATCGGGCCGGAACGTGTGAACGCGGCGGCCTGATTCCGGCCCGTGTATCTTCGGCCGCCTTCATGCCCTCCGCCCCGCGGTCGGCGGGGCGGAGGGCATGTCCAAATTCAGCATGCACCGATTTTGCGAGTGACGCAAGGTTCGCAAGCGGGGACGCGTCGCTCCGCTCCTGCGCTAAAGCGAGCCGCTCCGCGACACGTCCCCGCTTCCACGGGGTGCGTGAGACGATGGCTGGCTGCTTTCGCCAGCGTTAGCCGCGGAGCGACACCTCTACTCCCAACATCAAACCGTCGAACTCAAACCGTAGGTCCGATGCGGTAGAGCGCGAAGTCGTCCATCCCCATCTGCTCAGCGGCCGTCTCCTGACCGCTGATGACCCGGGAGAGCTGCTCCATCAGCCGCGGCACGTCCAGCTCGTCGACCAGCTGGCCGTCGAAGTCGTCGTAGAAGCGGTTGTACACCTGTTCGTTCACGGACCAGCGTACCACGGGCGCCAGCGGGGTGCCGAAACCGTGCGGTTGGTCCGCCAGGTGCACAATCAGATGGGCGCCGGCGGCGGTCAGCCCGGTGGCCGTCTCGAGGGCGTTGGAGCCTTCCTCCATCACCCATGCCTGCGCATCGCTGCCGTCGCCCCAGGCGGTGTGCGGGGCATCGCCGGCGACGCGGCGGAGCGCGTTCGCATGCCGGACGGGGACGACCAGGCGCGCCCCGAGATCCGACAGGGCCTGCAGGATGGACGTCAGGACAGGGCCGCGCCCGGCGAGGTCTCCATCGCCCATGACGCCGACGGTGATGTCGCTCCAGGCCACCGGTTCCCGCGCCAAGGCGTCGGCCTCCTGGATCCGCTGCTGCAGCCAGGCTTCGACCTGCTGTTCCGCCGCCAGGGTGCCTCCGGCGTCCTGGATGACGACCAACTCCAGCGGTTTTTGGGCGTTCTTCCGGGTGTCCTCAAACAGTTTCTTGGCGACGACCGCCTCGCAACCGAGGCTGACGAACATGCTGGCATACACATTGGGATGCAGGGCGAGACGGGAGAACACCCGCCGCGTCTGCAGCAGGTCTGCGCCGATCTGGGCGCAGCCGTGCTGATGCTCGATGTACTTCAACCGGGGCAACCGGCGCGCCACGTCGATGGCGACCTGGTTTGCGCAGACCACCGCGGGCAGCGTGAACAGGTGATTGCGCACCCCGACCTGGCCGTCCGCGCGCCGATAGGCGGTGAGGGTGTTCATTGCGCCTCCTCCTTTCCCTGTCCGCGTTGCGCCGCGGCCAACAGGTCACCGCGGGCGCGCAGGCTGTCGACGTTGTGCACGTGCACGTGTTCACCCGGCTCGATGTCGGCGGTCGCGCCGCCGATGACCTGGCCGTACTTGTGCACGGGCGCTCCTTTGGCCACCCGCCGGATGGCGAACTTGTGGCCAAACGGGATGGGCTGCCGGATGACGACGGAGAACGATCCGTCCTCCGCCGCCACCTCGGTCCCGGGGGCAAGCGGCGTCAAGGCCACCGCGACATCGTCGTTGGGATGCATGACCACC
Source organism: Alicyclobacillus macrosporangiidus CPP55 (assembly GCF_000702485.1). GTDB lineage: Bacteria > Bacillota > Bacilli > Alicyclobacillales > Alicyclobacillaceae > Alicyclobacillus_H > Alicyclobacillus_H macrosporangiidus_B. The sequence goes on along the minus strand of NZ_JNIL01000001.1, from coordinate 1,443,775 downwards.
CATTGGCGGCGTCCTCCGCCCAGATGGGATTCGCTCATGAATAACACCTCCAGTCCTCGCCGGCCGAGCCGGCACAAGCCGCGCGGGTGCGGCGCAAGATCAGAGACTCTGCCCGATGCGATAGATGCCGAACTCGCGGTGGCCGAGGATCTCGGCCTTCGTCTGGGCGCCGTTCAAAACTTCCAGCATCAGTTGGAACAAGCGGCGTCCGGCCTGCTCCACCGTCTCTTGCCCGTCGATCACGGTGCCGGCGTTGAAGTCGATGTTGTCCTTCATGCGCTGGTACGTGAAGGTGTTGGTCGCCACCTTGATGACCGGCGCGATGGGGCAGCCCGTCGGCGTCCCGCGGCCGGTGGTGAAGATGACGATTTGCGCGCCGCCCGCCACCATGCCGGTCAGCTGCTCGATGTCGTGGCCCGGGGTGTCCATGATGACCAGCCCCTTCTCGCTCGGCCGCTCGGCATACTCAACCACCTCGCGGATGGGCGCTGTCCCCGCCTTGTGGATGCACCCGAGGCTCTTCTCCTCAATCGTCGTGATGCCGCCCTCGATGTTGCCGGGGGCTGGCTGTGCGCCGCGGATGTCAACGCCCATCTTCATGGCGTTCTCCTCAATGCGCCGCACGATGAAGAGGATCCGTTCGGCGACCTCCGGGCTGACCGCGCGTTCGGCGAGCAGATGCTCGGCGCCGATGAGCTCCGTGGTCTCGGAGAGAATGGAGGTGCCGCCTTCGCCCACCAAAAGGTCGCTGACCACTCCGAGGGCCGGATTGCCGGAGATGCCCGAGCAGGCGTCGGAGCCGCCGCACTCTGTGCCGAGGATGATACTGGACAAAGGCACGGGCTGGCGCTGCGCCTTCCCGCGCTCGGCGACGAAGCGCTGGGCCGCGAGGACGCCGCGCTCGATAGCCCGGCGCATGCCGCCGACCTGCTCGATGGTGACCAGCTCCACCTGTTTGCCCGCGGCCTCGGCCCGGGCGGCCAAGGACGGGAGATCGTACGGCTCGTGCCCCCAGCCCAGGATGACCACGCCGGACACGTTCGGGTGCGTGGCGAACCCTTCGTACACCCGCAGGGTCTGCTCCAGATCGGCACCGGTCTGGTCGATGCCGTGCTGGTTGCGGAACGTCACCGCCTCCGGCACCTGCCGGACGATCCGATCCGCAATCTGATTGACTTCGTATGACACAGGCAGAATGAGTACATGGTTTCGGACGCCCACGCGTCCGTCTGCCCGGACATAGGCTTGGATTTCCACGCGATCGCCTCCCGTCTGTGGGGTCCCATTTCTCATTCGTTTCTCTTAGCAATTCACGTGCCAGGTCTATCCTTCGGACTCTTTCGCCTCCGAAATCTTTCTCGTTACGAATTGAAACGCACATGTTACAATTTTGGTTGGGAGGAGGCCGGAGGATGCCGATGAAAATCGTGCTGATCGCACCGTATGAGAATCTGGCCCGGGACGCTGAAGAGGTGTGCCGCGCATACGGCGAACGGGTGGAGATCCTGCTCGGCCGGATGGAGGAAGGCGTGCGGCTGGGCCGACGCGCGGTCGCAGAAGGCGCGGCGGTGCTCATCAGCCGCGGCGGCACGTGCCTGCGGTTGGCCGAGCAGGCCGGCGTTCCGGTGGTGGAGATCGCGGTCACGGCTTACGACGTGTTGCGCGCCCTGACGCGCGCCGCGGAGCGGGGCAAGCGCATCGGGGTGGCCGGGTTTAACAACGTGATCGACGGCTTGGCGGAACTGCGCCCCATCCTGCGCGTGCCGGTGGTGCCGATTGAGATCACCGGCGAGGATGAGGAGAGCCGAAGGCGGTTGGAGGCGGCCGTGCAGGACGAGGGCGTCGACTGCTTGGTGGGAGATACGAGCGTCGTCATGCAGGGGGCGAATCTCGGCGTCCCGTGCGTCCTGATTGAATCCGGCAAGACGGCCATTTGGTCGGCCATCCAGGAGGCCAAGCGCATCGTCGCGGCCCGGATGGCGGAGCGGCGTGTGCAGACCACGCTGCGCACCGCGATCGATCGCGCGAATCAGGGGCTGCTCGTCCTGGACGGCGGGACGGTGGCGTTCGCCAACCGGACCCTGCTCGCCTGGATCGGCCGCGACACCTGCGCAGGGCTGCCCGCCCGCCAGTGCCTGCCGGCTTCGCTGTGCGATTTCGTCGACGCCGCGCCGGAGGGACATCGCTCTGACGTCATCCGCGTCGGCGGTCAACTGTGCTTTGCGGAGCGGCACTGCCTCGGCGAGGAAGGGCGCGTGGTGGTCGTCCTCAGCCGCGTCGAGGAGATCGAGTCGGCCGAGCGGCAGGTGCGCCAGAAGCGGGCGATGGGCGGCCACGTGGCGCACTACACCTTCGACGACCTGTACGGACCGTCGCGCGCGATGCGGGCGGTGGTGGCGCGCGCCATCCACTTCGCGCAGACGGACTCGTCGGTGCTTATCGTCGGCGAGACAGGCACCGGCAAGGAGGTCCTGGCCCAGTCCATCCACAATGCCAGCCCGCGCGCCCGCGGTCCGTTCGTCGCGGTCAACTGCGCCGCCCTGCCGGACCAGTTATTGGAGAGCGAACTGTTCGGGTACGAGGACGGCGCGTTCACCGGGGCGCGTCGGGGCGGAAAACCGGGGCTGTTCGAGCTGGCCCACGGGGGGACCATCTTCCTCGACGAGATCGGCGAGACGCCGCTGCACGTGCAGCAGCGCCTGCTGCGCGTGCTGCAGGAGCGCCAGGTGATGCGCATCGGCGGCGAACGCGTGATCCCGGTGGACGTGCGGGTGATCGCCGCGACCAACCAACCGCTGTGGCAGTTTGTGCAGGAGGGCAGGTTCCGCAAGGACTTGTTTTTCCGCATCGATGTGCTGCGCCTGCACACCGTGCCGCTGCGCGAGCGGCGCGAGGACATTCCGGAGTTGACGGAGCGGCTGCTGCATCAGCTGTGGTACAAGCGCAAGGGGGTCGGGGCGCGCCCGCGGATCGATCCCGCCATCTACCCCATCCTCCAAGAGTACCATTGGCCGGGCAACGTGCGCGAGCTGCAGAACATGTGCGACTACCTGGTGGCCACGGCGAGCAGCGGTCGCATCGGGATGGCGGAGATCCTCGACTGGCTGGAGCACAAAGCGCTCCCGGACACGGCGTCGGGGGAGGCGTCAGCCGCGCCGGGAGCCGGGGAGGCGCCGCCGGTGGATGCGACCTTGGACGATGTGGAACGCTGGGCGGTGGAGCGGATGCTGCACCACACGGGCGGCGATCTCACGCGTGCGGCGCAAGCGCTCGGCATCAGCCGGACGACGTTGTGGCGCAAGTTGAAGCAGTGGCAGGCGGACGCGGGATCCGCTGGACATGGCACGAATCTTGCATAGGAGCTTTGGGATGGACGGATCACCCAGGGGCGGGTTTCGCCCGCCCGCGAGAGGAGGCCCGGGTGTGAGGTTGCAGGACAAGGTGTGTCTGATCACCGGCGGCGGCAAGGGCATCGGCGAGGCCACGGCGCGCGCCTTCGCGGCGGAGGGGGCGCTCGTGGAGATCGGCGATGTGGACATCGCATCCGCCGAGGCGGTGGCAGCGGACATCCAGGCGTCGGGCGGCCGGGCGGTCGCGCGGCGGATGGATGTGACCGACGAGGCGAGCGTGGCGGCCTGGAAGGACGATGTGCTGGCGCGCCACCAGCGGATCGACGTATTGTTCAACAACGCGGGCATCAGCGCGGTGGGGCAGCTGCACGAGGTGGACCGGGCGCTGTGGGACCGGGTGATGGCGGTCAACGTGACGGGGGTGTACCTCGTCTCGAAGGCGGTGGTCCCGGTGATGATGGCGCAGAAGTCGGGTGTGATCATCAATATGTCGTCGTGCATCGCCGAAATGGGCCTGATGCGCCGGGCGGCGTACGCGGCGACCAAGGGAGCGGTGCTGGCGCTGACCAAGTCGATGCAGGTGGACTACGCGCCGTACAACATCCGGGTCAACGCCCTGCTGCCGGGGACCATCTACACCCCGTTCGTCGAGGACTACCTGCGCCGCTCCTATGACGATCCGCAGGCCGCCATCGAGCAGCTCAAGAGCCGTCAACTGGGCGGCGAACTGGGACGGCCGGAGGACGTGGCGATGGCGGCGGTGTACCTGGCGTCGGACGAATCGCGCTACGTCATGGGCGCCGGGTTGGTGGTGGACGGCGGCGTGACGGCGGGCAAGTTCAGTTGAGCGCGGGAGGTGTCTGAATTGAACGTGGTGCATGAACTGTTGGCCGGAGTGCCGCTGCCGCCGATGGCGCGCATCCGCCAGCGCTTCCCGGACCCTCGCGTGGGGGACATCGGGCAGGCGGTGGAGGACGGGTTCGCCGGTGCGGACGGACAGATCCGGTGGCCGGCACCGGGCGGTGAGGTGGCAGTCGTCGTCGGCAGCCGCGGGATCGCAGACATCCACCGGGTGGCGCGAGCGGTGGTGGCGCATCTGAAGGCGCGCGGTTACCGGCCGTTCGTCGTGCCGGGCATGGGCAGCCACGGCGGGGCGACACCGGAGGGGCAGCGCGAGGTCCTGGAGAGCCTCGGCGTGACGGAAGAATTCGTCGGAGCGCCGATCCGCTCGTCGATGGAGGTCGTACAGCTGGGATCGCTGCCTAATGGCCTGCCGGTGTACATGGACAAACTGGCGCACGGGGCCGACGGCATTGTCGTCATCAACCGGGTCAAGCCGCACACCGCCTTCCGGGGCCGTACGAGAGCGGGATCGTGAAGATGATCGCCATCGGCCTCGGCAAGCAAAAGGGCGCCGAATCGTGCCACAAGTTGGGATTCGGCCACATGGCGGAGCACATTGTGCAGGTGGCCGAGGTGGCGCTGGCGACGGGCAAGATCCTGTGCGGCGTGGCGGTGATTGAAAACGCGTACGACCAGGTGGCGGAGATTCACGTGCTGCCGGCGGATCGCATCCTGCCGGATGAGCCGCCGCTGTTGCTCAAGGCCAAGTCGCTGATGCCACGCATTCTGGTCGACGACATCGACGTCCTGGTGGTCGACGAGATCGGCAAGGACATCTCGGGCGACGGGATGGACCCGAACATCACCGGCCGCTATGCGACCCCATACGCCACCGGGGGACCGCGCGTGACGCGCATCTGCGTGCGCCGCCTGACGGAGCGCACGCACGGCAACGCCAACGGCCTCGGCGTGGCGGATACGACGACGCGCCAGGTCTTCGAGGCGATCGACTTTTTGAAGACGTACCCGAACGCCCTGACGTCGACGGTGATTGAGCCGGTCAAGCTGCCGATGGTGCTCGACAACGACCGACTGGCCATCCAGGCGGCCATCAAGACGGCCAACGTCCTGCGCGAGGAGGACGTGCGCTTGGTGCACATCCGCACGACGCTGCGGATGGATGTCATCCGGGTGTCGGCGTCCCTCTTGCCGGAGCTGCGCCAGCGGGACGACGTGGACGTGCTGTCGGAGCCGGAGCCCTGGATCTTCGATGAGACGGGGGCACTCGATACGGCGGCTGCTTGGGGCGCCGAGGAAAAAGGAGGACATCACGGATGAAACTGTTGACCATGCGCAAGTCCACGGGGTACGCCCTCGGGGTGAAGACGGACCGAGGGGTGTTGGACGTAGCCGCGGCGGCCGCGAAGTATGGCGTGGAGGCGCCGTCGACGGTGGACGCCGTGATCGCGGCGGGAGAAGCCGGCAAGAAGGCGGTGGCGGAACTCGCGCAGCGGGCGCTGGCGGAGGGCCAAGCGGAAGGGCTGTTCACGCCGGAGGCGGAGGTGGTCTTCGGCCCGTGCGTGACGCAGCCGGAGAAGATCCTGTGCGTCGGCACCAATTACCGCAAGCACGCCATCGAGTCGAACATGCCCATCCCGACCTACCCGGTGCTGTTCAGCAAGTTCAACAACACCCTGGCGGGCCACAACCAGGCGGTAAAGTTGCCCGCGGCCGAGCAGATCGACTACGAGGTCGAACTGGTCATCGTGATGGGCCGCGAAGCGAAGGACGTTGCGAAGGAGGACGCGCTGTCGTACGTGTTCGGGTATGCCACGGGCAATGATCTGTCGGCGCGGGATCTCCAGTTCCGCACCGGCCAGTGGCTGCTCGGCAAGACGTTGGATGGGTTCGCGCCGGTGGGACCGTATCTGGTGACGGCGGACGAGGTCCCGAATCCGAACGCGCTGCGCCTGGAGCTGCGCCTGAACGGGGAGGTGCGCCAGTCGTCCAACACGGCTGACATGATCTTCGACTGCGCGGAGCTCATCCACTACGCGTCTCGCTACATGACCCTCAAGCCGGGCGACCTCATCTTCACCGGCACGCCGGAGGGCGTGATCCTCGGGTATCCGGAGGACAAGCGGGTATGGCTGAAGGCGGGCGACGAGATGGTGGCATCGGTGGAGGGCCTGGGCGAACTGCGGACCGTACTCGTCGGCTGAGGGGGCGATGGCGTGCGGGCGTATGTGTGGACGGGGCCGCGGCGGTTTGAGACTTGGGAGATGGCGCGCCCGGAACCGGGGCCTGGCGAGGTGCTGCTGCGGGTGCTCTACAGCGGTATCTGCGGATCGGAGCTGTCCGGGTATCTCGGGGAGAACAGCCTGCGCAAGCCGCCGCTGGTGATGGGGCACGAGTTCACCGGTGAGGTCGCGGCCCTCGGAGACGGGGTGGAAGGGCTTTCTGTCGGCGACGTGGTGGCCGTCAATCCGCTGGTGGCGTGCGGCCGGTGCCCGGACTGTCTGCGCGGGATGCCGCAGTACTGCCCGGGGAAGGCCATCGTCGGCATCCACCGGCCCGGTTCCTTCGCCGAGTACGTGGCGGTCCCCGCGGATCGCTGCCACAAGGTGCAGGATGCGCTCGCGGGCGCGTTGGTGGAGCCACTCGCCTGCGGGCTGCGCGCCGCGGCGCAGGCGCAGGTGTCGCTGGGGGACAGCGTCGTCGTGTACGGTGCCGGGATCATCGGTTTGTTCTCGCTGCTCGCGGCGAAGCTGCGGGGGGCCGCGTCGCTGGTGCTGGTCGACACGAACGACGACCGCTTGGCCTTGGGGGCCGCGTTCGGTGCGACGCACACGGCCAATCCCCGCCGCGAGGACGTGGTACAGGTGGTGCGCAACCTGACTGGGGCCGGGGCGGACCGGGCCATCGACGCGGTTGGCTTGACGCCCACCCGCCAGGGGTGCGTGGACGTGCTGCGCAGCGGTGGGCGCATGGCTTGGATCGGCCTGCACGAGGACGACACGCGCGTACAGGGCAACGTGGTGGTGCGCAAGGAGCTGGAGGTCGCCGGGTGCTTCTGCTACACGGAGGACGACTTCCGCTTGGCGCACCGGCTGGTGGACACCGGCGCGGTTCGGCCCGATGAGGCGTGGCTCGATGTGCGGCCGATGGCCTCCATTCAGGCGGCGTTCGACGAACAGATTGACGGTCCGGCTCGCTATCCAAAGTTGGTCCTCGCACCTTAAGGACGCCGCGATGGAGCGGGGGGCCAACTCGGCACCGTGGTGCAACCTCGTGTTGCAAATTGAATCACCGGGCAGATGGCCCGTGAAAAATTGCAACAATTTCAACCCGGAGGCGGCCCCGGCGTGGCGGTTGGGGCCGCGAGCGGGCTTGGCACACGACTTGCTTACACCACGAGGTGACACCGCCGCGCGGGTCATGCGATTTCTGGCCAACCTGATCCCACCGCGACGGCAGAACGCCCGCGCCAACGGTGTGCCGCGGCAAGAAAACGTTTTCTAATACTGGAAATTAACAGATTCTTGACAACGTTGCGCGACGGGGGAACATTGGCACCAAAGTCTGCGGGCAGAGGACAGGTCTGGCAGCGGGCGAGGTGCCCTGCGGCGGGAGAGACCAAACTTGGACACGCAAGAAAAGGGGGACGTTGTGATGAGTAAGTGGCGGAAGTGGAGTACAGGGCTGGCCGCGATGGTGATGATCGCGGGGGTGACGGCGTGTGGCAGCGGCGGCGCCGGTAGTGGCGGCACCGGCAACAGCGGAGGCGGCGGCAACGCGGCGTCCGGCGGTGGCGGGAACGGGTCCGGAGGTCAAATTGTCATTGGTTTGTCGGAGGAAATTACCGGTCCGGCGGCCCTGTCCGGCCTGCACGGCAAGCAAGGGGCGGAACTGGCTGTCGAACAGATCAATGCGGCGGGCGGTATCAACGGCAAACAGGTTGTGCTGAAGATTGAGGACAACCAGGGCAGCAACCAGGGAGGCGTTGCGGCTTTTCAAAAACTGGCCTCTGATCCGAATGTGGTCGCGATCATCAACTCGGTGCGCAGCACCATTGTCCAAGCCACGCTGCCGTACGTGGCGCAGCAGAAGATCCCGAACATGATCGGTGGCACCAACCCCAAACTGACGCACATGGGCAACCCGTGGGTGTTCCGCTTCCGGCCCAATGACAACTACGCCTCGGCTGCGATGGAGCAGTTCGCGGTGCAAGATTTGCACGCGAAGAAGGTCGCCATCCTCTACGACACCGACGCGTTCGGATCGGGCGGCAACGACCTGTTGAAGCAGGCATTCGCCAAGGACAACATCCCGGTGGTGGCCGACGAAGGCTACACCACGGCGACGAAGGACTACACCTCCTATCTTGAAAAGATCAAGTCTTCCGGCGCCGACACTCTGATGACCTACATGACCAACGCCGAAGACGAGGCCCAGATGCTGCGCCAGTTCCGCCAGCTCGGTCTGAAGATGAACGTCGTGGGCTCCCCGTCCATCGCCACTGACGTATGCATCAAGCTGGCGGGGGAGGCGGTCAACGGCACCTACGGGGTCTCTGACTTCGTGACGGACGCCAACGACGTGGCCAAGCAGTTCACGAAGGACTACGAGGCCAAATACCATGAGACTCCAGATCTGTTCGCCGGCTGGGTCTATGACGCCATCATGGTGCTCAAGGACGTCATCGCGAAAAATGGCACCGATCCCAACGCCATCCGCCAGGGCCTGTTGCAGGTCCAAAACCGGCCGGGCGTCGAGGGCACCTACAGCTTTGACCAGAACGGCGACGGCCTGCACGGCTACACGGTGGTCAAAATTGACAATCAGCAGGTGCACACCATCAAGTACGTCGACTTCAGCAAACAGTGACGGCCCGCCGGCATAAGGCCTGTGCCGGAAGAGAGGGGGCGGCAAGACGCCCCCCTCCGGCGCACCGCCCGCGAAAGCTCACCGAAGGAGGGAATGACGCTTGCAAGTCATCCAATTGCTCGTCACCGGCCTCGCGGTCGGCAGCATCTACGCCCTGGTGGCCCTCGGTTTTGTGCTCGTGTACACAGCGGTCAACGTGGTCAACTTCGCGCAAGGCGACTTCTCCATGGTGGCGGCGTTCTTCATGGTCAGCCTGGTGGTGAGCGCGCACTTGCCGTACGCACTGGGCTTTGTCATCAGCGTCATCCTGGCCGGCGTGGCAGGGTATCTGTTCCAACTCGGCGTGTATCAACCGGTGAAAAACCGGCCGCGCAACTTCCTTTCGGTGATGATCGCCACCGTGGGCGGGTCGATCTTTCTCCAGCACCTGTTTCTCATCCTGTATGGGCCGGTGCCGCTGCAATTGCCAAGCGTGTTCAAGCAGCAGACGGTCGATCTCGGTGGCGTGCACGTGTACCCGCAGTATCTGCTGATCATCGCCGTGACGGCGGTGATGGTGGCGCTGCTCAACTGGTTTTTTGAGCGGACCAAGCTCGGCAAACAGATGCAGGCCACCGCGCAGGATCCGACCACGGCCAGGCTGATGGGCATCAACACGGCGCGCATGAACGCGTTGACGTTCGCGCTCAGCACCGCCCTCGGCGGATTGGCGGGTATCCTGGTGGCCCCGGTGTACATGGTCACGACCACCATGGGATCGCTCATCGGGCTCAAGGCGTTCGCCGCCTCCATCGTCGGCGGCTTCAGCAGTGTCAAAGGCGCCATCATCGGCGGCCTGGCCATCGGGATCATCGAAACGTTCGGCGGAACCTACATCTCCGGTGCGTATCGGGACGCGTTCGCGTTCATCGTGCTCGTCCTGTTCCTCATCTTCCGCCCGTACGGTCTGTTCGGCGAAAAGGTGTCGCAGAAGGTCTGAATCTGGGTGGAAATTCAAACGGGAGGGAGGACGCGCATGGCAAAACAGATCCTGAAGTTCATCCCCGTGGTCCTGCTGCTGGCCATCGTTCCGTTTCTGCTGCCCGGCGGGCGGCTCGGGACGTACTATCTGACCCTGACCATTCTGTCCGTCTCCTACGCCATCGCCTGCCTCGGCTTGACGGTGGTGCTCGGGTACTCTGGCCAGGTATCTCTGGCCCAGGCGGCGTTTTACGGCCTCGGTTCGTACACCCTGGCCATCTTGACCGTCAAGCACCATTGGCCGTTCTGGCCCTCTGCATTGCTCGGCGTCATCGTGCCGACCTTGTTCGGTCTGTTTTTGGGCGCCATCTCCCTGCGCCTGACGACGCACTACTTGGCCCTGGTGACCATCGGATTCCAAGTGATCATCTCGCTCGTGCTGAACAACTGGGGAACCGTCACCGGCGGCGCCGATGGCATCTCCAACATTCCCCGGCCGACCATCGGCCCGCTGTCGTTCGTCGATGACCGCAACTACTACTGGCTGATGCTGGTCTTCCTGTGCCTCGCGGTGTACGTGGTGTACCGACTGCGCCACTCGCGCCTCGGCAACGCCCTCCTGGCTTTGCGCGAGGACGAGATCGCCGCCTCAAGCGCCGGCATCAACCTCTTCTGGGCGAAGGTGCTGGCCTTCTCTATGAGCGCCGCCCTCGGCGGGTTGGCGGGCGTGCTGTACGCGGCGGGGGCGCTGTACATCAGCCCGAACATCTACATCTTTGACCAGTCGGTGTTGTTCTTTTCGATGACGCTGGTCGGCGGCCAGGAGTCTATCATCGGCACCATCCTCGGCGCCGGGCTGCTGACGTTCCTGCCTGAGTGGCTGCGCTTCCTGAAGGACTACTACATCGCGGTGTACGGGCTGCTGGTCATCGTCGTCGTGCTTTTTTTGCCGGAAGGCCTGTGGGGCCTGGTGCAACGCGGTGTGCGCGCCACCCTGCGGCTGATGAAGAAGGAAAAGCCAGTCGAGACGGCTGCTGTCGTCGAGACACTCGTGCAGCGAGCCGGGCCGGTCAAGCGTCCTCAACCGAGTGAGCAGGTCTTGCTCGAAGTGAAGGACCTGCACAAGCACTTCGGCGGTATCAAAGCCGTCAACGGCGTCAGTTTCACGGTCCGCAAGGGCGACGTCGCCGTCCTCATCGGACCGAATGGATCGGGCAAGACGACGGTCCTCAACGTGCTCAGCGGCATCTACGAACCGACCTCTGGGGAGGTGTGGTTCGACGGCCGCAACATCTCGGGGCTGAAACCGCACGTGATCAACCGCCTCGGCATCGCGCGCACGTTTCAGAACATCCGGTTGTTCCCGGAGCTGACCGCGCTGGAGAACGTGATCGTCGGCTATTATCCCAAAGGCACGGTCGGTCTGACGGGTACGTTGTTGTCGACACCGCGCGGGTATCTGGAGGAACGCATCGCGCGCGAGCGCGCCGAGGAGACGCTGCGTCTGCTCGGGTTTACGCGCATCCATGAGAAGGCGAAGAATCTGCCTTACGGCCAGCAGCGCATAGTCGAGATCGCGCGGGCGATGGTCTGCCAGCCGCAGCTGTTGTTGCTCGACGAGCCGGCGGCCGGAATGAACACGGAGGAGACGAAAGAACTCTCGCATCTCGTCTACCGGCTGCACGAACTTGGGTTCACCATCCTGCTTATCGAGCACGACATGTCGTTCGTGTCCCAGGTCGCGACGCAAGCGTACGTGATGGATTTCGGGTCGAAGATCGCGGAGGGCTCGGTGGACGAGGTGCTGCGCAACCCGGCGGTGATCAAGGCATACCTGGGGGATGATGCCGAGTATGACTATGCTTAAGGTCAATCACATCGAATCCCGCTACGGCGAGGTCGTGGGGCTGCACGATATTTCCCTGGAAGTGAATGAAGGGGAGATCGTCGCGCTGCTCGGGGTCAACGGGGCGGGCAAGTCGACGACGCTCAAGACCATCTCCGGGCTCCTGCACCCGACGAAGGGCACCATCGAGTATCTGGGCGAGCGGATTGACCGGCTGCCGCCGGAGATCATCGTGCGCAAGGGCATTGTGCACGTCCCCGAAGGCCGGCGCATCTTTCCCGGCCTGACGGTGAAGGAAAACCTCATCATGGGGACCTCCAATCGCAAGGTGTCCAAAGCGGAGGTGGAGCAGGGCATCGAGCGCGTGCTGGCCATCTTCCCGGACCTCAAGCGGCTGATGAACCAGCTCGGCTGGTCGCTCAGTGGCGGCCAGCAGCAGATGCTGGCCATCGGGCGCGGGCTGATGGCCAACCCGAAGATCCTCATGCTCGACGAGCCCTCGCTCGGTCTGGCGCCGGTCATCGTCAAGCAGGTCTTTCAGACCATCCGCGAGATCAACGAACAGGGGGTGACGGTGCTGCTGGTGGAGCAAAACGCCAGCATGAGCCTGCGCATTGCGCATCGCGCATACCTGCTGGAGACCGGCCGGGTGGTTCGGACGGATACCGCGGCGAACCTGCTCGCGGACGACGCGGTGCGCACGACGCTGTTGACCGCCCACGGGCGGGGATGACGGGATCCGGCGCGGGCGCGCGCCGGAAGACCACAGGAGCGGCCGCGGCCCAAGAGGGAGCGAGTGGGGCCGCGGGATCGATACGGGGGTGAGACGATGCGCTCCGAAATGCAGACGGAGATGGGACCGGGCCTGCGCTCCCCAGGGAGCGTGCGCTGGTCGGTGATCATCTGGTTACTCATCGGCGGAATCATCAATTACTTGGATCGGACCAACCTCAGCATCGCCGCCAAGCCGATGATGGATGAACTGCATCTGAGCAACACCGACATCGGCCTCATGGGCACGGTGTTCTCGTGGACGTACGCACTGATGCAACTGCCGGCCGGATGGCTGGTGGACCGGTTTGGCGCCAAGCGGATGTATTCCATCGCTGTGCTGTGGTGGAGCCTGGCGACGTTGCTCATGGGTGCCTGCAACAAGATGAGCCAGTTCATCGCGGCGCGTTTCTTGCTCGGGGTGGGTGAGGCGCCCTGCTTTCCCACATCGGCCAAGGTGACGGCCGCCTGGTTCCCACGTAAAGAACGCGGGCTGGCAACGGGCATCTGGGACTCGTCGTCCAAATGGGGACCGGCCTTGGCGCCGCCCATTCTCGTCGCCATCCTGTTGGCGACCAACTGGCGCATGCTCTTCTATGTCACCGGCTTGATTGGCGTCGTCTTCATCGTGTTCTGGATGCTGTTCTACCGCAGCCCGGAGCACAGCCGCCGGCTGACGCCGGAGGAGCGGGCGTACATCCAGGCGGACGGAGCGGGTGAGGAACAGCAGATCGGCCAGGCGCGCATCCGCTGGGGGACCCTGTTCACGTACCGGACCATGTGGGGGATGATCCTCGGGTTCTTCTGCACCATCTGGATCTGGAACATCTTTTTGAACTTCCTGCCGCTGTACCTCCAGAAGACGTACCACGTGAAACTGTCCGCCCTCGGCGTGTACGCCAGCATCCCGTGGGTCGGCGGGATCGTCGGGGACATCCTCGGCGGCTACATCACCAAGCGCATCGCCGACGCGGGTGTGGCTTCGCCGATGAACGCCAAGCGGGCGATGATCGCCGTGTGCGCCATCCTGGCGGCCATCTCTGTCATCCTGGTGCCGTTCGTGCATTCGCTGGCGTTCACGATCACGCTGCTGACCCTGGCCCTTGCGTTCATCTCGGCCATTACGGGCAGCGCGTGGGCCTTGGCGGGAGACGTCGCGCCGGGCCCGATGGTGGCGTCCGTGGGTGCCATCCAGAACTTCGGCGGGTACTTCGGCGGCGCCTTTTCACCTGTGATCACCGGGATGATAGCGGATACAACCGGCTCGTACTCGTTGGCGTTCATCAGCGGCGGGATCATCGCCGGATGCGCAGCGCTGTGCTACTGGTTCATCGTGAAAAAACCGATTTCGGACGAGGTGTGAGGATGAGAGGGCTTCAGGATCAGGTCGTCGTGGTGGCGGGCGGCGGACGCGGCATCGGGCGGGCCGTCGCCGATAAATTCGCGGAATACGGGGCTCGGGTCGCCATCGGGAGCCGCACCGGGGCGGAGGTGGAGGCCGCTGCGGCGGCCATCCGGGAGCGCGGCGGGCAGGCCGCGGGCTATGTCCTCGACGTGACCGACAGCGCCAGCGTCGACGCCTTTGTCGAGCGGGTGATGGCGGATTTCGGGCGCATTGACAGCCTCGTGTATTGCGCGGGGATCAATGCGCGGGTGCCGGCGGAGGATTACCCGGAGGAAGCCTGGGTGCGCGTGTTGAATACCAATTTGACAGGCGCGTACCGGACCTGCCAGGCGGTCGGCCGGCGCATGATCCAGCAGGGCGGCGGCAGCATCGTGACCATCACATCCATGATGTCGCATGTGACCACGCCGAACCAGAGCGCGTACGCCGCGGCCAAAGGGGGGCTCCTGCAGTACACCCGGGTGCTCGCGGTCGAATGGGCGAAATACAACATCCGCGTCAACGCGGTCAGCCCGGGCTACATCCGCACGGAGATGACGGCCCGCGCGCTGGAGGAACCGTCGTTCCGCGACAACATCCTGCTCAAGACGCCCCAGGGCCGCCTTGGGCTGCCGGAGGAGATCGCGGAAGCGGTGTGCTTTTTAGCCTCGCCGGCCGCCTCGTTCATCACCGGGATCGCGCTGCCGGTAGACGGCGGCTTCCTCGCCGGACACCCGCAGATTGTGCCGCGCGGCTGAACGGCGGTTCGGTGGCGCCCGGATGGAGAGGAGGAGCGGGCGATGACCCTTGACCCACGTGTGAAACAACTGTTGGCCGCCATCGATCCCGCCGCACCGGCGCCGGGCCCTGGCGCGGACCCGGTGGCCCTGCGCGCCCTGCGCCGCCAGGCGCTGAAGGATCTGAACCTGCCGCCGAGACCGGTCGGCGAGGTGATGGACACGACCCTTCCCGGCCCGGGCGGGCCGATCCCCGTCCGGGTGTACCGGCCGAAGGAGGCGGCCGCCTATCCGGCGGCCGCCTACCCGCTGCTGGTGTACTTCCACGGCGGCGGCTGGGTGCTGGGGGACCTCGACACGGTGGACGACACCTGCCGCGCGCTGTGCGAAGTGTGCCGGCGGGTGGTGGTGTCGGTGGATTACCGGTTGGCGCCAGAGCACAAGTTCCCTGCGGCAACCGACGACGCGCTGGCGGCGGTCCGGTGGGCTGCGGCGCATGCGGAGGCGCTGGGCGCCCGCGCGGAAGGGCTTGCCGTGGCGGGGGACAGTGCCGGAGGCAACCTGGCGGCGGTGGCCGCGTTGCGGGTGCGCGACGAGGGCGGTCCCGCCATCGCGGCGCAGGTGTTGGTCTATCCCATCACCGACCACGACTTCGACACGCCGTCCTACCGGTTGCACGAAACCGGCTACTCGCTGACGCGCGCCGGGATGATGTGGTTCTGGGAACAGTATCTCGCGCGGCCGGAGGACGCCGACCACCCGTGGGCGTCTCCCTTGCGCGCCGCGGACCTCACCGGGCTGCCGCCGGCGCTCGTGTTGACGGCCGAGCATGATCCGCTCCGTGACGAAGGCGAGCGCTACGCGGACCGCCTCCGGGAGGCGGGTGTGCCGGTGCGGTTGGTGCGATTCGACGGAATGGTGCATGGATTTTTCGTCAATGCCGCCTGGGATCTGCCGCAGCGGCGGGCGGCCTATGAAACGGTCGCGGCGTATCTCCGGGAGATGGCGCCGACGGTTGGGTGAGGGGCGAAGTGGGGGAGAGAGGCGGCCGAAGGCGGCCGCTCGCCCTCGAGGCGTGTGCCGTGCGACGGCTTGTGCTCACGCACGCAGTCCACGTTGTTGTCCGATTTTGCCGCTTAAAATGGCGACCTAGGCGGGCTTGGCGGCTTCAAAATCGTCATGAGAGCCAGGTTTTCTTACTAAATCAGCCATCCGGCCACGTCCGGATGCCGATTTTGTAAGAAAATGCGGGTTACAGCCCCGCCTCGGTCTGGATGACGGCGGTTTAAAGGCGGGTTTTTCTACGGAAATTTGGCTTACGACTGGAGTAGTGGGGCCAGATGGACTCGGGCAGTGAGGACGCATTAATCCGGGGCCTTTCCGGGTCAGTCGGGGTAAAACCGGCGAGATAGTACGAAATCCCCATTCCCCAGCGTAGAGCAACGTATGGAGATGCCTGTCGAAGGCCTCGAACGGAGGACAACTCACGTTCGTATCGATCTGTAACTACCATATACTTCTTACACAAACTACGTAACGATACCATACTGGAGAATCCCGGCTAATCCTCGTGCACTTTACGGGCGTAGAATGAAAGTGAGGCCGGCCCCATCCTGAAGGATCGGGCCGGCCTCGCCTATGGGCAGCGTGTGGCGCTTCGTGGAAACGTGGCCAGGCGGGTGTGAACCGTGGTGCCCTATCGATGGTTGTCCGCAGAGATACACACGCACAGTCGGTCACTTGGCGCCGCGGCTTTCACTCGGCCCCGTGCCCCTATTCGGCGCCGTGCTCTCACTCGGCGCCGATGCCTTCACTCGGCCCGTGCCCTTCCTCGACGCCGCGGCTCTGACTCGGCGCCGTGCCGTTACTCGGCGCCGATGCCGGTCTGGGAGCGGACGAACAGCTCGTCGAACCGCCGGACGGACTCCCGCTCCTCTCGCTGCAGATAGGTGCCGAGCCAAGCGGCGAGGAAGCCCAGCGGGATGCTGATGACCCCCGGGTTCTGAAGCGGGAACAGGGCGGTCTTCGCGCTCATGACAGCCGGGCTGATGAAGACCAAGACCAGCGAGGACACCAGGCCGACGGCCATGCCGAGCACGGCTCCGGTGGTGTTGAAGCGCCGCCAGAAGAGCGAGAACACCAGCACGGGGACGTTGGCGCTGGCCGCCACGGCGAAGGCCAGGGCGACCATGTACGCGACGTTCCAGTTGCGGGCGAGGATGCCGAGCAGGATGGACGCGAGGCCCACCCCGAGGGCCGTCCAGCGGGCGACGCGCACCTGCTCCTGTTCGGTGGCCTGGCCGCGGCGGATCACATGGGCGTAGAAGTCGTGGGCGAACGCAGACGACGCGGCGATGGTCAGGCCGGCGACGACCGCCAGGATGGTGGCGAAGGCGACCGCGGCGATGAACGCCATGAGGAAGTCGCCGCCCAGGTGCTTCGCGAGCAGCGGCGCCGCCATGTTGCCACCCTTGTCGTACTTGAGGATCTCGTCCTTGCCGACGAGCGCCGCGGCACCAAAGCCGAGGAACGTGGTCAGGATGTAGAAAGAGCCGATGATGACGGTGGCCCACACCACGGACGATCGCGCCTGTTTCGCGGTGGGAACGGTGTAAACGCGGATGAGGATATGCGGCAGGCCCGCCGTGCCGAGCACCAGCGCCAAGCCCAGGGAGATCTGGTCAACGGGGTTCTTGAAGCGAAGCCCCGGCTGGAGGAAGGTGTCGCCATAGCGGTCGACCACGGACTGGAACATCTGGCCGATGCTGAAGTGGAAGCGCGTCAGGACGAGCAGGCTGACGACGATGGTCCCGGCCATGAGGAGCACCGCCTTGATGATCTGTACCCAGGTGGTGCCGAGCATGCCGCCGAAGACGACGTACAGCACCATCAGTACGCCGACCACCAAGATGGCGGTGGTGTAGTCGAGCCCGATGAGCAAGTGGATCAGGCCGCCCGCACCGACCATCTGGGCGATCATGTAGAACGTGCTGATGACCAGCGTGCTCAGGGCGGCCATGGATCGCACGGGCGCAGGGCTGAGCCGGAACGACACCACGTCCGCCATGGTGTACTTGCCCGAATTGCGCAGGGGTTCGGCGACGACGAGCAGGACCGTCAGGTAGGCGACGAGGAACCCCACCGAATACAGAAATCCATCGTAGCCGCTGAGGGCGATCATGCCGCAGATGCCGAGAAAGGACGCGGCGCTCATGTAGTCGCCGGCGATGGCGATCCCGTTTTGCCACCCCGACAGAGAGCGGCCGGCGGCGTAAAAGTCGGACGTCGTGCGCGTGCGGCGCGCCGCCCAATAGGTGATGATGAGCGTGACGAGGACGATCAGGCCGAACAGGATGAACGCCTGGTTCATGCGTCTTTCTCCTCCTTGGCCACCTCGGCCGCCAATGCGTCAAATTCGGCAGCGCGTCGGACATACAGCCAGCAGATGACCCACACCATGACGAACTGGGAGAGGGCGAACAGGTAGCCGAAGTTGACGGCGCCGAACACCCGCGTGCCCATCAGCGGCTTCGCCCACCCTGCGAACACGCACAGGAGTAAATAGTACGCGAGAAAGAAGACGATGGTGGGGACGAGAAAGCGTTTCTTACTCGCCACCAGCCGCCGGAACGCGGGGGTGGCGGCCATGCTCTGCCAGTTATCGGACAGATCGGGATGCGCCATACGAGACCTCCTGTTCTTCGGGTCCTTCCTCGAATTTGCGTCCGGACCGCGGATGTTTGAGCCCGCACCAGAGCGCGCAGGCCGTGCCCAGCGGGAAGACGGCGGCCAACGCGAGCCAGGCCCAGCCGAAGTGGTTTTCCGAGTGCATCCAGGGTATCCGAGAGGGCGATTCACAGACGGCGAGCATCGCCACGTATCCCGCTGCGACCGCCACCGGCAGCCAGCGGCGGCCGAGAGGCCGAAGCCGTACCCAGCCCGCCTGCCGCGGCGGAATGAAACCGCTTTCTCCAGCCTGCCGGCTCGCCTCCGATCCCGCTGCTCGATTCATTGGGTCACCCCCTTGGCCTTGAGGTCGGTCGGATATACTCATCCACCTTCACGATATCGTCCGCCGGGACCTGCGCGCATGTCGCGTGCGCAAGTGGTCGAACTCAGCGCATGAATTGCCGGAGCCGGTCGAACAACGCCCGGGCCGCGTGGCGGCTGACCGGCAGTTCGGTCCCTTCGGGATCGTCCATCACAATCGTATAAGCTCCGTTGACCCAGGGACGGACCGACGCGATCCGGTGGAGATTGATGAGGCAGCTCCGGTGGCAGCGGAAGAACGGCAGACCCTGCAGTCTGTCGGACAGTTCCTGGAGGGTCGTGCGGACCGACAGGACACCCCGGTCCGTGTGCAATTCCACCCAGCGCTCGGCCCGAAGCGCGAACCGAATCTGGTGCGGCGGCACGACGACAAATCCTTCGCGGCCCGCCAACATGAGACGAATGCCCACGGGGGCGGCGGGGGAAGCGGTCACCGCCGCAGTTCCGGAGACCCCCGTGCTGCCGGCGGTGGAAAACCCGTTCACCAGGATTTGGGGGGGCGCCGCACCTGCGGCGAGGCGCTGGCGGATGCGGGAGAGGGTAGCCGCGACCCGCTGCGGATCGTACGGCTTGAGCAGGTAGTCGATGGCCTCCACGTCAAACGCGTCGATGGCGTATTCGTCGTACGCCGTCGTGAACACCACCAACGGGACGCCCTTTGGGTCCCGTGTCAGCGCGGCGTGGCGCGCCACCTGGATGCCCGATCCGCCGGGCATGTGCACATCGAGGAAGATGACGTGAGGTTGGTGGGCGGCCATCCGCTCCATCGCCTCGCGGGCCGAGGCGGCCGGCGGACAGAGCACGATGTCCGGCTGCTCGGCCAACAGGTCCATCAGCTCGTCCCGGGCGGCCCACTCGTCTTCGACAATCAGGGCGATGATGTTCATGCCCGCACCTCCGATACCCCCGCGGCGCCCGCGGGGAGGGTGAACCAGACACGCGCTCCGTGAGGCTCGGCATTCTCCAGATGCAGCGTGTGCCCCGGACCGAACAGGGCCTCGAGGCGCTCGCGCACGATGGCCATCCCGACGCCGCCGGGGTGGCCGAGCTCCGGGTTGCCCTGGGCGGATAACATCTCCCGCGGGAATCCAGGCCCGTCGTCCGTGACCTCCACCCGCACGGCGTCCCGTTCGCTCGTCACCCGGACCTGTACCCGGCCGCCCAGCCCCTGCGCACCGAGGCCGTGGCGCACGGAGTTCTCCAACAAGGGCTGCAAGGTGCAGGGCGGTACCAGGGCCGGGGGACGGCGGGATCGATCTCCCAGACAATTTGCAACCGGCCCCGGAACCGGGTCTCCACGATGTCCGCATAGGCCCGTGCGTGCTGGATGTCGTCCTCCAACGGCACCAAAAGGCGCCGGCTGCTCTCCACGCTGTGGCGGAGAAACTGCGCGAGCCGCAGCACCATCTGGCGGGCCAGGGCGGGATCCTGGCGGATGAGGCCCGTGATGAGCTGCAGGGTGTTGAACAAAAAGTGCGGGTGAATCTGGGCCTGCAGGGCGCGCAGCCGCGCTTCCTGGGCCATGCGGCGCAGTTCCTCGACCGCGCCCAGGTCGAGTTCGCGCGAGATGAGGCGGCCGAGCCCGCGGGCCAACTCGCTGTCCACGGCGCGCAGCTGATGCGGATGATGGGTGTACAGGACGATGGCTCCGGCCGGCCGGCCCATGCGCTGGAACGGCACCACCATGGCGCCGCGCAGCGGACAGCCGCGGCGGGGGCACAGGGTGGGCGCCGATTCGCTCATGGTGATCTCGCCTTGCTGCAGCGCTCGGCGGACGACGGGGGCCAGTGCCTCCCCCTCGGCACCGTGGTGGTCGGCGCCTGCGCCCACATGGGCGAGGGTGCGGTGGAGGTCGGTGATGGCGACGGCGGCGGCCGGCAGCTCCCGCTGCAGCCAAGCGGCCAGGGCCTGGGCGGCCGATTCGGTCAGGCGCCAGCGTACGGGGCTCAGTGCCTGTTCGGCGATGCGCAGAGCCCGCTGCATCTGCAGGGCGGCTGTGCGCTCCGCCTCCTGCATGGCGACGCGGACAATTGCGCTGAACAGTCCAATGGCCAGGCTGTCGGAGATCACCAGGGGCAGGCCGATGCGGTCGACCAATTGGATCATGTCCTCCACCGGTGTCGCGCCAGGGAAGATCAGCAGCATCCCGCAGAAGAGGACCGGAGCGAACATCCCGACGAACACCGCTTTCTCAGGGGAGAGGACCCCTTCGTGATGGAACGCCCGCGAACACCCGCCTGCCAACAGGCCGGCGAGGGTCTGGGCGAGGAAGGACGCGAGCGGGCAGCCCCTCTGGCGAGGGCGCCGGCCGCGCCCGCTAACGCGCCGACCCCGGCGCCCACGGCGGGACCGCCCGCCAGTCCAGCGATGACGACGGCGACGAGCTCGGGCCCGACCCGCACGGCGCCCCCGCGGGGTGCCAACGCCAGGGGACGGGGTTGACTTGTCCCGGGATGAAGTCCACCCCCAGCAGGGTGCCGGCCACCGCGATGACGGCGAATACAGCCAGGTTCCACAGGCCGGCGGCCGGCCCGGTGCCGAATCGCCGCCGGAGGCCGGGGAGGCGCGTGAATGCGAACACCGCGACGAGGAGAACGGCGCTGCGTTCGAAAAAGAGGAAGGTGTACTCACTCCACATCGTGCTCACCCCTCGTGCGCAGTCCCTGCGGACGCAGGTGCCTTTTGCCGACCGGCCAGGCTGCCGAGTACGCAGCCGGCGAATCCGGCGGCGATGGCGGCGAGCCCAGCAGGCAGGGGCGATGAGACCGCGGACCATGGCGGCCAGGCGGCGATCAGCGCCACCGTTGCGGCGGATCCGCTGCACAGGCCGGCGAGCGCACCGCGGGCGGTGAAGCCTCGCCAGTAGAACGTGCACAGGAGGACGGGGGTATGCGTGGCGGCGGCCCACGTGAACACCAGGGAGACGAGGGTCGTGACGCTGCCCTCGTAGACCATGGCGGCTGCGCCGGTGGCGGCGATCCCGATGGCCCCCGCGCACAGGCGCGCACTGCGCAGCGACCGGTCGCCGGAGGATGAGGCGCCGCGGTGGAGCAGGTCGTGCGACAGCGCTCCGGTGGCGCACAACAAGAGGCCGGTGACCACCGCGAGGATGGTGGTCAACGCCACGGCGCTGACGAAGGCGGTGAAAAAGCGGCCGCCGAGCGCCTGGGTCAGGGTCAGAAGCACCAGATTGCCGTGCGGGTCCCCGGGGCCGGGCCGGATGCCGAGGGCGAGCACCCCCCAGCCGAGCGCGAGCAGCATCAGGTAAAACAGGCCCAGCGCGCCTGTCGCCGCTGCCAGGGAGCGGCGGGCGACGACGGGCGACGGCACGGTGAGAAAACGCACCAGGATGTGCGGCATCCCGAGAGTGCCGAGGACTATTGGGACGTGCACGGACAGGGCGCTTGCAGCGCTGGAATACAGGGCTCCGGGCGCCGTGCGCCCGGATGGCGCCGCGGCGAGAAGGGCGGGCAGGTTCCACTCGAAGCGCGCCAGCAGCATGAGGGTGAGCAGCGCGACGGTGGCGAGCATCAGCACGCTTTTGACCATCTGCACCCAGGAGGTCGAGACCATGCCGCCGACAGCGACGTACAGCGTCATCAGGCCGCCCATGAGCCAAACGGCCGCCGGGTGTGGCAGGCCGAACACGCTCTGCGCCAACTGGCCGGCGGCCACCAGCTGCGGGATGAGATACGCGATGGAGATGACGAGCGTGTTGATGGCCACCGCCGTTCGCACGCTGCCGCGCCGCAGCTTTCGCTCCAACGCGTCGGCCAAGGTGTACCGGCCGAGGCGGTGCACTGGCTCGGCGACGGTCCACAACAGCAGATAGGAGGCGAAGAAGGACGCGGCGTAGAGGAAGCCGTCAAACCCGAACTGGGCCATGGCGCCGCACACGCCGAGCAGGGACGCGGCGCTGGCGAAGTCGCCCGCGATGGCGAGCCCGTTTTGCATCCCCGTCAGCCCGCGCGACGCGGCGTAAAACCGGTCTGTGTCGTGGTGTGTGCGCGCGGACCAGTAGCTGATCAGCAGCGCGCTGGAGACCACGGCGCAGAGAAAGAAGATTTCGTCCGCGGACAAGCTGCCGCCACCCCCGGCGGAATGGATTCCACGTTCCGGGTGTGAATTCTGTGAATCCTGTTTTCATTCCTTCTTTTCGTGGGGGCCGTGCGCAGACACCTGCACAGCGGCGTTGACAGGCCCTGCCGGGTCCGCGTACGATCCCGCTGAAGCACAGCGCGAACGGTGCTCTGACCACGGGAGGATAATGCGATGTTTTGGAACGTACAGGTGCGCCCGGAGGCGAACGAGCGGTGAGCGGCAGGCACGAGGTGGCCGGGGTGCTGTGGCTGCACGGCGGGCGCGTGGTACGGCCGAGCGGCGTGATCGAAGGCGGTTGGGTCAAGGTGGAAGGCGGGCGCGTGCGCGAGGTGGGCGATGGGCCGCTGCCGGCGGAGGCCGCCGGGGCGGAGGTGGTGGACCTGGGCGGCGGTTGGCTGGTACCGGGGTTTATCGATCTGCACGTGCACGGCGGCGATGGCGCGGACGTGATGGACGGTCGCGCCCGGTCCATCCACGCGATCGCCCGCTTTCACGCGAGCCACGGCACGACGGGCTGGCTACCGACGACGCTGACGGCGCCGTACGAGCGCCTCGAGGCGGCGCTGCGGGCGGTGGCGGAGGCGGTGGCGGCGGACGAGCCGGGGGCGCAGGTGCTCGGCGTGCACCTGGAGGGGCCGTATCTGTCGCGCGATCGCGTCGGGGCTCAAAACCCCGACTTCGTCCGGCCGCCTGATCCGGCGGAGTACCAGCGGCTGCTCGACGTGGTGCCGGGCCTGGTGAAGAAGATGACGATGGCACCGGAGCTGCCGGGGGCAGAGCGGTTGATGGGGTGCCTGCGGGATCGCGGGGCGATCCCGTCGCTCGGCCACACGGACGCGACCTTTGACGAGATGGCACGTGCGCTCGCGGGCGGGCATTGCCACGGGACGCACCTGTTCAACGGCATGCGCGGGCTGCACCACCGCGATCCGGGCGCGGCGGGGGCGCTCTTGATGAGCGAGGATGCGGTGTGCGAACTGATCGCCGACGGGGTGCACGTGCACGACGTGGCGATGCGGATGGCGGTGCGGCTGCTGGGGCCGGACCGGGTGTGCCTGATCACGGACGCGATGGCGGCGGCGGGCCGCCCGGACGGCCAGTACGATCTCGGCGGCCTCTCGGTCACGGTCGAAGACGGCGTGGCCTATCTGACGCACGGGCACAACCTGGCCGGCAGCACGCTGACGATGGACCGGGCATTCGCGAACGCGATGGGGCGCATCGGCGTCTCGCCGCCGGAGGCGGTGCGGATGGCGAGCACGACGCCGGCGCGCGAACTGGGCCTCATGGGCCGCAAGGGGGACATCGCGCCGGGTTGTGACGCGGACTTGGTGTGGCTCGATGAGGCTCTGGCGGTGCAGGCGACCTGGGTCGGCGGCCGGCGGGTATTCGCGCGGGGGTGAGCGGTGGCCGTGACGGGGCCGGGGGCCGCCGCGCGACGGCTCGTGCACACCCCTGTGAGGCGAAGGCACACCTGTGGGGCGAGGACATATCAGTGGTGCGAGGGCATACGAACGGTTTTTGCGTTATCATCGGGCGAACCGGGGAAGTTTATAAACGTTCTGGGCTTACTCATGTACGAGCCTGTCTGTATTATGAAAAAAACAACCTTATTCCCCTTCCCCCCATCCCGCCGGAGGGCCGATAAACACAAATCGCGCACTTATGGACGCCATGAACCCGAGCGTAGATAGAAATGTGATGCTATCGACTTCCCGGCTTGGCCAAATACGTGCAATTCGTACATTCCGGTTGCCCTGCCCCCCACCTCATTCCTCCCCCACTGCCCCCGGCTCGCGGGCGCGTCACGACCTGGTCTCCTCATGGGACCATCGCGTTGGCCCAGCCTGACCACGTCTACTTCATCTCTCCCCTATCGATCCTCTACCAGCCCTCATCGTCAAGCCTTCGACGATTTTGTACGATCACGCGGATCCTCCGAGGCACTGGCATCCGCGGATGAGCGGCGTCTCGTCGTAATGGCTCCAAGCCGCGGTACGCGAGAAACGCCAGCCTGTGCGTCGGGCGATGGCGGGTGTAAAGTAGAACGTGTAGAGCAGAACGGAGCCCCATAGAGCCTCACAGAACACATCGGGCCAAGACGATCCCATAGGAGAGATGCATATGCCAGAGCTTTCCGTATTCCATGTCGATGCTTTCACCGACAGGCCCTTCGGCGGCAATCCGGCGGGGGTGGTGCCGGAGGCCCAGGGATTGACCGATGCCCAGATGCAGGCCATCGCGCGGGAGCTCAACCTGTCGGAGACGGCGTTTCTCGTTCCCGGCGAGCGCGACGCGGACTTTTCGATCCGCTACTTCACGCCGGCCTCGGAAGTTGCGTTTTGCGGGCACGCCACGCTGGGCGCCGCGTGGCTGCTGGGGACCGAATACGGATGGGCGAAGCGTGCGGGCCAAGTGGTGTTTCGCACGCCGGCCGGCATCGTGCCCGTCCGGTGGGAGACGGACGCAGCCGGCCGGGTGAAGGCGGCGTTCATGGCACAGGTACGCCCCCAGGTCAGGCCGACCCAAATGGATGCTGGCGTGATCGCTCGCCTCCTCGGCCTTGGTGAAGAGGACATCGATCCGCGCTATCCCCTTCGGCTCGCCTACACGGGCAACTGGGACCTGCTTGTACCGGTGCGCACCCGGGCGGCGGTGGACCGGGCACGTCCCGACCTCACGGCATTGGCGGAAGCCAACCGGCGCGAAAGGGTCATTTCCACGCACCTGTTCACGTTCGACGCGGGCGATCCCGCAGGCGGTTCCGCGAGCGGGCCGGCGGACCAACCCGCCTGGGACCTGTACACCCGCGACTTCTCCCCGGCGGTCGGCATCGCGGAGGACCCGGTGACCGGATCGGCCAGCGGGGCATTGGGCGGGTATCTCGTGTTGGAAGGGGTGCTCGATCCGGAACGACCCCATCAGCTCGTGATGGCCCAGGGGGACGTCATCGGGAGGCCGGGTCGCGTGGTGGTGCGGATCCATCCGGGTGCCGACGGGCCCCGCATCGAGGTGGGCGGCGGCGCGGTGGTGACGGTGGCCGGCCGACTGAGGCTCCCCGTTGAATAAAAACCACAAATAGAATTGGCAATCGTGTAATATGTAACATAGAGAGAGCGGCCCGCCAGGCTGTGGCCGCAGGTGGAGAGAGTCGTTTCACGCACCCGGTCACCTCATGCGCAAAGGAGTGCGTGAAGGGCATGATGGATTATCCGTTGTTATTGAAGACGGTCCTGTACCGGGCGGTGACGGTGTTTCCCGATCAGGAGATTGTCTCGCGCGACTTCTCCGGGATGCACCGGTACACCTACCGGGATCTGGACCAGCGCGTGCGCCGCCTTGCCAACGCATTGGCGAGTCTCGGGGTGGCGCCGGGCGAGCGGGTGGCGTCTTTCGCGTGGAACAACCACCGCCACCTGGAGCTGTACTATGCGGTCCCGTGTTCCCAGCGCGTGCTGCACACCGTGAACATCCGGCTCTTCCGGGAGCAGATCGTCTACACGGTCAACCACGCCGAGGACAAGGTGATGTTCGTCGACGAGGACCTGGTGCCGCTGATTGCGTCGTTGGCGCCAGAGCTGAAGACCGTCCAGCAGTACGTGATCATGACCGACAAACGTGAGCTGCCGGACGTGCCCCTGCCGGGCGCCATCCTTTACGAAGACCTGCTTGCCCAGCACAGCCCGGATTACGAGTTTCCCGAGTTCGACGAGCGCAGCCCCGCCATCATGGCGTACACGTCGGCGACGACGGGCGATCCGAAAGGTGTCGTGTATTCGCACCGCGGCCTGTTCCTGCACTGTCTGACGTGCCTGACCGGCGAACTCGGGGTCGACGAGGACGACGTCACCATGCCGATTGTGCCGATGTTCCACGTGAACGCCTGGGGCCGTCCGTACACCGACACGTGGGCGGGCTGCAAGCAGGTCTACCCCGGAGCGCGGCCGACGCCTGAGGTGCTGTGCGATCTGATCCAGGAGGAGAAGGTCACCTTCAGCGCGGGCGTGCCGACCATCTGGATGGGGGTCCTGCAGCACGTGCTTGCGAATCCCGGCAAGTACGACTTCAGCCACGTGCGTTACTTCATGTCGGGAGGCGCAGCGCTGCCGGCGGCGTTGACCCAGCAGTTCCAGGAGAAGCTCGGGGTGCGGCTGCACCAGGGGTACGGCCAGACGGAGACGACCCCGGTCACGTTCATCAATCCGCTGAAGGCCAAGCATCGCAATCTCACCGGTCCGGAACTGTACAGACTGCGGACGAAGACGGGACTGCTGCTGCCGTGCCTGGAGATGCGGGTGGTGGATGCGGAGGGCCGTGAGGTGCCTCACGACGGGAAGACGATGGGCGAGCTGTTGCTGCGCGGGCCCTGGATCATCGACGAGTATTACAATGCGCCAGAGAAATCTCGGGAGGCCTTCGTCGACGGGTGGTTCCGCACCGGTGACGTGGTGACGGTGGACGAGGACGGCTACCTGCAGGTAGTGGACCGGACGAAAGACCTCATCAAGAGCGGCGGAGAGTGGATCTCTTCGGTCGATCTCGAAAACGCCATCATGGCGCACCCGGATGTCGCGGAGGCGGCGGTCATCGGGATCGCCAGTGAGAAGTGGCAGGAGCGCCCCTTGGCGTGCGTGGTGCTCAAGCCCTCGGCGCGCGGGAAGGTGACCAAGGAGGACCTGCGGCGGTTCCTTGAGGACAAGGTGGCGAAGTGGTGGATCCCGGACGATTTCGTGTTCATCGACGAGATCCCGAAGACGAGTGTCGGCAAGTTCTACAAGCGAGAGCTGCGCACGTGGTATGAGCAAGGCCGGTTGACGTCGTAAGCCAACCAACCGGCCGGTTCAACGGGAGGGGAGCGTCGTGTCCATTGAGTCATTCCGCGCATGCATCGGGCGCGCGTCCGAACCGGTGAAGAACGAGGTCGAAAAAGGGGCCATTCGCAAGTTCGCGGCGGCCATCGGGGACCCGAACCCGCTGTACCGGGACGAGGCTGCGGGAGGCGGGCGGCTGCTGGCGCCACCGACCTTTTCCCGCACTTTTGATTACGGTCGAGTGCCCGGGCTGGAGCTGCCCCGGGCGGGCCTGATCCACGCTGGCCAGGAGTTTGAATACTTCCGACCCATCTATTCCGGGGATGTGTTGTACTGCCACACCCGGTTGGCCGATGTGTTTGAAAAGGAAGGAAGGCTCGGTCGGATGGTGTTTCTGGTGTTCGAGATGGAGGCGCAGGACGAAGACGGGAATCCGGTCGTGCGGCAGAAGTCGACCGTGATCTGCCGGGAGGCGGGGGACTGAGATGGCAGGCGTACGGCGCTTTCAGGTGGGGGACACGTTGGGGCCATTGGTGAAACCCCCGGTGACGAAGACGCAGCTGGTGATGTACTCGGGTGCCTCCGGGGACTTCAATCCCATTCACACCGTGGATGAGTACGCTAAAGAGGCGGGGCTCGGCGGCGTGATCGCCCACGGCATGCTGACGATGGCGTTCGTCGGCCAACTGCTGACGGAGACGGCCGGGGCGGAGGGCGCCCTCAAGCGATTTGGCGTGCGCTTCGTGGAAATGGTGCGCCCTGGCGATACCATCGTCTGCGAGGGCAGGGTCACCGGCGTGGAGGAACAGGACGGACAGCAGGTGGTAACCTGCGACGTGTGGGCGACCATCGAAGGCAGCGGCCGCAATGCGGTCACTGGGCAGGCTGTCTTCACGGCGCCGTTGCCGGAGGAAAGGATGCTGCCACAGGAGGATGGGCCATGAGCGTATTGGACCTGTTTCGATTGGATGGCAAGGTCGCCATCATCACGGGCGGGGGCCGGGGGCTTGGACAGCAGATCGCCCAGGCGTACGCCGAGGTGGGCGCGAAGCTCGTCCTTTGTTCACGCCGGGTGGAGAATTGCGAACAGGTGAAAGCCGAGGTGGAGGCCTTGGGCGCGGAGGCCGTGGCGCTCCCGCTCGATCTCACCGACCCCGCCTCCGTCCAGCGAGTGGTCGACGAGACCATCGCGCGGTTCGGACGGATCGACATCCTCGTGAACAACGGCGGCGCGAGCTGGGGAGCTCCGGCGCTCGAGATGCCGTACGACGCGTGGATGAAGGTCATCCAGACCAATCTCACCGGGACGTTTCTCATGTCGCAGGCCGCCGCGCGCCACATGAAGGAACAGGGCGGCGGCAAGATCATCAACATCGCCTCGGTGGCGGGCCTCGGCGGCACCGCGCCGGAGGTACTCGACGCCGTCGGGTACAACGCCAGCAAGGGCGGCGTGATCACGCTCACGAAAGACCTGGCCGTGAAGTGGGCCCGGTACGGCATCTACGTCAACGCCATCGCGCCCGGATTCTTCCCGACGAAGATGACGAAGGTGGTCCTGGAGAAAAGCGGAGACCTGATCCGGCGCGCGACACCGCTCGGCCGGGTGGGCGGCCCGCGGGATCTGCAGGGGGCGGCGCTGTACTTCGCGTCTGCAGCGTCCGATTACACCACCGGGCAGGTGCTGGCGGTCGACGGCGGGCAGAGCGCGGGATGATTCAGACCGTCCCGGCCGGAGGCGGACCCATTGCCAAGGGGTGGAATGGCTCCGGGTCGCCTCCGGCGGGCATGTCACACCACAGGCCGGTTGGAGCCGGCCAGGAGGAGGGAACACCGTGGGAAAATTGGACGGACGTGTGGCGATGGTGACCGGAGCGGCGCGCGGCATTGGCGCAGCGACCGCCATCCGGCTGGCGGAAGAGGGTGCGAAGGTCGGCGTGATCGATCTCGATGGCGCCACCTGCGAGGGCACGGTGGCGGCCATCCGCGACGCGGGCGGCGAGGCCATCGCCATCGGTTGCAACGTGGCGGACAACCAGCAGGTGGAGGCGGCCGTCGAACAGATTGTCTCCACTTTCGGCCGGCTTGACATCCTCGTGAACAACGCGGGCGTCATCCGCGACAACCTGCTGTTCAAGATGTCGGAAGAGGACTGGGACGTGGTGATGAACGTCCACCTGAAGGGCCACTTTTTGTGCAGCCGGGCCGCACAGAAGTACATGGTGCAGCAGCGGTACGGCAAGATCGTGAACGTCAGCAGCACGTCGGCTCTCGGCAATCGCGGGCAGGCGAACTACTCCGCGGCCAAAGCGGGCATCCAGGGGTTCACGAAGACGCTCGCCATTGAACTGGGGCCCTTCAACATCAACGTCAACGCGGTCGCGCCGGGTTTCATCGACACCGACATGACGCGGGCGACGGCACAGCGCGTTGGCATGGACCCGGAGCAGTTCAAGCAGGCCGCCATTGAGCGGATTCCGCTTCGCCGGGTCGGCCAGCCGCGGGACGTGGCCAATGTGATCGCCTTCCTGGCCAGCGACGACGCGTCCTACGTATCGGGCCAGGTGATCTACGTCCACGGCGGTCGTCCGTAACAGGCTGAACTGTCATCGCCGCGCCCCCGGGGCCGGTGACCAGCACAAGCAGCGTGCAGGCGGGCCGCTGGCCCGCCTGTGGACATCGTCCCCCCTGATCTCCTTCCAAACGAATCCCCATCCATTGTGAAAATCGAAAAAATCGATGCAAACGAATCTATCGAATCATTCCCATTAAATCTTCTTCTCTTCGGCCGCCCTCGCTAGCATGAGGAATGAAAGCGCTTCACACATCGTGACAAGGGGGGCGTCCGGTGGAGTCCGTGCGTTACGAGGCGCCGTCCGTGCAGACCATGCCGGTGATTGAGCTGCGAGGGGTCTCCAAGCAGTTCCTGAAACCGACTGGGGAGCTGCACACGGTCCTGCAAAACATCAACCTGCGCATTGAGAAAGGCCAGTTTGTGTCGCTGGTCGGGCCGACCGGATGCGGGAAGTCGACCACCCTCAACCTGGTGGCAGGGTTCGAGCAGCCGACGGCCGGGAGCGTCATCATCAAAGGCCAGCCGTTGACCGGAATCAACCCGGTCGCGGCGTGCGTGTTTCAGACCGACAACACGTTCCCGTGGAAGACCGTGATTGACAACGTGTCGTTGGGGTTGAGGCTGCACGGGATGAAGAAGGCGGAGGCGTATGCCCAGGCGGCCGCATGGGTGGAGAAGGTGGGGTTGAAAGGGTTCGAGCACCACTATCCGAGCCAACTGTCCGGCGGCATGCGGAAACGGGTGGCGCTCGCCCAGTGCCTGATCATGCAGCCGGAGATTCTGTTGATGGATGAGTCGTTCTCCGCCCTGGACGTGCACACCCGGTCGGTGATGGAGAACGAACTCTTGACCATCTGGGAGGAGACGGAGGCCTCGGTCCTGTTCATCACGCATGACTTGGAGGAGGCCATCTCCCTGAGTGACAGGGTGGTGGTGTTGACCGCCGGGCCGGGGGCGACCATCAAAGGCGACTATTGGATTGACCTGCCCAGGCCGCGGAACGTGTCGGAGATCCGGTTTGACCGCCGGTTCATGGAGTTCCACGAGCAGATCTGGAATGACCTGCGAGACGAGGTGTTGGCCAGCTATGCACAGCTCCACGCAAGCAAGTCCCACGCCCATTGAGATCGCGAAACGGCGCAGCGAGATGCGCGCACAGGCGCTGCGCAAGCGGATCCGTAACCTGGCGTTGCAAATTGCCGTGTTCATCGTGGTCGTCGGGACCTGGGAGGTCCTCGCCGCGACAAAGACCATCGATCCGTTCTTCTTCTCGCAACCATCGGCCATCCTTTGGCACATCCGCGACTGGGTGGTGAACGGCACCAGCCAGGGGCCGTTGTATATCCACTTTGTCGTCACGTTTGAGGAGACCGTGATCTCGTTCATCCTCGGCGTCCTCTTGGGGGTGATCGCCGGCTACGCCCTCGGCATGAGCGAGATCCTGTCGGTGATCTTCGCCCCGTATATCCAGATGCTCAACGCGCTGCCGCGCGTCGTGCTGGCTCCGATCTTCATCCTGTGGTTTGGGCTCGGCATGCCGTCGAAAATCGCGCTCGGTGTGACGCTGACCTTCTTCATCGTCTTTTTCAACGCGTTTCAAGGTGTGCGCGAGGTGGATCGCAACCTGGTCAACAACGCGCTGCTGCTCGGTGCGAACAAACGCCAGTTGGCCCGCCACGTGATCATCCCGTCGGCGCTCAGCTGGATCCTGTCGAGCTTGCACACGAGCTTTGGCTTCGCCCTGGTGGCGGCGGTGGTGGGCGAATTTGTGGGGGCCACCGAGGGTCTGGGGTTTCTCATCTCCGAGGCCCAGGGGGCGTTTGATACCACCGGCGTGTTCGCTGGAATGGTGATCCTGTCTCTGACCGCATTGGTGGCCGACTGGTTGGTGACACGCTTGGAACGCCGGTTCATTCATTGGCGGACCTCGACGCGGTGAGATCGGAATCCACGGTGGCTCGGGCGAGTGCCCTGCCGGTGGAGATACACAGTTATGACAGAAGGGAGAGGGTCATATGGGATGGCGGAAATGGTTGACAGGTGCCGCGATGAGCGCATCCTTGGCGGTTTTGGCCACGGGGTGCGGCGCGAGTGGTGGAAATGGCGGCGGTGCGAGCGGGGGCGGTGGATCGGCCGGAAACGGCAACGGAAACACCGCGGCGGCGCCCGCCTCGGGTTCCACGTCGACACCCATCCACGTCAAAATCATGGTCGGCGGGATGTCCAAGATCATCTACCTGCCGGCTGAGTTGACGGAAAAGCTCGGGTACTTCAAAGAGCAGGGCCTGGACGTGCAGTTGCTGGACGAGAACGCCGGCCAGAGTGCCGAGGAAGCGTTGCTCGCGGGGCAGGTGCAGGGCGCGGTGGGATTCTATGATCACACCATCGATCTGCAGTCGAAAGGGAAATACCTGGAGTCGGTCGTACAGTTCGGTGCGACGCCGGGCGAGTACCTGATGGTCTCCGACAAGGAGAAGGATCAGATCAAGTCCCTGGCCGATCTGAAGGGCAAGAAGATCGGGATCACCGGCCTGGGATCGTCGACCAACTTCCTCGCCAGCTACCTCGTGGTGAAAGGCGGGCACAAAACGTCTGAGTACACGCCCGTGCCGGTGGGTGCGGGGCAGACCCTGGTGGCCGCCATGCAGCAGGGGAAGATCGACGCGGCCGTGACCACGGAGCCCACGGTGACCATGCTCAAGCAGAAACAGCTCGCCAGCGTCATGGTGGATATGGCGTCGGTCGACGGCGTCACCCAATCGTTGGGCGGCACGTATCCTGCGGCGTGCCTGTACATGCAGGCGGACTATGTGCAACAGCACCCGGACGTCGTTCAGAAATTGGTCAACGCCTTCGTGAAGACCATGCAGTACATTCACACGCATTCGGCTGCGGAAATCGCGGACCAGGTGCCGACCTCTTACTACGCCGGCGATAAACAGGCATACATCGACGCGCTGCAGAAGAGCCTGCCGATGTTCACGCCGGACGGCAAGATGCCGGAGAACGGGCCGCCGACGGTTCTCAACGTGCTGACGACGTTCAATCCGAAACTGAAAGACGCGCACATCGATCTGAGCAAGACCTACACGACGCAGTTTGTCGACCAGGCGTTGAAGGGGTAAGTGTGTTCCCTGCACCCCCTTGGGCGGGCCACCGGATACGTGCACGTTCCGGCGGCCCGCTAGGCTTTTCGAAAGAGCCGGCGCGGTCGGCCCACGCTTCCGTACTGCAGTTCCTCCACGACGTCACCGCGCGCCACCAGGTAGTCGAGGTAGGTCTTGGCGGTGGATCGGCTGACGCCGACCCTTTGGGCGATGTCGGAGATGGTCTGGGCTGCAGCGGAGGTTTCGATGCACCGGGCGATCCGCTCGAGCGTGCGCGGATCGATCCCCGATTCGGTCCCCGCCTTGACGCCCGCCGCGGGCCAGCGCAGTTTCTGCAGATCGTCGATCCGGCGTTGGTCCAACTCGGACGCACCCGTGAGTCGTTTACGGTACTCGGCGTACTTGCGCAGGGAGACGCTCAACCGTTCGAGATCGAACGGTTTGACCAGGTAGTCGAAGACGCCGAGCCGGAAGCTCTGCTCCACGACCTCCGTCTCCTTCGCGGCGGTGATGAGGATGACATCGCAAGCCCCGCCGTGGCCGCGCAGCTGCGCCAGCACGTCGAGCCCGGGCATGTCCGGCAGGTACACATCGAGCACAATCAGGTCGGGCTTGCGCTCTTTCGCCATCTGCAGCGCCTCTCGCCCCGCGTGCGCTTCCCCGACGACCAAATATCCCGGCTGCCCGGAGACAAACTTGGCATGCACCCGGGCGATCATGAAATCATCATCCACAATCAGCGTTCGAATGGGCACCGTCCTTCGTCCCTCCCGTCGGCAGACTCATCTCCAGCGTGGCGCCTTCCGTCGATGAGACGATGGCCAGACGGCCATGGGCCCGTGCCACCAGCCGCGCGCACAGCGACAGCCCAAATCCCCGACCTGGGCCTTTTGTGGTAACCCCATCCTCGAAGACCCGCTGGCCGAGCTGGGGCGAAATCCCGGGGCCGGTGTCGCGGACGGTCATCCACAGCTGGTCCGGCCGCTCCTGAATGAGGACTTCGATCCGTTTGGGGCGCTCGGGCGCCCGCGGGTTTGAGAGCGCTTCCATCGCGTTCTCGATGGCGTTGCCCAGAACGGTCACCACCGTTTCGCGATGGGGGCAGGGGGTCCCCACGTGCGAGTCGGGATGGACCACGAGATCGATCCCCAGTTCCCTCGCTCGGTGCATTTTGCCAACCAAAATTCCGACCACGGCGGAGTCTCGAATGCGCGTGACAAAAAACGACAGCGCGTCGTTTTGTTCCTGCTGGACTTCATCGATCAGTTCACGCACCAGATCGTACTCCTGGAGCCGGATCAACCCGGCGATGGTGTGCAGCCGGTTCATGAACTCGTGCCGCTGACTGCGCAGGGCTTCCGCATGCCGTTCGAGATCCTCAAGGCGCCGTTCCATTTGATCCAGCGCCTGCTGTGGCCGAAAGGTGGTCACCGCGCCGATGACACTTCCGTTCAACAGGACCGGTGTCCGCTTGGCCAACACCAGTTGGTCGCCGAGGATCATCGGTTGGGCCACACGATCCGGTCCCTCCACCAACAAGCGCCGCAGCCCCGGATGGTGAATGGCCTCGGAGAGATGCCTGCCCACCATGTCCCCTTCTGTGCGACCGAGCAATTGCGCGGCTTGAAGGTTGCACGCTTTGATCACGCCCTCTTCATCGACAGCCAGGATCCCATCCTCGATGGATTCCAGGATGGCCGTCTGCTCCTGGGTCAAGAAGGCGATCTCGCTCGGCTCCATATCGTAGATCTGCCGCTTGACGTGCCTCGACAGCAGATTGGCACCGATGAGGCTCAACAGCAACGCGGCCATCCCGAGCCCTACGATGTCACACAGGGAAACGAATAAGCGCCTCCAGATGGAGCTGACCAGATACCCCACGGAGACGACGCCGATCTGCTGACCGTGATCGAAGATCGGCGCTTTGCCTCGCACTGAGAGGCCGAGCGTGCCGACCGCCTCGCTGATGGACGGCTTTCCCTGAAGCACCTGGGTGTTGTCATCGCCGACCATGTGCTTGCCGATCTGGTCCGGATTGGGGTGGCTGTACCGGATGAGCTGCATGTTGCCGACGACGACGAACTGCGCGCCTGTCTTTTTTCGGACGGCTTCTGCAATAGGCTGGATGACGGCCGCCGGGTCCTTCGTATGAAAGGCGGCGATGACCTGCGGCATCGTGGCGACCACTTCGGCTACATCCAGCGCCTGCTGGCCCGCGTGCTGAAACTCGCTCTGGATGGTCAGGTACACATAACCAGACGTGACAAAGGCCAACCCCACGAAGGCGTTGAGTACGGTGAACCAGTTGAGCTTGGCCCGCAGGCTCATCGGCTTGCGAGCCTTCTCCGACTGGGTCTTCATCCGCTCATCCTCCGCCTCCCGCAGGCCGTTTTCCCCAGGCGAGCACCGCCACCGTCGCGACGATGCACAGCCCCCCGGCGATCTCCCCAAGGCTCAGCGGGGTGTGCAACCACACGACGGCCGCCAGTGCAGCGGAGAGGGGTTCGGCGCACGCGAGCAGGCTGGTCTCCGCCGGGGAAATGTACCGTTGGCTGGTGAGGTACAGGTAAAACGCCACCAGCGTGCCGCCGATCACCACGAACGCAACCAGCACGCCTGCCCACACGGACCAACGCTGCCCGTCCAGATCCCAGGGCGTGCGCCCAATGGCGCAGGCCACGCTGCCGATGGTCATCCCCCACCCGATGACCGTCGCCGATCCCCAACGGGCCATCAGGGGTCCAGGATAAATGGTATAAATGGCGAGGGTGACGGCTGACAAGAATCCCCAGATGGCTGCGGCCGGCGACACGGACAACCGCGCAGTCGATCCGCCGGTCACCAACAGGAACGTCCCGAAGACGGCGAGCAGGGTGGCCAGCGACTCCCGCCGATCGGGCAGGCGGCGCTGCAGCAGGGCGCCGTACAGGACGACGAGGACGGGCCCCAGGTACTGCAGAAAGGTCGCCGTGGCGGCGTTGCCGGCCTGGATGGCCGCGAAATACGTGTACTGTACGGACGCCAAGCCCAGCAGTGCGAAGATGACGATTTGCCAGCGGCCGCGCGGATCGGCCCAGATGGACAATACGCGGTGCATTCCGCCGGTGGCCAGGCTCAGCAGCAACAGGACCACCCCGGAGACGCCCATGCGCACGGTGACGAGCCAGCCGGGGGTGAATCCCTGGGCTTGAAACAGTTGTTGCGCCGCGGTGCCCGACACGCCCCACAGGGTGGCGGCGACGAGGACCATGACGATCCCGCTCGTCCTCCGCCCCCTGAGCCTTTCCGCCGGCGCGGAGGCGGGCAGCGCGGCGGCCGTTTGTCCCATGTCCCTCATCTTCCGTCACCGCGATTCCTCAAAGGGCCAGCGCTCGAGCGTGTACGCCATGTTCCAAAACTCCAGCTCGTACGTGCTGGAAATGAGGAAATGCCGCCGCATCCGGAACCGCTCCGCCTCCGGGGCCGCCTCCGCCAAGGCATCGAGCCACTCGATCTGCTCGTTGACCAATGTCCCGAACCACTCGTCGCCGTACGTCTGGATCCACTTGTCGTAAATCGGATGGTTGGGACGGCTGTCTTTGTATCGCTGGCCGATCTCCCAGTAGAGCCAGTAGCACGGCAGGATGGCGGCGATGATCTCCCCGACCGTCCCGCGGTGGGCCACGGTCAGGAGGTGCGTTGTGTAGCGGTGGTTGGTCGGGGCGGGCAGAAACAGGGGATCGCGCTCGATGCCGAGCATGCCGAAAAACGTCTGATGCAGCGCGAGTTCCGCCTCGACCGTGGCCTGCGCGTGGGCGGCCAGGCGGCCGAGAGACGCGAGATCCCCCGACTTGGCGGCGGCCATCGCCTGAACCTGAGCGAAGACCTGCAGGTAGTAGGCGTCATTTTGGACATAGTGGGCGAACTTCTCCACCGCCAAGGTCCCGGCAGCGAGCTCGCTCACGAACGGGTGGCGGAAGCTCTCCTCCCAGAGGGTGTCCGCCGCCTGGCGGAGGGATGCGGTGAATGACACGAGAGATTCGCTCCTTTCGTCGCGGGCCGGTAGGACAGACGGGAAGCCCGCCCAGAGGGGGCTGGCCCGTGCGGACTGGAAACATAACGAGTCTGGCGTCTCTGCAATCTGCACCTAATTATAAAGGCAACGCCGGTCAATGGGCAGACATTCGAAATGTTCCGTCTCCTAACAGCTCGGGTCTGATACAATAAGACCAAACGTTCGTTTGAAGGGGAGCGGGATGAGAATGGCCATTCGCGAGCCGAACCGGCTGGAGGTGTGGGAGGAGACGCGGGATCGGGTGACACCCGGTGAGGAGACATGGGACCGGGTGACCCCCGATGAGGACGAGCGGGATCGAACGGTGTCCGGCGACGTCCGTCCGTACGATGAGCGGCATTTTGGGCAGACGTTTGTCCATTCGAACTATCGCGCGGACCTTCGGGCGCCGCGGCCGCAGGAGTGGCCGCGGTTCATCGAGACCGGACAGGTGCGGGACTGGTCGGTGTTGACGTGGAAAGACGTGGGCCGGCCCTTCCGGGTGGAGAACTACGCGAGCGGAAAGCGGTTGTGGGAGGAGCAAAACGGCGACCGGATGTCGGTGCGGACCTCCTGGCAGATGTTCAACCGGTCGTTTCATCGGCTGTTCATGCAGAATGTGCCCGAGGAGCGGCGCCGGCTGCGGCGGCAGTTATGGGAGAGAGCCATCCAGTTCCAGTGGGCGGGGGTGGGTGAGCTATTGGAGGAGTACGAGCAGCTGGCGCTATGGAATTACACCCACCGCGTGCAGGACGCCATCTGGGACCCGCGAGGAAAGCGCGGGCTGTTCGAGGGGCTTGGCTTGGAACGGCCGCGCATCCTGTTCCTCGGGGCCGCGGATGGGTACGAGGCAATGCAGCTGTACGCCATGTACCCGGAGGGCGAGGCGGTGTTGGTGGACTACGACGAGTTCTGTGCCACCGATCGCTTCGGCAAGTTTCCCGAGCACTACCCGTTCCTCGGCTTCAATCCGGCCACGGGAAGCCCGCGGGTATGGTACAAGGATCAGATGAACCTGTCCTTCCTGGTGGAAGACATCCGCAACCTGCCGTTCGGGCGGGAGTTCGACGTGGTCCTGAGCGTCGGGCTGTTGGAGCATTTTCCGGATGAGTTCAAGCCGGAGTGCATCGATTTTCACCGCAGGTTTTTGAAGCCCGGCGGGATCGCCATCCTCACCACGCCGCGGCTGCAGTGGAAGTCCCGCCTGTTCTACCACGTGATGGCGGAGGCGATGAACTACACCTACCGCGAGCTGATGACCGTGCAGCAGATGGGCCTTTACCTGTACGAGAATGGCTTCGAGATCCTGCGGCACGGGATCATCAAGGCGCACAACGGCATCGTCGCGCGGCCACGGTGAGCGTATTGGCCCGGCCGTGCGGGGCCACGGCCGGGTGGCAGGAATGGGGGGCATGGCGGTGTGGAATTCGGCCGGGCTGCGGAACGTGATCGCGGCCTGGCTGGAACGGGCGATGGGGGACGAGGGTGCCTGCCAGCACCTCGGTTCAGGCGGTTGTGAACGGATTGTCCTTATGCGGCCGCCCGCGCGGGTGGCTAGCAACCGATTTGTATTTCCATGAACCGTCTTGAGCCATCATAGCAACAGAGTTGGATTTATCCAGACCGGCCGAGGCTGCGGGTGACCCCTCTACATAAAAATCTGCACCTAATCAGCCTGGCCCGTGCCGACATAACATCAAAAATTTGTGTATGGACGCCATCCGATGACGCCATAACGTCAAATCGTTTGTTACCGTCTCGCGGCCGCGGACAGCTCCATGTCGAACGCCATTGTCACCTCCGCTTCCAGTGGTCCATCGCCTGCAATATGGCACCCAACAGGAAGATGCCAACGCCTGCGGTATCCATGCGGTGGACACTTTGCCCGGGCGTCAGAAGCATCCACGTGCCGCCGATGCCGACCAGGAGCACGCCAGCCAACATCATCCAGCTGATCTTGCGCTTCCTCAACAGGTGGACATAGAATGGGATGACCAACACCCAGACGACCACGAAGACCAAGGTGTCCCACATCAAGGGGAATCCTCTCCTAACCAGGTCTTCCTCCGCGAAAGCCGTCTTTCTCGTGATGACGTGGACGGTTCCAAGGGGGATGCGGCGGATGGGAATCCCTTTCGCCATGCGGCGGTCGACTCCTTCTCAACGCTGTCCGTGGCGGTTCTGCGATTGGCACGCACAGGACCCGTGGTATGATGGGATTACACAGACAGACCTTGGGAGAGATGCTGCATGGGTTACACCGCCAGTTGGGTGGGCCATATCGTCGCCGGTTTGCTCGGAACATTGCTCAGCGTGTCCGTGTTTTACAAGACGTTGGAGCGGTGGTTTGCGGTTCACCGGAAGCTGGATGCCGGCCGCGTGCTGCGCATCCTGGATCCGTCCGGGCGCGCCCTGTCCCAGGCGGAGGTGGAAGCGTTCGTCCTGCAGTTCAACGAGGCGTCGTTTCTGGGCGTCAATCGCCACGATCCTGCGACCCTGCCCGGGGCTTGGCGCGTCGAACTCGAGGACGGGCAGACCGTGCTCGTCGCGCCAGGGGAGCGGTTCGTCGACGTGGTACGGATGGGAAAAGGGAGGAAACCCCGCCGGTACTGGCTGCTGGACTTGCCGATGGTGAAGGGCGGCGACGCCGGGGTGCAGGACCAGCCCGAGCGCACGTGAGCCCGCGGCGCCGGGGCGCCGGATGGTCCCGGACGCCCCCCAACGCCCTCGAACGCCCCCGAACGCCTTCACACCGTTCAACCGCCTCAGCGCACGATGGTCTGGTTCCGCTCTGGCCCCACTGAGACGTATTTCACCGGGACGCCGACGGCCTGTTCCACGTACGCCACGTAGTTTTGGGCCGCTTCCGGCAGCTCGTCGAACGCACGGCAGCAGGACAGGTCTTCGGTCCAACCGGGGAGCCGCTCGTACCGCGGTGTCGCGCGCTCCAGTTGGTAGGCGGGCAGCGGCAGGTCGTACACCTGGCCGTCCAGCTCATAGCCCGTGCACACCGCCACTTCCTCCAGGCCGCTCAGGACATCCAGCTTCATCAGCGCCAGGTCCGTGTAGCCATTCAGCCACGCCCCGTAGCGCAGCGCGGGCAGATCCAGCCAGCCGCAGCGGCGCGGGCGGCCGGTGGTGGCGCCGTACTCGCCGCCCTGGTCCCGCAGGTGTTGTCCCACGGCGTCATTCAGCTCGGTCGGGAAGGGCCCTTCCCCGACGGCCGTGGTATACGCCTTGGTGATGCCGGTCACCCGTTGGATGGCCGTCGGTGGTACGCCGGCGCCGACACTGGTGAACCCGCTGATGGGGTTGGAAGACGTGACGAACGGGTACACGCCCCAGTCGAGATCGCGCATCACACCGAGTTGCCCCTCCAGGAGGACGTACTGCTTTGCCTCCACCGCTGCTCGGACGACGGGCAGCGTGTCCTGGATGTGCGGCAGCAGAACCTCCCGGGCAGCCATCAGCTCGTTCCACATCTCTTCAAACGATCCGCTCGTCTCCCGCATTCCCGGCATCTTTTCCAACTTGAGCCGGAACGCCTCCTCGAGCCGGCGGCGGAAGTGGGCGACATCGCGCATCTCGCCCATCTGGATGCCGAAGCGGCCGGTCTTATCCTGGTACGCCGGCCCGATGCCCTGGAGCGTCGTACCCACCTTCGCCGATCGGACCTGCTCCTCGTACCGGTCCTGCCAGACGTGATAGGGCAGCACCAGGTGCGCCCGTTCCGAGATGACCAGGTTGTCCGTGGAAATGCCCGCCTCCTGCAAGGTCCGCAATTCTTTGACCAAGTTCATCGGGTGGATGACGACGCCGGTGCCGAGGACGCACACGGTCTTCGGATTGAAGATGCCAGAGGGCACCAGATGCAATGCGAATTTTCCGTACTCGTTGACGATGGTGTGGCCAGCGTTGCCCCCGCCCTGGTAGCGGATCACCATGTCCGCCTGGACGGCGAAGTAGTCCACCATCTTCCCCTTGCCCTCGTCGCCAAATTGCGCCCCCACGACGGCGTGAACCACACGCATTCCTCCTCCATGGGCGGCGCGCCGGAACGCCTCTAGATGGAGGTGCGCCGCCCTGCCAGACCTCTACGTCAGCAGTGTACGCCCGTGGTATTTATGTGTAAAATCGAAAACGTGCATACTCGCTATGCGAATTTCGTATAAACGGCGCCGGGAGGCCACCAGGTTGCATCCGTTGTACGAGACGTTCGTGCAGGTCGTTGAACAGGAGACGATGGTCAAGGCGGCGGAGGCGCTGCACCTGACGCAGCCCACGTTGACCCGCCAGGTACGGCAGCTCGAGGCGCAGTTGGGGGTTCCGTTGTTCGATCGCGTCGGTAAGCGACTGGTCCTCAACCGGGCGGGGGAGCTGGTGTACCGTTACGCCAAGCGGTACCTGCGCGAAGACCGGCGGATGCGCGAGGAGCTCCGGACCCTGACCGACCCGGAGGCCGGGACGGTCAGCATCGGCGCAGGGCTCACCCCGTCCATCTATCTGCTGCCACCCGTCCTGGCCGCCTACC
The DNA here is from genome assembly GCF_000702485.1 of Alicyclobacillus macrosporangiidus CPP55. GTDB lineage: Bacteria > Bacillota > Bacilli > Alicyclobacillales > Alicyclobacillaceae > Alicyclobacillus_H > Alicyclobacillus_H macrosporangiidus_B. Next base: position 1,401,792 of record NZ_JNIL01000001.1, on the reverse strand, counting down.
GGGCCCGGCACCCCGGGGTACGGTTCGAGGTTCGAACCGGCTCCTCCCGGGAGGTGCTGGAGTTGTTGGAGGCCCGGGAGATCGATCTCGCCGTCGTCACCACCGTCGAGGCGGGGCGCGAGGACTTGGAGACGCAGCCCTTGTGGCGTGACGACCTGCTGCTGGTGGCGGCGCCGGACAGCGACGTGGCGCGGGCCGGGCGCCTCCAGCTCACCGACTTGGGGCGCTGGCCCGCGGTCCTGATGGGGAGCGGATCGGGCCTGCGGGACTGGGTGAACGAGCTGGCCGCTCGGCATGGGCTCGATCTCGACATCGCCATGGAGACCGACAGCCTCGAGAGCATCAGCCGCCTCGTGCAGCTGGGCGTCGGGTGGTCGGTGTTGCCGCGCTCGTCGGCGGAGGGCGACGTCGCTTCCGGGCGGTTGGCGGTGGTGGTGCTTACGGATGTGGACCTCGGTGCGCGCACGGTCACGCTGGTGACCCGGCGGGACAGCCTGCTGCCCGCGTGCGCGGCGCGGTTCGCGGCCTCCTTATCCGGGATGCGCGCGGGGGACGGCGCCGCGGGAGCGCCGGGAACGGAGGGCGTGTGAACGCCGGAGTCCGCGGGACGGCGCGGGAGGCCCGTGCTTGCGCGGCGCCGCGGGCGTGCGGATGAAGACATCGGGAGAGGAGAGGCGGACATGACACAGCACCCGGAAGTGACATGGGAAGATATCGTGGCGGCCAGCCGGAGGATTGCGCCCTACGCGGTGCGCACACCGCTTTTGTATGCGCAGGCCTTATCGCGGCGGGCCGGCACGGATGTGTACTTAAAGTGCGAGAACTTGCAGCGGACGGGGGCATTCAAGGTCCGCGGCGCGTTGAACATGGTGCTGGCGCTGCGGGAGCAGCCGAATCCACCCCGCGGGGTCATCACGGCTTCGTCGGGCAACCATGGGCAGGCGGTCGCTTACGCCGCGAGCCTGGTGGGCTTGCCGTGCACGGTGGTGGTGCCGGAGACGGTGATGCCGGTGAAGGAGCGGGCCATCCGAGGTTACGGGGCGCGCGTGATCCGGTGCGGGACGATGTCTTCCCAACGGATCGAACGGGCAGAACAGTTGGCCCGCGAGGAAGGGTTGGCGTTCGTCCCGCCTTACGATCACCCGTGGGTCGTCGCCGGCCAGGGGACGGCCGGCCTGGAGATCGCGGAGGACCTTCCCGGGGTGCGGACGGTGTTCGTACCGGTGGGCGGAGGCGGCCTGGCGTCCGGTGTGGCGACGGCGCTGAAGGCGCGCATCCCAGGGGTGCGCGTGGTGGGCGTCGAACCGGAGCTGGCCAACGACACTTACCTGTCGCTGCAGGCCGGACATCCGGTGGACATCGGGGAGACGAAGACCATCGCGGACGGGCTCCGCACCAATCACCCGGGGCACTATACGTTCCCGATTGTGCAAAAGCGGGTGGATGCCATCGCGCTGGTCTCGGAGGACACCATCCGCACCGCGGTTGTCCAGTTGCTGGAGTCGTGCAAGATCCTCGTCGAGCCTTCCGGCGCCACATCGGTGGCGGCCGTGATCGCGGCGGCGGAGCGCGGCGAGTTGCTGGATGGGCCGGTGGTGTGCGTGCTGAGCGGTGGGAACATGGAGCTGTCGATGTTGGCGGAATGGTTGAGGTGAACGGACGGGACCGGAAGCATGGCACGGCGTCAGGACCCTCGAGGATGACCGTGCGGGAGGTGTCGGCAAGTGTCGGATGCGGCGTTGTGGCCGGCGGGTGTCGAGGTGACCTGGCTGGATGACATCGACGACGGGCAGCACAACATGGACCTGGATGTCATCCTCGGAGAGCAGGTGGGCCGGGGCGAGCGGCGGCCGACGGTGCGGATCTGGCGGGGTCCGGTCAAGACCGGCATCGGATTAAGCAAGAAGGACGTGGCGACGGACGCGGGGCGAGCCGCCCAGGCAGCGCTTCAGGCCGAGGGGTGCACCGTGGTCGTGCGGCAGACAGGCGGCACCGCGGTCCCGCAGGGGCCCGGGGTGGTCCAGGTGTCCTATCTGTTCCCCCGGCCGACGGCCCAGGCGACGACAGACGCGTTCTACCGCCTGCTCTGCGATCCGCTGATGCGGTGGCTCGGCTCGCTGGGCCTCGAGGCGGAAACGGGCGAATTGCCAGGGAGCTATTGCGACGGCCGCTACAACGTCCTCGTCGGCGGGAAGAAGTTGATCGGCACCGCCCAGGCCTGGCGAGGCGGGCTGGCCGGCATGACCTCCACCCGGCCCGGCTACGTGCTGGCGCACGGGTGCATCGCCGTCGATGCCGACATGGACTGGATGGTCGAGCAGATGAACCGGTTCTACCAATTGGCCGGCAACCCGTACCGGGTGGAACGAGGAACGGCGGTCACGCTGCGCGATCTGCTGCCCGGCCCGCTGGCGGGCATGGACGAGCTGGCGGCCGGGACCTGGGCCGCCCAGTCGTTGCTTTCGTTTTTCCGGACGTGGCGTCCCGCCGCGGCGCTCTGACGAGCCATGGCTCGTGGACACGGCACGTCAGCGCCGGTGTGTCGGCGCGGCAGCGGCCGGATGAGGTGTGGCGATCGCTTGCTCACCCAGCCGCGGGCAGCTGCACCGTGAAGGTCGTCCCCTCCCCCAACCGGCTCGAAACGGAGATTTTGCCGCGGTGAGCGTCGACAATCCATTTCGCGATGGACAGGCCGAGCCCGTGGCCGTGCGAGCCGTCGCGGGCGCGGGCTGGGTCGGCTTGGAAGAAGCGGTCAAAGACCCGAGGCAAATTTTCCTCGGCGATCCCGACGCCGGTGTCGGACACCTCGAGGAGGACGGTGTGCTTCTGGCGCCGTGTGCGCAGGGTGACGGTGCCGCCCTCGGGGGTGAACTTGCAGGCGTTGTCGACGAGGATCACGAGCAGCTGATGGAGCCGGTCGGGATCCCCATTGACGATCGCGTCCGGCGCACAATCCGTCACCAGGCGGAGGCCGCGCGCGGCGGCGACCGGATCGAACAGCTCGGCCACTTTCCCCACCAATTCGGCCACGGACACACGCTGCAGGGACAGGGGCATCGCCTCGGCGTCGCCGCGGGCGAGGGTCAACAGGTCTTGCACCAGCTTGGACAGACGGCGCGCTTCGCTGTGCGCGTTGTGGATCCACTCCAGGTTGTCGGCGACGGATTCGTGGGTGTGCTCCAGGACGACACCGAGGTTCGACTGGATGACGGCGAGCGGGGTGCGCAGCTCGTGCGAGGCGTCGGCGACGAACTCCAATTGGCGCCGCCAGGCTTCGCGGACGGGGCGCAGGACGCGCTCGGCCAGATAGAAGCCTGCGATCCCGCCGGCGACCAGCCCCCCTGCGCCCACGAGCAGCAGGACGTCACGGAGCCGATCGAGGACCTCCATCTCTCGCTCGATGTCGATGGCGATGACCACGTATCCGGCATCGGGCCCCGGACCGGAGGGGCCGAACGGCAGGTACAGCACGCGCAGAATCATCCCGGCCTTCGGGCGCCAGGTCGCCCGCCAGGCCTTGTCCGAGGGGTGGCGCGCCACCCACTTGTCGAGCGCGGGTTCGAGGTCGGGGGTGAGGTTGGTAAAATCGCCGATCGCGGTGTGGACCTCCATCCATGTCCCCTGCGGCAGGGTGGTCACGATACGGCCCATATTGCCCGGGCCGGCGGCGTGGACGGTGGACAGCAGGCGGGCATCGACGTTGTGGAGGACCGCCTGGCGGACGATGCTGTACACCGCGATCGAAGAGACGGCGTACAGACACACCACGATGGCGAGCGTGAGCAGGGTGATGCGGATGCGGACGCGGCGGAACAAGGGGGGTTGTCACCTCTCCTCCTGGCTGTCCCGGACGCGGAACACGTATCCGACGCCGCGGACCGTCTCGATGTACGACGGCTGGCCAGGGACGTCGATCTTCTTGCGCAGAAAGTGGACATAATTCTCGACTGCGTTGCCGATGACTTCGGCGTCCGGGCCCCATACGCGATCGAGGATCAACTCCTTGGACATCACCTTGCCGTGGTTCCGCATCAACAGCTCCAATAGCTGGAATTCCTTCGCGGTCAAGGACAACGGCTGTCCGTCGCGAAAGATGGTCCGCTCGGCGAGGTGCATGGAGAACGGTCCGACGGTCAGGGTGTCGGGGCCGCTGACGTTGCCGGTTCGGCGGGTGAGCGCCCGAATGCGCGCAAGGAGTTCCCGGGTGGCGAACGGTTTGACCAGGTAGTCGTCAGCGCCCGCGTCGAGGCCGGTGACCCGGTCGTCGACCGTGTCCTTGGCCGTCAGCAGGAGGATGGGCACGTCGAGCCCTGCCTGCCGAACCTGCCGGACAATGTCCAGGCCGCTTTGACCCGGCAGCATGACGTCGAGGACCAGGAGATCGTAACAGTCTGTCAGGGCGAGATCGAGCCCCGTGTTGCCGTCGTGCGCGACGTCGACCGCATACTGATGCTCCTTGAGCAGCTGCGCCAGCGCGGCGGCCAGCCGCTGTTCATCTTCCACGATGAGGATCCGCACCTCGTTCTCCCTCCTGCTCCCATTGTACAACACCGGCCATTGAACCTCCCTTGAAAGTCCGGATTGGGGATGTGTACATTGAATGAAGCGGCGGCCATCACCGCCGGGGAGGTGAAGCGGATGGCGGACGACGTGCTGCGTCTGACGCAGATGACCGGGAAAGCCGGGTGAGGGTGCAAGATCGGTCCGGGGGACCTGGCTCAAGTGATGCAGCAGGTGGATCTGGCGACCCCCCACCCCGATCTTTTGGTGGGTTTGGACACGCTGGACGACGCGGGCGTGTTCCGGTTGTCGCCAGAGTTGGCTTTGGTACAGACCATCGACTTTTTCACGCCGATTGTGGACGATCCGTACGCGTTTGGCCAGATTGCGGCCGCCAACGCACTCAGCGACGTGTATGCCATGGGAGCGCGGCCGTTGACGGTGCTCAACGTCGTCGGCTACCCCATCTCCAAGCTGCCGGCAGATGTGCTGGCCCGGATCCTGCAGGGGGGCGCCGACAAGGTCCGGGAAGCCGGGGCGGTGATCGTCGGCGGGCATTCCATCGACGATCCTGAGCCCAAGTACGGTCTGGCGGTCACGGGGATCTGCCGGCCGGACGAGGTGTGGACGAACGCGGGTGCCCGGCCAGGCGACGCCCTGGTGCTGACGAAGCCCATCGGCTCCGGCGTCATCACCACGGCCATCAAGCGAGGACTCGCGCGGGAAGAGGACATTGAGCGCGTGACAGCCGTGATGGCAGCGCTCAACCGGACGGCCGCGGAAGTGGGGCGGCAGTTCCCTGTCCACGCCTGCACGGATGTCACGGGCTTCGGGCTGCTCGGCCACGCGCTGGAGATGGCGCGCGGCAGCGGCGTTTGCGTGCACATCGCGGCCGGCGAGGTGCCCGTGCTGGAGGGGGCGCATCGCTTTGTCGCTCAGGGGGCCGTGCCGGGCGGGAGCCGAAAGAACGCCGCGCACGTGGGGCCCTACGTGTCGTATCGGCGGGACGTGGCGGAGGAGGTTCGCGTTCTTTTGGCCGACGCGGTGACCTCGGGCGGTCTGCTGATGGCGCTGCCGGGAGACCGCGCGGACGCGTTCGTGGGCCGGCTCCGCGCCGAGGGGGTCGCGTGGGCCCGCGTGATCGGCCGCGTCGAAGCGGGCGCGCCCGGCATCGTGGTGGAATAAGGCAGGCCGCGGCGGCCTCGGGCGTGCTATACTGTTTCCTTGGCGGGCGTGCGCCGTCTGTGGGTGCACGCCCAATCTGTGAGAAGAGTGGGCGTGTCGCTCCGCTTCCTCGGGGCAACGTCACATCGATGGAGAGAGTGGTATGGACACGGTGTGGGTGCGCGGGCGGACCTGGGTGAAGGCCGTCCCACCGCTGGTGTGGCTCCTGATGACCTGCAGCTTCCTCAACGTCGCGGGCCTGTCACTGTTGTGGCCGGTCAACGCCATCTACATCCACCAGGTCCTGGGTCAGCCGATGACCATCGCAGGGACGGTCCTCCTGGTGTATTCGGGCGCTGGGTTGGCCGGCAGCTTCCTGGCAGGCGCAGGATATGACCGGTTCGGCGCCCTGCCGGTGCTCAGCGCCGGGTTTGCGGTGTGCGCGGTGAGTATTCTCGTCCCCCTTTGGATCGGGGGGTGGGTGCCGTACATGGGGGTCATGGCCGTCTTCGGGCTCGCGTGCGCGGTCCCATTTCCTGTCTTGAACGCCCTCGTCGGCCACGCCTGGCCGGCCGGCGGCCGGCGGGCGTACAACTTCATGTACGTGGCCAACAACATCGGCGTCGCGGCGGGCACTGCGCTCGGGGGCGTGGTGGCACAGCGCTCATTCGCCTCGGTGTTCTGGGGCATCGCCCTGGCAAACGTGGTCCTGTTGATCCTGCTCTGGACGGTCCTCCGCAGCGCGCTCTGGCAACTGCGCAATGGCAGGGTCGAGCACAGCGGGCGGACCAAGGAGGCGCCCGCCCGCGGACCGGAGTCAGCCCAGACGGTGGCGGATCCGTCAGCGGCGGCCCCACCGACCGTGGAATCGGGTGGCGTGCCGTGGCGGCCCGTCACGCTCGTCCTCGTCGGTTTCACCGTTGGATGGGCGATTTACGTGCAATGGCAGAGCGCCATCTCCGTCTACATGCAGGACCTGGGCTATCCGCTGGCCGCCTACAGCGCGTTGTGGACGCTGAACGGCCTGCTCATCTTCGGGCTCCAGCCGCTGGTGGGCGCCGTCGTCCGGCGCGTGCCCAACCTGGCCTGGCACATGGTCACGGGCGTGGCCCTGTATGCGGCCGCCTACGCGCTGGTCGCCATCTGGCACACCTACCCGGCATTCGTGACGGCGATGACGGTGATGACCTTGGGCGAAGTCCTGGCGTGGCCCAGCGTGCCGGCCGCCATCGGCCAATTGGCCCCGCCTCACCGGTTGGGATTCCTCCAAGGGCTGGTGGGCAGCACCGCCACGCTCGGCCGGATGGTGGGGCCCATCGCGGGTGGCTGGCTCTTCGATCACGCGGGCGTCCAAGCTCTCTTGGGGACCGCATCGGCTGCGTGCGTGCTGCCGGCTTTGTGTTTCGCCGGGTTCCACTTCGCGCAGCGGCGAAACGCGACCGACACCGGTCGTCCGTTGTCCTTGTGATGGAGCGGCGAAGCTGACGGTCGGCGAAGGTCGCTGTCGTTGGTGGGTGCCTGCGCGAAATGCCAACTGTCACCGATTGTAAGCCGGCCATAAATTTCATAGAATATGTACCGACAGGTGCAACAAAATCCCGTGACGCGCCTGTCACAGGCGCCGCTCAGCCGGGAGACTGAATATTTCGCCTACGATCAAGGCCGTTGTCTCCAAGGTCGTCTCATTGCGGCGTCCGCGCGTAAACTGACTAGACTACCGATTCTTTCAGTCTGCTTTACAACCTGCGAGGCTCAACGCTACAATGAGAGCCGTGTGTCACGTGTCGAATCAGGTCGACGGTCGACGGCGGTTCGGCCCCGCGCATCCACTGGATATTCGCCATGGATAGATTGCAGACGTCGCGTTGCGTGTACGCCGGGCAGTGCGTCGCGAGTCCCGACGGCCGAAACGGGGAGCGGAAACTTGTGAGTAGGGGGAGGTTTTGCGGTGGCTGAACCACTCTTGGCCATTAGAAACCTAAAGACGTATTTCATCAGCAAGGATGCTGAGGTCCGGGCCGTTGACGGCATCGATATCGAGGTGCAGCCGCGGCAGGTCGTGTGCATCGTGGGCGAATCCGGATGCGGCAAGAGCATGACGTCGCTGTCCATCATGCGCTTGGTGCCGAAGCCGAAAGGCAAGATCGTGGACGGCGAGATCTGGTTCAACGGCCGGGACTTGCTCAAGCTCTCCGAGGACGAGATGACGGACGTGCGCGGCAACGAGATCTCGATGATCTTCCAGGAGCCGATGACGGCGCTCAACCCGGTGTTGACCATCGGCGAGCAGATCACCGAGGTGCTGTTGCGCCACCGCAAGATGACGAAGCGACAGGCGCTCGCGAAAGCCATCGAGATGCTGCAGTTCGTGGGGGTACCGCGGGCCAGCGAGATCGTCCATGAGTATCCCCATCAGCTGTCTGGTGGCATGCGGCAGCGTGTGATGATCGCGATGGCCATGGTGTGCGAGCCGAAGCTTTTGATCGCGGACGAGCCCACCACCGCCCTGGACGTGACCATCCAGGCGCAGGTGTTGGAATTGATGAAGAAGATGCGGGAGGATTTCGATACGTCCATCATCCTCATCACCCACGACCTCGGGGTGGTGGCGGACATGGCCGATCACGTGGTGGTGATGTACGCCGGCCAGGTGGTGGAATCGACCGACGCGGACAGCCTGTTCGCAGAACCGACGCATCCGTACACGAAGGGGCTGTTGGCGTCCATCCCGTCGCTGGAGGAGGAGAAAGACGTGTTGTACTCCATCCCCGGCACGGTTCCGGACGCGGCCGCGTTCCCGCAGGGGTGCCGGTTTGCGGATCGCTGCCCGATCGCGCAGCCGAGCTGCCGGGAGAAGATGCCGGAGCTGCGCGAAGTGAAACCCGGTCACTTCGTCCGCTGCGATCTCGTATGAAGGGACGATTGAGATGAGCGAGAACTTGCTGGAAGTGCGCAACCTTAAAAAATACTTCCCCATCACGGCGGGGTTGTTGCGCCGGACGGTTGGCCATGTGAAGGCGGTCGACGACGTCTCCTTCACGGTCAAGGCGGGCGAGACGCTCGGCATCGTGGGCGAGTCGGGATGCGGCAAGTCGACCACGGGGCGCATGATCATGCGGGTGCTCGAGCCCACCTCCGGCCAGATTGTGTTCGACGGCCAGGACATCACAAAGCTGCACGGCAAAGAGTTGCGGGCGGTGCGGCCGAAGTTCCAGATGGTGTTCCAGGACCCGTACGCGTCGCTCAACCCGAAGATGGGGATTGAGGAGATCATCGCGGAGCCGCTCATTGTCAACGGGGTGAGCCGCAAGCAGGCGACCGAGCGGGTCATCCACTTGCTCGAGCGCGTGGGCTTGCGGGCCGATGACCGCCACAGGTATCCGCACGAGTTCTCCGGCGGCCAGCGCCAGCGCATCGGGATCGCGCGCGCTCTCGCGTTGAACCCAAAGCTGATTGTGGCCGACGAGGCGGTCTCTGCGTTGGACGTGTCCATCCAGTCGCAGATCTTGAACCTGATGATGGACTTGAAGAAGGAATTCAATCTCTCCTACATCTTCATCTCCCACAACCTGGCGGTGGTCCGCCATATCAGCGATCGCGTCGGCGTCATGTACCTCGGGCACATGGTCGAGCTGGCGGACAAACGTTCACTGTACGCGAATCCCCGTCATCCGTACACAGAGGCGCTGCTGTCGGCGGCGCCGGAACCGAAGCGCCAAGGGCGGCGTGAGCGCATCATCCTGCAGGGGGATGTGCCGAGCCCGGCCAATCCGCCGAAGGGTTGCCCGTTCCACACGCGCTGCCCGAAGGTGATGGACGTGTGCAAGATGGAGCGGCCGGTGCTCAAAGAAGTGGCGCCGAACCATCTGGTGGCCTGCCACCTGTATTCGTGATCCTGGACAGAGACACCCCCCACAGGGGGTCGGACGCAACGCACGCCCGGGGCGGCCGGCAGGCCGCCCCGCCATCAGGAGGAGGGGTTTCATGGGGACCTACGTCGTCCGCCGCGTGCTCGGCATGATTCCGATGGTGTTCCTCATCACGGTCTTCGTGTTCCTCATCATGCACGCGGCGCCAGGAAATGCATTTGACGCGATTATGAATCCGGCCATTAAGGATATCGAGCAGTTGAAAGAGCAACTCGAACACAACGCCGGCTTGGACCAGCCGCTGTGGTGGCAATACGTGCATTGGCTCGGCCTGTTCGTCACGGGCAACTGGGGGTTCAGCTTCACCCACCATGTGCCGGTGACGCAGCTGGTCGGCCCGGCCATCCGCAACACGTTGATCCTCGGGATTCTCGCGGAGGTGCTGACCATCGCGCTCGGCGTGCCGTTTGGCATCCTGCAGGCGCGCAACCCGTACGGGAAGTTCGACTACACGTCCAACATCGTGCTGTTCTGCCTGTACTCGGTGCCGTTCTTCGTGTTTGCGATTTTCATGATCTATTTCTTCGCCATCGACTTGCAGTGGTTTCCGGCGCAGGGTTCCACCGGGACCGGCGCGAATGCGGGGAGCCTGGGCGATCACCTGTACCACGCCCTGTTGCCCGCCCTGTCGTTGGCCTTCGTGAACAGCACGATATACAGCCGTTACACGCGCGGATCGATGCTGGACGTCTCGCGCAAGGACTACGTGCGTACCGCCCGCGCCAAGGGTCTGGAGGAAGGGCGCGTGTTCACGAAGCACGTGTTCCGCAACGGCATGATCCCGATTGTGACGCAGTTCGGCCTGGATTTCGGCAATATGGTCGGCGGCCTCATCATCACCGAGGGCATCTTCCAGTACCAGGGGATGGGTCAGCTGGTGATTGATGCCGTCAATGGCCGAGACTACAACGTCATCATGGCGACGACGGTGCTCATCGCCATCGGCGTCCTGATTGGCAACCTGTTGGCGGACATCCTGTATGCCGTGGTCGACCCACGCATCCGTTACGACTGAGGGAGGTGATCCGATGTCTGCAAGCACTGCAACTGCTCCGCAGAAGGCGCAGGCCCAGCCGCGCGGCCGGGTCAGCAAGAGCCCGACGCGGTTGGCATTCGAACGGTTCATGTACAACAAAGCGGCGGTCGTCAGCGTGTTTGTGCTGCTGGTGATCATCTTCATCTCCATCGCCGCGCCGCTGTTCACGCATCTGGATCCCACCCATCAGTACTTGATGGAGACGGATGCGCCGCCGGGCGGCCTCCATGTGCTCGGGACCGACAAGAACGGGTTCGACCTGTTCTCCCGCGACCTGTACGGGGGCCGCAACGACCTGTTGATCGGCTTTGTCGACACCCTGTTCGTGATGGCCATCGGCATCTTGTTGGGTGGCCTCGCCGGCTACTACGGCGGATGGGTGGACAGCCTGATCATGCGTTTCTGCGATTTCATGCTGAACTTCCCATTTTTCCTGCTCATCATCGTGCTGACGTCGATCTTCAATTCCTCCGGCGTCTGGCTGTTGATCGTCGTGATCGCCGTCGTGTTCTGGCCGCCGACCACCCGTATGGTGCGCGGCTTGTTCCTCAACCTGCGCGAGTCCGAGTTCGTGCTGGCCGCCAAGATGGCGGGCGCGAGCCCGTGGCGCATCATGTTTCGCCACATGCTGCCGAACATCATGGGCACCCTCGTCGTGAATGCGACGTTCACGATGGCCAACCTGATCGCGGTGGAGGCTGCGCTGGCCGTGATCGGATTCGGCGTGCAGCCGCCCAACCCGTCATGGGGGAATGTGTTGAACGACGCGCTGGACTACTTCACGCTCAAGACTGAACCTTGGGTGTGGCTGCCCCCGGCGGCGCTGCTCACCATCACCATCCTGTGCATCAACTTCATCGGCGACGGTCTGCGCGACGCGTTCGACCCGAGCTTTGAGAAATGAGCGTCCGGTGTGCACCCGGACCCATGCGGCCGGCGTCCACCGGCGGCCCAATCGGGGGAACTCCTTATCGGGGTTCCCCCTTTGGTTTACCGCGTACCCATGGGCACCCGTTTGCTTTTTGACGTACGGCGGCAGCTTCGGTAACGTAGGAGACATCCGGGGACGGTCCAACCGCTGCCAGATGTCCGCGGTACCCCTGGCTCCCGAAGTGAGGTGAACCATGTGTCAGTCACAGGACAATCGCCCGCCTCCGCCGCGCGTGTGCGCCGCAACCGCCTCTGGTTCCTGTTCGGCGCGGCGGTCGTGCTGGCCCTCGCCGGCTTGTTCGCCCATCTGACGCTGCAGGCGTTGACCGTGCGCGCCACGACCAGCACGGAGTTCGGACAGTACGTATCGGATCACGGCATCGGGCACGTGGAGCTGATGCACGACGCCTCCGGCTTCGACGAAGATTTTATGGTGCTGCACCTGAATCAAGCGGTACCCGAGAATCGCCTCCAGAGCCAAGTGATCGAATGGATGCAGACCTATTACCAGCTCGACGGGGGAACGACGCTGACCATCGACTATGTCGATCCCGCCACAGGCAAACGCGTGGTGCAGGCGGACGCGGTGCTGGATCCGGCGAAGCACATCCTCACGCTGACGCTCAACCAGGGCGGCGAGCGCCGGGTGGTGCGAACGTCGGTTTCGTGGCAGCGGGGGACCAACGGAGGCTGACAGACTGCAGGGGCGGGGAAAGCCGTTCGGCGGTGATCGGCTCCGGCCTCGGCGGCGTGCCTTGGCGATCCGACCGGGAAGCGGGGCGCCGGTGTGCGGACGGTGGCATCATTCGAAGCGATGCCACGGCACCAGCGCCTCCAACACGACGGCGGCGAGGATGCCGACGAGCATCCCGTTGCTCGCGATGGCCTGAATCATCCCCGGCAGGCTTGTGAAGGCGGAAGCGGGCGTGGCCTGAATGGCCAATCCGAGCAGAGTGGGGCCGGCGAGGCGAAAGAGCGTCCGGTAGTTGAAGGACAGGCCTTCCAGGTTCTGCAGGGCGGAGCCGAAGATCTGCAAGTAGGCGACAAACAGCACGGCGTCTCCGACGCTGACCGGGAGGGTGGAGAAGAACCCGGTCGCCGGCGGGATCGATCCGATGAGCAGAAAGAGGATGGCGCCGAGGATGAACGGGCCCCGATTTAACAGCCGGGTGGTGCGCAAAAAGCCGATGCTCGAGGTGTAAGGGGCGTAGGGGACCAGCGCGAGCGGGCCGGAGAGCGCGGTGAAGGCGCCCGTCACGACGAAGGACCTGCGAAACTGGCGGTCATCGACGCGGCAGCCGAACAGCGGCTCAGCAGCGCGGAGGGTGGCGACCGTGTTCGTGCTATTGATGAGGGCAGTCACCACACACGCCACCACGATGCCGGTGTGCCACACCGGGTGTCCCCAGGCGTACAGTTCCACCATCTGCCCCCATTGCGGCGCGGCACCGCCGTGCGACGGTCCGAAGCACACGACATACACCACCCAGCCCACCGCCAATCCGATGAGGATGGCGAAGTTGCTGAGGATGCCCTGTGCGCCGATGGTCAGCGCGCTGACGCCGATCACCAGGGCGAGGGACAACAAGGCCACCCCAGGCTGGATGGAGGTGCGCTCGTCGAGTCCGACCATACCGTGGAAGAAGATGTCTATCAATTGGGATGCCAGGAGGAAGAGGAGGACGGCCATGACGACCGGTGTGAACAGCCGGTTCAACACCCGGTGAATGCCGAGCAGGCCGCACAGCACCACGGCCAAACCGCCGAGCACCATCCCTATGGCCATGCTTCCTCCGACCTCCTGCAGGCTCAGGCCCGACTCGGTCCCGGTGGCGGCGAGATTGAGGATGACGCCCCACCACATGCCGGACTGGCCTTCCATCAACGGCAACCGGTGTCCGAGGAACACCTGCACCAAGCAGGCCAGGCCGGTGATCACGAATGACCGGGACATGGCCCCGGCGAGCTGCCCGCGTCGAGGTGGTACGCGCCACCGACGGACAGGGGGATGACGACGATGTTTGCGAACATGAACACCAGCCACTGGACGCCCGCAAACAGCTGGACGGCTGCGGTCTTGGCGATCCCTGGCGAAGATGGCATCAACGGTTCCACTCCTTTTGACGATGGACAGCATGGGACGGCACCGGTGCAATGTCCGCACTTGGCCGTTGGATACGCAGGGGTGTGATGGGCACCTTTTCATCCTACTACACGGCTTCCTCGCATTGGGAGAGGCCCGGCGGAAAAATGAGACGCGAGGTGTCGGCATGAGCGCGTACGACGTGATTTTCTTCGATCTCGATCACACCCTGGTGGACACGCGCCAACAGTACCATCTCGGGGTCCCGAAGGCGATGCGGGCCCTGTACGGTGACGCGTGGCCGGACACGTTCCTCGAGCGGTTTCTGCACCACCACGAATTGCTCTGGCCAAACTACGATCGGCGGGTCATGACGATGGAAGAATTGAGGCGGGAGCGGTTTCTGCGGGCTTGGCGGGACTTCGGGGTCGAAAAGGACGCGGAGGAAGCCAGACGGTTCCACGAGGCGTACATGGCCGCCTTTCCGGAGACGCTTCGCCCGTATCCGGAGACCCATCGGTTGCTCGAGGCGTTGTCGCCGGAACACCGGCTGGCCATCATCACGAACGGATCGCCCGACATGCAATGGGAGAAGGTGCGCCTGTGCGGGCTCGACCGGTACTTTTCGGAGGAGGTGCTGTTCATCTCGGAGCGCATCGGGCATGCGAAGCCCCATCCGAGCGTCTACCAGGCGGCCATGACCGGCATGGGCGTGGCGGCCCGCGATGCCTTGATGATCGGGGACAATTACCAGGCCGACATCGAGGGCGCGCGGGCGTGCGGGATGGATGCGGTGTGGTACGTGCCCGATCCGGAGGGGTTCCGGCAGCTGTGCGCGCAGGTGTCCGACCCGCCGCTGCACCGGGCGGAAGACGTGGTGGCGCGGGTGCGTGAGTTGGAAGCGGCGCGATCGTGAGACCGGGCAGCGGCGTGCCGGTTGCATGATGGAACGGCACCCGGTGACATCCTAGGACCGGCAGAGGTTGCCTGGGGATCCCTTCCCAGGCGTGACGCGCCGGGAGGTGAGCGCGTGAGCGCAGGGATTTGGTCGCTGGTTCCGTTCTTGGTGGTGATCCCGATTGCGATGTGGACGCGGCAGGTGCTGCCGGGCCTTCTGGCGGGACTGTTGGTGGGGGCGTACATGCAGGATCCGACGCCGCTCGGCGGGATCGACGCCGCCTTGGCGTACATCGCGAAGGAGTTGGCCATACCGGACAACCTGCGGCTGGTGATCTTCCTGTACGGATTCGGCGCCTTCGTCGGGCTGGTGCGCGTGACGGGCGGCGTATCCGGGTTCGCGCACTGGATGGCCGACCGCGTGAAGTCGGTGCGCGGGGCCTTCGCCGTCACCTGGGTGTCGTCGCTCGTGACCTTTATGGCGCCTGATTTTCGCATCATCACCGTGGCGCCGGTGATGCGCCGCATCTTCGAGCGCCTGCGGGTCCCGGCCGAGCGGGTGGCATTCACCATCGACGCGACCTCGACCCCGGTGTGTGCGCTGGTGCCGGTCGGCACGGCGTTCGTCGGGTACATGGTGGGGCTCATCGCCACTTCGGCCCGCCATCAGACCTTGCCCGGATCGCCCTATCATCTGTACCTGATGAGCATCCCCCTCAATTTCTTCTCCTGGCTGATCTTGGCGTACACGCTGGTCCTCTCGTTTCGCGCCTCGCCGAGCGCGGAAAGGCGGGAGGCCGCGCAGCGTCGGGCGGAGGACGAGCGGCGCGCGGCAGGCCGCGGCACCGTGCCGGCGTTGCCCCGTCCTGCCCGGTTGAACGCAGAGACGCGCCTCAAAATGGCTTCCCAGTTCGCGCGGGCGGAGTTCGGCGCGGAACTGCCGCCAGACCTGCCTCCCCGCGAGCGTCCCGCCGCAGCCGAGGGCCTGGCAGCGAGGGGGCCGACGAGCCGACTGCGGTGAGCGAGGGCCGGGCCGAGCGACGGCCCGCAGAGGGGATTGGCGCGGCCGACGCGTTGAATCCGCCGGATCCCGTGGAGTTTGTGTCTGAACGCATCCCGCCGCGCCTGATGAATCTCGCCGTGCCGCTGCTGCTTTTGCTCGGTCTGACGCTGTTTCTCACCTGGTGGGACGGGCGCGGCAAGGCGCCCACCGTCTGGGGGGCGCTGGCGCAGGCGAACGCGGCGAAGGCCATGCTGGAGGCGTTGCTCATCACCCTGCTGGCGGCGTTCGTGTGGTACACGGCGCAACGCGTTCCCGTTGAGCGCACGGTGTTCGGCATCTTGGCCGGCGGCAACGAGATGATGGGGGTCATCGTGCTGCTGGCGTTGGTCTGGGCGGTGTCGGCCGTCTCCACGGACCTGGGGTTCGCGGATTATGTCGAGCGCACCATCGGGCGGGCGGTCCCGGCGGCCTTTGTCGCCCCGGCCCTGTTTCTATTCGGGTGCGCCATCTCCTATGTGATCGGCTCGTCCTTCGGCACCTGGGGGATGCTTCTGCCGCTCGGCTTCTCCCTGGCGGCGAGCACCCACACGCCGCTGCCGCTCATCGCCGGGGCGGTGTTCGCGAGCGGCACCTTCGGCGGCTTTGCCTCGCCCCTGAGCGACAACACCGTGGCGATGGCGACGGTCATGAAACTCCCGGTGATGGACTACGCGCGCCACAAGCTGAAACCCGCGCTGTGGGCGGCAGGGGGCAGCGCCTTGCTGTACGCGGCCGCGGGTTGGGTGGTATCCTAGGCCGTGGAAACGGAGGGGTCGAGATGGTCGAATTGGATCTTCGTTTTGCCGAAGGGGCTGTGGCCGAATCGGAGTGGCGCCAACTGCAGCCGTTTGTCTCCGACATCCACCGCCGCCTGCACGCCGGAGACGTGCCGGGGGCGGATTTTCTCGGGTGGCTGCATCTGCCGAGCGAGACGTTGACCGGCGGGATCGATCCGCTGCTCGCCGCGGCGGCCGCCGTCCAGGAGCAGGCGGACGCGCTGGTGGTGGTGGGCATCGGCGGATCGTACCTGGGCGCAAGGGCGGCCCTGGAGTGGTGCCTGCCGGAGTATTTCAACCAGCTGCCGCGCGCGGTGCGAGGCGGGCCGGAGGTGTACTTCGCGGGCAACCACCTGAGCGCCCCGGCCCTCGCCGATCTGCTGCGGGTCCTCGCGGGCAAACGCGTCTGCATCAACGTGATCTCGAAGTCGGGCACCACCACGGAGCCGGCCGTGGCGTTCCGCGTCCTGCGGGCTTGGCTGGAGCAGCAGGTGGGCCCGGAGGAGGCGCGCCGCCGCATCTATGTCACGACCGATCGGGCGCGCGGGGCTCTGCGCCGGTTTGCGGAGGCCGAGGGGCTGAAGACGTTCGTCATCCCAGATGACGTGGGCGGCCGCTACTCGGTGCTGACGCCGGTCGGTCTGCTGCCGCTCGCGGCAGCCGGGGTGCCTGTAGCGGAATTGTTGGAGGGGGCCCGGGCGGCGGAGGAGGCCCTGGCGACGGACCGGCTGGACGACAACCCGGCATACCGCTACGCGGCCGTCCGCAACGCACTGCACCGCAAGGGCAAAGCGGTGGAGGTGTTGGCGTTTTACGAGCCGGCGCTGCGCAGCTTTGCCGAGTGGTGGAAGCAGCTGTTCGGCGAGAGCGAAGGCAAAGACCACAAAGGCCTGTTCCCGGCCTCGGTGGCGTACACCACGGACCTGCACTCGCTGGGCCAATTCATCCAGGAAGGCGCACGGAACCTGTTCGAGACCGTGATCACGCTGGATCACCCGGGCGAACCCATGTCCCTCCCGGCCGTGGCGGGCGTGGAGGACGGCCTGGAATACCTCGCGGGCCGGGACCTGTCGTGGATCAACGATCAGGCGCGCATCGCCACGCAGCTGGCGCACGCCGACGGGGGTGTGCCGAATCTGCGGATCCGGGTCGCGGATCGCAGCGCGCGGTCGCTGGGCGAGCTCTTCTATTTCTTCGAGTTGGCGTGCGCGGCGAGCGGGCTGTTGCTGGGGGTCAATCCGTTCGATCAGCCGGGGGTGGAGGCCTACAAGACCAACATGTTCGCTCTGCTCGGCAAGCCGGGGTACGAGTCGGCGCAGGCGGCGCTGCGGGCGCGGTTGGCGGAAGGCGCACGGTGACGGGCGTGGCGAGGCTGGGGCGCTGTCCGCAGGCGCACGTGCAGGCGGGTACGGGTAGGGGGCCGGAGGCCGGGGGCCGCAGAGAGCGCATCCCGCCGCGCCGTAATCACAGTTTTCGCCTTATTACTTTACCACGAGCGTTGAAGTAAATGCGAAACTGCCGTTATGCATGCCTTGTTCCGGCGGATTAAACGCAATTGGTTTAGTCGTCATCCTGACCCCGAGAGGAAGGGCTGGGTCTCCCAGCCGTTCCCCTCCATGTTCCAATCCGTCTGGTAAAATAC
Source organism: Alicyclobacillus macrosporangiidus CPP55 (assembly GCF_000702485.1). Classification (GTDB taxonomy): domain Bacteria; phylum Bacillota; class Bacilli; order Alicyclobacillales; family Alicyclobacillaceae; genus Alicyclobacillus_H; species Alicyclobacillus_H macrosporangiidus_B. Next base: position 1,383,793 of record NZ_JNIL01000001.1, on the reverse strand, counting down.
ATGGGGTAACCGAGGTCCTGCATCTATGCAGAATAGGCAGCGTTTCATGTGGTGGATGTCCGCTTGGGACGTACGCTATGCACGGTGTCGGCGGCTTTTCTGCCCAGATTCATCGACGGTCTCAAAAATCGTGTTGTCGTTCCGCGATAGCATGGAAAACGCCGGCCAAAGTCCAACGTCGTCAACGCTGGCTACAGCTCGACGCAGCCAAACGCCCATCAAAGCCGGCCGGCGTCATCACGAAATGCCGTCCCGAACGCCCGAGGCGGCGCAGGGAGGGGGCATCCCATGGACAACCCGCGTCAACTCCTCAAACAGTATTTGGTTCGGCATCGTTGGGCGTACCTCGTCTCCATCCTGTCCATCGTCCTGTCGGAGATCGTGATGGTGCAGTTTCCGCACCTGCTGGGCGAATTTACAGATGCGCTTCAGGCCGGGCGAGTGGACGGCCGCGCGCTGTGGCGTTACGCCGCCCTGTTGGCCGTCGTCGGGATCGGCTACGTGGTCCTGTACGGATTCGGTCAGATGCGAAACGGCATGCTCGGGCGTCAGTTCGAGTACGAGCTGCGCCGAAAGCTGTTCCTCCACTGGGAGACCTTGTCGACGTCCTACTTCCGCCAGCGCAGCATCGGCGATCTCCTCAACCACGCCCTCAACGACGTTCGATCCGTTCGGGATGCCCTCTCCGGCGGCCTGAACATCCTGACCAATGCCATCTTCCTATTGGCCTCGACGCTGGTGATGACCTTTCGCACGGTGAGCGTCAAGCTGACCCTGGTGAGCATGATCCCGATTGTGTTCGTGCCGTTCCTCGTCGGGTGGCTCGGGCCGCGCATCCGCAATGCGACGCGGCAGGCCCAGGAGGCGCTGTCCGACATGGCCGACCTGACGGAGGAGAGCTTGACCGCCATTCGCCTCATCAAGGCCACCGCCAACGAGGAGGTGGAGCAGCGGCGGTTCACGGAGCGCGTCGACGCCATTGTCCGCCGCCAGATGGGCGTCTTCCGGCGCAGCGCGCTGATGCAGTCGCTGATCCCGTTCATGGGATCGTTGGCATTCGTGATCGCCCTGTTGTACGGCGGCGTCCTGACGATCACCCGGGAAATCCCCCTCGGCTCCTTCGTCGCGTTCACTTTGTACTTGGCGATGCTCATCACGCCCCTGCAGGAGATGGGCTTTGTCTTCAACTATTTCCAGCGGGCCTCCGCGTCGTTGCAGCGCTTGGAGGTGCTGCTGACCGAGGTGCCGGACATCGGCGACGAACCCGGGGCCGCGCCGTTGGGGCGGGTGCAGGGGGAGGTGGTGATCGATCTCGATGTCTTCACCTACCCGGACGGCACGCACCCGGCCCTGCACGACGTGCGGATCCGGGTGCGGCCCGGACAGACCCTCGGCATCGTCGGGCGGACCGGATCCGGTAAGACCACCCTGGTCAACCTGTTGCCGCGCATCTTCGATCCCCCGCCGGGCTCGGTGTTCATCGACGGGCGCGATGTGCGCACGGTCACCCTGCGGAGCCTGCGCGAGGCCATCTCGTACGTGCCGCAGGACGGCTTCTTGTTCTCGACCACCATCGGCGAGAACATCGCCTTTTCGAAAGCGGACGCGACCCGGGACGAGGTCATGGAGGCCGTCCGCAACGCCGCCTTCACCGAGGTGCTGGAGACGTTCCCGGAGGGGCTCGACACCCTCGTCGGCGAGCGCGGCGTGACCCTCTCCGGCGGGCAGCGTCAGCGGGCCGCCATCGCCCGCGCCTTGTTGAAGGACGCCCCGATCCTGATCCTCGACGACAGCCTGTCCGCCGTCGACATGAACACGGAGAAGCAGATCATCGCCAACATCCGGCGGGTGCGCCGCGACAAGACGACCCTCATCATCGCCCACCGGCTGTCGGCTGTGCGCCATGCGGACTGGATTGTCGTCCTGGACGGCGGCACCGTCGCCGAGCAGGGCACCCACGAAGACCTGCTGCGCCAAGGCGGCATCTATGCGGACATGTACCGTCTGCAGGAGACGGAACAGGGGGTGACCGCGTGAACAGCCTGATGCGCCTCTTGCCCTACGCCCGGGGATACGTGTGGCACTTCGTCGGCGTCATCCTGCTGGTCTTGGTGTATAACGGCACGTCCGTGCTGCAGCCGTACCTGGTGAAGATCGCCATCGATCAGGACATCACCGGACCCGCACCGAACCTGCACGGGTTGATGGAGATCGCGGGGTTGTACCTGTTGGTGGCCGTGGCGGGCCTGGCGGCCAACTACACCCAGGTGCAGCTGCTGCAGTACGCCGGGCAGAGCGTGATCCGCAAAATCCGCATCGCTCTGTTCTCGCACATCGAGCGGCAGTCGATGCGCTTTTTCGACACCAACGCCGTCGGCAGGCTGGTGACCAACGTGTCGAGCGACACGGAGACCGTGAGCCAGTTTTTCACCAACTTCTTCTTGAGCATGGTGCGTGACGGCCTGTCCCTGGTGTTGATCGTCGTGGCCATGTATCAGCTCGACGTGCGCATCGCCAGCTACTGCATGGGGCTCATCCCCATCCTCTTCGCCATCTCGCTGGCGTTCCGGCGCCGCCTGCGCGATCGCTACCAGACCACCCGCACCCGGCTGTCGAACATCATCGCCTTTCTCGCCGAAAACTTGGCCGGGATGCGTATTATCCAGATCTTCCACCAGGAGGAGCGGCAGGCCGGAGCCTTCGCGGAACTCAACGGGCTGCATCGCCGGGCCAGCGTCGCCGAGTACCGGCTGTCGGTGATGTTCAACCGGACATTCGAGCTCCTCGGCAACGTGGCCGTGGCGGCCGTGGTGTGGGTCGGGGGATGGGCGGTGTTGCGGCACACCATTCCCTTCGGCACCCTGTACGCGTTCATCACATACATCCGGCAGTTCTTCCAGCCCATCAACAGCATCACGCAGCAGTGGAACACCCTGCAGTCGACCATCGTCGCGGCGGATCGCATCGGCAAGGTGCTGGCCGTCCAGCCCGACGTGGCAGAGCCCGTGCATCCCCTCCCGCTGGAGGCGTTACCGCCCATCCGCGGCGAGGTCCGCTTTGAGAACATCACCTTCGCCTACACGCCCGGGCGGCCCGTGCTGCACGGCGTGTCCTTTACCGTACCCGCCGGGGCGTTTGTGGGCTTCGTCGGCGCCACCGGCGCCGGCAAGAGCTCACTGATGAGCCTCTTGACGCGGTTTTACGATCCGCAGGAAGGGCGCATCACCATCGACGGGATCGACATCCGCCGCCTGCGGCTGGCGGACTTGCACCGGATCGTCGGCCTGGTGCAGCAGGAGGTGTATCTTTTCACCGGCACGGTGGCGGACAACATCCGCCTCTTCCGCCCGGACATCTCCGACGAGGCGGTGGTGGCGGCCGCCCGGGCGGTGGGGGCGCACGAGGTGATTGAACGGCTGCCCGAAGGGTATCAGACGCGCCTGTTCGCCAAAGGGGCCAACCTGTCGATGGGCGAGCGGCAGCTGATCTCTTTCGCCCGCATCGTCGCCCTCAACCCGCCCATCCTCATCCTCGACGAAGCGACGGCCAACCTGGACAGCCAGACGGAGGCCTTGGTCCAGGCGGGGCTGGAGGCGGTCGCGAAGAACCGGACCACGCTCGTCATCGCGCACCGCTTGTCGACCATCCGGCACGCGGATCGCATCGTCGTCCTCCATCAAGGCCGCATCGTGGAAGAAGGGACGCACGAGGCGCTGCTGGCCTTGGGCGGCCTGTACGCCGAACTGCATCGGAAATCCGCCGTCGACGCCGCAGAAACGGGTTCCGCGGGCAGCGCCGCTCGGTGAATGATGCATGGAATCCGCCTGGAAAGATCATCCTATACCGAAAGAGCCCCGTGACCGGGGTTGACCATCACCCGCTCCTCGCGGGCGGGACAGGGTGAGGGATTCGCATGATCCTACGGCAAGCCAGGACGTTGCAGCGCCTTGCCGCGGCGGCTGCCGCCGTCTGGTTGGGCGCGGCGATGGCCCCGCATTCCGCCGCGTACGCCGCAACCGTGTCCTATCGGGTGGTGACCAATGAGATCGCCGCGAAGCAGGCCGATGGATCGGAAAAAGAAGTGTACCGGTTCGATCCCGCGGTGTACGTGGCCACCGAAGGGGACGACGTCGAGTTGCACCTGTACGGTCTCAAGGGACACGATCACCCGTTTGTCCTGGAAGGCTACAACTTGAAGGGCGTCATCCACCGGAATCAGGAGACCGTGCTGCGCTTCCAAGCGGACAAGCCGGGCTTCTTCCGCCTGCTGTGCACCGCCCACGCGGACGCGGCGCACGAGGGGCCGATGGAGGCCTATCTGGTCGTGGTGCCGAAGCGGGGGTGAGGGGCCCGCGGGGGGCTCCTGAGCCCCTGCTTCTTTCTTTCATCCCCGCCAAGCCTGTCGAATGGGTTAGAATGTTCGATAGGAATGGAGAGGGGGATGGATCATGAAGCGCATCACATGCCAGCAGCCCGGGCGTTTCGTGGCCGACGACGTGCCAGAGCCGGCGCGACGGACGGGCGAGGTCCTCATCCGCATCCGCCGCATCGGGATCTGCGGTACGGACATCCACGCGTTTCACGGCCGGCAGCCGTACTTCACGTATCCGCGCGTGCTGGGGCACGAGTTGGCCGGGACCATCGCCGAGATCGGCGATGCGGAGGCTCGCGCCACCGGGTTGCGGCCGGGCGATGCGGTGTCGGTGATCCCGTACCTGCACTGCGGCGAGTGCGCGGCCTGCCGGAGCGGGCGGACGAACTGCTGCACGCGGTTGGAGGTGCTCGGTGTGCACACGGACGGCGGGATGGTGGAGGTTCTGGCGGTGCCCGCGACGCACGTGTTCCCGGCGGTGGGGTTGGCGCTCGACCAGGCGGCGGTGCTCGAGCCCCTCGCCATCGGTGCCCACGCCGTCCGCCGATCGGGGATCGGGCCCGGGCAGACCGCCCTCGTCATCGGCGCGGGGCCCATCGGCCTCGGCGTGATGGCGTTCGCCAAGCGGCGGGGGCCCGCGTGATCGCGATGGACATCAGCGGCGACCGGTTGGCCGCAGCGCGGACGTTTGCCCACGCCGACGAGACGGTGGACGCGGGCGCGTTGACGGACGGGGCGGGGGTGGCTCGCAGACGGCCGGCGTTCAGGCGGCGTTGGCGGACCTTACGGAAGGGGCCTTCCCGGAGGTGGTCTTCGACGCCACGGGCAATGCCCGATCCATGGCGGACACCGTACAATATGCCGCCCACGGCGGGACCCTGGTGTACGTGGGCCTGGTCAACGGCGACGTGCCGCTGTCCGATCCCGAGTTTCACAAGCGGGAGCTGACGCTCCTGAGCAGCCGCAACGCCACCCGGGAGGACTTCGAGACCGTGCACGGCGCCGTCCGGGACGGCTTCGTCGACGTGTCCCGGTACGTGACGCATCACATCGCCTTCGACGACGTGCCCGAGGCCTTTCCGGCCATCACCCGGCCGGAGGCGGGGGCCATCAAGGCGTTGATTGAGGTGTGAGGCGGCCCCCACCGCCCGCGCCGTATGGTATGATGATCCTGCTTTGTCCTCATCCGCACTCCGGCGGGGTGCGCACTGGCTGAGGGGGATGATCATGCGACGCGGGCAGCGTTGGTTCGCCACCGAGCGCCTCGCGCTGTGGATGTGGCTCGTCGGTTTCGCCGTCTACCAGATGCATCCGTACAACGATCCCGATACCCCATGGCACCTGGGCGCGGGGCGCTACATGCTGCAGCATCACGTGGTGCCGACCACCGATCCGTTCTCCTGGACGGCCCACGGCCAGCCGTGGGTGACCCAGGAGTGGCTGTTCGAGGTCGTCTTCGCTTGGCTGGCGAACCATTTCGGATTCGCGGGCCCGTGGTTGATGCAGGTGGCCATCCACACCGTCACCGTGCTGGTGCTGTACCGGATCGGCACCCGGGTGAGCCACGGCCACCGGGTGGTGGCGGCCCTCGCGGCCATCGCCGCCACCCTCGTGCCGCTGGTCTTCTGGACGATGCGTCCGCAGATGGTCTCCTACATGATGTTCTCCGTCTTCCTGTGGATCCTGCAGCGGGTGCGCGAGGGCGCGACGCGGGTGCTGTGGCTGGTTCCGCCCCTGATGCTCGTGTGGGCGAATGCGCACGGATCGTCGAGCATCGGGATCGTCATGCTCCTGCTCGAGGTCCTGCTCAGCTTCCTCCCGCCCATCGGCCGATTCACCGGATTGACCCTGCCGCGCGGGGCACGCTGGAAGCTGCTGCTCGCGGCCGCCGCAGGCTTCTTGGCCGGACTTATCAACCCCAACGGGATCAAGGCGTACACGTACGCCCTGTTGTCCACCAACACCCTGATGACCGACAACATCATGGAGTGGCACTCGCCGAACTTCCACATCGATTCGTTCAAATACGGCCTTCTCCCGTTTCTCATCGTGTGCTTCCTGATCCTGTTGGGTCGATCCCGCACCATCCCCTGGCGGGAGACCCTGTACTTCGGGGGCTGCTTCGCGGTGGCGCTGGTGTACCAACGGTTCATCCCGTACCTGTGCATGTCCGCAGTCCCCCTGATGGCGCGGGTGCTCGCCGACTGGTGGCGCGTGCTGCTCCACCCGTCGCGGTGGCTGCGGGCCTTCAACGGGATCGTCATGGCGGGCACCCTGGGCTACCTCCTCTGGTTCCTGCCCGACGTGCGGGGCGGCGTGGACCAACACATGGATCCCGGGGCTTATCCGGTGGCGGCGGTCAACTGGATGCTCTCCCACGACCTGAACGGCAAGCTGGTCAACGGCTACGAATACGGCGGCTACCTGATCTACCGCGGTGTGCCGACCTTCGTCGACGGGCGCACCGACATCTACCTGCAGAATTCGGTGTTCTCCGATTACCTGGCCATCCGCAACGTGTGGTGGAACTGTCCCGACCTGCTGAACCAGTACGGCTTCCAGGTGGCGCTGTTCCCCAGCGGGTTTCCCATCGTGACGTATCTTGAACACGATCCCGATTGGCACGTCGCGTTCCGCGGCGGCGGCGCAGAGGTTCTGGTGCGAAACGACTTCCGGCCTGCGGGTGGCTGAAGGACTGTCACCCTCCTCCCCCGGCGCGCGTACCCTAGCTCAGGTACAAATGCCACGGGTCCGCGCATCGGCCTGTGCCGTGCGCGACCGGCCTGCGGCGAAGGGGGGATCCGCATGCGCGTATACACCGTGGTGGCGGGCGACGAATTGCGCGCGATCGCTGACCGGGTCGAGGCCACCACGCGCGATCTCGTTCGCTGGAACGAGCTCGCGGGGGAAGACGTGTTGGTGCCGGGGTTACACCTGTTGGTGCCGGGGCCGGCGACCCTGGCGCAGACCTATCGGGTCCGCCGCGGCGAGGACCTGACGCAGGCCGCCCGGCGCCTCGGCGTGTCGCTCGAAGAGTTGGAGAGCTACAGCCAGATTCGCCAGACGACGGGGCCCCAGTGGCAGGCAGGGCAGACAGTGCTCGTGCCGCGCCGCGTGACCCAGAAACGGACCATCGAGGTCAACGGCTACCTGTTGCCGCAGGGCACGCCGACAGACTCCGGCATCCTGCAGGATGTGGGACGTTGGCTGAGCTATTTGAGCATCTTCAGCTACCAGGCGCGCGCCGACGGAACGCTGGTGGAAACGAAGGACAACATCGCCCTCGAGGTGGCCAAGCGATACGGCATCGCGCCCTTGATGACGGTGAGCAACTTCGACGGCAACACGTTCAACACCGAACTGGCGCACACCATCCTGGCCAACGGCAGCATCCGGCGCCGCCTCTTCGATCACATCATGCGCCTCGCGCGGTCGAAGGGGTTCCGCGGGATCAACGTCGACTTTGAGCATATGCGGCCGACCGACCGGCCCCTGTACAACCAGTTCATTCGAGAACTGGGCCGCATCGTCCGGCCCGCCGGGATGTCCCTGTCGATCGCGCTGGGCCCCAAGACCAGCGACGACCCGATGGCCCAGTGGATGGGCGCGTTCGACTACCGAACGCTCGGCGCCGAGGTGGACTTCCTGATGCTGATGACGTACGAGTGGGGTTGGGTCGGAGGGCCACCGATGGCCGTGGCGCCGCTCAACCAGGTGCGGGCAGTGCTCGACTATGCGACGTCCGTCATCCCGCCGCAGAAGATCCTGATGGGCATATCCCTCTACGGGTACGACTGGCCGCTGCCGTATCCGGCCGGCGGGCGCGCCTCCGGGATCGCCAACAACACCGCGCAGAACCTGGCCATCCGCGAGCAGGTGCCGATCCAGTGGGAACATCCGTCCGCGTCGCCCTTCTTCCGGTACCGCACGCGTGAGCTGGAGGAGCGGGTGGTGTGGTTCGACGACGCATTGAGCGTCTCCGCGAAGCTGAACCTCGTCTACGAATACAACCTGCGCGGGGTGAGCTACTGGGTGCTGGGGAACTCGTTTCCTCAGAATTGGTACCTACTGGATGATAGCTTCGAGGTCCGGAAGGTGTGAAAGAGGGAGCACCTCCACGACTCCGCCAGCGGCAGGGGTCTTGGAGGTGCCTTTACAACTGTTCGGCCTGGCGCTTGAGCGCCGCCAACAAGTCGGCCACGCCCTGCTCGGGCTTCGCCGCCTCCTGTTCCAGATAGGCGAAGTCGATGTCTATCGGGGATCTCGATGGGCAACTGCAGTCCCGGATGGTACCAGTGGCGGGTACCCAGCGGTTTGGGCTCGAATCCCACGCGCTCAAACACCTCGCGTGCCCGCTCGTATCAGCCCGTCGGACGAGTCGCGTTCCAGCGCAGCCAGTCGATCCCGAACCTTCTGAATGTCCGTGTCAGAGATGGAGCTTCCAATGCCGGCCATGGCGTTCCGTGATCCCTTCCTCGTCCCATTGTTTGATCCGGTCGGAAATCGCCTGCGCGAGCAACGAGAGCTCCGCTTGGCTTCGCCGGCGGCGGATGCGCCGCTTCATGCCCGGCGACCCCGCGCGGATCCGCAACTGGATCTCCCGATTCTGCCGCCGGCGCTCGGAGTTGAGGAACTCGTCCAGCGATTTACGGGTCACACAATTCGCCTCCGTCTGTTCCGTGCCGTCGCTTTCATTATAGTCCGAGGGCGGGTCGCCGAGACAGGGGGCGACCCGCCCTCGAATCACACACTGACGCTCGCCATTCCACCTGGGCCGCTCAGTGGAACTGCGCCACCTCCGTCGATTCCTCCAGTGCCGTGGTCGACGACAACCCGCCTGAGACGACCCGCGACACCTCGTCGAAGTAGCCAGTGCCTACCTCCCGCTGGTGCTTGGTCGCGGTGTAGCCGTCCCGCTCGCTGGCAAACTCCGCCTCCTGAAGCTCCGCGTAGGCCGCCATGCCGCGGTCCCGGTAGCCCCGAGCGAGGGTGAACATGCTGTAGTTGAGGGTGTGGAAGCCGGCCAGGGTGACGAACTGGAACCGGTAGCCCATCTCCGCCAACGCCTCTTGGAACCGGGCAATGGTTCGCTCGTCGAGTTTGCGCTTCCAGTTGAACGAGGGCGAACAGTTGTAGGCGAGCGGTTTGCCCGGGTACTTGGCGTGGATGCCCTCCGCGAACTCGCGCGCCTCATCCAAGTCCGGCTCAGACGTTTCGCACCAGATGAGGTCGGCGTAGGGGGCATACGCGAGGCCCCGCGCGATGGCCATCTCCAGCCCGCCGCGGATGCGGAAGAACCCTTCCACCGTCCGCTCGCCGGTGAGGAAGGGTCGATCGCGATCGTCCACATCGCTCGTCAACAGCTTGGCGGAATGGGCGTCGGTGCGGGCGATGAGGACGGTCGGCACCCCGCACACGTCGGCTGCCAGGCGCGCGGCGACCAGGTTGCGCACCGCGTGCGACGTGGGAATGAGCACCTTCCCGCCCATGTGGCCGCACTTTTTCTCCGACGACAGTTGGTCCTCCAGGTGGACTCCGGCGGCTCCGGCCTCGATCATCCACTGAGTCACCTCGAAGACGTTGAGCGGCCCGCCGAAGCCCGCCTCGGCGTCGGCCACGATGGGCGCGAACCAGTCGATCCCGCCCCCACCCTCGCTCGATTGAATCTGATCCGCCCTCCGCAGGGCGCGATTGATGCGCGCCACCACCTCCGGGACGCTGTTGGACGGATACAGGCTCTGGTCGGGATACATGCTGCCGGCCAGATTGGCGTCCGCTGCCACCTGCCAGCCGCTCACGTAGATCGCCTTCAGGCCGGCCTTCACCTGCTGCACGGCCTGGTTCCCCGTCAGGGCGCCGAGGGCCCTGATGAACGGCTCCTCCTGGATGAGGCGCCACAGCTTCTCTGCTCCGCGCCGCGCGAGGGTGTGCTCCACGTGCAGCGATCCGCGCAGCCGCAGCACATCCTCCGGGGTGTACGGCCGCTCGATCCCCCACCAACGCGAATCCTCCCGCCACGACCGCGCCATCTGTTCCGCTTCCGCCTGCATCCACCCTGTCGTCATGTCCATCATCCTCTCCACAGAAATAGGTTGAAGGTTGACGCACGCAAGAAGATTTTGACCAAGTGTTTCACACGCGTGCGATGTATGTATATTGTTATATAACACGAATTGTTATATAACACAAGAGAAAAATTTCTTTGTGTTGTGTTGACGCAGCGCGATCTGGACAGTACATTGTTGTATAACAATCCGCGGAATGGCGGGAGAGGAGGACGAGGCCCATGCCGATGCAGCACCTGCGGACGGTGGGGACGGAGACAGAGACGTGTGTAGACCGGTGGGTGAATGGGCGGATGGAGGATTGCGGTGGAGGCGGTAAGGTATTGATGGACGCGCGGCAGGGCGGATCTTCCTTACCCTGTGTCGAGTGCGGGGCGGACATCCGGACGCAGCGGCCGGGGGCGGTGTACACCTGCGATCGTTGCGGTGGACAGTCTGAGTGAGGGGTTTTCCTGGGCCCATGAATCCGCTAACATAGAACTAGAATTTCGAATGTTGCTATGAGTTTGATGCGGGGTGGGCGAATGTCGGAGTTTCCAACGTTCTCTCTGGACGGCAGGCTGGCGCTGGTGACGGGCGGGACGCGTGGCATCGGGTTGGCGATGGCGCGCGGCCTGGCGCACGCCGGGAGCGATGTGGTGGTGCTGGGGCGCGATCCGGAGAGCGGATCGATAGCGGTCGCTGAGATTGAGCGTCTCGGTCGGCGGGGCGTGTTCGTGCAGGCGGATGTGACCCAGGAAGGCCAAGTGGTGGAGGCGGTCGAGCGGATCGAGCGTGAAGTCGGGCCGATTGACATCCTCATCAACAACGCGGGCAAGAACATCCGCAAGCCGCTCACCGAGTACGGAGCGGACGACTGGGACGATGTGCTCGGAACGAACCTGCGCGGCATCTTCCTCGTCGGGCGCGAGGTCATCCGGCGGATGGTCGGGCGCGGGCGCGGCAAGGTGATCAACATCGCGTCCATCTTCGGCGGAGTCGGCATGCCGTACCAGACCGCGTATGCAGCGTCCAAAGGCGGCATCGTGCAATTGACGAAGGTGTGGGCGACCGAGTACGCGAGCCGCGGGATCAACGTCAACTGCCTGGCGCCGGCGTACATCCGCACGCCGATGACGGCCGGCTGGCTGGAGGACCCGGACCGCCTGCGGGACATCCTGTCGCGCACGCCGGCGGGGCGGCTCGGCGAGCCAAAGGACGTGATGGGCGCGGCGGTATTCTTGGCATCGGACGCGTCGGATTTTGTCCACGGCCACGTGTTGTACGTCGACGGGGGGTGGCTGGCGCAATGACCGCGGAGCGGCCGTGGACGAAGCTGTACACCGCGGGGCTCGGGGCGGAGCTGGGGGTGGCGGAGGAGAGCGTGATCGATCTCTTCGAAGAGACCGTCCGCCGCATGCCGGACGCCCCCGCGGTGCTGTATTTCGACCGGGTGATTTCCTTTGGCGAGCTGAACGCGTGGGCGGATCGGCTCGCGGCGCGGTTCGCGGCGTGGGGCGTCGGTCCTGGCGATCGGGTGGGGCTGTACCTGCAGAACGATCCGGAGTTTCTCGCGGCCCAGTACGCGGCCTGGAAACGCGGGGCCATCGTGGTGCCGCTCAACCCCATGTTCAAGGAGAAGGAGCTGGCGTACCACCTCAAGGACGCGGGGGTGCGGGTGCTGGTGAGCTTGGCCTCCCTCTACACCGACGACGCACACCGGGTGGCCGCCGAGGCCGGGGTGCAGCAGGTGGTGTTGAGTGGGCCTGTCGCTCCGCGCTCGCACGAGCCGCTTCGCGACAGGCCCACTCCCGTCTCGGGGGTCGGGGCGCCAGAGCCGGCGGCCTGCTTTTGCGCGGGGGAGTCGGGTGCGGCGGGACCGGCGGTGGTGTGGCTGCGCGACGTGCTGCGGGAGGAGGAGCCGCGGCCGGACGTGCGGGTGAAGGTCCGGCCGGCCGATGTCGCATACCTCATCTACACGTCGGGTACGACAGGCCAGCCCAAGGGCGCCATGAACCTGCACCGCAACGTCGCCTACAACGCGCGCGTGTACCAGGCGTGGATGGAGATCGGGAGCGGCGACGTGATCCTCGGGATCGCGCCTGTGTTTCATGTGACGGGCATCGTCGGGCACATCGCGCTGTCCGCCTGCACGGGGGCGCCGCTGGTCCTCTTTCACCGGTTCGATCCGGGGGTCGCCCTCGACATGATGCGCCGTTGGCGGCCGACGATGACGGTCGGCGCCATCACGGCGTACATCGCCCTGCTCAACCATCCGGACAGCCGCCGACAGGACTTTGCGTCCCTGCGCCGGTGCTACAGCGGCGGGGCACCCATCCCCGAGCGCGTCGTGGCGCAGTTTGAGGATGCTTTCGGGGTGTACATCCACAACATCTACGGGCTGACGGAGACCAACTCACCGACGCACGCGGTCCCGTACGGACGGCGTGCCCCTGTGGACGGCGAGAGCGGCGCCCTCGCCATCGGGGTGCCGGTGCCGGGCTGCGACGCGCGGGTGGTGTCCCTGGACGATCCGCGCGTGGAACTGCCCCCGGGTGAGCTGGGCGAGTTGGCCGTGCGCGGGCCGATGGTGTTCTCCGGATACTGGGGGCGGCCGGAGGCGACCGCCCAGGCGTTCTGTGACGGGTACTTCCTGACCGGCGACGTCGTCCGGCGAGACGAGGACGGGTGGTTCTACGTGGTCGATCGGAAGAAGGACGTCATCATCGCGTCGGGCTTTAAGGTCTGGCCGCGCGAGGTGGAGGACGTCCTGTACCAGCATCCGGCGGTGCGGGAAGCGGCGGTGGTGGGCGTCCCGGACGCGTACCGGGGCGAGACGGTCAAGGCCTTCGTCGCCCTGAAGGCGGAATACGAGGGACAGGTGTCGCCGGACGAGTTGGTGGCCTTCTGCCGCGATCGGATGGCGGCGTACAAGTACCCGCGGCAAGTGGAGATTTTGCCGGAGCTCCCGAAGACGGCGACGGGCAAGTTCTTGCGGCGGGCGCTGCGGGGATAGCTGCCGTGTGACGAGAGGCCGAGGGGGGGCGGGCGGCCGTCTTCGCGGCGGCCGCCCGGATCGCCCTATTCGGCGGATCGGAGGTACGCGTATCCGGTGAACCACGCGGGGATCCCGGCCTCCGGCGCCCAGCGGTGCATCGCCTCGGCCCAATCCGGTACCTGGCCGTAAATCTGGCGAAACGTCTCCAAAGGATCCATGTGAGTCCCTCCTTTGCCTAGATTGTATCGGCGAATGGCGGAACCATGTGGCCACTTTTTCGCGGAAGGCCACGGACATGGACCCCTTGCGCAAGCAGGCCGCGGATTGGCTCTGTTCGCAGGAACGGCAGGATGGTTCAACAAAAGTGGAGGGATTGTCATGGATCTCACGATCAAGCCGCTTACACCAGATCTGGTCGATGATTATTTACATTTCTTCGATCACGATGCATTCCCGGATGGGGACGAGTGGGCCGGATGTTATTGCTATTATTACCATTGCTGTGTCTCCCACAGCGAGTGGGCTGGTCGCTTTGGAGACATGAATCGCCGAGCCGTCACTGAACTCATACTCAGGGGCCAACACCATGGACTTCTCGCCTATGACTCAAACAGAGTGGTCGGCTGGTGTCATGCAGCGCCTCGTCATACGCTTCCCCGATTGGCAAAGATGCTGAACGCCCTCGACGGGACCGATACAACGGTGGGTAGCATTGTGTGTTTTTTGGTTGCGCCACCTTACCGTGGAAGCGGAATTGCGCGCCGGCTCCTCAATTCCTGCTGTGAGTTCATGGGCAATCAAGGGATGACCTTGCTGGAAGCTTATCCGCCGAAAGGCAACCCGCAGACGGCTCACTACCATGGTTCGCAATCCATGTACCTTCAGGCTGGCTTTACTCCCGTTGCAGAATTAGAACATTACGTTGTTGTTCAAAAGCCCTTACGGATGGATTAGCCCGGACTGCAACGACGTCATGCAGTTGCACGAATATTTGGTCGTGGCTTGAGGAGGTGTGGGGAAGGCAGCATGAAACAGAAGGTCGTCTCAAAGTCGGACGCCATTGCTCATATCCGCGACGGCATGTCCATCATGGTCGGCGGGTTCGGCCTGGTGGGGGCGCCGCTGGAGCTGATCGACGAGCTGTACCGCCAGGGGCAGAAGGACCTGACGGTCATCAGCAACAACGTCGGGGAGCCGGGCAAGGGCTTGAGCCGCCTGCTGGAGGCCGGGCGGATCCGGAAGGCCATCGGATCGTACTTCACCAGCAACCCGGTGGTCGGGGAGCATGTACTCGCCGGAAAACTCGAGGTCGAGCTGATGCCGCAGGGGACGTTCATCGAGGCCATCCGCGCGGGCGGCGCCGGGATCGGCGGCTTTTATACACGTGCCTCGGCCGGGACCCTGCTCGGTGAGGGCAAGGAGACGAAGGTCATCGGCGGCCAGACGTACGTGTTGGAGTATGCCCTCACCGCCGACGTGGCCTTGATTCGGGCGCACAAAGCGGACCGGTTAGGCAACTTGGTCTATCGCAAGACGGCGCGCAACTTCAACCCGGTGATGGCGACCGCAGCGAAGCTGGTGATCGCCGAGGTGGATGAGGTCGTCGAGGTGGGCCACTTCGATCCGGAGGTCATCGTGACCCCCCATCTGTACGTCGATTTCATCGTGCAGCGGGGAGGTGCCGCGTGATGGACATCAAACATCGCATCGCCGCGCGGGCGGCCCAGAAGCTCCGCGATGGCGACGTGGTCAACCTCGGCGTGGGGATCCCGACGTTGGTGGCCGAGCACCTGCCGCCTGGAGTGGACGTGTATCTGCACACTGAGAACGGGCTGCTCGGTGTCGGACCGGCCCCGAAACCGGGCGAAGTGGATCCCGACCTGATCAACGCCAGCAAACTGCCCGTCACCCAGACCCCCGGCTGCAGCTTTTTCGCGAGCGACCTGTCCTTCGCGATGATCCGCGGCGGACACGTGGACGTGGCCATTCTCGGGGCTCTGCAGGTAGACGCCCAAGGGCGGGTGGCGAACTGGTCGGTGCCAGGCGCCACGGTGCTCGGCGTGGGCGGTGCGATGGACCTGTTGGTGGGGGCGGGCCGCGTGATCGTCACGATGAGCCACACCACCCGAGACGGGCAGCCGAAGATTGTGCAGAACGCCTCGCTGCCGCTGACCGCCGACCGCCCCGTGAATCTGGTGATCACGGAGTTGGCCGTGTTTCGGGTGACGGAGGCGGGGCTCGTGTTGACGGAGCTGATGCCGGGCGCCACGCTGGAGGTGGTGCGGCGCCAGACGGCAGCCGAGTTCAAGGTGCAGCTGGCCTGAGGCCCGGCCTGTGCCGGCCTCGGCCAACGGGCCGCGCGATGACATCGGATACAGATGGTGAAAGGAGACGGGTGAGATGGAGATCATCGATCTGACGCTTCAGCTGCAGGACGGGCTCAAAACGTTCGCGTCCCATCCAAGATTCACCCTGCTCGACCAGGTGACCTACGAGTTCTCGGCGCCTCGGTATCAACCGCCGTGCGAGGGGTTCGCGTCGAAGCTGCTGATCGCGTCCGATCACGGCGGCACCCACGTCGACGCCCCGTCCCACTTCATCAAGGGCGGGAAGGACATCCACGAGGTTCCGCTCCAGCAGTTGATAGGCCCGGCCGTGTGCATTGACGTGTCGGACAAGGCGCCGGATGCGGTCATCGACAGCGCCATGCTTGCACACCGGTGCGAGGAGCGCGCCATCGAGATTCGGCAGGGAGACATCGTGTTGTTGCGGGCGTTTCCCGGTCGGTGGGGTGACCCGGGTTTCTACGAGTGGCAGGGGATCAACGACGACGGCGCGGCGTGGCTGCAAGAGAAGGGCATCAAGGCACTGGGCATGGACCTCGCCATGGTCGACGAGGTGGGCAATCCGAAACGGCCTGTCCACATGCGGATGCTCGGGGCCGACATCCTCCTGATTGAAAACCTCGTCCACCTGGATCGGGTAGCTAACCGGCGGTTCCTCTTCATCGGGCTGCCGCTCAACGTCAAGGGGGCGACCGCATCGCCCATCCGCGCCATCGCCATCCCGGGGAAGGAGAACGCCCTTTCATGAACCACCCGACGGTCGAGCACCCGTTCGATGGGACGGACCAGAACGGGATCATCGCAGACGGCGGGGCGGACATCTGAGAGGGGAGAGGCGAACCATGAAGGACCACGCGCTCAGCAAGGAAGGGTGCAAGGTGGTGTTGAAACCCTGAGAGGGGATGGCGGAGCCCCACCCGGGTGGCGCTCGAGATCAACCCGGTGAAGAATTTCCTGATGCGAGCGGAGTTTACTTTTGTGACGGACCTGATGAAGGCGCCGTGGCGGCAGGAAAGGGGAGAGGCGAATGGCGGAGAACGTATGGCTGGTGGCGTATGTGCGCACCCCCATCGGGCGGCAGGGGGGCGCGCTCAAGCGGGTGCGGCCGGATGATCTGGCGGCGCACGTGATTCGCGGCGTGATCGAACGGGCAGGCGTCGACGCGGCCGAGGTGGAGGACGTGTTCATGGGCTGCGCCAACCAGGCGGGCGAGGACAACCGCAACGTGGCCCGGATGGGGCTTTTGTTGGCTGGACTGCCGGAGCACGTGCCGGGGGTGACGGTCAACCGGCTGTGCGCGTCGGGGCTGGAGGCGGTGAACCAGGCGGCGAGGGCCATCGCGCTCGGGGAGATCGAGATGGCGGTGGCAGGTGGCGTGGAGAGCATGACGCGGGCGCCGCTGGTGCTGCCGAAGCCCGAGATGGAGTACGTGCGCGGCAACCAGACCTTGTGGGACACGACGCTGGGGTGGCGGATGCCGAACCCGAACTTTCCGTATCCCATCGAGAGCATGGGCGAGACGGCCGAGAACGTCGCCGAGCAGTACGGCATCTCGCGTGAGGCCCAGGACGAGTTCGCGCTGGCCAGCCAGCAGAAAGCGGCGCGGGCGAAGGCGGAAGGGGTGTTCGCGGAGGAGATTCTGCCGGTGACGGTGCGGGACCGCAAGGGCGAGACGGTGGTCTCGGAGGACGAGCATCCGAGGCCGGAGACGACGCTGGAGGGGCTGGCGAAACTCAAGCCGGCTTTCCGCGCGGGCGGGACGGTGACGGCGGGCAACTCGTCGGGCATCAACGACGGAGCGGCCGCGTTGCTGTTGGTGTCGGAGCGCAAGGGGCGCGCTCTGGGGCTGCGGCCGCTGGCGCGCTGGGTGGCGTCGGCGGCGGCCGGGGTGAACCCGCGGGTCATGGGCATCGGACCGGTGTACGCGACGCGCAAGGTTTTGGAGAAGACGGGGCTGACGGTGGCGGACATCGACTGGGTGGAGCTGAATGAGGCGTTCGCGGCCCAGTCGCTGGCGTGCATCCAGGAACTCGGCCTCGATCCCGCGCGGGTCAACCCGAACGGCGGCGCCATCGCCATCGGCCACCCGCTCGGCTGTTCGGGTGCACGCTTGGCGGGGACGCTGGCGCTGCAGCTGCGGCGCACGGGCGCCCGCTACGGCCTGGCGACGCTGTGCATCGGCGTCGGCCAGGGGCTGGCGACGATTCTGGAGCGGGTGGAAGCGTAGCGCGGTGCGGGCGGCGGGGCGGGTACCGGGGTGCGGGCGCGGCGCGGGGTTGCGTGCGTGGCGCGGGTGCGTGGCGCGGGTGCGTGGCGCGGGTGCGTGGCGCGGGTGCGTGGCGCGGGTGCGTGGCGGGGGGGGGGGGGGGGGGGGGGGCGTGGCGCGGGTGCGTGGCGCGGGTGCGTGGCGCGGGTGCGTGGCGCGGGTGCGTGGCGCGGGTGCGTGGCGCGGGTGCGTGGCGCGGGTGCGTGGCGCGGGTGCGTGGCGCGGGTGCGTGGCGCGGGTGCGTGGCGCGGGTGCGTGGCGCGGGTGCGTGGCGCGGGTGCGTGGCGCGGGTGCCCCGCCCCGTCCGCTCAGGCGGCACGCCTAGGATGCGAAGTGGTAGAAAACGAATCGATGTTATGGACTCGTGACGATGTGACGATACACACATTTTTGGCCTTATACCTTCTCAGCCAGGTACGATAAAGTAAAAGGTTTGATTTACTGAGGCCAGCGGCAACCTAGGCGAGCTAGGTTAAATTCAAAACCGTTTCTATGAGTACCTCGGTGGACTCGCATAAGTACCATTCGGTTGCTATGCCCTCGCGCGCCCGGTTGGATAAGCATCATTCGTTTATAACCGCCCCGATCATGACGCTCGAGGGCACCGCCATCCACCCATTCACAACCCATTCCCCCCAATTCACCCCCCATTCATAACCCATTCACCACCCATTTCACAGGCGACGAGCAGGATGCAGAACGCGGGTGAAGCAGAAAGCCAATGTGGACCGCGCGTCGATGGTGCCCGTGTAGACGAAATGGCCTCGGGCAGGCAAGCGTAGGCCGCGCGACACCGGGATGTCCGTGCGTCGGATGGATCGGGAGAGGGCGCCTCGACCACATGACCAAATGAGTGCGTTTTCATTACATAACATGTTAGAATTATTTACATAACCCATTGATCCCTTCCGGCGGACTTTGTATGTTGAAATCAACGATACGGGAGGGAGTGTAGACGAACATGTTGAGTGAGACATGGGATTCGCGAGAACCGCGGAATGTGCGGAATGCGCGGGATCCGTGGAATGCGCGGAATGCGCGGAATGCGCGGAATGCGCGCGGCAGGTCACTGGCCGGGCTGACGGCCGGGTTGTCGATGTTGTTGGTCCCGGGCGTGACGTTTGCTGACACGGGAAGGGTAGACCCGGGAGATACGTCCTGGATCCTGGTGGCCACGGCGCTGGTGCTGCTCATGACCCCGGGGGTGGCCCTCTTCTACGGCGGGTTGGTGCGCAAGAAAAATGTCATCACGACCATGTTCCAAGTGTTCGCGGTGATGCTGATCGTCTCCGTGCAGTGGGTGCTGTTCGGATACAGCCTCGCCTTTGGGCCGGATGTGCACCACCTCATCGGCGGGCTGCAGTGGAGCCTGTTCCACGGCGTCGGCGTGGACCCGAACCCGGACTACGCCGGCACGATTCCGGCCATGCTGTTCGCCCTGTTCCAGATGATGTTCGCCATCATCACGCCGGCGCTTCTGATCGGCGGATTGGCCGAGCGCGTGAAATTTTCTTCCTTCCTCGTCTTCATCACCTTGTGGGCGACGTTTATCTACGATCCGCTGGCGCACTGGGTCTGGGGCGTCGGCGGCTGGCTGCGCAACCTCGGGGTATTGGACTTTGCGGGCGGCACGGTGGTGCACATCAGCTCCGGGGTGGCCGGACTGGTCGCTGCGATCTACCTCGGAAAGCGGGCGGAACTCGGCTCGAAGCGGATCCAGGCGCACAACGTGCCGTTCGTGCTCCTCGGGACCTCGCTGCTGTGGTTCGGCTGGTTCGGCTTCAACGCAGGCAGCGCCCTCGCGGCCAACGGACTCTCCGTTGAGGCGTTCCTGACGACCAACACCGCCACCGCCGCGGCGGCGCTGGGGTGGATGCTGGTGGAGCGCATGCGCACCGGACACGTGACCCTCGTCGGCGCCTGCGCGGGGGCCGTCGCCGGACTCGTGGCCATCACGCCGGCGGCAGGGTTTGTGACGCCGGCGGGATCGATCCCGATCGGCTTCATCGGCGGCATCTTGTGCTACCTGGCCTCCACCTTCATGAAGGGGAAGCTCGGCTACGACGATGCGCTCGACGCGTTCGGCGGACACGGCATCGGCGGTACGTGGGGCGCGCTGGCCACGGGGCTGTTCGCCACCACGCTGGTCAACCCTGCGGGGGCCGACGGGCTGATCCACGGGAATCCGCACCAGCTCCTGGTGCAGCTGGCAGGGGTGGCGGCGACGTGGGTGTTCTCCGGAGTGGGTACGCTGATCCTCATCAAGATCGTCGACGCGGTCATGGGCTTCCGCGTGACGCGCGAAGAGGAACTGCTCGGCCTGGATGCGGTGCTGCACAACGAGAGCGCGTATCCCGAGCAGTTGTCGGCCGACGAACTGGAGCGTCTGGTTGGACCGGGGATGAGTTTGGCCGCGGCGAGAAGCGAGATCGGCGTATCCGGGGATCGTTGACGGGGGACGGGGATTCGGGGCCCTGGGCGGTGATCGCCCAGGGCCCTTTGGTTGTGAACGAATCTGGACATGCTAGCGAGCCCCGGGCTTCTGCCCGGGGGATAAGGCGGCCAATTCTTTTGTTCTCAATTAGATTTCTTCATGCTGTATAATACTCTCATGGAGTACAAATCCAATCGAAACGTTGTGTATTCATGCAAATACCACGTTGTCTGGTGCCCAAAGTATCGCCGAAAGGTTCTGGTCAACGGTGTAGATGAACGGCTCAAGGAAATTCTCCAAGACGTAGCGGCTGAACGCCGTGCGGAAATCATCGAAATGGAGGTCATGCCGGACCATGTGCATTTGCTCGTGGAAGTGGACCCGCAGTTTGGCATCCACCGCTTGGTCAAACTGATGAAAGGCCGTTCGTCGAGAATCTTGCGTCAAGAGTTTCCGTGGCTTAGGAGCCGGTTGCCGACCTTGTGGACCAACTCCTACTTTGTCTCCACCGTTGGGGGTGCGCCGCTTGCCGTCATCAAACAGTACATCGAAAACCAAAAATCGGTATGAAGTGCGGCGGCTGCGCTTGGTACCCACCCCGCAACTCGATGCCCTGGCGCGGGCGGCGGGAGCGTTGTATTCCTGCGTCGTCGTGAGTTTCTGGCGGACGGTGCGCAAGCATGGCGTTTGGCTCAAACCCTCGTCGATGATGCGATGGCACACGTCGAACCGACTCCACGCCCACAGTGCGGACGCAGTGGTGCAGAGCTTCTACGCCGCTCTCAAGTCCTGGCGCGAGCGCCGGAAAACAGATCCACAAGCCAAACCGCCTTACCGTCGGCGGCGCTACTTTCGGGTCCAGTGGAAATCGTCCGCCATCCGGGTCCGGGACGGGAACCTGATCCTCTCCAACGGGCGCGGGAACACCCCGTTGGTCGTGCCGTGGCGTTGGGAAGCTCCGGTCTTGGTCGAACTGGGTTGGACGGGCACGGCCTATGAACTGCGGGCTGTGTACTCCCGGTCTGCGGCAGAACCCGTTCCGGAAGGAGGAACAGCCGGGGTGGATCTGGGAGAGGTTCATCTGGCCGTGGTCCACGACGGCGAGCGGACGCTGATTTGCAATGGGCGGGAGCTTCGGGCCAAACGGCAGTATCAGAACAAACTGAAAGCCCGCCTCGCCGCGAAGCAGTCGCGCATGCAAAAAAGGTCCCGCCGTTGGCGAAAGCTTCAACGAAGCAAGCATAAACAGTTGCGAAAACTGGATCGTCAGATATGGGATATTCTGCACAAGCAGACCACAGCTTTGGTCTCCACCCTCCATGCGAGCGGGGTGCAGACGGTGGTCATCGGTGATGTGCGGGACATTCGGAAGCGGGTGGATTACGGGCCTGCTGCAAACCAACGGATTCACCAAATGGTTGCGGGAAAGGTTCGCTGGCTGCTCACCTACAAGGCTGAACGGCTCGGCATGCAGGTGATGCTCCAGGATGAGGCATACACTTCCCAGGAATGTCCAGGGTGTAGCCGGAGAAACAAACCCCGAGGGCGCATGTATACCTGCCCGGCTTGCGGGTTCCGCTTCCACCGTGATGGCGTCGGCGCGGTCAACATTCGGCGCAAGTATCTGGGCTTAGGCCCAGTAGTTGGGGTGATGGCGTCCCCCACGGGTGTGCGGTGGCATCCGCATCAGCGCACCCGCGTAGCTCGCGATGAGCGAGAAAGAATCCCCGCCCTTTAGGGCTGGGGAGAACGTCAACCGAGCCGGTTTTCCGGTGCCCCCAGGTTTTTGTGTGACCACCGCCGCGTATGAGGCGTTCCTCGGGCAGAGCAAGGAGATGGACGCGTGGTTCGAGCGGCTGGCGCATTTGCGGCCGGAGGACGTGGAGGCGGTCCGTGCCGCCGGAGAGGGTGTGCGCACGCACCTGCTGTCCCTGCCGATGCCGAGGGGAGTGGAGGAGGCCGTCACGGCGGCCTGGGCGCGGCTGGGCGAGGAGCGGGCGTACGCAGTGCGATCGAGCGCCACTGCGGAAGACCTGCCCGGCGCGTCGTTCGCCGGCCAGCAGGACACGCTGCTCAACGTCCGGGGCCGGGAGGCGCTGTTGGACGCGGTGCGGCGGTGCTGGGTGTCGCTGTTCACGGACCGGGCCATCGCGTACCGGGCAAAAAACGGGTTTGACCACCGGTCCGTGCGCCTGGCGGTGGTGGTGCAGGAGATGGTGTTTCCGGAGGTGTCCGGGATCCTCTTCACGGCCGATCCGGTGACGGGCAACCGCCGCATCGTCTCCATCGATGCCAGCCACGGGCTAGGCGAGGCGTTGGTGTCGGGCCGGGTGACGGCCGATCTGTACCAGGTGCGAGACGGGCGGATTGTGCAGCGGCGGATCGCCCGGAAGACGGTGGCAGCCTGGGGGCGGCCGGAGGGCGGCACGGTGTTGCAGGAGGTCCCGGAGGACCTGCAGACGGCGCAGGCGCTGCCGGATGAACGGATTTTGGAGCTGGCCGAGCTCGGCCGGCGGATCGAGCGGCACTACGGCGCCCCGCAGGACATCGAGTGGTGCTGGGCGGACGGGCGGTTTTTCATCGTGCAGAGCCGGCCCATCACGACCCTCTACCCGGTTCCTCACGTGGCGGATGACCGGCTGCACGTGTTTTTCTCCTTCGGCCACCAGCAGATGATGACCGACGCCATCCCACCGCTCGGGATCTCGGTGCTGCGCACCCTGCTGCCGGTGGGCAAACGGGGATCAGTGCGCAGCGAGAGCACGGTGGTCCTGGAGGCGGGCGGCCACCTGTTCGCCGACCCGACGGAGCTCCTCCTCGTCTGGCCCACCCGGCGGGTGGTGCCGCGGCTGTTGCGGCACATCGACGAGCGGATCGGCAGCGCCCTCGAGGAGGTGATGCAGCGCCGATCGTTTCAGCGCCCGGCTGATCCGCAGGTCAAACGGGCGGTCCACCGCGTTGCACGAGCGGCGTTGGCGGCCGTGCTGCCGCTTCTGTTCGGGCGGGGCGCCCGCTCGCTGCGGGACCCCGCGGCGATCCGGCAGGCCATCCAGCGCGAGCTGGACGCCCAGGTGCAGGCGGGGGAGCGGTGGCTGGCGGGAACCGCAGGGGCCGAACGCGTGCGCCGCATCCAGGAGTACCTCGGCACCAGAATCGTCCTCATCTTGCGGTGTCTGGGGCCGTATCTGCTGCTCGGGGTGGGGTCATTCCTCTTGACCCAGGCGCTCGTCCGGCGTTGGCTGGGCGAAGATGCGCGCCTCGCGGCGTTGAACAAGTCGCTGCCCGGCAATGTGACCAGCGAGATGGGCCTTTGCATCGGAGACCTCGCCGATCTCGCGCGCCCGCACCCGCCGCTGTTGTCCTATCTGCGGCGGGCGGCGGACGAGACCTTCTGGGACGGGTTGGCCGAGGTGCCGGGGGCGGAGGCGTTCGGCGAAGCGCTGCGGGATTTCATGGCGCGGTACGGGATGCGGTGTTCCGGCGAGATCGACATCACCCGGCGGAGGTGGCGCGAGACGCCCACGGCGCTGGTGCCGTCGGTGTTGAGTCAGGTCGGGACGCTTGCCCCGGGCGAGCACCGGCGTCGATTCGCAGACGGGGCGCGGGAGGCCGAGGAAGCGACGCAGGCCCTGCTGGCGGATGTCCGCCGGCTTCGGGGCGGCTGGTGGAAAGTCCAGCTGCTGCGGCAGCTCATCCATTTCTATCGAGGATTCGCCGGCCTGCGCGAGACGCCGAAGTACACCATCATCCGTCACTTCGACCTGTGCCGGCGAGCCATTCTGGAGGAGGCGCGGGGGCTTGTGGCGCGCGGCGTGATCGATCGGGAGGACGACGTCTTCTTCCTGTCCCTGGAGGAGTTGGCGGCTCTGTTGGAAGGGGAGGGCGTGACGGGGGTGCGCGGGCTTGTGGCCGCACGCCGGCAGGAGCACGCGTATCATCAGACCCTCACGCCGCCGCGCGTGATGACCAGTGAGGGCGAGGTGATCGAAGGCACGCGTGGGGGCCGGGACGTACCGGCGGGCGCTCTGGTCGGGGCGCCGGTGTCGGCCGGGATCGCCGAGGGGCGCGCCCGGGTGGTGCTGAGGCCGGAGGACGCAAAGCTCTCGCCGGGGGACATCCTGGTGGCCCCGTTCACGGACCCGGGTTGGACGCCTCTGTTTCAGGCGGCGCGGGCGCTCGTGATGGAGGTGGGCGGCATGATGACGCACGGGGCGGTGGTGGCGCGGGAGTACGGCATCCCGGCGGTCGTCGGCGTGGACGGGGCGACGCGACGGATCCCGGACGGGGCCCTCATCCGCGTCGACGGCGGGCGCGGGTATGTGCAGATCCTCCGCGATCCGGAGGGGGACGAAGGGGGCGCGGGATCGAAAGGGACGTCAAGCGGGTCCTTCGCCGAGGGAGGGTCTGCGTAAGGGGCCCGCCTGTCCGGCCATCCGTCATTTGCCCGGTCAGATTTGCGCGATAGGATCCGTATTTTATAAACAGGAGCGAGAGGGTGTCCGGCGCTCGTGCCCGGCGCGGCCATGCGGGGCGCGGGCGGCAGATGCGGTGTGCTGGCACATCCATTCGAAGGAGGCGAGCCAGGTGCGCATAAGACGAACGGTGTATGCAACCGGCCATGTGGCCCCGAACCATGGGCAGGGATACTTTCCCGACGACATCCGCCGGTTGTACCATTTTCCGGCCGATCTCGACGGATCCGGCCAGACCATCGGGCTGCTCGAGTTCTCCAATGGATACAATCTCCGCGACGCGCAGCAGTTCTGGACGTCACATGGCATCACCCCGCCGCGGGTGACGTTCGTGTCGGTGGACGGGACGCCGAACGACGGGGGGCGCAGCCCGGATGACGAGGAGGCGACGCTAGATCTCCAATGGGCGGGGGCCCTCGCTCCTGGCGCGGACATCGTGGTGTACGAGGTGAACGCGGGCGATACGTACGAGTCGTTCGCGCAATCGATGACGAGGACGCTTCAATACATCCTGCACGACACCCAGCACCATCCGACGGTGCTGTCGATCTCTTACGGGGACGGGGAGATATCCTTCGATCCCGCTGATCTCCGCCAATGGGCGGATCTCATCCAGCAGTTGGACGCGCGCGGCATTACGGTGTGCGTGGCTTCGGGCGATCAGGGGGCGTACGGCCTGCACGATCCGAACGGCCCGAGGGCCCGCCACGCAGACGCTCCGGCGTCAACGCCCTTGGCCATCGCTGTGGGCGGAACGTCATTGCAGCCAGACGGAACGGAGACCGCCTGGACCTACCGGGGCCCCGACAACGGCGGCGCCACGGGTGGCGGATTCAGCGCGGTGTTCGCGAAACCGTCGTACCAGAGCGCGATTCAAGGGACCGGCCGCGGCGTGCCGGATCTCGCCTGCAACGCGGACCCGGCGACGGGGTATCAGATCATCTTCCAGGGCCAGCCCGCGGTGGTGGGTGGCACGTCGGTATCCTGTCCGGTGTTCGCTGCGGTGGTCGCCCTGGCCAACCAGCGGCGGGCGCA